>DATJVN010000071.1:0-63769 GCA_035501755.1 Bryobacteraceae bacterium | reverse complement strand
GCATCATCTTCGGCGCCATCTCGGAGGTGGTGACCTTCGCGTCCATGGTGCTCGGCGATACCAGCGGCGCGGTGCGGAACGCCAGGAACGCGAAGGATTCGTCGATCGTTCCTTTGTGCTCCCGGTACATCTGCTGCCACTTCACATCCCGCGGCGCGGGTACGAACGGGATGTCGCGCGGCGCGCCCTTCGGGTCGGGAACATATTCCAGGCGAATGTTCAGATCCTTGGCGTTGTTGCAGCCCCAATAAAAACCCTCCGTGTCGCCGAACCATTCGTTGTTCGAGCTGCGGTACAGCTTGGTCTTGTAAGTCCCCAGCTCCAGCATCGCGATCTCGTTGGTGCGCGCGTCGCCGATGATCCATTCGTTGGTGTACAGGCCGTTATTGCGCGCCTCGAGCAGCTCCACCACCTTGTCGATCGAATCGCCGTACTGAATCGATTTGCGCGCGCGATACGCCACCGAGGTTCCCTGAATGTTGAACGGGCTCTGGTCGATGGTGGTTTCGGTGAGCACCACGCCGAGGTCGTTCTGATACCAGTCGGTGCCGCTCTGGATGCCTCCGGGATAGCTTTGCATCAGCACGCGATGGCCGGTGACCGGTTGCACGTCGAGCATGACGTTGGTCTGCTCGCCGAGCGTTTCAGGCCACCAGGTGACGTGGCCGATCACCATCTTTCCGTCGCGCGTGGCGCGGCCGCACGCTGCGAACGCGCTGCAATGATCGTTCGATCCGCCCGTCGCGCGTGGCGCAGCGGGACGATGCAAACCCAGTCCTTCGAGACCCGTGGGCGTCACCGGCATCGCCGCATCCAATTCGCCCAGCTCGGTGATCGTGTTCAGCGTCACGATATCCGCCAGATCGACCGGACGGCCATCGTACTTCGCGCCCGCGGCCGCCGCGCCATCGGCGATGCCTTTCATCTCCTGCAGAATTTCGCGGTCGAAGCCGCGCAGGAACAGCGCGCTCGCTTCGGTGCGCCCGTTGCTCCACGCCCCGGCTTTCGATTTCGGGTCGAGCTGCGCGGCGCAGCGGTCGATGTACTGCTCGATCTCGCGCGCCATCAGGTAGCCGTGCTGATAGCCGCGATCGTAGGGCTCGCCTTCGATGTGCAGATAAATCCAGCCGGCTTGGGGATAGCGATAACCGGGGCCGAAGGTGCGCAGCGCGGCTTTTTGCGGCAGATCGTTCGAGGACGCGACTTCCTCGATGGTGACCCCTTCAAACCATGTCTTTCCGCTGAACGCGCCGCCCTCCGCGACGGCGAGCAGCACCTGGTCCTCGGAACGCGTGGCGGTGAAGCGCAGATTCAGCCGCGTCCAGGCCCGAGTTCCGCCGAGCGATTCCGAATGCACATCGAACGGCATCGACGCCATGGCGATCGACGCGCCGGTGGCGATGGGCGTACGGTCGAGATCGCGGACTTCGAGCTTCTCGGTTCGTACCCACGCGGAAAGCTGGTAGCTCTGCCCCACCGTGAGATTCACCGGGGTCGAGCGGATCAGCGCGTCGGAGACGCCCGAGGCTTCAACCCGCAGCGACGCGTGTTGCTCGTGCTCGACGGCCGAATCGGGCGAAGCCACGCCGTGCACCGCTTGCCACTGTTTCGCGGTGGCGTCGAAAGAGGCCTGGTAGAGAGGAGCGCCTTCGAGCGCGTAGACGGAGAGTGCAGCGAGCAGTATCCGCATTTAACTATTCTACGTCGCCCGGGGGTGTCAGCTTGAAATCAGACGTTCGGTTAATAAAGCAGCGCGTCGCGCTAGGAGGGCGGGAAATCGCTGATTCCCAGCCGCGCCCTGACGAACTGGAGCGCTTGATCAAATTGCGTAAAGTACCGACATCCAAACCGATCGAGTCTATCGCGGACGTCGGGATCATCAAAATCTCTAGCATTACGACTCAAGAAGCAACTCTCGGCGGGAGAATTGTCTTGCAGATGGCCAAGGACGGACGCGAGAACGATGGCGTCCTGTCCAGACATTCCCAAACTGGCCTGGAATTCGCGGGCAGCGCTGAGGATGGTCGAGTCGAGCGGTATAACAGCAGCACTGTTGAGCAGTCCGGCAATCGCGTCCTGCAAACTCTCGCGTTCGCGCTCCGCACTACGAATCAGTATCGAAACGAGCGCCCCGAAGTCATCAGGAACTGCGCGGTATGCCCTCGACCGGCCCAGCTCCGAGATATGCCACTGCAATTCGTTGCTCAACCTGTTGCGTGCCTTCTCCTTCAGTTCAAGCGCTTGATGCGGCTCAGCAAGAGAGAACGCAGGCACGACGAGAGAGATGCGACCGGAGGCGGCGAGATCGACAATCGCGTCGCACGCATCGCATTGCTCCTGCTGCAGCGCTTGCTCCAGCACGAAGTTCGATTCGACGTACACCGTCATTATGCAGGGTTCATTTCGATGCGAGCGCTTCCGAGCGAATCGATTAGACCGGATTCAGCCAACCACTTCATGGAAGGATCGTGCTTGACACGCTCGCTCCCCGTTCGAGCGATATCCTTCAACCATGAGAACACCATCAGTTCGAGTGCCCGTTCGCCAACGGCTTGCCTTGTTTGATTCAGTTTCTCCAGATATGGCCTGAACTCTTTCGTTGCATCGACAGTGAACCCAGGGGGTTCTTCGGTGAGTCCCGGATGGTCCTGCTTCCAGAAATACATGCGTTCGGGAGTGGCGATCAGAAAAAACAGCGCGCTGGGCAGAATCCCGTGTGCGAGCATGTTCCTGCGGAAGCGCGCCGCCCACTCACCCGAGGTGCCGACTCTGCTCTTGACCTCTCCAAGAAGGATCACGCGGCCGACATCGTCGTATGCGATGAAATCAATCCCTTGGTCTTGCATGGGCATGGTGCGTCTCGCTTCTTCTAGTGTCCCATGAACGATCTGTCTTGCAGCGCGGGGAGCAGCCGTGCGACAGCGAGGGCACATCGAAGCCCTGCCCGGAGATCGGGCGGATTGGGGGCCAGCATTGGCGGAAAAATGAGGAAGAAACAGGCAAATTCGACCGCTCGTTTTTCACCCACGCTATCACAGAAGCATGTAAGTCACGATGGCGATCGCGGCCAGATTCTTCTCGTCGTCGAAAATATCCACGCGCGAGACGCACAGCGTCCGGCCGGCGCGAACCAGCACGGCTCGCGCGATCACTTTTTTCCCCGCGATGGGCCGCAGATAGTTGACTTTCAGCTCCGTGGTGGTGGACTTGCGCGCGCCGTATCCATGTTTGTTCTCGATCGCATGCCAGGCGGCCTCATCCGCGATCGCCGCCGTGATTCCGCCGTGCAGAACACCCTGCGTATTGAGGAACGCCGGCTGCAAATCCACGTGAACCGTAACGCCGTCCTTGTGTTTGCGCGAAACCCGCGGATGGAGCTGATTCTCAAAGGGCATGCTTACAGCGTAACGGTTAACGATCGTGCTAGGATGTCTCGCAATGCGGACTCTGATTGCGCTGGTTCTTTCCACCGGACTCGCTGCCATCGCCCAGCCGGTGATCAATGGAATGAGCAACGCGGTCTCGCTTCAGCAAACGTACGCGCCCGGCTCACTGGCCGTAATTTTCGGAAAAAACCTGATGGGGTCGCTCGGGACCAACACGACGGTGATGGTGGGTTCGAATGCAGCCTACGTGTCGGCCACCGGCTCCAACTCCAACCAGCTGGCGATTCAGATCCCCACGAACGCGCCTGTGGGGGAACCCCTGAACGTGGTCGTGACGGTCGCCGGGCAAGCGTCGAACCCGTTTGCGATCACGCTCGCGCCTTATGCCCCCGCGATGTATACGGCGAACCAAATGGGAACCGGCGTGGGCCAGTTTTTCGACACCACCGCCAAAGCTAACCCGATCACGACGGCGAATCCAGCCAAGCCTGGAAATACGTACACGATCTACGCAACCGGACTCGGACCCACCAACCCGCCGGTCCTCACCGGCACCATGCCTCCCCAGCCGGTGCCGCTCACGCCGTTGCCGGCGCTCACGATTGGCACGGAATCCGCCACAGTCGACTACGCTGCTCTCGCCGCAGGCTACGTCGGCCTGTACCAGATCAACTTCACCCTTCCGAGCGACGCTTCCGGTTGCGCGACCAACGTGGTTTTGACCGTCGGCAGCGGCGTGAGCGCAATATCGTCTCCGCCGGTGACGCTGCCGATCGCGATCACCAGCCCGGTCGTCTGCGCGGTCGAAAACAGCGCGACCGCCTCGGTCAGGGACGCTGTTCACCCCGCCGCGCCGAACTCCTTCATCAGCGTTTACGCCGTCGGATTGAACGTGCCCGATTCGGCCGGCAGCCTGTTCCCGGCCACCAGTTACCAGGGCCTGGAAGTCGATTTCAACGGCGTCGCGCTGCCGCTCTACAATGTACTGCCGTCGGTGAACCTGATCAACACCACGCTTCCCTCCAATGCGCCCACCTCGGGAAGCGGCGCCATCACCATCAAGAACTTGACCGGCGCCAGCCAGAATTACTTCATCGCGCTCGCGCCGGCCGATGTGGGCGTGTTTCCTTTCGGAGGTCCCGGCGCTCCCAATCAGGGCGTGGTGCTGCTGGCCAACACTTATTGGTTCGCGATGCCCGCTTCGCTCGCGCCCACCTACAAGCTCCCCACGCCGTGCGGCGGGCTTTCCGTGGCCACGCCGTGCGGACAGCCGGTGCATCCCAACGATGAGATCGTGGTGTACTTCACCGGTGGAGGACTCGCCACGCCCAACGGCAATCCCAACGGCAGTCCCCTTCCGGCCGGCTCGGTCGCGCCGGTCGATGGCAGCGTGATCTATGACACGGTGACGACGCCGTCGATCGTGATCGGCGGAATCAGCGCGACGCCGCTTTTCTCCGGCATCGCGCCGGGAACGGCCGCCGAATACCAGATCAACGTGAACGTGCCCGCCGGGGTGCAGCCGGGCAACCAGGTCCCGCTGATGATCACCTTCGGCTCGAGCACGACGACAGTGACTTTTGCCGTCAGCTCATCGTGAGTCCACATCGGCGCGGCACCGCTCACTGTGTCGAAAATACGGCGGTTGAACGCCTTCGTGACCAGGTCTGCCTTGTGGCGCACACTGAGAGGCGCGCCATCTCCTAGCGCAGTTTTTCGTACAGCGTGATGAGTGCGTCCACACTCATCTGCTCGGCGCGCTGGCGGCCTTCGGCGAGCGCATCCACGCGATCCTTTCCATACACCGGAGCGAGATTGTTGCGCAGCGTTTTCCGTTTCTGGCGGAAAGCGGCCGAGGCGAAGCGCAGAAATCCCGCGCGATCCGCCATCTCGCGATGCGCGGGAGTCAGCCGCACCACCGCGCTATCCACTTTCGGAGGCGGGCGAAACGCCGTCCGCAGCACTTGAAACAGAATTTCCGGCTGCGCGAAGAGCTGCGTCTGTACGCTCAGGAACCCGAAATCGCGCGACCCCGGCGCCGCGGCCAGCCGTGCGGCGACCTCGGCCTGCACCATGAAAACCGCGCGCCGCCACTGGTCGCCCATCGCAAAAAGTTTTTCGAGGATGGGCGAAGTGATGTAATACGGCAGATTGCCCGCGACCACCGCCGGTCCCCACGCGGCCAGATCGAGCTTCAAAACGTCGCCCTCGATCAGCGTGAGCCGCCCGGTTTCAATCGCTGCCGCGAATTTCTGCCGCAGATAATGCACCAGCACCGGATCGACCTCGATCGCGACCATTCTTTCGGCGCGCTCGAGCAACGCTTCGGTCAGCGCGCCCTTGCCCGGTCCGATCTCAATCGCGAGCGGCGCGACGTCCCCGCAAGCCGCGGCCGCGATGCGGTCGAGAATCGATTTTTTCGCGAGAAAATGCTGCCCGAAGCGGCGGCCCATAATTGGGGGACGGGGATTAGGAACTGGGTATTGGGGACTGCCCGGTCAGCGGACGCGTCCGGCCCAGTAACCAATTCCCGGTTCCCCGCGAAATCAGCCCTTGACGTCGATCTGGCTCGATTGCAGCGACAGCCGGATCTTGCCTTCCACAGGCTGGCCCAGCGCAGTGGCCGGCTGAAACACGGTGAAAATCAGAAAACCCTCGATGCTGCGCCGCAGGGCCTCATTGTTGGCCACGTTGCCGCACACGATCCGATAATCCACCATGCGCCCGGTATCGTCGACAGTCACGTCCACGATCACGTTTCCGGTGGAAGCCACCGGACCGAGTTGTTTCACCGCCGCCTGCGTGGTCCACATCAAGGGAACGTCGGTGGTGCTCGATCCGCGCAGGGGATAGGTGGGAATCACCCACATGCTGAACAACACGACCGCGGAAAACAATCCACCCGCAAAGGGCAGCGCCAGAGGACGCATGAGATTATCGGCGAAAAGACGCACGCGGTCGGCGAAGGCGATCCCCGCCCCGCGCACCAGCCGCTGCCGCTCGCGTGACGCGAGCACTCGCAGAGCACTGGACAGGTCTGCCGGCGGCGCCCGCCGGCGCAGCTTTTGAAGCGCCCGGCTCACCGACTCATCATCGAAGAATTCTTTATAGTCCCGTTCCATACGAGCCACTGAACTTCTTTAATCCGCGAGTTGAGGGAACCAGCCGGATGCCGAGTGGGGCTCCAGCCGCTCCGCCAGATTCTTCCGAAGCGCGTCCCGACCGCGCAGAATGCGTGATTTCACAGTCCCCAGGGAAATCCCCAGAATTTTTGCAATCTCGTCGTAGCTCAAACCCTCCATTTCACGCAGGACCAGCGCCGCGCGGAACTTCGGATTCACTTCCGCAAGCGCCTGTTCGATCATCGCTTCAGCTTCCCGGTCGGCCGCCGCTTGATAGGGCGAGCGGCCCGGATCGGGAATCGAATCCTCGTACGCGCGGCCGCTTTCGCGCGAAGCTCCCGAATCCGATTCGAGACCGACCTCGCGGCGCCGGTGCCGGCTGAACCAGCGCCGGTGATTGCGCGCCTCATTCACCGCGATGCGGTAGATCCAGGTTTTAAGCGAGGAATCCTGCCGGAAGGACGCAATATTGCGGAAAACCTTCAAAAACACTTCCTGCACCACGTCGGCCGCATCGGCCGGGTCGTCCATCAGCCGGCTGACAATGTTGTACACCGGCTGCTCAAAGCGCGCAATCAGCGTCTCATACGCTGATTCGACCCCGCTACGCAATTCGAACACCAGCGCGGATTCCGTTTCCCGCGCTACAGCCCCATAATCCGGGGCGTCGAATTCGAAGCCGACGGTAGTGTCTGCCACGTGCCCTCGCCGCAACTATTCTACCGCTTCAATGCAACATTAGACACCGGCCGGTCCGGGTAAGTTCCGGGTCGACAAGGGCGTATCCGCCCCCCGGCCTTACGGCCAGGGTTTACCGATCATGTTTGCCAACCGCGCCGCTCACGGGCGGGGGTGAATCCCCAACGGTGATTGTCGCTTTGTTGCTTTGAACTCCATCTGCTAGAATGGATTATCCATGGCCAATAAACCTGCGTTCGCTCAAGGCGCTCAAGTCGAGCATCCGAAGTTCGGATTGGGAAGCGTCCTCTCCTGCAGCGAGGAATATATTGTCATTAAATTTGACGATCATGGAGAGAAAAAATTCGTTCTTCAAATTGTTTTGCCCAATTTAAAAAAGAGCGATCGCCAGCCGCCGGTCGAAAAGCGCCGCAGCTCGAAAAAGAAGGTTGCCCCGGCGCCCGCCGCCTGAGCCCCGCTTCAACTCTTATCCTTCCTTACTGCAATCATTTAGAAACGTTTCCGGCTTTGTGCAGCGCCGCGGCTGGGCTCAGCGCCTGCATGCCACGACGCAAGGCATCGATCCGGTTTCCGAATTGCCGGAATCGCTGCACCTCGCGCCCGAAAGCGAAATCGGAATTTATCGCATCGCTGAAGCGGCGATCGCCGGGGCCGCCGGCCGATCTGGACGGCCAACTCTCGCTTGAGCCGCGCGGGCTGTACGTCCGCGTTCCCTTTACAGACGCAGAATCCTGATCGATCCGTTCGACGTGCCCAGGTCGATCAGCGGGCCGCCGGAGCCGATGGTCCCATCGAGGTTGTGCTTGCTGAGCATTCCTCCGTGCACGCTCACGTCGAAATCCGAAGTGATCGACGCGTTGGAGGTGTGCGCGTGCAGATCCGCGCCGATCGAGCCGGGCATGTGCAGCGTAATCGAGGAATTGGAAGTGCCGGCGTGCACCTCGCGCGCCGCGTCGAGCGTCAGGTCGATGCGGCCGTTGGAGCTTTCCAGGCGCACCGGGTGCGAATCGGCTTCCATCAGGTGAGCGGTGATGGTCCCGTTGGAAGTGGTCGCCTCAAAGCGGCCCTTGCGCACGTCCGCGCGGATCGCGCCGTTCGTGGTGCGCAGCGTGGTGTCGCCGCTCACGTCCGCGACCTCCAGCGATCCGTTGGAAGTGTGCGCGTCGAGCAGGCCGTGGATCGCGTCAGCATGAATGCTGCCGTTGGAGGTCTTCAGGCGCACTTCTCCGTCGATGCTTTCGACGCGGATCGCGCCGTTGGAGCTGGCGATATTGCGCAACTCGGCCTTACGCGGGACGCGGACGATGTACTTGGCTCCCATATTGCCGTGCCAGCCGCTGTCGATCACCGTGCGGATGGAGATCGAGTCGCCGGAATGATCGATCTGAATGTGAATCGCGCGCAGATGCCCCTCCGAGCCTGCATACTTGGTCCCATCGATATCGATGCTGTTCTTGTCCCAGCCGGAAATGTCGATCGAGCCGTTGCTATTCTCGATTTCGACCGTCGCGCCGGGATTGAGCGTGTAGTCGTAATGAAAATCCTCGCGGTAACGATCCATGACGCCGCCGAGGTCGAAATCCTCGCAGCCGGCGAGGGCCAGAACGGGCAGCAGCAGGGCAATATGACGGATCCGCATGGAGGGCTCCTTTTGAGGTTGTTCGAAAACGTCGAAAATACGTCCCCGGCCTGACAGCCGCGGTTCGACCTATCAACAACCTCTTGATGAAATCTTACGCATTCCGCGCCCGGCGAGTTCCCCGAAAAACGCGTGGGATAATGCTCGCATGAAAAAGATGGCCGCGTTTTTATTACTGGTTGGGTTGGCGTCGGTTACCTTCGCCCAGTCGCGCGCGACGGTCATTCACATCATTAATATCAAGTGGAAAGAAGATGCGACGCCGGAGCAGATCAAGGCCGCCGTGGACGCAGCGCGGGAGCTTCCCGCGAAATATCCCGGCATCCGCCGGGTGTGGACCAGAAATCTGAAATATCAGGGGCAGGAGGGATACAACCAGGCGATCGTCATGGAGTTTGAAAGCGAAGACGCGCTCAGGAAGTACGCCGACAGCGCGGCGCAGCAATGGTGGTACAAAATCTACCTTCCCGCGCGCGAGGACAGCCGGACGGACGATATCGGAAATTAGGCCGCCTGCTTACGCCCGTAACAGAGCCGCGACCGTGAGGGAGTGGTTTCCGTCACCGCACCCATTCGCCCGAGCGCATCACGCGATCGGTGGGGCCTTTCAGCTCCAGATCGGCTCGGTTGCCGGCCTCGATCGTGGGACCGCCGGCCAGCGGCTGGATGGTCATGCCAGTGCCGCGCAACTGCTCCGCGCCCTGGGGAACGGGAGTCGAGGACTGCGGCCCGACGTCGATGAATTTCCCATCCTCGACCACTACCACCGAATCGTCAATCGGCTTGGCTCCGGGAGACGCGATGAGCCGCGCGCCCACGATCGCTTTCGCGCTGGGTTCGTCAGAAATGCAGGCGATCAGTACGGCGGCAATCCCGATGAGCAGCGCTTTTTTCATTTTCCGGTCAAAATCTCCAGGGAAAGAGCGCGCATATCCGGAACCAGCACGTCTGGCGAATGCGCGGCGAGCTCCTCGGCGCCGGCGAGTCCGGTGGCGACGGCGATGGCTCGGACGCCGTTGGCGCGCGCGGCGCGGATATCGTTGGGGTGGTCGCCGATCAGCGCGATGGGGCTGCGGCGGTCGATCCAGCGCTCGCGGCGGGCGTGGCGGATGGCGATGCGCACCAGTCCCGCGCGGTCGCGCGAAAGCTCGGCGAACGCGCCGAAGCGCAGATAATGACGCAGGCCGGCGCGCTCCATCTTTTTCCAGCCGATGCGCGTGAGATTTCCGGTCACCAGCCCGGTGACCACGCCGCGGCGCGACAGGCGATAGAGCAGCATGCGCGCGCCGGGACAAACTTTCTTGCGCAGATCAGGGCAGGTACGCGAGTAAATCCGCTGCGCCGCGGCGATAATCGCGGGCATGTGGCGCCGGATGAAGGGAGCCGTCGCACCGGCCCTTTGAAGCATCACGCTGACGATATCGCGGTCGAGCATCCCCTGAACGGGCACGCTGTCGGTAGTGGTCTTTAGCCCGGTGACCTGGAAAATCGCCTTTTCAAGCGCCTCGCGATGATGCGGCCCCGCGCGGCGGAGGAGGGTTCCGTCGATATCGAAAAGAATCAGCGGCGAGGACATCTGCTTTTATGATAGAGGGTCCACGGTTCGGGAGTGATCGCTTGAAAGCGAGCACGGCGCGTTTCGATCGGATGGCGAGTAACTTCCGTTGCGAACAGTCCGGACAGAACCACCTCAATCGCCCACAACCTTCCTTTTTTATTCGTCCCGATGGTATAAACGTCAACGGGGAAATGAAAAAAAAGCGACGTGATTCCGTCGGTGGCGAGCTGCTGCGCAATGCCAGGGAAACCGAGAAGATCGAGCAGCACTGGAAGGTGCTCGGCAAGGCCAAAGCCCGCAAGCCACCCAAGAACTATTCCTATGTCGATGAGATGGCTCATCTTCAGCTGGAGTTGATCAAGCTGCAGGAATGGGTTCGAATGAATGGACTGCGCGTGTGCGTTCTGTTCGAAGGCCGGGACGCCGCCGGCAAGGGGGGCGTCATTAAGCGCATTACCCAGAGCCTGAATCCCCGTTTCTGCCGCGTCGTCGCGCTGGGGGTCCCGACGGAAAAGGAGCGCGGCCAATGGTATTTCCAGCGCTACGTCGCCGAACTGCCATCCCGCGGCGAAATGGTGCTGTTCGATCGAAGCTGGTACAACCGGGCCGGCGTCGAACGCGTCATGGGCTTTTGCAGCGAAGCGGAGTATCGGGAGTTCCTGCGTGCCTGCCCTGTGTTCGAGGAGATGCTGATCCGCTCCGGCATCATTGTGATCAAGTACTGGTTTTCGGTAAATGATGAGGAACAGGAAAGGCGCTTCCAGGAGCGTATGCGCAATCCGATCAAGCGCTGGAAGTTGAGCGCTATGGATGTCGAGTCGCGCCGGCACTGGATCGACTATTCCAAGGCAAAAGACGTCATGTTCGAGTATACAGACAGCAAGATCAGTCCCTGGAACGTCGTCAACGCGGACAACAAAAAGCGCGCGCGCCTCAATTGCATCGCGCACCTTTTGCGCCAGGTTTCCTACTCCGACATGACGCCCCTGGAGATTCCACTGCCCGAGAGACAGGCCTTAAAATATAAGCGCCCGAAGATGTCCAGCCAACATTTCGTCCCGGAAGTTTACTGAGAACGCCGTCACTCTGGGACAATTGAAACGAATGCCCAACGTGCAGATTTTCGGAGTCAAGAATTCACAGCCGACACGCGCGGCCGAGCGTTTCTTTAAAGAACGGCGCATCTCCTTTCAATGGGTGGATCTGGCGCAACGTGCCATGGCGCCAGCAGAGATCAAGCGGTTCATCGACCGCTTCGGCCTTTCCAATCTGATCGATCAGCAAAGTGCGGCTCACGAGAAAGGCGGTTTGAAGTACCTCAAAACCTCCGATGCGGAGTTGATTGGCAGGGTGGAACGTGATCCCAAGCTAATGCGACTGCCACTTGTGCGCTCCGGAAAGTTCTTGAGCATCGGTGACGATCCGAGCGCGTGGGAGCAGATGCTCGGAGATTGAATCGAATTTGAAGCCCCCCGAGCACAAGCTCAGTCCGGATTCCGCGTGTTCCGACCGGAGGCGATTCAATGAAGCCTTTGGCGACTAGCTTCCAGCAGATGGACCGGGGTTTGAACTGCTAGAATAGGCCACGAATGCAGGTTCTCAAGGCCGGCGAGCACAAACTGCTGCTGCTGGAGCTCGACAGCGAGTTCGTCGAGAATATTGCGCGCCAGACCGGGTTTGAATTTCGCCTGGAAGATCAGGCGCGCCGCATGCTGCTCGACTTGAACGCCGAAGGGCGCCAGGCGCCCCTGCTGCTGTTCGACGCGGCTGATCCGGCCAACCTGGGGTGGTTTTCGCGCTGCCAGTTTTATGTCGACGGCACCAGCGGAATGGTGCTGCAAACGCCCATCCAACTCGCCAATCAGCGCGACCGCAGCGGGCGCGCGCTGCCCAACGCGGTCCGCCTGCAGATCAATAAAGAACTGCCGTCCAGCTTCCGGCTGCCGGGAAAAGCCGCGGTCACCGAGCAGATGGTGTACCACGTCCTCTACAATTTCCTGAACGCGCTGCTGAATACCGGCGTCGGGGTGTGCGGCGGGAGTGTGGTGAAACCGTTAGCCGGACGGACCGAGCCGAATCGTTAACCGCGACGGCGGGGCCGGTCGGGGTCGCGCTCGGCATTCTCATCTGGAGAGTCCGCCCGAGGCCGTGGAAACCGGCAAAACCGGTCTCCGGCAAGATAAATAGTTTTTCATTAAAAACACGATTTCGACGTAGAGGGGCCTAGGAGGCCCGTAGCGAGGACTTCCGAGTTTCCGGCACCCTTGGTATCAAAATTTTTTTTAAATCGCTTAAATCGAGCCGATTTTTTCACCTGAACATGTAAGAACTCATTTTGCGAGGCTTATTGCAAAAATGTTTTTGGAGTCTCAAACGTCCAATCCGACCGCGCGCATCAGGTCGAGAGCGTTGCTGCGCGTGACCACGCCGGGGTGCAGGCGGTAGTCAAAACGGATTTCTCCGCCTTCGATGTGATCCTCGAAATGGACGTTGATCGCGCGCGGGCCGAGCGTTTCCGCGATGGCCGCGAGCGCCAGGTCGTGCGTGGTCACCATTCCGATGGCGCCGCGCTCGACTAATCCGCGCACTAGCGCTTCGGCCCCGATGCGGCGGTCGTGCGAGTTGGTGCCGCTCAACAATTCGTCCAGCAAGAACAGCGTCGGTTTCCCGGCGCGGGCGAGATTCACGATGTCGCGCAGACGCTCGATTTCCGCGTAGAAGCGCGAGCGGTTGTCGGCGAGCGAATCAACCGCGCGCAGCGACGCGCCGATCGACAGGCGCGAGACGCGCAAACGGGCGCAGGTGACCGGAGCGCCGGCCCAGGCGAGCACGGCGTTCAAACCGGCGGCGCGCAGCAGCGTGCTCTTGCCGCTCATGTTCGATCCGCTGACGATCCACAGGCGCAGTTCGCCGCCGATTTTGACGTCGTTGGGCACGGAGACCGCGGGCGCGATCAGGGGATGGTGCATTTGCACCGCGTCGATCACGGGATCGGGCTCTTCGGCAACGTCAGGGAAGACGGCGGCGGGACGTTCGTAGGCGAAGGTCGCGAGCGAACCGAGCGCTTCGAATTCGCCGATCGCGGCCACCCACTCGCCGATGTGCGCGCCGTAATCGAGACGCCACGCCTCGACCGCCATGGCGAACTGCGGAATCCACAGCAGCGGAGCGGCGGTGATGCGGAAAAACATGTGCAGGCGCGCGGAATCGATGCGCTCCATCATTCCGGAGAGCTTGCGGATGGCGCGCGAGGCCGGGACGCGATGGGTTTCAAACGACCGCCGCAGCTTGTCGAGAGCGGGAGATGAAAAAGGCTCGCGCTCCAGGCGCTCGACCAGCGCGCGCATCAGGCGCAGATCGCGTCCGGGAGCCGCCATGGCGGCGACGATCTCGCGGACGCCGTCGCGCACGGCCATGGTGTAGAGGATCTCGAAAAGCAGGACCACGAAAAACGGCGTCAGCGGGAGCAGTTCGGCGAGCCACAGGGCCAGCGTCGCCACGCACAGGACGGAGAGCGCGAAGGCGATTGCGCGCGCGCCACGAAAAAAGCGCACCGGCGGCCGCGACCCCCAGTGCGCCAGCGCATCGGAATCGACCGCGGCGCGGATATCTTCGCCCACCAGCGCGAGATCCTCGCGCAGCGCGGGACGTTCGCGCAGCTCGGCGACGGATTGCTGGCGCGCGATCACCTCGGCGCGTTCGCCGGGCGCGAGCAGCCAGCGCGCCAGCGTGGATTCGCCGGCGGCGGTGCGCGCGGTCGAAAGCAGCTCGAACAGCGAGCCGCGGCCGAACAGGTCGAGATCGTCGGCGTAAACGTGGCGCGGATCGCGGAAGCGCTCGCCCTGATTTCCCGCCCCGATCCACTTGCCGGCGATGCGGGCGAGCGCGCGCTCATACCAGGAGACGGCGCGCGCGGCGCGCGAGCGTTGCTGCTCGACGCGATCGTGCAGGATCGCCAGAGGAATCGAAACCGCAATGGGCGCGAGCAGCCACCATGCCGAGATCCAGCCCGGTCCGAAGGCGACGCCGGCGATGCCGATCCCGAGGAGCAGCATCAGCACGCGGAAGTTGCCCACCAGGCGGAAGCGTCGCTCGACGCGGGTGCGGTCGCGCTCGAATGTGGAAAGCCGCGACTGATAATTTTCTGCCGGGGGCAAGTTCGATTCTATCGGGTAGTGGGCGGCCGGGAGTGGGGAGTGGTCTCCTGTATCCTGGAATTTGCTTCCTCGCCTGCGCCACAATCTGGATTTTTTCCCTTCGCCGATTCCGGACAAGCCGGGGCTGCTGATCCGCGATCCGTTTCATTACTCCGACGCCACGCTGGTGATCCCCGCGGCGCTGCTGGGCTGTCTGGAGATGTTAGACGGCGAGCACAGCGAACTGGATCTGCGCGAATACCTGGTGAGGCTCACCGGGGAACTGGACGTGAGCCCGATCGTCACCAATCTGCTGGAGACGCTCTCGACTGCGGCGTTTTTCGAAGACGAGACCTTCGCGCGGCGCAAGGAGCAGATCGAGCGCGCGTTCACCGCGGCGCCGGTGCGGTTGGCGATGCAGGCGGGCGGCGGATATCCGGAGGATCGCGCATCGCTTGAAGAAACCTTGCGCGGATACATGCGCGAAGCTCCGCCGGCGAACGGGCGAGTCCTGGGGATCGCAGCGCCGCACGTCAGTCCCTTCGGCGGAATCGAAGCGTACCGCGCGGCGTATTCGGCGCTCACGCCGGCCGACGGCGAACGCACATTCGTGATTCTGGGTACGTCGCACTACGGCGAGCCCGACCGGCTGGGGCTCACGCGCAAACCCTTCGTCACGCCGTTCGGCGAAACCGTCGCGGACGTGGGGATTGTGGACCGCATCGCGAAAGAAGCGGGCGCTGGCGCGGCGATGGAGGATTATTGCCAGGCCGTGGAGCACTCCATCGAATTTCAGGTAGTGTTTCTGCAATTCCTGTTCGGTCCGGGGATTCGGGTGGTCCCCGTGCTGTGCGGAGCTTATGCGCACAGCATTTTTTCGGGCGGACTTCCCGAGGACAACGAGAGTGTGCGGCGCATTTTCGGTGCGCTGGGCGAACTGGCGGCGAAGGAAGGCGACCGGTTGCTGTGGGTGTTGGGCGTCGATATGGCGCATATCGGGCGGCGCTACGGCGATCGTTTCGAAGCGCGCGCGGGCGAGGGCGAGATGCTGGCGGTGGAGGCTCGCGACCGCGATCGTGTGGCGCGCATCGAGGCGGGCGACGCGCGCGGGTTCTGGGAGCGGGTGCAGGAGAATCGCGACGATCTGAAATGGTGCGGATCGGCGCCGATTTACACTTTTCTCAAGGCGGTTCCGCAGGCGCGCGGAAGCTTGAGGCACTATCAGCAGTGGAACATCGACGAGCACAGCGTGGTGAGCTTCTCGGGGATGGAGTTCCGGCAAGCCTAGCACGAAGGGTCAGAAACCCCGCGCTGACCGTGTCTTGTGTGAAAAAGGGGACAGCCCGCTCTGTCCACTCCATCCGTTTGTCGCCGGTTCAATAGCTTGCGTCTGGGGACAGACTAGGCTTTCCTTTTTCACACTGACGGGCAGGGCTTAACCTTAACTCACTGGCGGAAATTTAGCGGGCATGCCGGCCGCATGTCATTCCATTTTCGAGATTCAAGCTCTTTTTCTCTACCGATTTACGTAAGGTGCCCCACTCCGGGGTGGTTGACAGAAATCTTCTTGACATGAAGATATGAATCGCCCTAGAATCGACCAATTACTATCGGTTTGTTGAAGGGTGTCCAGGGTTGTTGTTCTTGTTGTCTAATTTCTGAATGAAATAGCTGACGTCAAGAAGGGGGAAGCATGGTCGCAAGTTCCAGATTCTATCGCGCGGGAATTTCGTCAGTGCTTACGGCGCTGGCGGTTGCGATTGTTCTCAGTTTGAGTGCGCCGTCCGCCATGGGGCAGGGCGCTGCGACGACTGGTGTGGTGAACGGGCAGATCACGGACGCGCAGAACGCGGCCATCGCGGGCGCCGACATCCGCTTGGTCGACACGGCCACGGGCAGCACTCGCACCACGGTCAGTAACGACGTGGGCCGCTACACGATCCCCAGCGTTCCGCCGGGCGTGTACGACCTGACGATCACCAAGGCTGGGTTCGAGGCGTCCAAGCTGTCGGCGCAGAAGGTGGACGTGGGCCAGACCCTCACGTTGAACGTCACGCTGCAGATCGGCGCGACTACGACCACGGTGGAAGTCCAGGCGTCGGCCGGCGCGGAACTGCAAACCTTGAACGCGACGGTCGGCACCACGATGACGAATACGGCTCTGAACGTGATGCCCAACATGAGCCGCGACGTGAGCACGCTCGCGAGCTTGCAGGTGGGCGTTTCGCTCGACGGCAACGTGGCTGGAGCGGCGACGGACCAGAATAAATTCCAGCTCGACGGCGGCAACAACTCCGACGACATGGCCGGCACGAATACGACTTACGTTCCCGGTAATGCGTACGCGGGTTCTTCCGCGGCGGGCGGGACACCGACGGGCGTGATCCCGACCCCGGTCGAGAGCATTGAAGAGTTCAAGATCAACACCACGGGCCAGACGGCCGATTTCGGCGGCGCGGCCGGCAGCCAGGTGCAGATGGTGACCAAGCGCGGAACCAATCAGTTCCATGGCGCGGCTTACGAATATTACTTTTCGACCGACGTCGGCGCGGCGAACGACTGGAAGAGCAACCACACCGCGGATCCGATCACGCATACGCTGTACACGCCGCTGCCGAAGGCACACCGCAACCGTTTCGGCGGAGCGCTGGGCGGTCAACTGATCCCCAAGAAGATTCTGGGCGGCAAGACGTACTTCTTCGTGAACTACGAACAGATGCAGTTCCCCAACGCGGTGAACTACGAAGCCGCTTCGCCGACCGCGACTTATCGGGCGGGGGTCATCTTGCTGCCCACCGCAAACGGAAATCAGCCGTTTAATATCAACACCGCTCCAGTGACCGTGAACGGAGTTACATACCCCGGGTGCGGGGCGACATCTTCTTGCGATCCTCGCGGATTAGGGGTCAATCCTCTGATTCAGTCGATCTGGAGCAAGATGCCGCTTCCCAACGACCCGACGTACACGTCGGGGACGCCGGGCGACGGTTATGGAAACTCGCAAGGGTATCTCGCACCTCTGGGGCTGCCGGAGCAATCGAAATTTATCGTGGGCCGCATCGACCATGACTTCGGCGATAAGAACAAGTTCATGGTCAGCTACCGCGACTACAATTTCCCGTTTGCGGCCCAGCGGCAAATGGACATGAGCGGGCAGTTGTGCGGAACCTCCGGAACGTATTGCTCGGCGTCTCCGATCCAGGTTAAGCCGGATTACTGGGTAGCCGGCCTGACGACGACTGTCAGCGCAAATATCACCAACGATTTCCGGTTCAGCTACCTGCGAAATTTCTGGAACTGGTCGGATGATGCGGGCGTGCCGCAGCAGTGCCCGCTGTGTAGCGGACTGGGCGGCGTGGTGGAAATCGGAGGCGAATCGAACACGGCTCTGATTCCTTATAACGTGCGCACGCAGAGCACGCGGCAGCGTTTCTGGGACGGGCACGACTACTTCCTGTCCGACTCGTTGAGTCAGCTGCACGGGAATCATCTGTTCAGCTATGGCGGCAGCTATCTGCGCGCCAACGATCTGCATTCGCGCAATGATAACGGCGTGACCATCGACACTTCGATCACCTACCTGGCCGCGGAAAGCGGATCCGGCGTCCCGACGGGCATTCCGATCTCGGCTTATACGCTTCCTCCGGGCGTTTCTTCGGGCGCGCTGAGCAACTACGCGAACCTGCTCAACCAGGCGACCGGGATTCTCGCGGCGACACAGTTGATGTACACGCGCAGCGGCGCGCAACTGACCCTCAATCCTCCCGGCGAGTTTGCCCTGGACCACGATATTATTCCGACCTATGACGCTTTCGTCACGGACACCTGGCACATCAAGCCGAGCTTCACGCTGAGCTATGGCGTCACTTACGAGCTCTCCATGCCGCCCTACGAACTGAACGGTAAACAGGTGCAGATGGTGGACGCGGCGGGCAATCCGATCAACATCAAGAGCTACATGACCGAACGCCAGCAGGCTGCGCTGCAAGGTCAGATCTACGAGCCGGAAATCGGCTTCGACCTGATTGGCAACGCGCAGGGCGGAGCGAACAAATATCCCTACAATCCGTTTTATGGAGGTTTCAGCCCGCACGTTTCGGCGGCGTGGAATCCGGATTTGGGCACCGGCGTTCTCGGCAAGATTTTCGGCGGCAACAAGACCGTGATCCGCGGCGGTTACGGACGCATCTATGGTCGCGCCAACGGCGTCGATCTGGTGCTGGTTCCGCTGCTCGGCCCCGGACTGTTGCAGGGCGTACAGTGCATCGGCGTACTGAGCAACGGCACCTGCGGGGGCACCAACGGAGCGACGCCGGTGACCGCGTACCGCATCGGCGTGGACGGCCTGGTCCCGCCGCTGCCTTCGCCGACGAATCCGACGGCGACCGTGACGCAGACGCTGCCGCAGCCGTTCTTCCCCGGCGCCTATCAGAACGGCGTTCTCAACCCGGGATCGGCCGACGGATCACAGCTCGATCCTAATTTCAGGCCGGATCACTCGGACGAGTTCACGTTCACCCTTCAGCGCTCGTTCTCCAACAAAATGATGCTAGAGGTCGGTTACATCGGCCGCAAGATCAGCAATGAGTTCCAGGAAATCAACCTGGACGCGACGCCGAACATGCTGATGGAGGGCGGCCAGAGCTTTTCGCAGGCATACGCCAACGTTTACACCCAGTACTGCGGACTCCAGGGCGCGAGTGCTACCGGCGTGACCTGTCTGAAGAACGCGGGCGCGGTTACGCCCCAGCCGTTCTTTGAGAACGTGATGGGCGGCACCAACTCGGCGTATTGCGCCGGTTTCTCGAGCTGCACGGCGGCGGTGATTTCACATGAAGGCGCGAACTTCCAGACGACCTCGGTCAATACGCTGTGGATTGATCTGGCCAAGTCTTCTTCATTGCTGGCCCACTCGATGCTGGAGTTGCCGATGGCCGGCACCACACCTTCGGGTGGTGCGCTCAACTCGCAGCTCACCGGCGCGTTCGACTTCATCAGTTCGTACGGGCACGGAAGCTACAATGCGTTCTTCACGACGTTCAAGACCAGCGATTGGCACGGTTTGACCACGCAATCGAACTTCACCTGGGGACGCGCTCTGGGAACCGGGAGCGAGGTTCAGGCGTCCAGCTCGATCTCGGTGCCGAATCCGTTCGACTTTAACAATTTCGGAACTTACGGAATCCAGCCCTTCGACGTGAAGTTCACTTACAACCTCCTGACGCTGTATCAGGAGCCGTGGTTCAGGTCGCAGCAGGGCTTGGTCGGCCGCATTCTGGGTGGCTGGACTCTCGCGCCGATCTTCACCGCGCGTTCGGGCCTGCCACTTCAGTTCAACAACGGCGGCGACGCGCAGAGCTTCGGTGAAGTCTACAGCGGTCAGTCGGCTGTCACGGAAAATGCGGCCGGAGTTTCACCGTACACCGGCGGTTCTTCGGCGGCTGGTTTTTCCGCTAATTCGAGCTCGGGCGTCGCGGCCTGGCTTTCGGCTGTCGCGGCGAAGTCCACCACCATCGGCACCTCGGGCAATCCAGCCACGGGCGGCACCGGGTTAAACATGTTCAACAACCCGATCCAGGTTGCCTCGGAATTCCGGCCACTGGTTCTCGGCGTCGATTCCGGCACCGGCGGCGCTGGCACGGTGATTCGCGGCTTCCCGTACTGGAACCTGGATGTAACCCTCTCGAAGGACATCAAGACCATCGAGCGGATCAACCTGAAGCTGATCATCACCTCAGTCAACGTGCTGAATCATTTCACGCCGAACGCAGGCAGCCTGAACATTCAGTCGCTCGGCGCGTTCGGTGTAATCACCAGCCAATACTATAGCGGCAATGGCATCGGGCCGCGCTGGATGGAGTTCGGGCTGCGGCTCGGATTCTAGCCGGGTAGTGGGAAGTAGGTAGTGGAGAGGGGTCGGGAAACCGGCCCCTTTTTCTTTTTGTTATCGGGAATCCTGCTTACAGTCATTTACTCGACCCACTGCTATAATTGTCAAAAGTTATGCGGCCGTATTCATTTGTATTATGCCTGGGGCTGGCGGCTATAGCTGCCGCGGGGCCGAATTTTTCGGGCGAATGGAAGATGAACCCCGCTAAGAGCGATTTCGGCGGAATGCCGGCTCCGGACGTCATCACACGCTCGATCCAGCATGACGATCCGGCGCTCGACATCAAGACCTATCAGAAAGGCGCGGCCGGCGAGGTAAATTCCGAGCTCAAATACACCACCGATGGGAAGCCCGCCACCAATAAGGTCCGTGGCATGGACGCGACGGGGACGGCGCGGTGGGAAGGCGACACGCTGGTGATCGAGAGCTGGCTGAGCCTGCAGGGAACCGAGATCAAGAGCAAAGAGGTATGGGAGCTGTCGGACGGCGGCAAGACGCTGACGATCCGCAATCACGTGTCCATCCCGCAGCAGGGCGAGTTCGACACGCGGCTGGTTTTAGAAAAGCAGTAACTTCGTTTAAGGAGATGTGCGATGAAGACGGTAATGGCAGTTCTGATTACGACGCTAGCGGCGGGCATGGTGGGGTACTCCGCGGATAAGCCGAATTTTTCGGGTGCCTGGTCGCTGGATGCAACCAAGAGCGACTTCGGTCCGATGCCGGCGCCCACCGCGATGACGCGCAAGGTGGAACATAACGATCCGAGCCTCACCTACACGCAGGAGGTGCAGGGCGGTCCGCAGGGCGACCAGACGATCAAGATGACCTATTCGACCGACGGCACCGAGACGACCAACGACCTGATGGGCAATCCGCTGAAGACGACGGCCAAGTGGGACGGCAGCGCGCTGGTGATCACGGGGAAGGCGGATTTCGGCGGCAATGAGGTCACGCTGACCGATAAGTGGACGCTGTCGGACGATGGCAAGGTCCTGACCGACGCGCTGCACTTCGAATCGTCGCAAGGCGCGGCGGACGTCACCTACGTGATGAATAAGAAGTAGCGGCGATCTTTTCGCACACAGTGAAATTGGAGTTGCGAAAAACCACGCGATAGCGGGTTGGAGCAGGGCCTCGCTCCGCGTCAGAAGTCATGCCGGCGGCCACTGGATCGCGTGTCATTGGCTCGCACGGGACGGCGGGCTTCGTAGCCCGCGCAAGGCTTTACCCTTGCGCGTCGGGAGCGGCGCTAAAGCGCCGCGCGGATTGAAATCCGCCGTCCATCGCTCGTCGACCGGAGCGGTTTACAGCGGGGCGTCCGGAATCGCCATGGCGCGCCACATGTGGGCGGACGGGCTGTTGTCGTTGCCCAGCCCTTCCTTGGGCTGCTTGAACTGGCGGCCGATGATGTCAAGGAACGGCTCGATGGTCACCTTCACGTTGGGATCGAAGGCGTACAGATCGTTGACCGTGACCATGCGCGGTTCGAGATACCACTTGTGGTTGCGGACAAATTTATACGCGGCCTGGATGTGCGGCGGAGGAGTGTAGTCGACGCCCCAGATGCGCTTGTACATGTCGGGATATTCGTAGCCGTTGGCGGAGTCGGGATAGAAGCGCAGCGCCTGATGGTAGCGGACCGCGAAGGTCACCTTGGGAGAAACGTAAGGCTCGAACATCTGCGCGCCGAACCAGCCGTGATCGACCTTGATCATGGTCTGAGAGACGTCATGGATCAGGCAGGCGAAGATCACTTCCTCGCTCATACCGGTCTTCATGGCGCGATTGGCGCTCTGGAGCACATGGTTGACCGTGGTGAAGCGCATCTTGAAATAGTCGAGCAGCGTGGGCTTCGCGGGCATGGGCTCGAGTTTTTTGACATTCCCGCGGCCCGACACGAAGACGCCTCCGGCGCCGCGCCGGAAGGGCCGGGTGTCGATCTGCGCTTCTATTTCGGCGACGGTGGGGAACTTGGGTTTCTCTCCGTCGTCAGCCGCGGTTTCCGGCGCAAGCGCCTCCTCGAGCTGATCCGACATATAGTCCTCAATGGCCTCAGCGCGCGCCTCATGGTCCATGCCAGTGATGGCGGCGGCGCCGCCCAGGCTGGCGATAAAGAGCCTGCGATCGATTTCCATCTGGCTCTCCTTTCTTCTGGATACTATACGCTAATTTTGCGTGCAGCGCATCGCCTTGGGGTTTTTTTATTGATCCCGCAGCGCGATGGCGGGGTCGATTCGCGTGGCTCGGCGCGCGGGGATGTAGCAGGCGATGGCGGTGACGAACGCCAGCAGAAACGAGACCGCGGCGAGCGTCAACGGGTCGGTGGCGCTCACTCCTACCAGCACGCTGCGCAGCGCGGAAGCGGCGGCGGTTGCGCCCAGCAACCCCAGAACGATTCCGATGGCCGCCAGGCGCATTCCCTGCGCCAGAACTTCACGCAACACCGCGCCGGGCGTCGCACCCAGCGCCATGCGGACGCCGATTTCGTGGCGGCGCTGCGTCACCGCATACGAATTCACGCCGTAAATTCCCACCACGGCCAGAATCAGCGCCAGCAGCGCGAATCCGCTCATCACCTGCATCTGGAAGCGCGGTTCGGCGAAGCGCGTCTCGAAGGTCTGCTGCATGGTGCCGACCTGATCGATGGGCTGCTCCTTGTCGATTTGCATAAGCTCGCGGCGCACTGCGTCGGCGAGGCCCGCCGGGTTGATCCGCGTGCGCACGGTGAACCAGGTCACCGGGTTCCACACATTCTGCTCGTGCGGAACGTAGATGATGGGATCGGCGCCGCCGCCGAGGTCGGCCTCCTTCAGATTTCCGATCACGCCGACGATTTCCGGGCGGATGGCGTCTTCGAATCCGTTCTTTCCGAGAACCGGGCGATTCAACACCAGGCGCTTGCCCACGGGATTGTCGTTCGGAAAGTAGCGGTCGGCGAAAGCCTGGTTGACGATCGCCACCGGCGGCGAGGAGGCGTCATCGCGACCGGTGAACGCGCGGCCGCGTTTGACGGGAACGCGAAGCGCGCGAAGAAAATCGGGAGTGATGCTGATGTATCCGGCGCCGGGACGTTCACCTTCGTCGCGCGGAGGCGCTGTTTCGAGATCAAATGGGACTTCCATGGTGTACTGCTGGAGCGGAAGGTTGCTCGCAGCGGCGACGGTCTCGACTCCGGGCAGCGCGGCGATTCGCGCGAGGGCCTCGCGATGGAAGCGCAACGCGCGGCCGGCGTCGTATTTGGCCGCAGGAAGGAACACGCGCAGCGTGAGGACGTTCTTAGGGTCGAAGCCCAGATCGATCGTGTACATGCGGCGCAGGCTTTCGATCATCAGACCGGCGCTTGAAACCAGGATTAGCGCCAGGCCGATTTCGGCGGTCACCAGAAGCTGGCGCAGACGCTGGCGGCCGCGGCCGGAGGTGGTGCCGCGGGCGGAATCCTTGAGCGTTTCCTGAACATCGGGCCGCGTGGCGGTGAGAGCCGGCGCGAGTCCGAACAGAACGCCGGTCGCGACAGCGATGGCCACCGTGTAAATAATGACGAGCTGATTGAGCCCGATCGGCACGGCGCCGGGCAGCATATCCGGCGGAAGAATGGAGGGTGAGGCGCGGATGAGGGTCCAGGCGAGAGCCAGTCCCGCGGCGCCGCCGGCGAGCGAAAGTAGAAGAGCTTCGGTGAGGAGCTGGCGCGCGAGCCGGCCCCGCGTCGCGCCGAGCGAGAGCCGCAGAGCGATCTCCCGGTTGCGCGCCGCGGCGCGCGCCAGAAGCAGCGTGGCGATATTGGCACAGGCGATCAGCAGGATCAGCGCGACGGCGCCGACCAGCAGCAGCAGGCGTGCGCGGCCGTTGGCATTTTTGGCTTGCAGGCTGCGGCTGATCAGCCAGTCGCGAAAATCGTCCACCTGCACGGTCCAGTCCTTGTTGCTCCTGGGATACTGCTCTCCGAGCGAGCGCGCGATTCCGGACATCTCCGCGGCGGCGCTGTCCCGCGACGCCTTGAGCCGCGCCAGCGCCATCACGTAGTGATAATCCCGATTGCCCGGGTCGAGCGCGATGGGAATCCAGACCTGGTGGGTTCGCCAGATGAACTGAAAATCGGCTGGAAGCACGCCGATAATCGCATAAGGAATCGAGTTGAGACGGACGGTGCGGCCCAGAATGTTGGGATCGGCGCCAAAATTTTCCTGCCACAACCGGTAGCTGATCACCGCGACCTTCGAAGCCGACGCGGGGTTGTCGATTCCGTCTTCATCGGGAAGAAAAGTGCGGCCGAGCAACGGCGTGACGCCGAGGGTGCGGAAATAATTCGCGGTCACCTGCGCGCCGGTGATCTGCTCGGGCCGGTCGCCGCCATCGGCCACGAAGCTGGCGGCGCGCCAGGCAGCGAGATCGGAGAACGATTTGGCGCTTTTGCGCCAGTCCAGGTATTCGGCCGAGGAAGCGAAACGCACCACGCCCTGCGCGTCGCGATCCCACAGGAGAACCAGGCTCGCCGGGTCGCGAAAGCGGACCGGATGGAGCAGCAGCGCGTCGACGATGCTGAACATGGCGGAATTCGCGCCGATTCCGAGCGCGAGCGCCAGGATGACGGCCAGCGTAATTCCCGGAGATCGCAGCAAAATCCGGGCGCCGAACTTAATATCCTGCGCAATCGAATGCATTTATTTTTTTGAAAATTGCCGTCTAATCATGATACTCCGCGCGACGATGACCGCAGCTCAGCAAATCGCGAGCCCGATGTACACTGAGATCATGCCTCAGGTTCTGGTTCCCCAAGAGCCTTTCGACGCCGTGGTGGTGGGCTCGGGAGCCACCGGCGGATGGGCGGCGAAACGACTGACGGAAGCCGGCTGGCGCGTGGCCATGCTCGAAGCCGGTCCCAAAATCACCCCGAAAGATTTTACCGAGCACGTGCAGTCCTGGCAGATGCCTTACCTGGGACAATCGCCGGTGATTTCGCGCCGGCGCCCTATTCAGAGCCTGTGCTATGCCTGCCGCGAGACTAATCAGAACTGGTTCGTGGATGATTTCGAAAATCCCTACACGCAGTCCAAGCCGTTTTACTGGATTCGCGAACGCGTGCTGGGCGGCCGATCCTTGAGCTGGGGACGGCAAAGCTACCGCCTGAGCGATCTCGACTTCAAGGCCGCCAGTCACGACGGCTACGGCGACGACTGGCCCATTTCCTACGGCGAAATGGCGCCGTATTACGAGATCGTCGAAAAATATGTGGGCATCAGCGGGCAGGCGGAGGGGCTTTCGCAGCTTCCCGACGGCGCGTTCCTTCCGCCGATGGCGATGACTTGCGGCGAGGAGATGCTGCGCGATCGCGTGCGCGCGAAGATGGGGCGCGTGATTACGATCGGGCGCGCGGCGGTGCTGACAAGAGCACATAACGGGCGCGCGGCGTGTCATTCCTGCGGTCCCTGCGAGCAGGGCTGCATTACGTTTTCGTATTTTTCGAGTCCGTGGACCACCATCGCCGACGCGCAGAAGACCGGCAAGCTCACGCTGATCTGCGATGCCGTGGCGGCGCGGATTCCGATGAAGGACGGCAAGGCGACAGGCGTCATGTACATCGACCGGGTGACGCGGGAGCCCCAGGAGATCCGTGCGCGCGTGGTGGTGCTGTGCGCGTCCACGCTCGAATCGACGCGGCTGCTGCTCAATTCCCAGATCTGCAATCAGAACGAGGCGCTGGGACATTATTTAATGGACCATCATTACCAGGGCGGAGCGTCGGGGTACATGCCCATCGACGAGGCGCGTCCGTGGGCCGGTCCTCCGCGGCGTCCCAACGGGATTTACATTCCGCGCTTCCGCAACGTGTCGGAAAAAGAAACGGACGGGTTCATTCGCGGCTATGGATATCAGGGAGGGAGCTCGCCGGCGTTCGATACGAGCGCGCCGGGATTCGGACCGGCGTACAAGGAAGCGGTGCGCAAGGGCCACTGGAACGCGAGCCTGAACGGCTTCTGCGAATGCCTCAGCCGCAGGGAGAATCACGTCGAGATCGATCCGGACCGTGTGGACGCGTGGGGCATTCCGGTGCTCAAAATCGACGCGGCGTATGGAGACAACGAGAAGCGCTTGTTTGAAGACAGCCGTCTTCAGGCGGCCGAGATGCTCGAAGCGGCAGGCGCGAAAAATGTGCGGCTGACCGGCGAGCCTTCCGTGTTCGGCTTCTGCATCCACGAAGTGGGAACGGCGCGCATGGGTCACGACCCGCAAAAAAGCGTGCTGAATCGCTTCAACCAGGCGCATGAGGTGAAGAATATTTTCGTCACCGACGGGGCTTGTTTCGTTTCGAGCGGCTGCCAGAATCCCACGCTCACCATGATGGCCATCACCGTCCGCGCCTGCGATTACATTACGAAGGAATATCCCAAGCAGGCGTAGGCTGCCGGTCGCGTTTCCCATGTTTGTTAAGGACCTCGAATGCCTGAAGTGCGGCGCGCGCTATCCGATGGACGCGCGGGCGTACACGTGTCCGCGCTGCGGCTCCGATGACGGCGATCCAGGGATCCTCGATGTTCGCTACGATTACGCGGCGGCGGCCGCCGGTCCGTTTTCTTCGCGTGGTGTGTTTCGATACGCGCCGCTGCTGCCGGTCCGCGAGCCTCGCGAGATTTTGCCGGCGGGAGATACGCCGCTGGTCGATGCGCCGCGGCTGGCTCGCGAGCTGGGAATCAAAAGCCTGTTTCTGAAGGATGAGACGCGCAATCCCACGCGCTGCCTGAAGGATCGCGCGACGGCAGTGGGGATGGCGCTGGCGATCGAATCCGGCGCAACGGATGTGTACTGCGCGTCGGCGGGGAATGCGGCGATTTCGCTCGCCGGATTCGCGGCGAATTGCGGGCTGCGCTGCCATGTGTTCGTGCCGGAGCGCGCTTCGGAGGCGCGCCTGGACTGGCTGCGGCGCTTCGGCGCTGATATTCGCGTCTCCGATGGCGATTACGATGCCGCGTTCGAGGAAGCCGAGCGCGAAGGCCGCGCGCACGCCTGGTACAGCCGCAACTGCGCGTTCAATCCGTTTCTGGTGGAAGGGAAGAAGACCTGCGCGCTGGAGATTACCGAGGAGATCGCTCCCGATTTGGTGGTCACGGCGGTGGGCGACGGCTGCACGCTGGGCGCGATCGGCAAAGGATTTCGCGAGGCGCGCGAGCTGGGCTGGATCGAGCGGCTGCCGCGATTGATCGGCGTGCAGGCCGAGGGCGTGCGTCCGCTGGTGGACCGGTTTTGCGGGACGAAATCGCCGAAGGGCGACACCGCCGCGGCGTCGATCGCGGTGCGCAAGCCGAAAAACGCAATCCGCCTGCTTCGCGAAATGGAGGCGAGCGGCGGACGTATGATCGCGGTTTCGGACGAGCGCATCGGCGCGGCGCAGCGCAAGCTGGCGGAAGAAGCGGGCGTGATCGCGGAGTTCACCAGCGCGGCGACCCTGGCGGCGATCGAATCGATGGAAGAAGTGCGCGGGAAGACGGTGGTTCTGGTGATCACGGGCGGCAGAGTAGACTGAGAAGATGTCAGGGATTGCGGGGTTGATCGATCACACTTTGTTGAAGCCGGAGGCAACCGAGGCGGACATTCGCCGCATCTGCGCGGAGGCGCTTCAATACAAGTTTGCGAGCGTGTGCGTGAATCCTTATTGGGTGCCGGTGGTGGCGAAGGAGTTGGCGGGGTCGGAGGTGAAGGTGTGTTCGGTGGTCGGGTTCCCGCTGGGCGCGAACCGGATGCACGTGAAGACCGTCGAAGCCCACGACGCTATCGAATCCGGTGCGCGCGAGATCGATATGGTGATCAACATCGGCGAGCTGCGCGGCGGCCATCACGAGCTTGTGCGCAGCGAAATCGAGCTGATGGCGCACCTGGCGCACGCGGGCGGCGCGATGATCAAGGTGATTCTCGAAACGGCGCTGCTCACTGACGAACAGAAGGCCGCGGCGTGCGAGATCGCGAAGGAAGTGGGTGCGGATTTTGTGAAAACCTCGACCGGCTTTGGTCCCGGCGGCGCGACGGTGCACGATGTCGAGCTGATGCGCCGCACCGTTGGGCCGGATATGGGCGTGAAGGCGTCGGGAGGGATCCGGACGCTCGAAGATTTGCAAGCAATGGTCGCGGCGGGCGCCAATCGCATCGGAACCAGCTCCGGCGTGAAGATCGTGGAGGCGGCGCGTGGCCACTCCGCGTAACCCGGCGGTGTTTCGCGAGCGCGCGGAGCTGCTCGATTTTCTGCTGGAAGTTTCGCGCGTCATTTCAGAGACGCTGGATCTCGATAAGCTGCTCGAAAACGTCGCGGCGATCGTCAAGACGGTGATCCCTTACGACCTGTTCGCGATCCTTTTATATAACGAAGCCACACAGGGCTTGCGCATCCGCTACGCCATCGGGCATCGCGACGAGGTGGTGCGCACCTTGACCATTCCGCTGAACGAGGGGATCACCGGAGTTGCGGCCGGGACCCGGACGGCGGTGCTGGTGGACGATGTGCGCGCGGACTCGCGCTACCTGAACGCGCTCGACGCGGTGCGCAGCGAGCTGGCCGTGCCCATGACCGCGCGGGGCAAGCTGGTGGGCGTGATCGACATGCAATCGACGCGCGTCAAGGCGTACTCCGAACAGGATCGCGCGCTGCTGCGGCTGATCGCGGCGCGCGTGGCGTCGTCCATCGACAACGCGCGGCTGTATCGCCGCATCGAGCGCCAGAACCGGACCATGCGCACGCTGGCGCACCTGTCGCAGGAGTTCAGCTCGATTCTCGACCTGGATGAATTGCTGGGGAAGATCGCGGCGACGATTCGTGCGCTGATCAATTACGACGCGTTCAGCATTTTCCTGGTGGACGCGGAAAAGCGCGTCCTGCGGCATCGGTTCAGCGTGCGCTATGACCAGCGGGTTAAGCTCGACAATATTCCGCTGGGGAAGGGAATCACGGGCGCGGCGGCGGAATCGCGTGAAGCGGTGCGCGTGGCGGATACCGGGCAGGACCCGCGTTACATCGCTTCGCACGCCGATATCCGCTCGGAGCTGGCCGTTCCGCTCATCGTGCAGGACCGCGTGGTGGGCGTGCTGGACGTCGAAAGCGACCGCTTCGGTTATTTCACAGAGGATCATCAGCGGACGCTGTCGGTATTGGCGCCGCAGATCGCCAGTTCGGTCGAAAATGCGCGGCTCTATGAAGAGATCGCGCAGCGCGAGCGGGCCATGGAGCAGGATCTGAAGGCCGCGCGAAAGCTGCAGCACGTGCTTCAGCCGCGCCAGGCGCCGGAGCTGCGCGGTCTGCAGGTGGCGCTGCGCGCGCGGCCGGCCCGCGAGATCTCCGGCGACGTCTACGACTTTTTCGACTTCGGCGACGATTACGCGGTGATCGTGGTGGGCGACGTGAGCGGCAAGGGAGCGGCGGCCGCGCTGTATGGCGCGCTGGTGAGCGGTCTGCTGCGCACGCTCGCGCCGCGGCGCCGGAGTCCCGCGGTGCTGATGCAGGCGCTGAATGAAACGCTGCTGGAGCGCAAAGTGGATGCGCAGTACGCGACGCTTCTGGTCGCGCTGTGGGAGCCGCGCACCCGCAAGCTGACCATGTGCAACGCGGGGGCCGAGCCTCCGCTGATCGATCGCCGGGGCGAATTGTTCAAGCCGCAGGTGGAGGGCGTGCCCGTGGGATTGCTCGATGCTCGCGAATACGAAGAAGTCGAATTTCAGACCGAGATGGGCGACACGGTGCTGTTTTATTCGGACGGCGTGGAGGATCAGCTCAACTCCAAGGGCGAAGAATATTCGCGCGCGCGGCTGCAGAAATTGTTCTTGAAGCGGGGCTCGCAACCGCCGCAATCGATCGCGAACGCGATTTTCACGGACCTGGATCAGTTTCGCGACGATACGCCGATCACCGACGATCAGTCGGTGGTGGTCATGCGGGTGTGCTGATGGGCTTCACGTATCGCGACCGTGCGCTGTGGTGCGAAGACGTGGAGTTGGCCGAAATCGCGTCGGCCGCGGGCACACCGTGTTATGTTTACTCGGCTCGAAGCATCCGCGAAAATTTTTGCGCCTACGACCAGGCGCTCGCCGGCGCGCCGCATACCGTGTGTTTCGCGGTGAAGGCGAACGGGAATCTCGCCGTGCTTCGTCTGCTGGCGGGGCTGGGCGCGGGCTTCGACATCGTTTCCGGCGGCGAGCTGTTTCGCGTCCTGAAGGCCGGCGGCGATCCGGCGAAGGTCGTGTTTTCTGGCGTCGGAAAAACGGCGAAAGAAATCGAGGAGGGGCTCGCGGCGGGAATCTTCGTGTTCAACTGCGAATCCGAGCCGGAGCTGGCGCTGATCGACGCGCTGGCGCACCGTCGCGGCGTGAAGGTGCGTGTCGCCGTGCGCGTGAATCCGGACGTGGACGCGGACACGCACGCGTATATCTCCACCGGTCGCCTGGCGCACAAATTCGGCATCGATTGGAGCGAAGCGGAAGCCGTGTACGAGCACGCGCGGGCGCATCGCAACCTGTCGATTGAGGGCGTGAGCTGCCACATCGGCTCGCAGCTCACGAATCTGAATCCGGTAATGGAAGCCGTGGAGCGGGTGATGACGTTGGTCGACCGGCTGCGCGCCAAGGGGTTCGAAATCCGCCACGTGGATCTTGGCGGCGGATTGGGCGTCGCGTATAAAGCCGGCGAGCGCGCGCCGGCGATTGCCGATTTTGTCGCCGCGCTGCGCGCGCGCCTGGGAAATCGCGGCGTGCACCTGATGCTCGAGCCGGGGCGATCGATTGTCGCCAATGCAGGAATGCTCGTGACGCGAGTGTTGTATCGCAAGAAGAGCGGCGAAAAGGATTTCGTGATCGTGGACGCGGCGATGAACGATCTGATCCGGCCGGCACTGTATGGCGCGCATCACGAAATTCTGCCGGTGCGGGAGGTGGGCGCGCCGGCCGCGCGGGTGGACGTGGTGGGGCCCGTGTGCGAGAGCGGCGATTTTCTGGCGCGCGATCGCGAGCTGCCGGGTGGGTTTCCGGGCGACCTTGTGGCGCTCGCGTCGGCGGGTGCGTACGGGTTCGTGCAGTCGTCAAACTACAATTCGCGTCCGCGCGCGGCGGAGGTGATGGTGGACGGCGCGGAGTGGAAGATCGTGCGGCAGCGCGAAAGTTATGAAGACCTGGTACGCGGCGAGAGCTGAATTTTTACTGATCAGTTTGAGGGCGCGGCCATCACCTCGATGGCCATGCTGGCGTCGAGCGAAGGAAGGCCTTCGAAGACAAGAAACGTGCTCGCCGGAGGGCGCCCCTGATCGAAGTAATGGAAACGCACGGCGCGGATTGTGTCGCCGACCGGCCGTGTCAGCGGGTAGACGCTCGACCAGAAGACGTCTTTTCCGCTCGCGCCCAGCACGCCGATCTCTTTTAGCAATCGCTCGAAGGCGAGATTGATGTCGCTCTCCTGCTGGCCGAATGCCATCTGCGTTCCGCTGAAGACGATTTTCGGGGCGTTGACCAGCGCGATCTGGCTGTAATTTCCATTGCGCGTGAGACCCGCGGGGTTAAGCATTTCGACGGCGCCCGCGGGTGCGCGGCCGAGGCGTCCGACCGCTTCGCATTCGGCGACCGCTTCGACCGGCAGTCGCTGAAGCTGGATGAAATTGGCGGCGGCATTCGGAAACGCGCCGCGGAGCAGATCGCGCGCCGCGGACGCGTCGTCGAGCGAGCTCAGGAAACACGTGATGCGCAACACGTCAGAAGGCGCGACATTCCCGTCGGCCACCGCGTTCTGCAATTGCGTCATCGAGGTGCGAACGTCTTTGGCCTGCTGGCCCGAAAAAAACGCGAGGCCGTTGGGATTCACCGTCTTCTTTTCCACGGCGATGCTCTCGATCACCACCTGCGCGCCGTCGGCGGGAAGAGCGCCGGCCTGAATGGTGCTGAGCGCGGGCAGGTTCATTTTGTGCTCGGTGAAAGTTTCGCTCACCAGCGTCTGCACGCGGCGCAGGTCGCCGGAGCCGGCCACGAACGCGCGCAGCTTCACGATCTGCGCGTCGTGATTTTCGTGGAACAGCGACTTGAGCGCATCGCGCACCTGCTGGCTCATCAGTCCCTTGGTGGAGATCGGCGAAACGTGAAATACCAGGCGCGCCGTTTCGCCGGCGGCCGCGGGCGGAGGGTCCTTCAGGGACGGCAGGCTCTGGGTGATCGGGTCTTTGTCTTCATCTTTTTTCGTAATGATCTTTCTTTCTTCCTGCGCCAGACCCGCGACTCGGAAAGCGAGAAGAAAAATCAGGAGTGTTGAAATACGCACGGCTTCGTAAAACGCGATTGTAGCGCAGCCGCGAATGGCGTCGCGGACGCTGCTAGTCTGAGGAGAGGTGGGCGGCGACCTCAGATATGCGTTCCGAGCGCTCCGCAACAGTTCCGGTTTTGCCTGCATCGCGGTGCTGACGCTGGCGCTGGGCATCGGCGCCAACACGGCGATTTTCACCGTGGCGAACGCGCTGCTGCTCCGCACACTGCCCTACGCGCATCCGGACCGGCTGGTGCTCCTTTCCGGCGGCGATTTCGATCGCGACGGCGGCTATGGACGGATCTCGTACCCGCTCTTCCGCGAGATCCGCGACCACGCGCGCTCTTATGACGGCGTCGCGGCGTGCACCTACGACATGTTCAATCTGACCGGTCATGGCGACCCCCAGGAGATCGAGTCCGCGCGCGCGTCGTGGAATCTGTTTGAGCTTTTGGGCGTTCGGCCGCTGGTGGGCCGCACGTTTTCGCCTGAAGAAGACCGGCCGGGCGGCGCCAACGTCGTCCTTCTGAGTTACGAATTCGCGACGCGTCTGTTCGGCGACCCGGCGCGCGCGCTGGGACAAAATCTTGCGCTCGATTCACGTGATTACTCCGTGATCGGCGTGCTGCGGCCATCGTTCATGTTCGCGCTGTTCGGTCCGCGGCGGGAAATCTGGGCGCCGCGGCCATTCGAGATGAACCTGGTGACGCCGGCGCGCGTGGAGCTCGGTGGAACGTATTTCAATGTGCTGGGAAGGTTGAATCCCGGCGTCTCGCGCGACCAGGCGCGCGCAGAACTGGAGGTGCTGTACGGGCAGTATCGCCGCGACAAGCCCGGGAATTTCGACGCGACCTTGAACCTGCAAATGCAAACGCCCGATTTGCAGAGCCAGCTTGTCGGCGACGTCCGGCCGACGGTGCTGATCCTGAGTGCGGCCGTGGCGCTGCTTCTGCTGATCGCGTGCGCGAATGTCGCCAGCCTGTTCCTGTCGCGCGCCGCGGGACGCAGGAAAGAATTCGCGGTGAGAGCCGCGCTGGGCGGGTCGCGCGCCATGCTGACGCGCCAGTTGCTGACGGAAAGCGTCGTGATTTCGGCCGCGAGCGGTGTGATCGGAATCGCGCTGGGGTACCTGGGGACGCGGTTGCTCGCCACGTTCAGCCAGATGGATCTCCAGGGGGAGAATCTGTCGATGGATGGGCGCGTGCTGGCGTTCACGCTGGCGATCTCGATCGCGAGCGGAATCGTGTGCGGGCTCGCGCCAGCGATCCACGCCTCAAAGACCGACGTAAACCGGGCGTTGCGCGATGAATCTCGCGGCGCCGCCGGCAGCCGCCGCGGAAATCGGGTGCGCGCGATTCTGGTGATCGCGCAGGTGGCGCTTTCCATGGTTCTGCTGGTGGGCGCGGGGCTGCTGGTACGCAGCTTCATCCGGCTGCGCAACTCGCCATTGGGGTTCGACCCGAAAAACGTCCTGACCATGCACATGACGCTGCTCCCATCGCATTATTCCCAGCCGGCGCAGATGACTTCGTTTTACCGGCGCGCGCTGGACGCGGTGAAATCCGTGCCGGGGATCGAGGGTTTCGCGCTTTCGACCGCGCTGCCCGATTCCTGGACGCATTCGACGCCTATGCTGTTCGAAGGGCAGTCCGCGGTGACGCTGGGACGCCGCCCGATCGAGGCGCTCCAGCAGGTGAGCCCGGATTATTTGAAGGTGATGCGTATTCCGCTGATCGCCGGGCGCATGTTCGACGATGGCGACGATGAAAAATCGCAACTGGTGGCGCTGGTGAACCAGAGCGCCGCGCGAAAGTACTGGCCCAACGAAAGCGCGCTCGGCAAGCGGATCTGGGTGGGCACCATGCAGAATCCGTTCCAGGTGGTGGGAGTGATCGGCGACACGAAGAACCGCGGGATCGCCCTCGCACCGTCGCCCGAGGTGTTCATGCCGTATCCGCAGTTGCCTTTCGTGATGCTCCAGCTTCATGTGCGCACTGCGGGCGACCCGCGCGGAGTAGCATCGGCCGTGCGGGCGAGGCTGCTGACGGTCGATCGCGATGAGCCGGTGACCGAAGTCCAGACTATGGGGGATTATCTCGAGTCACTCAGCGCGCCGGCGCGATCGACCATGATCCTGCTGGGCGTGTTTTCCGCGGTGGCGTTGGTGCTCGCGGTGGTGGGGCTGTACGGCGTGGTCGCGTATTCGGTGGCGCAGCGGCAACAGGAACTGGGAATCCGCATGGCGCTGGGCGCGGCGCGCGGCGATATTTTCCGCCTGGTGATCGGCAACGGGCTGGCGATCACGCTGGCTGGGATTGGCATCGGAGCCGCGGGATCGATTGCGTTGACGCGCATGATGGCGGGCCTGCTGTATGAGACCACCGCGACGGATCCCGTCACATTCGCCGCGAGCGCGGCGCTGTTCGCCGCCACGGCCTGCGCCGCGAGTTATTTTCCCGCGCGGCGCGCCGCGCGCATCGATCCGGGCGACGCGCTGCGGTCGGAATAAGGTCAGCCCAAATAGTGTCTGAATCTGGCCTACTGTTTCACCCCGGCCACGTGTCTGTGTGAAAAAGGGACCGCCTACTCTGTCCCCAGACGCAAGCTGTCGAACCGACGACAAACGGACGGAGTGGACAGCGGGCTGACTCTTTTTCCACAGACACTGACGGGCGCGGGTTCTGACACAACTGCTAAGCCGCGGACCACTCTCCTGATGCGGAACACCTGCGCTATGCTATCCGCGTGGGCGAACTTCGCTACGCGGCGCGGTCGCTACGAAAGAGCCCGGGGTTCGCCGCCATCGCGGTGATCACGCTGGCGCTGGGAATCGGCGCCAACACCGCGATTTTCAGCGTGCTCGATGCGGTCCTGCTGCGGCCGCTTCCCTACGCCGCCCCCAACCGGCTGGTGGTGGTGGCGCTGTACAACCGCTCGCTCAAATATCCCACCGACCTTTCTTATCCCGATTTTCTCGACTGGCAGCGCAGCTCGCGCTCGCTCGAACAAATCGCGGCGTTCGCCCAACAGGGTTATGACATCGCCCATCCCGGCCCGCCGGAACATGTCAACGGCAGGCCAGTCTCGCCGAATTTTTTTGAGACTCTGGGCGTGCGGCTCGCGCTGGGCAGCGGATTTTCCGCGCGTGAGGACCGCGCCGGGGGAATGCCCGCGGCGGTGATCAGCGACCGGTTGTGGCGAGAGCGATTCGCCGCGAGCCCAGCCGCCGTCGGCAGCACCATCACGCTCAACGGAGCGGATTACACCGTGGTGGGCGTGCTAGGCCTGGATTTCCGCTTCGCCGACGCGCCGGCTGACGTGTACACGCCCCTCGGCCAGTGGAGGCCGCAGTACGCGAATGACCGGGCGGCGCATGACATTCTCTGCATCGCGCGGCTCGGCGCGGGAATCGGCCTGGATGCGGCGCGGGCCGAGATGAACGCCGTGCAGCAGCACATCGACGATTTAAATCCGTCCACGGAGCGCGGCCTGGGCGTATTCGTAGACCCGTGGAAAACGTTCCTGACCGGCGACACGCGCCGCACCATTCTGCTGCTTGCGGGCGCGGTGGGTCTGGTTCTGTTGATCGCGTGCGCGAACGTGGCGAATTTGACGCTGGCACGGTCGGCCGTGCGGCGGCGCGAGTTCGCGGTTCGCCTGGCGCTGGGCGCGAGCCGCGCACGCATCGCGCGGCAATCGGTGACCGAGAGCGTGTTGCTGTCGCTTGCCGGCGGCGCGGCGGGAGTGGCGCTGGCCGAATGGGGCGTCAAGCTGGCGCTTGCCGCGGCGCCCGAAAACATCGCACCGGCAAATCCTCCCGGAGTGGATGGTCCGGTGCTCGCCTTCGCGCTGGGAATTTCGCTATTGGTGGGAATTGTGTTCGGCATCCTTCCGGCGCTCAACAGCGCGCGTACCGATCCGCACCGCGGTCTGAAGGACGGCGGCCGAGGATCGACGGGCGCGGATGGGCGCACGCAGCGCGCGCTGGCCGCCCTGGAGGTCGCCCTCGCGCTGGTGCTCGTCACCGGCGGGAGCCTGTTGTTTCGCACCGTCCGCAATTTGTGGGCGGTGAATCCGGGATTCGACGCGCGGCGCGTGATCACCTTCCAGGTAGGTCTTTCCCCGACCGCCGCCGCGACTCCGGCCAAGATCAAAATCGCATTGCAGGAGCTGATGGATCGCGTGCGCGCGATTCCCGGCATCGACGACGCGGACTTCACCGCGCTGGTTCCGCTGGGGCAGGGAAGCAACGAAGGACCCTTCTGGACGGGACTGCGCCAGCCCGCATCGATGGCGGAAATTCCCCGGGCGATCTGGTATCCGGTGGGTCCGGAGTATTTCCGCACCATGGGAATTCCGATTTTGAGCGGACGCGCGCTCTCACGCGCCGACAACGCCGGATCCGAGCGCGTGGTGGTGATCGACCGTCTGCTGGCGCGCACCTATTTCCCGGGCCAAAACGCGGTGGGCCTAAGCCTGACGCTGCCGCACTGGGGCAACACGCCCAACGTCAAGGCGCGCATCGCCGGCGTAGTGGGGCACGTCGAGCAGTACAGCCTCGATGGCGGACGAGGCGAGAAGCCGCAGATTTATTATTCCTTCTACCAGCTTCCTGACGAGGCGGCGCCAGAGTTTCGCGACCAGGTGACGCTGGTGGTGCGCACGGCGCTGGATGGCGCGGCGGCAATGGCCGCGATCCGGCGCGCGGTTTACGAAGCGGGCAGCGACCAGCCGGTGTACAACGTCCACAGCATGGAAGAAATCGTCGAGGAGTCGATGGGTCGCGAGCGCTTTCCGATGGTGCTGGTGGGAGCGTTCGCGGCGCTGGCGCTGGCCCTGGCCTCGGTCGGCGTGTACGGAGTTTTCGCGTGCGCGGCGGCGGCGCGGGCGCGGGAGTTTGGAATCCGGATCGCGCTCGGCGCCATGCGCGGTGATGTTGTGGCCATGGTGTTGGGGCAGGGAATGCGGCTTGCGCTGATCGGAATGGCAATGGGCGCGGGAGCGAGCCTGATCCTCAACCGCGTGCTGACGAGTTTTTCGCAACTGCTCTACGGCGTGCGCGGGAACGATCCGATGACGTTAGCCGCGGCGTCGCTGGTGCTGGCCGCAGCGGCGGCGGGCGCGTGCCTCGTTCCCGCGCTACGCGCGTCGCGCGTCGATCCGATCGATGTCCTGCGGCAGGAATGAATACGATAGCCGCAGATGCACACAGATTCACACGGGTCGCTTAGTACGTTTCACCGTCGCGGCGAGGGCGGATGGAGGCGCGGGCCTTCAGGCCGCGCGTTCGCCGGGGAAGATTTGAAATTGATCTGCGTGCATCCGCGTGCATCTGCGGCCCATCAACACGCTCACTCGTGCCGCAGTGCGACCAGCGGATCGGCGGCGGCGGCGCGCAGCGCGGGTGGAAGAACCGCGGCGAGCGCGGCGGCGAGAATGCAGGCGATGGGTGCGGCCAGACTCCAGAAGTCGGTCGGCTGGACGCCGAAAAGCTGCGAGACCAGATAGCGCGCGAGCGCGAGCCCGCCGGCGGTTCCCAGCGCGATTCCGAACGCGACGGGCAGGGAACTGTCCGCGAGCACCAACCGCACCACCGAGGAGCGGCGCGCGCCGAGCGCGATGCGGATGCCGATCTCGCGCGTCCGGCGGATCGCCGCGTAGTTGATGACCCCGTAAAGTCCCACGCCGGCAAGCAGCAGCGCGACGGCGGAGAAAAATCCGGCGAGAATCGCCAGCAGGCGTTCGCTCAGCAGCGTATTGTCGATTTGCGAGCTGAGCAGGATATTGTTGCGAACCGAGAGCGTCGGCGCGGCGGATTCGATCTGCTGGCGCAGCCACGCGATCATGACTCGTGAATTCGAGGCCGCGCGAACGCTGAGCACCGCGCGCGCGGCGTCGTGGAGCGGGGTGTAGATGGTGGGTTCGTCGGGCTCGCGAAGATTGTTGTAGTGGATGGAGCCGGCCACGCCGACGATTTCCCGGCGCACCGGTTTTCCATCGTCGCCGATAGTATGGAAGACCTGGCCGAGGGAATTGCGGCCGGCCAGGAACGTTTCGACGAAGGTCTGATTCACGATCACGGAATCCGAATCGCGCGCGATCTCCTCCGGGAGAAAATCACGTCCCGCGATCCAGCGGATTTTCATCGCATCGAAAAAGCCGGTGGAGATCGGGATCATGCGCGGGCGGATGATTTCGTTGGCGCGCCCGGCGAAGTTGATCACCGGCGTCATGATCCACACCATGTCGCCGCCCATCGGCCGCTGCGCCGTGAGGCTGGCGGACTGAACGCCGGAAAGATTGCGAATGCGCTCGAGGAGCTTCGTGCCGTCGTCGTGCGCCTGGCTGAATGGGTCGCGCGGGGCGAGATCGAAGAGCACGACGTTTCTGGGGCTGAATCCGAGATCGACGGCGATCAGGTTCTTAAACGAAAGCAGCAGGAGGCCCGAAAGAAATACGACGGCGACGCTGAACCCGATTTGCGCGGCAAGGGTCCAGCGGATCGCGCCGATTCGAGCCGAGTGCTGCGCGGCTTTGAGCGCGGTTTCTGGTTGCCGCGACGATGCCCGGAACGCGGGAACTAGCCCGAACAGGAGCGTGCTCAAGACGCTGAGCGCAGCGGCGAAGGCGAGCGAGCGCGCGTCGGGCGCGACGTCGAGAAAAGCTGGAAATTCGGAAGGCCCCAGTCGCGCGACGATCGCGGGTGCGGCGAAGACGGCGAAGATCACCGCGAAAACAGTAGCGATGACGGCGAGCTGTGCGCTTTCGATGAGCATCTGCTGAATGAGACGCGAGCGCGCGGCGCCGAGCGAAGTGCGCAGCGCCATCTCTGCATCGCGCGCGGAAGCCCGGGCGAGCATCAGATTGGCGACGTTCGAGCAGGCGACCAGCAGCAGCAGGGCGCAGATGAGTGCGAGAATTTCGAAGGGACGGCGGAACTGCGCGCGAAACAGGGAATCGCGCGCACTGCCCGTGGAAGCGTCGCGAACAACCAACGGCTGATCGGCGAACTGCTTGAGACGATCGCCAGTGAGATTTCGCGGAGGGCTGATGCGCAGGCGCTCGTGTAGCGCGTTGGTGAAGGCACCCTGGAGCGGAGCGCGAAGCTGCGCGCGCGTGACGCCGGGATCGAGACGCCCCCAGATGTTGTAGAGTTCGACATCCTCAGCGAGCAGGCGCGGATCCGCGGCCAGGGTAGCCGGGAACCAGACATCGGTGAGGTAGCCGGGCTGAAGACCGGTGAAGGACGGCGCAGTCACGCCAATGATTTCGAAAGTATCCTTCAGCGTAATTTTGCGGCCGAGCACCGCAGGGCTGCCGCCGAAGCGGCGCTTCCAGAACGGATAGCTGATCACCGCGACGAAGTGGCCCTTGGAGGGCGAATCGTCGTCAGGCTGAATGAGACGTCCGAGAGCGGGTTTGACGCCGAGGATTTCGAAACCGTAGCCGTCCATGTACCCGGTGCGGATGTTCTCCGGGGACCCGTCGACGGTTGCGGGCGCGACGGCCGCGCTATAACCGGTCATGAACAGATTGGCCGAATCGCGAACCGTGTCGCGCAGGAGCTGGAACTGCGGATAGCTGAACATGTCGAATTCGCGCGGCTTATTGTTGGGGCTCATGAACGGCGGAAAGACTCGCGCGAGATCGAAAAGCTGGCCCGAATTTTTCACCGGCAGCGGACGCAGCATGAGCGCGTCGATCAGCGAGAACGCGGCGGTCGAGGCGCCGATCGCGAGGGCGAGCGAGGCCACGGCGGCGAAGCTTTGCGCGCGAAATTTCCACAACATGCGCAGGCCGAAGCGGAAATCGCGGCCGAGCGACTCAAGCCAAGCGGCGGACTTGATCTCGTGGCTGGTTTCGCGCAGCCGCAGTTGTGGGCCGAGCTGAAGGCGCGCCGCGCGCTCGGCTTCTTCACGCGGCAGGCCTTGGGCGGCGAGATCGGCGCTGCGCTGACTGAGATGAAATTCGAGCTCTTCATCGAGATCAGCCGCGGTTCTGGATGGCCGGAATGCGTTGGCGAGCCGGGTGAGTAGCGACATATCAGGCTTCCTTTAAAACCTGGGCGATGGCCGCGGTGATGGAGGTCCAGCGGCGCTCATCGGATTGAAGCTGTTTGCGTCCTGCGGCGGTGAGCTCGTAGACGCGAACGCGGCGGCGATTTTCGGTGGTGCGCCAGCGCGCGCGGATCAGGCGGGCCTCCTCCATGCGGTGCAGCGCGGGGTACAGCGACCCTTCCTCAACGCGCAGCAGGTCGGAAGCGGATTCGATGCGCGTGGTGATGGCGTAGCCGTGCAAGGGGCCCCGGCGGTCGAGAATTTTGAGGATCAGCAGGGGAAGCGAGCCCTGAAGGGCATCCTGTTTTGGCATAGATATCTTAGTAAGTGAGCTAAGTATATGCCGGAGAGGTCAGCAAGTCAATCGGCCACGCACGGCCTGAAGGCCGCGCTTCAAGGCAGCGCCGGCGGCGTATTGAGGCGCGTCCCTTTAGAGCGCGGTGTTGTGCGGGGATTACTAATTCTCCAAATGCAGGATGCCGCGCTGGATGGCGATGGTCACGGCGTGCGTGCGGTCCGACGCGCCCAGTTTTTCCAGAATATTCTGGATGTGCATCTTTACCGTTCCCGCCGCGGTGCCCAGCTTTTCCGCGATCTCCTTGTTGGCCAGGCCGTGCGCCACGAAGCCCAGCACCTCAACCTCGCGCGGCGTGAGCGCCACCTGCGGAAAATATTCGGTGAGCCGCTGAGCCACCTCGTGGGGCATCAGGCGCTTGCCCGAATGCACCGTGCGGATGGCCTTCAGCACGTCGGTGTGGACCATTTCCTTGAGCATGTAGCCGCGCACGCCGGCTTCGAGCGCGCGATAAATATCCTGGTCGCCGTCGTAACTGGTGAGCGCGATGATGCGCGCCTCGGGAAATTCCTTGCGGATGGCCAGCGTGGCTTCGACGCCGTCCATGCGCGGCATGCGCAGGTCCATCAGGGTGACGTCGGGATGCTGCTCGCGAAACAGATCGACGGCTTCGCGACCGTCGCCGGCCTCGCCGACAAGCTGCATGTCGGCTTCGTTGGCCAGGATCGAAGCGATGCCTTTGCGCACCAGCGGGTGATCGTCGACGCACAGCACGCGGATTTTGGGTTCTTCGCTCATTCGTGATTTCCGTTTTGGCCCGGCAGAACCACCGACACCGTGGTGCCGCGGCCGGGTGCGGTGGCAAGCTCCAGGTCGGCGCCAATATGAGTAGCGCGCTCCTTCATTCCGATCAGGCCGTAGTGGCCGTGCTTGCCGTTGGAGTCCGAAAAACCGGAGCCGTCGTCCCTGACCGAAAGATGCAGCGCCTTGGGAGTGAAATCCAGCGCCACCTCTACGTTGCGCGCGCCGGAGTGCTTCACCGAATTGGTGACGGCTTCCTGCGCGATGCGCACCAGGTTGTATTCGACATCGGGCGCGAGGCCGCTGGGCTTGTTCTCAAGCTTGAGCTTGAGGCGGACGTCCTTGGCTTCGGTGATCTGGCGCGCGGCCTGTTCGATGGCGGACGCGAGACCGGATCCGCCGCTGCGCAGTCCCGCGACGCTGCGGCGCGTTTCGCGCAGGCACGCGCCGGCATCGCGAATGATTTCCTCGAGCGACCCGCGCTCCTCGGGGGAGCGCATCCGGCCGAGGAGGGCCTGCATCTCCATGGTGATTCCCGAGAGGCCCTGGATGAGGGTGTCGTGCAGTTCGCGCGCAATGCGATTGCGCTCGGTCAGGATCAGGTGGAACTGCTCGCGCAGGCGATGCACGCGCATTCGATAGGAGACGAAGATCCCCGCGCCGATGCACGCGGCGAGCAGCGGGAAAAACCAGATGCGCTGGTAATAATGCGACGCGAGCGTGAAATCGACCGCCGCGCCGGTGTCATTGCACAAACCATCGATGCTGCATCCGATGACGCGGAAGGTGTAGGTTCCGGGCGGAAGGTTGGTGTAGAACGCCTCGCGCCGCGTACCGGCGTTGATCCAGGTTTTGTCGAAACCTTCCAGCCGATACCGGAACACGGTGCGCGTGGGGGCCAGGTAGCTGAGACCGGTGTAGCGGAACTCGAGATTTTTCAGCCCCGGCGCCAGGCGCGCGATGGCCGCGGGAGCCTGATCTTCTCCGTTGACGGTCACGTCCTCGATGACGATCGGCGGCGGCGGAGCGTTGCGCTGAAGGTGCTGCGGGTCGAACATGATCAGGCCGCGAATGGTGGAAAACCACAGATGATCGTCGGAGGTGACGCTCGCGGCCGGTTGGACTCCGGCTTTGCACTCGATGACGCGCAGCGCGTCGGTGGGGCTGTAGGGAGTGCTGACGATGTGCTTGAGTTTTCCGGCCGCGAAGCGCAGCAGGTCGGCGCGGGGGACGAAGAAAATTCCTTTGCTGCACGCCATCCACATGCGGTCCTGATCGTCGCTGACGATTCCGTAGATTTCGGTGTCGAACAGGCCGTCGCGGATATAAAAGGAAGCGAACTGGCCGCCGCGCAGCAGGCGCAGGCCGCCGCCGAGCATGCCCATCCACAGGTTTCCGTCGCGGTCGCGGAAGAAGGCGTCGACTCCGCGCAGGGGCGATCCGTTTTGCAGAATCTCGGTGGATTTTCCGGCGGAAAAGCGGAACACGGAATTCGCCGCAGCCAGATAAATGTTCGCCGCGCCATCCTCGCCGATGGCAAGAATGGGTTCATGCTCGAACGGGCCTTCGAGTTTTCCATTGCGCAAGCGCGCGGCGCCGCGATCGGTGCCCACCCACAGCACGCCGGAGCGATCTTCGAACAGGCTGTGGATAACATTTGAAGGAAGACCCTGCGCGGTGGTATAAGTTGCGCTGACCGCGCCGCTGCGAAGCAGATTCAGGCCGCGATCGGTGCCCACCCACAGGCCGCCCGCGGGATCCACGGCGAGCGTGTTGATCCAGTTCGAGGCCAGGCCCTCGCGCGTGGTGAGCACGGTGAAGCGGCGGCGGTCGTAGCGCGTGAGGCCCGCGCCCAGTGTGCCGATCCACATCGGGCCGCCGGAATCCTGCACCACGGGACCGGTATCGTTGGTGGGAAGACCCTCGTTGGTGGTGTAGGGAATCGAGCGGCCGTCGAGAAATTGATTCAATCCGTGCTTGGTGCCGACCCACAGGCTGCCTTCGCGATCCTCGGAGATCGCGTAGACGGTGGATTGCGAAAGCCCGTCCTGCGGGCGAAAGCTGTCGATTTCGCCGTTGCGCCAGCGGCTGTATCCGCTGCGCGTGCCGATCCACACGCTGCCGTCGGCGCTTTCGGTGAGGTTGAGAATCCAGTCGTCAGTGAGGCCGTCCTTGGTGGTGAGCATGCGCTCGTGGCCGTTTTTGCGGGCGATCAGACCTTCGGTGGTGCCGATCCACAGCGTTCCGTCGCGCGAGGGAAGAATCGCCCGAACGCCGGCGTCGTGGGGGATCGCCGTGAGCGCGACGGAATCGAATTTGCTGCCGTTCCAGACGTTCAGATCGGGGCTTTCGCCGCCGACCCAGACTTTCCCGTCGGCATCGATGGCGGCTGCGCGGAGCGTGTTGGTGGCCAGACCGCTGGACGTATTGTAGGCGGTAAACTTGCCGCCGGAGAAGCGCGCCAGGCCGTTGACCGTGCAGATCCACACGTCGCCGTTCCCAGCGGCGACCACGCTTTGCACGGTATCCGAGGGAAGGCCGTCCTTTTCCGAATAGTGGTCGATCGAGCCGTTGAGGATGCGGAAGACGCCGGATTCGTTGGTGCCGACCCACAGCGCGCCATCGCGGTCCTGGGCGATGCCGCGAATCCACACGTTGCTGGGCGCGGAGGGATAGATGCTTTCAAGCGTAGTGAAGCGCACGCCGTCGAAACGCACCAGGCCGGTTTGCGTGCCGAGCCACAGGTAGCCGTCGCTCGATTGCAGGATCGCGTAGATGGAGGATTCGGGAAGGCCCTGCTGCACTTGCCAGATGCGATGCACGTATTGCGTCAGCGTCCGGTTGGGATCGAGCGCGAACAGGATCCCGGCGGAGGCGGCGAGCAAAAACAAGCTGCGGCGCGCGGATCGCATGCTGAAATTCTATTCTCGCGCAACAGAAGGGTTCGCGCGGAGGGAGCACGATTCCAAAAGCGAATCCCGAAATCATCACCAGCGGTCCCGAACGCCAGCCGACTTCCAGAAGCTGGTGGACCGTTTCGCCGAATTCGGGCGGTCCGTGGAGCGTTTCACGCACCGCGCGCCAGGCGAACAAACCCAGATCGCCGACCGATTCGAAGAATCCGGCCAGCCATGCAAGCAGGTTCATCGCCACGGAGCCCCTTACTTTCTACGATGCGGGCAAGGCTACCCTGTTTCGCCGCGTAGCGTGGCGTGAGCCGCAGCCGAACTGGCGAAGACACGTAACGTGGCCGAACGGTGATCCTCGCGAATTCTCACGAACGCGACGCGTGTTATGCTGGTGGCTTCAACAGATGTCCCCACGCAGTTTTCGCTTTTTTCTCCCGCTGTTTTGTTTCTTTCCGATTTTCGCCGCCAGCGCGCAGCAGCCGTTCCGCTTTGTCGCCATCGGCGATACCGGCTCGGGTTCGCAGCCGCAGTTGCGCGTGGCCGACCAGATGTGGAGCTGGATGCAGCAGCATCCCTTCAAGCTGGTGGTGATGCTCGGGGACAATATCTACGGCAATCACGAGATCACCGGCGGCGGCGATCCGCGCTATTTTCATGACAAGTTCGACCTGCAATATGAGCGCTTCCAGCAGCAGGGCGTCGTGTTTCACGCGACCATCGGCAATCACGACATGCAGACCCGCCATGCACAGGCCGAAATCGACGACGTGGCGCGTTTCGGCATGCTGGGCCACGACGGCTACTACAAATTCTCCACGCCGCGGCAATACGACGTGCACGGGCGCCCGCTGATGGAGTTCTTCTGCCTCAACTCCGAACTGCACGGCGAGGAGCGGGAGAAAGAACAGGCCGAATGGCTGGCGCGCGAGACCTCCGCTTCGAAGGCGATCTGGAAAGTGGTCTTCCTGCACCATCCTTTATATACGGTGCGCGGGCAGCACGCGCCCGCGGTCGAGCTGCTCAAGCAGATTCACGCGACGCTCGCCGGCAATCACGTGCAGATCGTGCTCGCCGGGCACAATCATTTTTACGCGCGCATGAAGCCGGTGGATGGCACCATGCAGATCATCTCGGGCGGCGGCGGTCGTCACCTGGCGTTCCCCTTCAGCGACACCTGCGCGTCCGTCACGGCGCGGCGCTATCACTTCGTTGGCGCGGAAGTGTACCCGGATAGAATCCTGTTCAGCGCGATCGACCAGCACGGCGAGATGTTCGACCGCGCGACGGTCGATACCGATTCGCTGAAAATGGAAACCGCAGGATGCCCCAAGCACGTGATCGCGTTTCCGATGGGTCTGGGCCGGATCATCCCTTCGTGGTAGCCAGCGCCGGGGACACCTGACCAACGCGCCTCAACGTACAGTGCCCGCATCCTGAGGCCCGGCATTCATGCGCGCGTTGGCCGCATACTTTAAAACTGTCCACGCGATCGACGCATTGACGGCGAACATCGAAGTGGGATAGCATGGCTGGAAAGAGTCTCACCATGTTCGAAATCCTCTAGTTTCGGCCTTTCGCTCCCAAACGAAAATTCTCCGGAGGGTTTCGATGTCTGTCTCTATTTCCCAAGATCGAGGTATTTTGTCCGCCATTCGCGACGCCGTGCGCGGAGAGGCGCACTACGATTTCACGCGCGAGAGCATCGGCCGCGCCATCACGCTGCTGGCGATTCCCATGGTGCTCGAAATGACCATGGAGTCGCTGTTCGCGGTGGTGGACATGTTCTGGGTCGCGCACCTGGGCGCCGACGCGGTCGCGACTGTCGGGTTGACCGAAGCGGTGCTGAGCCTCCTGTTCGCGCTCGCCATGGGACTGAGCGTGGCGACCATGGCGATGGTCGCGCGGCGCATCGGCGAAAATCAGCCGGACGATGCGGCGGAGATCGCCACGCAGTCGCTCGTGCTGGGATTCGTGGTGGCGGGCCTCGCGGGGCTCGTCGGCGCATGTTACGCAAGCGACGTGCTGCGGCTCATGGGCGCTTCCGACGCGATCGTGCGCACGGGCACGGGATACACGCGCATGATCTTCGCGGGCAGCGCGGCAGTGATGCTGCTGTTCTCCGTGAACGCAGTGTTTCGCGGCGCGGGCGACGCGGTGCTGGCCATGCGCGTGTTGTGGATCGGGAACCTGGTCAACATCGCGCTCAATCCGCTGCTGATTTTCGGGCTCGGACCGTTCCCCCGCCTGGGCGTGCTGGGGTCGGGCGTAGGGACCACGATCGGACGGTCGAGCGGCGTCGTGATCGGACTGTGGCTGCTCACGACCGGTCGTAGCCGCGTGCGCGTGAGCCTGCATCATTTCCGCATTCGCGCCGATCTCATGGCGCGGCTGGCGCGCATGTCGGCTGGCGGAATTTTCCAGTACTTCGTCGGCTCGGCGAGCTGGATCGGGATGGTGCGCATGGCTGCCGGATTAGGCAGCGCGGCCGTCGCCGGATACACGGTCGCGATCCGCATCATCATCTTCGCGATTCTGCCGAGCTGGGGCATGGCCAACGCGGCCGCGACCCTGGTCGGGCAGAACCTGGGCGCGCGCCGGCCCGATCGCGCCGAACAGTCAGTCTGGCGCGTGGGAATCTACAACATGATCTTCCTGGGACTGGTCGCGGTGACGTTCATCGTCGCGGCGGGTCCGCTGATTGGACTGTTCACCACCGACGCGAGCGTGGCTCCGGTCGCGGTGAGCGCGCTGCGCCTGGTCAGCTACGGATACATTTTCTACGCCTGGGGCATGGTGATGATCCAGGCGTTCAATGGCGCGGGCGACACCTACACGCCGACGGTGCTGAACATCGTGTTCTACTGGCTGCTGCGCTTCCCGCTGGGCTGGCTGTTGGCCTTCCGGCTGGGCGGCGGCGCGAACGGCCTGTTCTTATCGATCCCCGTCGCCGACGCGCTGCTGGCGATGACGGCGGTGATCCTGTTCCGGCGCGGCAAATGGAAAAAGCAGGTCGCGTGACCGTCTGTCAAACCTGCCCGGTCAGGCACTCCACGCCGCTCTGCCGCGGAGCGTCATAATAAATCAAAGGAGGCTGGTTATGATCACGCGGGTTATCCTCCCGATTTTCGCATTCGCTGTGGCCTGCGGCGCGCAGATGCGCACGCCGGTGGTGGTCGAACTGTTCACCTCCGACGGCTGTTCGAGCTGCCCTCCCGCCGATAATCTGCTCGCGCGGCTGCCGGGAATGTTTCCCGATCTCGACGTGATCCCCTTGAGCGAGCACGTCGATTACTGGAACCAACAGGGCTGGAAAGACCGATTTTCCGCGCCGCTGTTTTCCATGCGCCAGCAGGATTATGGCCGCGTCTTCGGTCTGGAGCAGGTGTACACACCGGAAATGATCGTCAACGGGACCACCGAGTTCAACGGCTCGGATGTGGCGCGCGCGCGCCAGGAGATCGTCAAGGCCGCTTCGAGCGAGCGCGCGGCGGCGACCATCGGACGCGCGGGCTCCTCCAGTACGATCCATCTGCACGTGGAAAAGGCGCCCAAGGGAGTGCGGAACATCGACGTCTTTCTGGCCATCACCGAATCGAACCTGGAAACCCCGGTCGAGCGCGGAGAAAACGCCGGACGCCGGCTGCGCTATATCGGCGTGGTGCGCCACCTGTCGAGCGTCGGTCATTTCGATACGAAAAAGTCGGCCAGCTACGACGCCGACGCGCGGTTGACCCTGAAGCCGGAATGGCGCGCGGAAAATGTGAAGCTGGTAATGCTGGTGCAGGACCGCTCCACGCGCAAAATCATCGGCGCCGCGGAAGCCCGGCCGTAATTTCCGATGCCCGCGCGTCTTCGGCTGATCTCCTGGAGTCCCGAGGCCGCCGTTCACGCCAAGGCGCTTCGTAGTGCGGAGTTCCAGGTGGACGCGACCGCGCTCGACACTTCGCGCCTGGTGAGCCGCATTCGCGACGCCGCGCCTGCGGCCGTGGTGATCGATCTCGAGCGGCGCCCCTCGCACGGACACGCGGTGGCGTCGCTGCTGCGCTCGAGCAAATCCGCGCGGGAGATCCCCATCGTCTTCGCGGGCGGCGACGCGGAGAAGGTCGCGCGGCTGCGGGCGGCGATGCCGGACGCGCCGTTTGCGAGCTGGAAAGACGCGGCGCGTGCCATCCGCCAGGCGATTGCGCGCGGTCCCGCGCAGCCGGTTCACGTGAAATCGTACATGCAGCAATACGCCGGGTCGTCGCTGGCCAAGAAATTGGATCTGAAAGCGGGAATGAGCGTCGCGCTCATGGGCGAGCCGGAAGGATTCGTCGACACGCTGGGAGAGGTGACGGAAGGAATCGAATTCGTTTCCCCGATCGGGCGCCTTGGTAACAAACGGGCTGCCTTGGCGATGTGGTTCGTGCGCTCCGGCTCGGAACTCGCGGCCGAAGTCGCGTTCGTGAGCGCGGGGCTTCCACGCGACGCGGCGTTGTGGATTTTCTTTCCGAAGCAAAGCGGACGTCTGCGCGCCGATTTCAACCAGAACGGCGTCCGCGCCGCGGCTCTTCGCGCCGGAATGGTGGATTACAAAATCTGTTCGGTGGATGCGGATTGGTCGGGGTTGAAATTCAAGAAGAGAAAAACCAAGATGGCCGTGAACGGCCGAAAAGTTCCTAACGTGTCAGGTACACGCTGAAGCGGGTGACGTCGCGGAAGCCCATCGCTTTATAAAGTTTGTAGCCGGCCTCCGTGGATTGCAGCACCAGGCGCGAGAGGCCGGTTTCGGCCGCGGTTTGCGCGGCGGCCGCGCGCAGCAGCGCTTCGCCATAGCCTCTGCGGCGGAATTCGGGCAGCGTGGCCAGCGAATAAATTCCGATCGCGCCGGCTGCCGCCACGATCGCCACAATTGCGACCAGCTTTCCACCCGCGTAGGCGACGAATCCCTTGTACTCGCCCTCCCACGCGCCGGCGCGCGAGTAAACAGCGTGCGCGACCGTATAAGGGATGTCGAAGGAAAGCGAGGTCAGCTCGGTGAAAGCCTTGCGCGTTTTCGAATCATCCACGCGGCGGCACTCGATCGCCGGCAGCGGGCGAACTGGAGGAAGCAGCGCGTCGGCGATCATTCCGGGGGGATTGGAGATGGTGCGCAGGCCGAAATTCGAAAAAATTTCGCGCTCCCGGCGGCGCGTCGCCAGATCCAGCATGTCCTCGCACAGCCACACCGACCAGCGCAGCGTCCGTTCGCGGAAGAAACGCGCCATGGCGCGGAGACGGTCCTCGAGTTCCGCGCCGGCGGCCGGACGCGTGAGCAGCGCGATGTTGAACACGCCGTAATCGAGACCCGAAAACATCGCGACCGCGCCATCGAGCTCGTGAATTTCGCCCGAGCCGGTGGCGTCGCCGAAAAAGCGCATGGCCGCGCGCAGGTTTTCGTCGATGATCAGGAAGTCGGACATCAGAGGAGGGTGACGGGGTCCACGTCGATGGCGAGCGCGGTGGGATTCCACTTTTGCGCTGCGGCGAACTGCTGCAGCTCGCGGAGGGTCTGGTTCAACAGCTTCCGGCTGGACGATTTCAGGAGCATCTGATAACGATACTCGTTTTTGATGCGCGCCAGCGCGGCGGCGGCGGGTCCCAGAACCTTGAGACCATCGCGCGGCGGCTGAAGCAGGCGGCCCAGCGCGGCGCTGCGCGCGAGCGCTTCTTCTTCGCGAGTGGCGCGGACCACCACGCTCGCCAGCGCCGCGTATGGAGGATATGACATCATCCGGCGGAACTCGATTTCCTTCGCATAGAACGCCGCATAATCCTGCGCGGCGGCGCAGCGGATGGCGTAGTGTTCGGGATTGATGGTCTGAATGAGAACGATGCCGGGAGTTTCGCCGCGCCCCGCGCGTCCGGCGGCTTGTGTGAGCAACTGAAAAGTCCGCTCGGCCGCGCGGAAATCCGGAAGGCCCAGGCCAACGTCGGCATTGACCACCCCCACCAGCGTGACGTTGGGAATATCGTGCCCTTTGGCGATCATCTGCGTGCCGACCAGGATGTCGTAATCGCCGCCGCGAAACGCGGCAAGAATCGATTCGTAATCGCGCTTTCCACCGACGGTATCGCGATCGAGCCGCGCGATGCGCGCCTTGGGAAACGCGCCGTGCAGCTCGTCTTCCACGCGTTCCGATCCCACGCCGATGAACTGCATGTAATCGCTGTCGCACTTGGGGCAGCGGTCGGGAACTTTCGCCGACCAGTTGCAGTAGTGGCACAGCATGCGCCTGTCGCGGCGATGATAGGTCAAAGTGACCGAGCAATGAATGCACTGGACGCGCTCGCCGCAGGAGCGGCAGGTGACGAAGCTCGAAAATCCACGGCGATTGAGCAGCAGCATTGCCTGCTCATGATTGTCCAGGCGTTCGTGGATCGCATCTATGAGGCGGCGCGAAAAGGTCGCCTGCTTGCGCGTTTCAAGGAACTCCTCGCGCATGTCGATCAGCTCAACTTTAGGCAGCGGGCGTTTTTCGATACGCTCCGGAAGCACCAGGCACCGATATTTCCCGCGATCGGCGTTGTAACGACTTTCCAAGCTGGGCGTGGCGGAACCGAGCACCACCACTGCGCCGGCGTCATGCGCGCGGACGATTGCGACATCGCGGCCGTGGTAGCGCGGCGTCTCCTGCTGCTTGTAGCTCTGGTCGTGCTCTTCATCCACCACGATCAGTCCCAGGTTGCGGACCGGCGCGAAAATTCCGGAACGCGTCGCGACGACCACGCCCGCTTCTCCCGCGCGAATGCGGCGCCATTGCTGGGCGCGCTCCGAATCGTGAAAAGCGGAGTGCAGGATCGCCACGCGCTCGCCGAAGCGCGCGTAAAATTGCGCCGCAACCGCGGGCGTGAGCCCGATCTCGGGGACCAGCAAAATCGCGCCGCGGCCCTGCGCCAGCGCCGCGTCGATCGCGCGCAGATACACTTCCGTCTTTCCCGATCCCGTGACGCCCTGCAACAGAAACGTCTGGAACTGCTTCGCGTCGATGGCCGCGCGGATTTCGCCGAGTGCTTCCTGCTGGTGCGGATTGAGCACGCGCGCCGCGTGGTCGGAGACGGAGGAGACATGCAGGGATTCGAGCGCGAGCTTCACCAGCTTGCGCCGCGCGAGCGATCGCGCCGCGCGGCCGGCCCGGGCGATGACCGTTTCGAGCTCGGCCAGGTTGTGCGTTCCCGGATGCAGCTCGAGATACGACAGAAGTTCCCTCTCGACTTTTGGAATTGTTCCTTCGGCTCGCGCGGCGAACTCGACGCGCAGCCGGTTCGAGGAGGCGCGCAGCGGATCGCGCTCCGCGGCGACATCTTCGGCCTCGATGAAACCGCGTTTTTCGAGCGAGCGCAGCGCCGCGGCGGATTTTTCGATCTTGCGCGTGAGATAGGCGCCCGAAAGCGGGCGCGCGTCGAGCATTCTCAGAATTTCCGACGCCGGGTCGGTTCCGTTTTCGGAAAGATGAAGCTGGCGCGCGGCGTCGCGGCCCGAAGTGGTCAGCGAATAAATTTTCCCGCGGCGGATCTCGCCGGCAAGCGGCGTCATCGCGCGCAGCGTTTCGCCGAGCGGAGCGCAATAATACGACGCGATCCAGCGGCCCAGGCGCATTAGCTCGTCGTCGAGCGCGGGTTCCTCTTCGAGCAGACGCAGCGCCTCGCGCGCGGGCGAAACGGGGTGGTCGTCGTGCGTGCGCAGCACTACGCCCGCGAGTTTCCGCGCGCCGAACGGGACCAACACGCGGCAGCCGGCGCGCACGCGATGGCGCAGGGTTTCCGGCAGCACATACGTGAAGGGTTGATCGAGCGGCACCGGCAGGCTGACGTCGCAATAGGCGGACATTATTCTCCGCTCTGTTGCAGCAGCTTGGCCACCAATGCGGTCCAGCCGGTTTGATGGCTGGCCCCGATTCCCGCGCCGTTGTCGCCGTGGAAATATTCGTAAAACATGACGTAATCTTTGAAGAGCGGGTCGGTCTGGAATTTCTGCGCGCCGCCGTAGACCGGGCGCACGCCCGCCGCATCGCGAAGAAAGATGCGCGACAGACGCCGCGACAGCTCACACGCGATTGCGCCCAGGTCCATGCGCTTGCCCGATCCGGTGGGAAATTCCATCTTGAGGCTTTCGCCGAAATAATAGTGATAACGCTGCAAGGATTCGATAAGCAGATAATTGACCGGAAACCAGATGGGGCCGCGCCAGTTGGAATTTCCGCCGAAATTCGGGTAGCGCGACTCGGCCGGCTCGTAATCGACCTCGTAGTCGCCGCCGTCGAGCATGAGCCGGAACGGATTTGAGGCGTGAAATCGGGACAAAGAGCGGATACCGTGGGGCGAAAGAAACTCGTTTTCATCCAACATTCGCTCGAGCACGCGGACCAGGCGATCAGGGGTGAGCAAGCTGAGCAGGCGGCGCGACTCCACGCCCTCGCGCGAAAGCGAGGCAATGTTGCCGCTCAGGTCCGGGCGGTGTTCGATGAACCACTGCATGCGGCGGCGGAATCCGGGGAGCTGCTCGATGAGCTCGGGGTCCATGGTATCCACGGCGAACAGCGGAATCAGCCCGACCATGGAACGCAGCCGCATGCGCATGGCGCGGCCGTCGGGCAGGCGGAAGCGGTCGTAGAAGAAATGGTCGATGTGGTCCCACAGCCCCATTTCGCCGTCGCCGCCCATGGCGTGCGCGATATACAGGAAATGCTCGAAGAATTTACTGGCGATATCTTCGTAAATGCGATCGACTTTTGTGGCTAATTCCAGAGCTATTTTCAACATATTCAGGCAGAACATCGCCATCCAGCTGGTCGCGTCGGATTGTTCCAGGTGTCCGCCCTCGGGCAGCGGTTTGCTGCGGTCGAAAATGCCGATGTTGTCGAGACCCAGGAAACCGCCCTCGAAAATATTGTTGCCCTCGGAGTCCTTGCGGTTCACCCACCAGGTGAAGTTCATCAGCAGCTTGTGGAACACGCTCTCCAGAAATTCGTAATCCGGCTGGCCGGCGAGCTTGCGGTCGATCTGAAACACGCGCCAGCACGCCCAGGCGTGGACCGGCGGATTCACATCGCCGAAATTCCACTCGTAGGCGGGAATCTGACCGTTGGGATGCATGTACCACTCGCGCAGGAACAGCCGCAACTGGCCCTTGGCGAAATCCGGATCGACCAGCGCGAAAGGGATCATGTGGAACGCCAGGTCCCACGCCGCGTACCACGGATACTCCCAGCTATCGGGCATGGACACTACGTCTTCATTGAACAGGTGAAGCCACTGCGCGTTGCGGCAATCGGCGCGGGAGGGCGGGGGAGCCGGCTCGGCCGGATCGCCCTTGAGCCAGCGTTCCACCACCATGTAATAAAACTGCTTGGACCACAGCAATCCGGCGAAGGCCTGGCGCTGAACGCGTTTCGCGTCGGCGGAGAGCGTGGGGGGCGCGAAGGCGTAAAATTCGTCGGCTTCGGCGATGCGCGTCGCGAACAAGCCGTCGAAGTCTTGCATGAACTGCGTCGCCTCAGTTCGATTGGTGAGCCGCATCCGGATCGTCGCGGATTCGCCGGGCGCGAGATCGAATCGATACCAGGCGCAGGCCTTGGTCCCGCGCTGCGCCGGATTGACGGCGTATTCGAGCTGATCGATGACTCGCCGATGGAAGGCGTCCTTGGTGTAGCGCGCGTCGCCCGATGCCCACAGTGCGCGGGTATTGGAATCGTTTTCCGTGAACAAAAATTCCGGCTGACCGTCGCAGCTGAATTGGTACACCCCGAGTCTGGGATGGTCGATCGCGATTCCACAGTCGCACTTGGAAAGCGAAGGGCGGTCCGGAGAGTTGTTCCACGTCCACGTGTTGCGGAACCACACAGACGGGAGGATGTGGAGCGGGGCCCGATCAGGTCCGCGATTGGTCGCGGTGATGCGGATCAGCACATCGTCCACGTCCGCCTTGGCGTACTCGATGACGATGTCGAAATAACGATCGCCGTCGAAGACGCCCGTGTCGATCAGCTCGAACTCCGCTTCGTCGCGGGTGCGGCGCCGGTTGACTTCGATGAGCTGCTCATACGGGAACGGCGCCTGCGGATATTTGTACAGCGCCTTCATGTAGGAGTGCGTGGGCGTGCCGTCCAGGTAGTAATAACATTCCTTCACGTCCTCGCCGTGATTGCCCTGGTGGTTGGAAAGGCCGAACAGGCGCTCCTTGAGGATCGGGTCGCGGCCGTTCCAGAACGCGGGGGCGAAACATAATCGCTGATGATTGTCGCAGAAGCCGGCGATGCCGTCCTCGCCCCAGCGGAACGCGCGCAGATGCGCGTGCTCGAAGGGAAAATATTCCCAGGCGGTGCCGTCGGGCGAATAGTCCTCGCGAACGGTGCCCCAGGCGCGCTCGCTCAAGTAGGGTCCCCAGCGCCGCCAGTGGGTCTCCCGACGGCCCGCGGCCACCAGCCGGCGTTTTTCAGCGTCCATAAATTCTCAGTTTAGCCGCGAATGAACGCGAATGAACGCGAAAAGCTCCCTCGCGATATGATGAGGACCATTATGAGGCCTTCGATGCGTTGCGCTGGCGCGCTGCTGGTGTTCTCTGTCTTCGCGCTGGCCCAGAATTTTTCGCCGGCCGCTTTTAAACCGGAAATGTGGAGCGGGATGCGCTACCGCCTGATCGGCCCGTATCGCGGCGGACGCGTCACCGCGGTCACCGGAGTTCCCTCGCAGCCGTTCACCTTTTATATGGGCTCGACCGGCGGAGGCGTGTGGAAAACCACCGATGCCGGCCACACCTGGACCAACGTGAGCGACGGATTCTTTGCCGTCGCCAGCATGGGCGCCATCGAGGTTTCGCTTTCCAATCCCGACGTGGTCTATGCCGGCACCGGTTCCTCGAAAATCCGCAGCAACGTTTCGATTGGGCACGGAATTTATAAATCCACTGACGCCGGCAAGACGTGGTCGTTCATCGGCCTCCGCGATTCCGGCCAGATTTCGACGATTCGCGTCGATCCGCACGATCCCGACCTGGTGTACGTCGCCGCGCTCGGCGATCCTTTCGTGCCGAATCCGGAGCGCGGCGTCTTCCGCTCCACTGACGGCGGGAAAACGTGGAAGAAAGTCTTGTTCCTTTCCGACGATCTCGGCGCGGCCGATCTCGAAATTCAGCCGGGCAATCCCAAAGTGCTGTTCGCGTGCATGTGGCACGGCCAAAGGAAGCCCTGGACCATCATCAGCGGCGCGCGCGAAGGCGGAATTTATAAATCCACCGACGGCGGCGATCACTGGACCAAACTCGGCGGCGGATTGCCGCACGAGCTGTTCGGTCGCGCCAACGTGGCCATCTCCAACGCCGCGCCCAATCGGATTTATGCGCTGATCGAAGCCAAACCCGGCTCCGGATTGTGGCGCTCCGACGACGCCGGCTCGACCTGGACGCTGGTGAATGGCTCGGGCGCCATCATCACGCGTCCTTTCTATTACGACACCCTGGGCGTCGATCCGAATCATCCGGACGTGGTGTGGATCGGAGACGAAAACTGGTTCAAATCGACCGACGGCGGCAAAACGTTCCGCCGCTCGCCCGTTCCGCACGGCGATAATCACGACGTCTGGATCAATCCCAACAATTCGGATTACATGATCCAGTCGAACGACGGCGGCGCCAACGTTTCGCTCGACGGCGGGCGTACCTGGAGCACGCAGGCGAACCAGCCGACCGCGGAGATTTACCAGGTCGCCGTCGATAATCAATATCCCTACCGCGTCTACGGCGCGCAGCAGGATAACACTACGGTGATCGTGCCGAGCCTTCCCATTTCGAGCGGTCAGGAATTTCGCATCGGTCCGGGCTGCGAAACCGGGCCGATTATTCCCGATTTCAACAATCCCGAGATCGTCTACGGCGGCTGCAAAGGGCAGTTCGGGCGGCAGGACATGCGCACTACCGAAGAGGAGCGCTACTGGATCGGCGCGGAGTCGCTGTACGGCAACGGAGGCGACACGCTGATTTACCGCTTCCAGCGCGTCTCGCCCATGGAAGTGTCGCCGCACGATCCGCGCGAGGTGTATTACGGCTCGCAGTACGTGCATCGCACGCGCGACGGCGGCGTCACCTGGACGCGCATCTCGCCCGATCTGACCGCGCATCCTCCCGGAACGCAGGGCGCAAGCGGAGAGCCGATCACGCGCGACGCAACGGGCGAAGAAGTGTACAGCACGCTGTACTCGATCCGCGAATCGCCGGTGCAGAAAGGGCTGATCTGGACCGGATCGAACGACGGCGTGATTTCGGTGACTCGCAATGATGGCGAGACATGGTCCAACGTCACGCCCAAGGATATCGAGCCAGGCGGCCGCGTGCAAAATATCGAGCCGAGTCCGCATCGCGCCGGGACGGCCTACGCCGCGATCTATCGCTACCTGCTGGGCGATTTCGCGCCGTACATTTATCGAACGGACGATTTCGGCAAGACGTGGACGCGCCTGACTGACGGGCATAACGGAATCGCCGCGGATGAGCCGACGCGCGTGGTGCGCGAAGATCCCGACCGCGCGGGGCTGCTGTACGCCGGAACAGAATTCGGTATTTATGTTTCTTTCGATAACGGCGGCCACTGGCAATCGTTCCAGATGAATCTGCCGGTGACGCCGGTGACCGATATCAAGGTCGCGCACAAGGACCTGGTGATTTCGACCCAGGGGCGTTCCTTCTGGATCCTCGACGATCTCACGCCGCTGCACCAATTGAACGATAAGGTCGCGACCTCCGATGCTTTTCTGTTCACGCCGCGCGAAGCCGTCCGCTCGCCCGGTCGTGGAGGCGGCGGAGGGTTGAATCCTTCGGCGGTGCGTTATCCGCAGCCCGGAGCGGTGATCGACTACTACCTGGCGAAAGCGCCCTCCGAGGACATCAAGCTGGAAATTCTCGACGCTTCCGGCAAAACCGTGCGAACATTTTCAAGCGCGGCGGCCGCCGAGGAACGCAATTTCGAAGCGCCCACCGGCGACGACGAGGAAGGCGGCGGGTTCCGCGGCCGAGGCGGTCCCGTGCGCCTGGACAAATCGCCGGGCATGCATCGCTTCACCTGGGACCTGCGCTATCCCGGCCCGTGGATGAGCGCGAGCCGTCCGCAGGGTCCCAACGGACCCGCGGCTGTGCCGGGAAATTATTCGGCGAAGCTGACGGTCGGATCGTGGACCTCCATGCAGCCGTTCACGCTGATCGAAGATCCGCGCATCAGCAAAAGCGGCGTCACCGAAGCCGACCTGCGCGAGCAGTTCGACCACAACCTGCGCGTGCGCGAGCTGGTGAGCGATGTGAACAAAACGGTCGCCCGCCTGCGCACGGCCGAGCGCAACGCGACGGGTGAAAAGAAGGCGCAACTGGCCGAGCTCGCCGCGCACCTGATTACGCCGTCGATCCGTTACAGCCAGCCGGAGCTACAGACGCACATCACATATTTATATAGCCTGACCACGGCGACCGATCAGAAGATCGGCCGCGACGCGGTGGAGCGCTACGAGGTCCTGCGCAAGGAACTCGATCAGCGTATGGCCGAGCTCGACAAGATTTTAGGCAACTAGAGCCCTTTCGACGTTTCGAGCAATTTCGTTTGACGAATTGCGCGCACGTATCTTTTTTCATTCCGGCGCCGTAATAGCAGACAGAAGGAGAAGAATACGGCGTCCAACGCAGCCGAGGCTTCGCCTGACCAGAAATGGATCGACGTTATCACCGACCCTATGGAAGCCGCCCGAAAACGCGCGGCGGAGGAGAATGCCCGAGGTTAGGGCGCGCGCGGGGCTCCGCTCAACGGCCGAACGCGGCGGACGCCTCCATACTGTCGCGCGTTGGTGAAAACTGAGCCGCCCGGCGTGAGGCTGCGGCCTGTCCCGCGTACAACCGTTACGGGTTCGCCTGAGCCCGGCTCTGCTGCACCTTGGGCGCGGACACGTAGCCGATAATCATGTCCTTCTTGATGTCGTTCACCACCAGCTCGTAAGGCTGCGTGGCGCGCGACAGCATGAACTGCACCGGCTCATTGATCGAGCGGTCCTTCTTCTCCACCGTCTTGTCGTCGGCGATGACTTTGATCGTGTACAGGTTATGCTTCGGGTCGGCCTTCTCCAGGAGAACTTGCAGGTCCCCGACCTTCTGCGGCTTTTCGTGCTTGGTCTTGACGATCTTGAAGTCGGTGTAGTTGCGCTCGCCAAGCGCCTTCAGCGCGGCCAGCTCTTTGCCGTTGGTGGCGATCAGACCGCTTTGCACGCCCAGGTCGCCGCGCGCGCTCTTCAGGTCCGCGATGGTCTTCTCCAGGTCGGAGCGTGTCTTAGCCTGGTCCGTCCTCACCACTGCGACATCGGCCGAAACGGCGCCGATCTTGTTGGTCGCTTCAGTCCGGACGCTGGTAACTTCGTTGCCGACACTCGCGATCTGTTTGCCCTGTTCGTCCTGCGCCTTCTGAAGTCTGGCGGCGAGCTCGTCGGCATGGGCGGTCGCGGCGCTCTTGGCCTCGCCGCTCAACTGCGTCGCTTGCGCGCGCGCTTTGGCCAGCTCTTTCTCCAGATTCTCGATGTTGTGCCGGCTGGTTTGGTTTGAAACCGCCGAGCTCTCGCTCAACTTGGCGATCTCCGCCGAGAGGGAGTCCTTCATGTCGGCCATGTCCGAACGCATCTGGTTGAGCTGGTAATACAGGTAGATGCAAGCGCCCAACAGCGCCAGCACCGCGCCGAACAGGATGGGAATCTTCAAGCCCGAACCGGGCGCCTGAACAATGATCGGCTGCGCGGATGGCGCGGATGGCGCCGGCGCCTGATACTGCGGAGGCGTCTGATACTGCGGCGCTTGCGGCTGGGAAGCCGCGGGCGTTTCGGTCGGGGTCCGTTTCTCCTGCGGGAACAACATGATAGGGTCCTCTGAGCGTTTATTCTAGCATTCCTGGCCAAATGTCAAGCGCGAGCGGGCCATTCTTTTACTAAAGATGTGCGATCCGGCTCAACGGGTTGCATAATATTTTCGGGCGCGGAGTGTCCCCAATTCGAAATCGCCGATCCCGCTTGAGAGCGGCCTGGCGTGGACAGAGCGGGCTGTCCCCTTTTTCAACGGCTTCAGTTACGGCTGAACTAAAATAAGGGGATGGAAGACGACCGGCAATTCCCCACCGCGGCAGAGCTGGAACGGTTTCGTGAGGAGATCACTCGCGAGCTGAAATTGACTCGGGATGAAGTTCGTCAGGCGTTTCAGGAGGCGGCCGAGCCTTTGAAAACGCAGCTTCCCGCGATTCTCGACCACATCGCGCGCCTCGAAGAGCGCGTCCGCGAGCTCGAAGCGCAGGTCATGAGCGAAAGATGGCGACGACGACAAATCAATTGAGCTGGGAGGCATTCGAACAGCTCCCCGACGACGGAATGCACCACGAGCTGATCGAGGGGGAACTGCAAACCTTGCCGCCACCGAAATCCAAACACAGCGAAGTGGCCAAACGCGTATTTCTGGCGTTAGTGGCGATCGAAAAGCGCGCCGGCTACAGCGCCTATACGGAGGCGGGATACAAACTCACGCATAAGCCTTCAACCTGGATTCAGCCGGATGTTTCGATGATTCGCGAGACGCGCGCCACAGACGCAGATCCGGACGGGTACTTTCTAGGCGCGCCGGAACTCGCCGTCGAAGTTATCTCCCCCTCCGAATCGGCCGCCGACATTGACCGCAAAATCGAGCTGCTGCTGGCCCACGGCAGCCGGATCGTCTGGGAGATTTATCCACGCAGCCGCAAGGTCCGGGTGTTTCAGCGCGGCGGCTCGATTTCCGAGCATGGCATCGGCGACTCTCTGACCCTCCCCGGAATTCTCGACGATTGGAGCCTTCCCGTCGACCAAATTTTCGAGCGCCAGTGAGCACGACTTTCACGTGCAACATTTGCGGCGCACAATGCGAGCATCCCGAGGGTCCGCTCGCGCGCGAACACAAGGATTGCCCCAAATGCGGGTCCTCGGTGCGTGTGCGCTCGCTGATTGCTTTGCTTTCGCGGGAGGTTTTCGGCGCGCTGCTGGCGCTTCCCGAATTTCCGGTGCTCAAGGGCATCCGCGCGATCGGCATGAGCGATACTCCGGAGCTGGCGGCGCGCCTGGCCGAGAAATTCGATTACACCAACACCTTCTACCACCAGGCGCCGTTTTTCGACCTCACCCGTCCCGATCCGCGCGACGAAGGCCGCTTCGATTTCATTCTCTCAAGCGAGGTGCTGGAGCACGTTCCCCCACCGATCGACCACGCCTTCGCCGCGCTGCACCGCTTGCTCAAGCCGGAAGGCGTGCTGCTGATGACCACGCCGTACAGCATCGGCGGCCAGACCGTCGAGCACTTTCCCGACCTGTTTGAATACACCCTGGCCGCGCTCGGCGGACGCACGGTGCTGCTCAATCGCAGGCGCGACGGCGGCATCGAAACCTTCCAGAACCTGGTTTTCCACGGAGGCCACGGCTCGACTCTGGAGATGCGCACCTTCACCGAAGAATCGCTGCGCGCGCACATCCGTGCGGCGGGGTTCGGCCAGGTGCATTTCGGCGCGGAGAATTTTCCGGAATTAGGCATCGAGCACCCGGATTCATGGTCGCTTCCGATTGCCGCGCGCAAGGGAGATTTCCGCGCGCCCGCGGCCGAGCTGGCGCTCCAATATCGCGAAGCGTGCCGCCTGGCGGCGCGCAAGGTCCGCGACCTTGAAGCCATCACCGCTGAGTACGAACGCCATATCGCGCATCACAAGCTGGCGCACGAGCAGTGGGTCCGCGACGCCGAAGTCCGCCACGCGTGGACCAAGAAGGTCGAAGCCGATTGGCAGGAGCGGACGCGCTGGGCACTGGAGATCCAGAAAGAGCGCGACGAAGCGATCGCCGAATTCCGCCGCCTGGAAAAATCGGAAGCCGAGGCGTGGCAGGCAACCAAAGCGCTGTCGGAAAAGCTCGCCGGGATCGAGGCCGGACTGTCGCGGCTGAATGCCACCCGCTGGGTCAGATGGGGCCGCCGGCTGCGCCTGCTTTGATTTCGCTTGCATCGTCCGGGCAAATGTATTATTATTCAATTGACTGAATAAACATTCAGATGGCCACGCCGATCACCAGCCTCGCCAAGCCGCGCCTCCGGCACCTGACCGGGGATCTCGACCTCGATTCGCAATCTCTACGCGAGCTTCTCGACATTGCTGAAATTGCGAAACGAACCCAAGCTCGATTCGCGCAAGCTCTTGCGGGAAAATATCTTACGCTACTTTTCGAAAAGCCTTCCTTGAGGACTCGGATGACCTTTGAGCTGGCCATCAAGCAGCTCGGAGGCGATGCGATCGTCAACACCGGGCCGATCGGCGGGCGCGAGCCGGTCAAGGATGTCGCCCGCAACCTGGATCGCTGGACGCATGGAATTGTCGCCCGAGTATTCGCTCAATCGACCGTCGATGAGCTGGCGGCGTGGAGCTCGGTGCCGGTGATCAACGCGCTGAGCGATCGTTACCATCCCTGCCAGGCGCTGGCCGACGTTTTGACGCTTAAGGAACATTTTGGAGAGCTCGAAGGGCTCAAGCTGGCCTTCGTGGGTGACGGGAACAACGTCGCGCACTCGCTGATGCTGACCGCCGCGCAACTGGGCGTGCATGTGGCCGTGGCGACGCCGCGTGGATACGAGCCGGACCCGGAGATCGCGGCGCAGGCCGCGCGCTTCGGCAAGATCAGCCTGGGACATGACCCGGAAGAAGCGGTCGCAAATGCGCACGCGGTCTACACGGATGTCTGGACGAGCATGGGGCAGGAATCGGAAGCGGCGGAGCGCGCGCGGGTGTTTGCGAAATTCCAGGTGAACGACCGCCTGTTCGCGCAGGCGCGACCCGATGCGGTGTTCATGCACTGCCTGCCGGCCAAGCGCGGCCTGGAAATCACCGACAGCGTGATGGAGTCGCCGCGCTCGGTGGTGTTCGACCAGGCGGAAAACCGGCTGCACGCGCAGAAGGCGCTGCTGCTGATGCTGCTCGGATAGAGACTCATTCGCGTTCATTCGCGGCTAGAATCAAAGCTTATGGCAAAACCCAAGAAAGTGGCGCTCGCCTACTCGGGCGGGCTGGATACCTCCATCATCATTCCGTGGCTCAAAGAAAATTACGGCTGCGAGGTGGTGGCCGTGTGCGGCGATATCGGGCAGGGCGGCGACGAGCTGACCGGCCTTGAAGCCAAGGCGCGCAAGACCGGCGCGTCCCAAGTCCACATCTCCGATATGCGCGAGGAGTTCGTCTCGGATTACCTGTGGCGGGTGGTGCGCGCGGGCGGCGAGTACGAGCACAAGTATCTGCTGGGCACTTCGATCGCGCGTCCGCTGCTGGCGAAAAAGCAGGTTGAAGTGGCGCTCGAGACGGGCTGCGATGCGCTGGCGCACGGCTGCACGGGAAAGGGCAATGACCAGGTGCGCTTCGAGCTGACCTACAAGGCGCTCGCGCCGCATCTGGCGGTGATTGCGCCGTGGCGCGAATGGTCGATCGTGTCGCGCGAGGACGCGATCGATTACGCGGCCCAGCACAACGTGCCGATCTCGCAGACCACCACCAAAATCTACAGCCGCGACCGGAACATCTGGCACATCTCACATGAAGGCGGCGCGCTTGAAGATCCGGCCAACGCCGCGCCCGACGATGTGTGGATGCTGACGAAATCTCCCAAAGAAGCGCCTGACAAAGCGGCCGAGGTGACCATCGGGTTCGACCAGGGCCGTCCGGTCTCGGTCAACGGCGAAAAGCTTTCGGCGGTGGCGCTGCTTGAAAAACTGAACGCCATCGGCGCGGAGCACGGCATCGGGCGCATCGATCTGGTGGAAAACCGCTTTGTCGGAATGAAATCGCGCGGCTGCTATGAGACGCCGGGCGGAACGCTGATCATGGCGGCGCACAAGGAGCTCGAAGCGCTGACGCTCGATCGCAATATGGCGCACTACAAGGAAAAGCTGGCGCTCGATTACGCGGAGATGGTGTACAACGGGCTGTGGTTCACGCCGCTGCGCGAA
>DATJVN010000070.1:0-2711 GCA_035501755.1 Bryobacteraceae bacterium | reverse complement strand
GTCGCGGTAGAATCGATCGGAAGCTAGTCTTGGCCGGTGCCGGGCCTGGTCTTCAAAACCAGCGTGGGGTACTCAGTGCCGCAGGTGGGTTCGACTCCCACTAGCTTCCGCCACTTAGACCTCGTTATTTCCGCCCCCTGCCGCGCTGACGCAGCATGATCTGGCGCAGGTACTCGTTCATTCGAGTCTGATAACCTTCGCCCGACGCCTTCAGCCACGCGAGTACATCAGCGTCCAACCGGATCGTGACCGGCATCTTCTTCGGACGATAAAATTTTCCGATCACCGCATCGGGAGGGATCGTGTTGATTTCGGGGATGTCGGAAAGATCGATTTGGCGATCGGGCTTCCTTGCCAGCGCTTCCAACGTTTTTCGCTTATGGGTGGAGAGCTTGGACATACAGTTTCCTTTCATGTGACGTTGCGGGACGTGCGGAAATGATGCGGATCACTTCGTCGGAGCCGTCCTGGCGATACGTGTGGACCACCACAACGGTGATGACACCCTCGATGGAGCCGATCGCAATCCAGCGTTGCTCGTTATCAATTACGGCGTCGATAAAGGCGATGTGAAGCGGATCGTCGAAGACGTTCTGGGCCGCTTCGAAATCAATCGAGTGTTTCTTGCGATTACTTTCGTTCTTGGCGGGGTCCCACTCGAACCTGAGCATCGCATGTACTTACAGTCTCGTACATACAATTCCCGATGTCAAGCGAAACGGCACGGCATGCCGTTAAGAACACACCTCGCCCATTTTTCCGGCGCCGCCGCAGTAGGTGGTGTCCTGGATTTGTAGCAGGATGCCGTCGGGGTCGGTGAAGTACAGCTCGGGGGTGCCGTCTTTTGCGCCGCCGCGGTTTTCCATGCGCATCGAGACGTAGCAGGTGAGCGGTCCTGCCGGGCCACGCGCGTTTTCGCGCGGCTTCAGGCCGAAACCGGCGAGCGTTTTCATCACGCGGTCGGGGTCGAAATTTTCCATGGTGAAGCAGGCGTGATTGATGGAAGCGGGGCGCGGAGGCGCGCCGTTGCGGCCCGGTCCTATGCCGACCACGGTCAGAAACTCGCGCTTCGATCCCACGGCGAGCAGCGGCGTCGACGGACCCTGGTGCACCTGGATGGGCATGCCGAATAATCCCTGGTAAAACGCCATAGAGCGCTGCGCGTCGGAGACGAAAATGGTGAAGTGGCTGATGTCGCGCAGCGCGATCAGACCTTGGTGCGGCGAAGGCTCCGGCGCGGGACAGATTTCGCCGAGCGCGCCCGCGCCGCCGCAATAGGTCGTGTCCTGAAGCTGAACGACCAGGCCGTCGGGATCGCCGATGTAGAGCTCGGGAGTTCCGCCCTTGGCGCCGCCGAGATTTTCGCCGCGCATGCGCACGCGGAATTTCATCGCACCTCCGGCGAGTCCTCCGCCGCGGGCGCCGTCTTCGGCTTTGGTCAGGCCGTGCGCGGCGAGAGCCTTGAGCGCGCGATCAAGATCGAAATGCGGGGTGGTGACGCAGAAATGATTGATGGCGGGCGTGGCGTTCGGACCTCCGCCGATCGCGAGGAATTGGGGGCCGTCGCCGATGCGCAGCAGAGTGGTGGGACCCTGGCGTGCGTGAACGGGCATGCCGAACAGCGCCTGGTAGAACTCGACTGAGCGCTTCGGGTCGGTCACGGTGAGGGTGAGGTGATTGAAGGCTTCGAGCGGGAAGGGCGCGCCGGGCTGCGCGCGCAATCGAGCGGCGAGCGCTGCCGCGGGTGCCGCAAACATAAGTTGTCGCCGCGTCATATGCGGTTGATTCTATCACCATGCATCGCGAGACCGAATGATGACTTATGCTGGAGGATGTGAATTCGCGCTGGAGAGCGGTGCTGTGGCTGTTCGTGTTCGCCAACCTGTTTGGGTTGCTGCAATTCAGCTACCACTATCTGGACGTCGTGGCAAGGGACGGCTGGCAGTCGCCGTGGCTCAGGTTTATCGAGGAGTTCACCGGCGCGTACACCTGCGCGCTGATGATCCCGGTCATCGTGTGGGCGGCGCGGCGATTTCCGCTGGGATGGCGGCGTTTGCGCACGCTGCCGATTCATTTGGGGCTGCTGATCGGGATGGGCGCGCTCTCGACTTCGCTGATGTGGGCGTCGCGCAGCGTCATCACTTCGCTGGTTGGCCTCGGACCGTACGATTACGGGCGCATGCCTACGCGCTATTTCATGGAGTTTCCGCTCCAGATTTTGTGGTATGCGATCACGGTAGCCGTTACGGTCCTGTATGACCGCCAGACGCGCACCGCGGCGCTCGAAAAGAGCCTGACGAAGGCGCAGCTTCAGAATCTGCGGCTCCAGCTTCAGCCGCACTTCCTGTTTAATACGCTGAACACGATCTCCTCGGTGATGTATGAGGACGTTGGAGTCGCGGACAAGATGCTCGCGCGGCTGAGCGATCTGCTGCGGCTGAGCCTGGAACAGGGCGGTGCGCAAGAGGTCCCGCTCGCGCGCGAAATTGAATTCCTCAACCTGTACGTGGAGACAATGAAGGCGCGCTTCGAGGAGCGGCTGAGCATCGCGGTGGACGCGGACGAAGACGTCCGGCGCGCGATGGTGCCTCCGCTGGTGTTGCAGCCGCTGGTGGAAAATTCGATTCGGCACGGAGCCGACTCGCGCAGCGTGGTGGACGTGCATGTGAGCGCGCGCAGGGAGAATGGATCGCTGCGGGTGGAGGTTCGCG
>DATJVN010000069.1:0-20388 GCA_035501755.1 Bryobacteraceae bacterium | reverse complement strand
GGCGCGATCACCTCCACCGCGCTTCCGTTCAACAGCGTCGGCTTGTAAATCCACTGGCGGACGGCGTCCACCGCGCTTTTGACCAATAGTGGATGGCCGCTGACGACTTGCAACTGTTCGATAGTTCCGTCCTTGGCGATGACGCCGACCAGCCGGACTGTTCCGGCAATGCGCGCTTGTTTGGCGAGCACGGGATAAACCGGAATCACCTTCCTGATCAGCCTGGCGGCTTGCACGTCGCCGCCGACCGGGTGCGGAGCTTCGATGATCTTGGCCGCCTCGACGGCGGGTTTCGCCGGAGGCGGAGTGACTTTGAGCAGATCAGAAAACGACTGGGGATTGGCGGATGAGCTGATCGCGGCCGGACTACCGGCAATCGCGGGCAAGTATGGGACCGCGTCGTCGGAGATCATTACCGGTGTGTTGGAAACGCGTTGCGGGGTTGCTAGGCGGAAGATGCGTGGCACGCTCGACCGTGCCCCGTGCGTGGGCGGCGCGGTCTTAACGGGTTCCGGTTCGGCTCGGCGCAGCACGGGCATGGAGACCAGCAGCAATGGGTGCGCCAGGCCGAGGCGGTCGCCCCAGATGAGCGGAGCCAGCACCAGCACGCCGACGGCAACGGCTTCGACCGCGAAGGATGCCGCGACGGCGCCGGTTCGTTTCCCCATTCCGGTTTCGATCAGCACGGATTGCTCGAACATGCCCAGATAGACACCGCGGCGATCGGAAGGTTCCCGCGTCAATCCATTCGCTAAGCCCGGAGAAGAAGCGAACCTGTGATGCCCGGGTCGGCTGGCGCGACAAGCGCACTATTGTACAGTTGCCGTCACGATATGCACGATCGCCGGCGTGAAAGCCCCGAAATCCACCTGTCCTCCGGCGACCAGCGGAGGCGTAAGCGCTGTCGCGGTAGAGGATTCGGCGCTGACTACCCCGCCGGCGTTCGGTTGGGCGGTGATTTCAATCTGCCATGTCCCGGTCGACGGCAGACAGGCAAGCGCCGCCGCCGGAATTGTGAATGATCCCAGGCTCGCCGGCACTACGCAGGATACCGATGTGCCCTGCGTGGTTGTGGATGTCTGCACACCCCCGAGGATCAGAATGTTCGCCAGATCGAATCCTGATCCGCTCCTTCTCGGAATTGTAAGTGACACTTGACGGCGTATGTGCCCGGCGAAGTCGACGACGGCAGAAATCCGGCGACCACGCCCGTGCTCGTGAAAACCGTTTCGCGTTTACAGGCGTACCGCCCCCCGCGGGAGTGAAGCTGATGGACGGTCTTGCCAGAGTTGCCGGATAATCCGGAGGAGTGGCGCCCTGAATCGCCCCCGGTCCCAGGTTGTTTCCGAAAATCACGAATACCACGCCCGGCGCGAGCGTCGTCTGATATCCGGACGCGTTCGCGATTCCGCCCGGAGTGATCGAAGGCGCGGCCGCCGCGCAGGCCGCAAGCACCAACACAGGGTAATAGCGGTTGAATCGAAGTCTCGTATGAACTCTCAACAGGCATTTGCGTAGGAAGCAGTTGCCGCCCGTCACGCTCCGGCATTGTGATAACATCCGGCGAGGCGGCGCTGCAAACATGACAGCCGGAATCAATCAACCGGGCATGGACGAGCTGTTTGCCGCGACCTAAGACGAACTGCGCAGGCTCGCCTCCGCGGTGAAAGGCCGCGACAAGAGCGTGACGCTCAACCCCACCGCGCTGGTGCATGAGGCGTGGATCAAGCTGTCCGCATCGTCTGGAATGAAGGCTGTATCCGAGCTGCACTTCAAGCGCGGCGGCGCCAACGGCACCCTGCTCCTGACCACCGACCGATTTTCCCGAAGCGCCGGCCGTGGTGGTTGGCGATGAGTTGATCGCGCTCGACCGCGTGCTCGACGATCTGGCATTGATGAATGCCCGGCAGGCGGCGATGGTCGAAAGCCGCTTCTTCGGCGGGCTCGAAATGACCGAAATCGCCGAACTGCTCGGCCTGGCTCGACGCCGGCAATTCAGGGATCGGAAGGATTTCCACATCAGGGGCGTTGACGTTCTATAAGCTGCCCGTCACCGGCGGCAATCCGACCGGGATCGCTACCGGTCCGGACGGAAATGTATGGTTCAGCGACGCGAATCACAATTCCTTGGACCGGATCACCCCGTCGGCGTCATCACGCAATTCCCCTTGACCCAGGGAGTGGAACCGCGCCGACTTCGCTGACCATCGGCCCGGATGGGCAGCTCTGGGCGATGGCCGGCACGTTTATCATGAGCTTTACCACAGCAGGAGCAGTCAGCGTATCGTTTTTTGATTCGAAAGGGAATGACGGCCAAGGCCTGGCAACCGGTCCGGATGGAGCGTTGTGGTATGTCAACCCGGTGTTCGGTTTTATCGACCAGGTGACGACCTCCCTGTTTTCAGGTGAATGTCACCATTCCTCAGAACGCCCCGACAGGCGACCGCGTTACGCTGATAGTCAAATCCGCCGATGGCAGCGTCACCAGCAACGTCGCAACGATTGCCGTCCGATCGCAAACTCCGCAATTCGAGCGCGCACTTGTTAGAAACTCGCGCTGTACTAGGTGACGATCGTGTACCGCTTCAGAGGAACGCCGCATTGAAGCTGGTTCGCCGCGCCTCTAATCTCGGGTTATGCTGCGGGATTGTGCCGTTGTAATGATGCTGGCCACCGGTGCGGCCTGGTCACAGACGCCGGTTGACTTGTCGGGCACGTGGGGGTTCACTCACGCCAACGATCAATTTCAGGGTTGGGTTTCAATCCATCAGTCGGGCCAGATTTTCCGCGGCACCTGGCATACCAGTAAGGGCAAAGTCGAACCCGATGATGTCGTCACTGGCCGCATAGACGGAGACACGGTTACGCTATGGAGATTCATCGGCGAATTCCGTCAGAGCTTCGTTCTCACTCTGTCCCAGGACGGCAACCGCCTGGATGGTTTCGGGGACGGATACTTCCTGAATCACACTAATCTGAACATGCTACGCAGCCGTCCAAGCGCGGCGCCGGCGTCCGCCGCTGCGCCGGCCCGGAAGGATTCGCGAGCAGGGAAAACGGTCGCGGACGTTTCCGGGCTCTGGACGTTTACTCACGCGGATGGTCGCTTCGAGGGCACTGTCCTGCTGCACCAGGACGGCGTCGAGTTCACTGGCACCTGGCACACCTCGAAAGGGAAAGTCGAGCCGGATGACGAGGTGTCCGGCCGCATCGACGGCAATACCGTCACCCTGTGGCGGTTCATCGGCGATGCGCAGCAGCACTTTACACTGACGCTTTCGCCCGACAGAAGCCGCCTCGACGGTTACGGCGACGGCTTTTTCCTGGACCACACGAATCTGAACATGCAGCGGATGACGGACCCCGCTTCTGCCACGCCCTCGAAGTAACCCGGCCAGAGTGCTTGCTTCCCGGGACGCGATTCTAAGGTTTTCACCTTCTTTCTGGTCGCGGCAGATCTGCCGATCAAGAGGTGATGCCAATGAGGATTTGTATCTCAGATGAAGCGATTCCTGGAGCACGTTCCCCGGTGCAGATTCTCACGATTCCGCAGGCCGCCATCACACCTCGGGAATTGATCCGCTGCCGGATCCGGGAAGAAGTGGAGCGGCACAACGAGGCGCCCTCCGAGGTGTTTCAAGGTCTCGTTCAGCCGGAAGAATCCGAACGCATTCTGAACGGGTTCCGGATGCAAACCCGGCGATCCCTGAGCTGGGAAGTTCAGTTTGAGCGCGCCTGCTCGAGCTTCCTGAGAAACGGATTTTTGTTGATCGTGAACGGACACCAGGTGTTGGACCTGGACGAGCCGATCGAGCTCCAGCCGGACTCGGAAGTGCAATTTGTAAAGCTTGTTCCGCTGATCGGAGGATAACGCACACGTGATCCCGAACGATCTCGATCGGTTGTGGGCATCGCTGCGCCTTCAAGTTGAACCGGACGCGGATGCGAGCCCGCACATGCTGGCGATCATTAGGGCACTGAATTCGAAGCCGAGACTCTACAAAGAGCGAGCGGCGATCAAGGCTCTGGAGCAGCCGCTGGAGCGCCTGAAATCAGCGCCGGATCAGGAACGGGTCGCGTTCGTGTTCGAGGCGGTGGCTCACATGTCATCGCACAAGGATATCGCGCTGATGCTGGCACTCAAGGGCGTCGCTGCTGAGCTGATGCGAAAGGGCCTGCCGCTGAGCAGTGTTGAGGCTGTGCGGCTGATCGAGGCCGTTACGATTCGTCAATTCCGTTTTAACTTCCCGTATAACGCAGTGCTCTCGGCCCTGAAGGACGTGACCATGACCCCGGCGCTCTCCGAGGCGCTTCTGCGGTTGCGCGAGATGGTCGGCCAGGATCACGGGATGGATGAGGTTCAGGAGAAGATCGACGTTTTGGTGCACGGCAAGAAGGAGAAGCCGGCCGAGGCGGTTTCAGGCTGGAGCCGTCACGTATTCCCGGAGATAGACGCCTCGGCGAAGCAACTTGCATGGCGGCGGCTGTTTCTACACGCGCGATCGCTCACGCAAAGCACGGCCTCGAGTAAGTGGCAGAGGGAAGCCGTCGCGTGCGCAGACCGGATCGGACGCCCGGAGTTTATCGAGTCGGCGCGGCGCTGGCTGGCGCTCGGGCCGATGCCGGGGATGCCCGCGACGCTCCAGGTCCCCGAGGACGAGGCGGATTATCAAAAGGGATTCGTCTGGACATTAGGCGCGCTGGGCGACGCCTCTATGGCAGGCGCACTCGCCGATTTCGCCATCGCCTGTTTCCGCAAAATTCCACAGATCGGCGCCGTGTCCCATCGCGTCGGCAACGCGTGTGTCAACGCGCTCGCCGCAATGCCGGGACTCGAAGCCGTGACGCAGATCAGCCGTTTATCGATGCGCGTGAAATACGACGTCGCGCGGAGGTTGATCGAAAAAGCGCTGGCCGAAGCAGCCGAGCGAAACCACGTCGGCCGGGATGACCTGGAAGCAATGTCCGTCCCATCCTATGGGCTCAGCAGCGATGCTACGCGTGTCGAGGTTCTGGGAAGTGTCGAAGCGAAGCTGTCGATCGAAAACGGCGACGCAATCCTAACCTGGTTGCGCGACGGCAAGCCGCTGAAGGCGCCGCCGGCGGAGGTTAAAGCAGACCATGCCGATGCTCTGGCCGTCTTGAAGAAAGTCCATAAGGAGCTCCAGGCGGTTCTTTCGACCCAGCGCCTGCGGTTGGAGCGCCAGCTACCCTCGGAAAGCTGGTGCCGCTTCGATTGCTGGCAAAACTGGTATCTGAATCATCCGGTCACGTCGGTGTTCGCGCGGCGCCTGATTTGGGAAATCGATGATGCCGGAACAATTCGAACCGTCATCTGGCACCGGGGTAGTCTGGTCGACTGGGCAAGCCAAGCTCTAACGCCGAATGCGAGCGCGCTGGTGCGGCTCTGGCATCCGATTCGGTCGAGTCTGCAGGAAATCCTGAGCTGGCGAGCCTGGCTCGAAGACCGCGGCGTTCGGCAGCCCTTCAAGCAGGCGCATCGAGAAGTTTATATTCTGACCGACGCCGAACGGAAAACCGGAACCTTTTCGAATCGCTTCGCGGGGCACATCGTGCGCCAGCACCAGTTGGCAGCTCTTTGCCGCGAGCGCGGCTGGCAATTCCGCCTGATGGGCGATTGGGATTCGCACAACAATCCGCAGCTCGAAATCCCACGTTACTCCCTGCGCGCCGTGCTGGATGTCGAGTTCGACGAGGACGGTGAACTTTCGGGTCACATGATCTACCTCGCGATCTTGACCGGTCAGGTCCGGTTCTATTCGGTCGAGCACGCGCGTAATCGCTCCGAACTGAGATTGCCGGGCCGGGCGTTACAACTCTCCGACGTTCCTCCCGTTGTTTTCTCGGAAGTCATGCGAGACGTGGATCTCTTCATTGGTGTCACCAGCATCGGCGCGGATCCGGCCTGGGGTACCGAGCATGGCGACGCGCACGCTGAATACTGGCACCGTTTCGCCGATGCGGAGCTTTCCACGGCCGCGGAAAATCGCAAGTCCGTTCTCGAAAGCCTGATCCCCAAGCTGTCGATCCGGGATCGCTGCCGCTTCACCGACCGCCATCTTGTGGTCCGCGGGGAATCCCACGAATACAAAATTCACCTGGGCAGCGGCAACGTCCTGATGGAACCCGGGAGCCGCTACCTTTGCATTGTGCGGGGCGGAGGCGATTCGGCCGCCAACGTGCCGCTGCCGTTTGAGGGAGACGCGATGCTCGCCATCATCCTCAGCAAGGCGATTCTTCTGGCGAATGATCGAGCCATAAAGGACGCGGCGATTTTACAGCAGATCCGCGCGACGTAGTTCGCTTCTCCTGTTTCCTTGCCGGGCTTTACTTGGCGTTTTCGATCGCCATCACCGCATATGCGGTAGCCGCATCGCTCATGAAACGGCCGGCGTCGGAGGAGAGTTCGCGCTGTTTGTTCAATGAAGAAGCTGGCCAGCGGCCATCACTCGAGTTCTGATTATGGCGCAGCCATGAAATTGCGCGGTCGAGGCTAGGGTGCATCTGTGGATCCCCGATCTGTTCCAGCGCAAACGCGATGAGACCGGTAGCGTAGCCGTCGCTTGCTTTGTCGAGCGGAGTGTTGTCCCTCCGTTTCCAGGCGCCGACCAGATCCGACATGCTGAACCCGCCATCCTCGCGCTGTTTCGCCAAAAGATCGGCGATCATCCCCCTTTGCTCCGCTTCGGTGAGGAGACCGGGGATCTTAGCCGAAGCCCACAGGAGCGCCGCGCGGTCCAGCGGAGTCTGCGCGCTCATCCCTTTGCGCAGGTACTCGATCATGCGCTTGATGCCCGGTTGAATTGCGGCTTCGGACTTGTACTTGCCGGGCGCCGATCCGACCGCAATCGCCGCCAGAGTCGTCCCCCAATATTGCGAGTCCCCCTCCCATGGCGCATTGTGGAATTGAAGCCAGACCCACGAACCGTTCATGTCGCCGGTCTTCATTTGCAATTCCCACATATGATCGAGCGCGAGGCGGGCGTCCGGGCTCAGCACACCGGATGGAGCGTCGCGCCAGACGAGGAGAATCGCATCGAGAACCGATTCCGTGCCGCGGGATTCGGATGTCTTCGGCAACCCTCGGGTCTGGTCCGGGTAAAATGGCTCGACTTCCTTCCACAAACGGACGCGCTTCACCACGTTGTCCAAGACCTTTTGCTCGGTCGGAGAAGGACCGGTTTCACCGAGCGGCCGGTGCAAGGCTGCACGACTCAATCCATACGGAAGTACCGTGTGGCAGGAAATGCAGAAAGTATCGTGATCGCGAGCGGCTGGAGGCCAGCTCATCCACCAGGACAGGCGAGCGTCGAGATACTCGGCCGCAGTTCTGGGATTCCAGTCTCCACCGGAAACGTCAGCGGCCAGCAGGGGACCGCTGGTGAATCCGCCCAATAAGATTGCCGCGAAAAAGCCCACGTATCCTAATGGCCGCATCGATTTGCTCCTTTGATCTTGTCTAGATGCAGTAACAGCGCTCATCCGGATATTTCGTCGTTCACATCGTACTAGGAATTCCTCGCGAGGATCAAGCCGGGAGATCGAACCTATCCGCGCCCCGATCTGGGCGAGAGTATTTTAATGATCCGTAAGCCCGACCAGAAATGTTGAAAAAAGTATAGCCTTGAAGCGTGGGGCAGGCGGATGATGCGGAAGTGTTAGAAGTTGGCGGGCGCGAGGTGCGCGTCACGCATCCCTACAAGCTTTATTTTTCGCGCGAAGTGCGGCTGACGAAGCTGGAACTGATGCGCTACTATTTGTCGGTCGCGGCGGGTGCGTTGAACGGAATCCGCAATCGCCCCATCGTGCTGAAGCGATTCGTCAACGGAGCCGAAGGCGAGGCGTTCTATCAAAAGCGCGCGCCCAAAGAGTTACCCGACTGGCTTCGCACGATTGAGCTCTCATTTCCCTCGGGCCGCACCGCGGACGAAATCGTGGTCGACGATGAGGCCGGCCTCGCGTGGATCGTTAACCTCGGGTGCATCGAGCTGCATCCGCACGCGGTACGCGCGTCGGATCTCGACCATCCCGATGAATTGCGCATCGATCTCGATCCGGTGCCGGGCGTGGCGTGGGACGACGTGCGCCGCGTCGCACTGGACGCGAACGAATTCCTGAAAGAAGTGGGACTGCGCGGCTGGCCCAAGACCAGCGGATCGCGTGGGATGCATATCAACGTGCGCATTCAGCCGCGATGGACATTCATTGAAGTGCGGCGGGCGGCGATCGCGCTCGCCCGCGCGGTGGAGCGGCGAATTCCGCAGCTCGCAAGCGCGAAATGGTGGAAGGAAGAGCGCCACGGCGTGTTCCTCGATTACAACCAGAACGCGAAGGATCGCACCACTTGTTCGGCGTATTCTGTGCGGCCGCTGCCGGATGCCCGTGTATCGGCGCCGCTCGATTGGAGCGAGGTCGCCGATTGCGATCCGGCCGATTTCACGGTGTTGACGATGCCGCGGCGATTCGCGGAGCGCGGCGATCTGCACAGGGAGATGGACCAGCATGCCGGATCGCTCGAAGCGCTGCTCGAGCAGGCCGATCGCGATGAAGCTGCGGGACTGGGCGATGCACCATGGCCGCCGCACTTCCGAAAAATGGAGGGCGAGGGCAAACGCGTCGCGCCATCGCACGCGAAAAAGGCGGAAGACGGCACGCGGCCCGTGCGCGGATCGCGAAAGCCTTCGGCGCCGCTGCTGGTGATCGCAAATTCGACGAAGAAAGACGAAGCGCTCGCGGGGCTGGAGCGATGGAAGCAGAGGCACCCGGAGGCCGCACAAAGGCTCGCGCCGGCCGACGTGCTGGTGGATTCGATGCGAGGCAGATCGTCGACATGGACGCGCATTCGGGTGAATTTGCACAACGTGCCGGAGGAGTTGCGTCCCCCGCAGGAGACTCCGGATCCGGATGACGATCCCACGCGCGAGTGGCGCGAGTCGAAAAGAAAACGCGATTCCGCCGCTAAATCGGCGGCCCGGGCTAGCGGCCGGTCGCGAAAATCTCAGTGAGCTCCAACGCAGGCACCACTTCGAGCTGCGCGTAGGTGCATGCTGCGGGCGGCTTGTCGGTTCGCCAGCGGCGAAACTGCGCCATGTGCCGGAATCGCGAGTCCTGCATGTGCTCATAGGCGATCTCAACCACCAGTTCCGGCCTCAGCGGCTCCCATGAAAGATCCTTGCCCTGGCTCCAGCGGCTTTGCCCTCCGGGCATGCGCTGACCTTCGCCGCCCGCGGCCCATGCTTTCCACGGGTGATTCACCAGCGCGTTCTTGCGATACGGCGCGAGAAGCTCGACCAATTCTTTGCGCATCTCCGTGGTGAAGCTGGCGCACACGCCGACGTGCTGCAGCGCGCCCGCGTCGTCAAACAAGCCGAGCAGAAGCGAGCCGACCATCGTCTGGTCGCCCTGCTTGTGCCAGCGAAAGCCGGCGACGACGCAATCGCAATCGCGTTCATGCTTCACTTTGAACATCACGCGCTTGTCAGGCTCGTAAATTCCCGCGGCGCGCTTCGCCATCACGCCGTCGAGCCCCGCGCCCTCGAAGCGGCGAAACCAATCCGACGCGACCTTGCGATCGCGCGTCGCAGGCGTGATATGGATCGGCGGGGCGGCAGCCGCGAGGATCGATTCGAGCTTGGCACGACGGTTTTCGAAAGGAGCGCCGAGCAGATCGTGATCGCCGAGGCACAGCAGATCGAAAAAAACCACCGATGACGGCATCTTCTCCGCGAGCATTTTCACCCGCGACGCCGCCGGATGAAGCCGGAGCTGCAGCGCATCGAAATCGAGCGCGCCGTCATGCGCGATGACGATTTCCCCATCGAGCGCGCAGCGCTCCGGCAACCGAGCAAGCAGAGGGTCGATCAGATCCGGGAAGTAGCGATTGAGCGGTTTGGAATCGCGGCTCTGCAGCAGGATTTCTTTGCCGTCCCGGAAAATCAGCGTGCGGAAACCATCCCACTTGGGTTCAAAAATCCATTCGTCGCCTGCGGGAAGCTCGGGCGTCCGCTTGGCGAGCATCGGCAAAACGGGCGGCGCGACCGGCAGGTTCATGCGACCTTCATTTTCTCAGGATTGGCTCGCGCGGGCGGGAACCCTTTCGAAAACGCAATCGATTAATCTCAGGGAATGAAGCTGTCGCACATTTTCGTTCTGCTCGCGATGATTCTCGCCTCCGCGTGTTCCACAAAACAGGCTTCCGAAACCTCGGGGATCGATCTCAAAGGCATGGATACCTCGGTCGCGCCCGGCGATGATTTCAACGCGTACACCAACGGCGGATGGATCAAATCCACGCCCATTCCCTCCGATAAGTCGGGCTACGGAATCGACGCGATTCTGACCGACGAAGCGAGACAACGCACGCGTGATCTGATCGAAGAGGCTGGCAAATCCGCGGCGAGCGAAAACGATCGCAGAGTGGGCGATTATTACTCGAGCTTTATGGACGAAGCCGCGATCGAGGCGAAGGGCTCGGCGCCGCTCAAGCCGCTGCTTGAAAACGTGGCGGCGATTGCAGATCGTCATGCATTGGCGCGTGCGATCGGAAGCCGGATTCGCGCTGACGTGGACGCGCTCAACAACACCAACTTCCAAACCGGAAACCTGTTCGGCGTGTGGATCACGCAGGGCCTCGAAGATCCATCGCATTCTTACCCGTATGTGCTGCAAGGCGGGCTGGGACTGCCGGATCGCGATTATTATGTTTCCACCACGCCGCACATGGCGGATATACGCAAGCAGTATCTGGCGCACGTTGAAAATGTCTTCAAGCTCGCCGGTTTTTCAGACGCTGGTGCGCGCGCGGAGCGCGTTTTCGCGCTTGAAACCCAGATCGCGAAGGCGCATGCGACGCGTGTTGAATCGGAGGACGTGCATTCGGCCGTTTCCTGGAAGAGAGCGGATCTCGATTCGAAAGCGCCCGGTCTCGACTGGGCGGCGCTGCTCGATGCCGCGGCATTGAAGGACGCGACGGTATTCATCGCGTGGCAGCCGAAGGCGATCGCAGGATTGTCAGCGCTCGCGGCGAAGGAGCCGATCGAGGCGTGGAAGGATTGGCTGGCGTTTCACACGGTCGAAGACGCGTCCCCATTCCTGGGCAAAAGCTTCGTCGACGAGCATTTCAATTTTTACGGGAAAGTGCTCAGCGGCATCCCTGAGCAGCGGCCGCGGTGGCAGCGAGGAATCGATTTGACCAATGCCGCCCTGGGCGACGCAGTAGGGCAAATGTACGTAAAGCGCTATTTCCCGGCGGAAACCAAAGCCAAGGCGCAGGCCATGGCGGCCGATCTGGTGAAGGCGTTTGCGTCGATGATCGATTCGCTCGAGTGGATGTCGCCGGAAACGAAGGTCAAGGCCAAACAGAAATTGCAGACGCTGAAAGTCGGCGTGGGGTATCCGGAGCGCTGGCGCGATTATGCGGGCCTGGAGATCGTCAAAGGCGACGCGCTCGGAAACGCGCAGCGCGCCGAGCTGTGGGAATATCGATACCAGCTTGCGAAATTGCAGAAGCCGGTGGATCGCGACGAGTGGTGGATGACGCCGCAAACCGTCAACGCCGTGAATCTGCCGCTGCAGAACGCGCTGAATTTTCCGGCCGCGATCCTCCAGCCGCCATATTTCGACGCGCACGCGGACGCAGCGCACAATTACGGCGCGATGGGCGCGGTGATCGGTCATGAAATCAGCCATAGCTTCGACGATCAGGGCAGTCAGTTCGATGCCGAAGGACGGCTCGCCAACTGGTGGACCAAGGCCGATTTCGAGCACTTCAAGGCCGCCGGCCAGGCGTTGGCGGCGCAATTCGACGCTTACCGTCCGTTTCCGGATCTGGCGGTGAACGGGCAGCAGACGCTCAGCGAAAATATCGCCGACGTGGCAGGATTGCTCGCGGCCTACAACGCTTATCATTTGACCTTGCAGGGCAAGAGCGACGTGGCGCGGGACGGATTCAGCGGGGATCAGCGATTCTTCATCAGCTTCGGCCAGAGCTGGCGATCGAAAATCCGTGATGAGGCGCTACGCCAGGAGATCGCCACCGACGGCCATGCGCCGGAACAGTATCGCGCCGATACGGTGCGAAATCTGAATGCGTGGTATCCGGCGTTTTCGGTCGGCGTGGGACAGAAGTTGTATCTGGCGCCGGATCAGCGCGTGGGTATCTGGTAGTGACGCGATCGACCGGCGAGTTTATCCGCTCGCGCTTTTCCGCTGGTTCTCGTTCTTTGTCACGATTGCGGCGTCGAGCCGTTTGCTGATCGCATCGAAAGCGTCCGTCGGGCCGACCCAGCGAATCTCGTCCACGTCCTCGAGTAGCTGAATGTCCGTGCGCAGGGTCGCGAGCGTGCGGAACAGCAGAGCGCGATCGCGGTCGCGGGAAAGTGTCGCTGCGAGCGAACTGGCGTTCGATACGTCGACATGCCAGTCCCCGGCGTCGGCTGGAATACACTCGATGTGCAGGAATTTTGCGAGCACCGCTGCCGTGGACTTCGCGCCCCAGCCGGGCAAGCCAGGATAGCCGTCCGCTGTATCGCCGACCAAGGCGAGGTAATCCGGGATGGACTCAGGCGGCACTCCGAACTTGGCAATCACGCCGGCTTCGTCGAGCGTGACGCGGTTGCGGCGATTCAACTGGACTACGCGGCTGCCCTTCACGCACTGGGCGAGATCCTTGTCCGGCGTGCAGATCACGACGCGATCGACGCGCGGGTCGCGAGCCGCGAGCGCCGCTCCGGCGGCAAGCGCGTCATCCGCCTCGAACTCGACCATGGGCCAGACGGCAACGCCCGCAGCCGAGAGCGTTTCTTCCAGCAGCGGGAATTGCGACCAGAGATCCGGATCGATGCCGTCGCCGGTCTTGTATCCGGACCACAGGTCGTTTCGAAATGACTCGATCACCTGATCCGTTGCGACGGCGAGATGCGTGACGCCGTCGCGGATCATCCCCAGGACCGACTTCAAAACTCCGCGCACGGCGCCGACCTCGCGCCCGTCTTCATCGCGCGCGGACGGCAGGGCGTAGAAGTGGCGGAACAGTTCGTAGGTGCCGTCGATCAGGTGCACTTCCAAGGGAACGCTCTCTTATCGCGCGCTCGCGATCTCACCAATGTAGGCGGCCGTCCCGCCCTTCGCCATCGATGGCACGGAGCAGATATACACGACGATCCCCGTGATCGGCGCGATAACATCGGTCACCTTGTCGCCGAAGTAATCCGTCGTGTAACCAATGGTCATGCCTTGCTGAACGTAGGCCTCGGGGACCACCAGTGGATAAAAAATCCCCTCCTGCTCGCTGTGAACTGTCGTGATCTGGCCGATCCAGACCGGGTGCTCGATTGGGTGGACCTCGCCAGAAAGCATTTTCAAGTGTCGCATTACATTCTCCGAGCCGCGAACCAGCGCGTCCACATCCTCGGCGTTCGTCGTGCCCGCGTGACCCGCTTCCGCGATGACCGTAGGTTTTCCCAGATCCTCGGCGAAGGCGGAAATGGAGGTAGCGCCGGGAACCGACGCGCCCCGTTGCCTTTGAATAATGATGTGATCGAGCCCGAACGCCATGACCATTCCGCGCGTCGTCGCGTCCAGTTGCGCTTTCCCCGTCACGGGCAAATAAGTGTAGCGCCGCAGGTTTTCATCGAGGTCTCCGCCGTGCAAGTCGATCAGGTAATCGCAGCGCTCCACGACTTCACGGCCGATCGCCCATAAAGCCCGCTCGGTCTGCGTGCCGTCGGCTTTGCCGGGGAACATGCGGTTCATGTTCTTCCCGTCGATCGGATTCACGTGCGGCACTTTCTGGGCGAACGATGCCAGATTGACCAGCGGCACGATAATGAGCGCACCGGAGAGTTCCGCCGGGCTGACACTCGATCCCAACTTCTCCAGTGCAATGATCGACGCGTATTCGGTTCCATGCGATCCGGCGACCAATGCCAGTTTTGGCCCGGGCTTTGCGCCATTAATAATGATGACCGGAATGTTCGTCGCCGCATCGACGCCGGCCGGCACCTGGATGTAGCCTGTGGCTCGTTGTCCGGAGTGAGCCGTCGCGGTGCCCACGGTCACATCGGCAGCGCGCAGGGTCGAAGAAAGAACCGCCAGAAAGGCGATAACCCGAATGGAGGTCGTCATATCTGATTTCATGAGCTTACTCCTATTTCTCCCAAACGATGCGCCCCATCCGCGGCGGCCACCCGTCCATCGAATGCATCTTAAGCGCAGGCGATCGCCCGCGCAGCGCCTTTAACGCGGCTTCGACATGCGCTTGAGTGTTTTCGTGCCCAAGCTTCGTCTCGAGCCGAACTCCGACATCGATGTCCTGAATTCGCTCGTGCCCGGTGTTGATGCCGCCGAAAGCTACAATCTTTGCGATCCGAAGCGGCTGATTCGTTTCGAGGTTGAAGGCATGAGCACGCTCTACCACGTCTTGCATGAGTTCCCCGGCTTTCGCTCGGGTCAAGCGCGGCGGCTTTACTTGAGCGACCCGATTTCCCGTTTCCGTGTTGCGCCAGGTATCCCGCTTCTTCGGCGCCGGCTCGGCGTAGCCGACCATCGCAAGTTCGCCTGCGATCTGTTTCGCGAGCGCGCGATCGACTCCAAGCGCACTCGCAAGATCCTGCGGAGTCCAGTCACGTTCGAGAGCTGCGTGTTTCAGAAAAAGCAGCAAAACACGCGGTGACGGCTTGGCGACTAATTCAGGCGCTTGAGCGGGCTCGGGGGTTGACGCTGGAGGTTCGCTCTTCGTCTTGGGCAATACCTCATCACGATATCAGCCTTGGAAGCTGCTGTTCATCACCGATCGCCGCATTCACTTAAAATGAAATCGAACCATGCCGATGTACGAATACCGCTGCCACGCCTGCGGCAAGAGCTTCGAGTTGCTTCGCCGGATGCAGGACGCCGACAGCGGTGCAAAATGTCCTGACTGCGAATCAGAAGAGTGCGAGCGGCTGCTTTCCACTTTCGCCACCAGCGGGTGCGGCACGTCCACCTCCGGCCGATTCACCTGAGCGCGCTAGCGCGGAGGCCGGTCGGGCTTCCGGATCGGGCGGTCAAATACCGAGGCGCTCTTTGACCGCACGCACGCGATCGCGCGAAACCGCAATCTCGGTGTGCCTGGGATCCTTAAGACGCAGCATCATGCGGCCGGCAAACCAGGAGTGCAGCTCCTGAACGTATGCCACGTTCACCAGAGTAGCCCGATGAACGCGGACGAATCTGGCGGGATCGAGCTTCTGTTCCAGCTCCTGGATGGTGTAATCCACGGCATAATTTTTGGCGGGCGTGGCGGCGAACGTCAGCTTGTCGGCGGCGAAGAAGTGCGTCACCTGCGTCAGGTCAATGAACTCGATGCGCTCGCCGACCTTGGATGCCACACGACCCGGATATGCTGGCGCTTTAGGGGTGCGGACGGCGGCGGCGAGTCGTTCGATCAGCTCCGCCATCGCGGGAGGCGTAGCAGCAGCGCCGCGGAGGCGCTCGATTTTTTCAAGCGCGCGATCGAGTTGTGACGCCTCGATCGGTTTGAGCAGGTAATCGACGGCGCTGACACCGAAGGCTTCGAGTGCGTAGCGGTCATAAGCCGTAGTGAACACGACCCAGGGCTGCGGGTGAAGCTCGGAGAGCATTGCGAAGCCGGTCATGCCGGGCATTTCGATGTCGAGAAAAAGAACATCGGGCCTGGCTTCGAGGATCCGGGGCACCGCTTCCACCGGATCGGTGGCTGTGCCGGCAATTTCCACCCGCCCGATGGCGGCGAGCATCCGCTCCAATCGCTTCAGGGCGAGCGCCTCGTCGTCAACCAGAAAAGCCCGCATGCTCGTTCGCATTCTGAGGCACGGATAAGGTGAGTTTGTTCCGCCCGCCCGCGCGTTCGAGCGTCAGGGCCGCCTGGCTCCCGAACAGCGCGCACAAACGGCCTTTCAGGTTGTCCAAACCATGGCCCTCCGGCGCTGACTCCAGACGGAAAGCCGGCCCTGAATCCGAGACCTCCAGCCGGCAAGCGCCGTTCGAGCGGGCCGCCGTGATGCGGATCTCGCCGCCCGCGCGATCGGGCGCGACGGCGTACTTGACGCTGTTTTCGACCAACGTCTGGAGCGCGAGAGGCGGAATCTGCGACTGGTTCAGTTCGGCGGGGACGCCGACCTGATAGCGCAGGCGATCGCCAAAGCGGGCGCGCTCGATTTCCAGATAATCGCCGACGATCTTGAGTTCGCGCTCCAGCGGGACCAGACCGGATTGATGTGCGTCGAGCGAAAACCGCAGCAGCGCGGCCATCTGTTCCACCAGGCGCTCGGCGCGCGCGGGATCTTCGGGAATCAGCGAGGAAATCGAATTGAGCGTGTTGAACAGAAAATGTGGATGAATGCGTGATTCGAGCGAGGCGAGCTGCGCTTCGGTCGCCAGCTTGAGCGCGCGCTCGCGCTCCAGCTCCTTGGTGCGCAGCTCGAGCGTCGTCTCTTCCAGCCGTTCGCGCAACGTGGTGTAGACCCCGATGCTGACTCCGGCCACGATCGTCAGGCAGGCGGCGAAGGTGAAGGAGCCGAAGAACTGCGGCCAGTAGGCGCTCATCGTCTGCCAGCGCAGCGCTACGAACAGGAGCCCGGCGATTAAACAGCCCACCAGACAAGAGGCGAGCATGGCGGACACCCGGAAAGCCCATTGGAGCCACTCCGGCACGCTGCGCGCCTGCTCCCACACTCTGGGAATTAATGCGAAAGCCACGCCTCCGATCGAGTTCGAGTAGATCCAACAGAAGCCGAACTCGATCAGGAGCTGGCGTCCAGTCATTCCGGGATTCAGCGTAAAGACCAGAATCGTCGGGACGAGCGCGAAGGCTGAATCCCAAAGCAGGATATTCCGGATGTTCTTAAAACGGATCATCGCAGCCGTTGTCTTTATGTTACTTGCTCGCTTGCGACGCGCCCGTATGGCAACTCAGGCAGCCGGCCTCGCGCGGCGCGAGATTCCTGGTCAGCAACCAGGTTGTGGCCGATTTCGCGTAGGGTGTCTCGGGAAGGTCCTTTTGAATGCGCTCGAACCACTGCTCCGCCTTATCTCGCTGGCCCAGCCGGGCGTAACCGTCGGCGAGGCCGATCATCAATTCGCCGCGTTCATGGGTCCCAAGGTGGCTCAAGTCCGGTCCCTGGACCGAGTAGGCCTTCTCATAGTCAGTCAGGCCTTTCTCGATCAACGGGCGGGCAGCTTCCTGGGGCACATACTGCGACGCTGTCAGCAAAACGGCTCCGCGCACGATACGCACGCCGAGATCGTCGGGCGCGAGTTCCGCCGCCTGGTCCATTTCGTCCACGCCGCGCTGCCATAGCTCGCCACCGCTTTTTTGATCGCCTTTCTCGAAAGCCTCGCGCGATTCGGTCATCAGACCGGTTCCGTGCCAAACCAGGGCCTCGGGCTGCTTGGGATCGTTTGACAGGATACCGTCGCAGATCTTCATGCCTTTGTCGAGCGAGGCTCGGTCGCCGGCCAGGCCGGCAAAGAAGAAATTGCGGACTTTGAAGTCGAAGCGATCCTGGCCTAGCAGAAGGCCGGCACTCAGAATTGTTACGGCGGCAAGTGTTGTGTTTTGGATTTTCATGGGGTTCCTTTCGGGTACAGAATATGCGCGAAGGCGCGGAATCCGAGCCCGAATCGGATGAAAGCCCCAAAACGTGGACCAACCGTGCGTATGAGCCGATGAATTATGCGGGCCGGGGACTAACGCCGTTGATCTCCTGACCCGCCAAGTGAAATCTCGAACGTCCGTTGCCGCGCTAAGTTTTGCTCGCTGTGGCTTTCTTGGCAGCAGGTGCGGCGTTCGCCGCCTTGGCGGTCGCCCAGCGTCGCTTGGCCGCATCCGCCATAGCCTTTCGCGCCGCCGCGCTGATCCGGCGCTTCTTCGGTGCAGCCTTTGCGACCGCAGCAGCGGCGTTAGCTTCGGTTTCGGTGCTTTTCGGACTCGCTTTCGCGGCCCTGGTCGCGGCCCATCTTCGTCTTGCCGCTTCGGCAATGGCCCTGCGGCCCGCTGCGCTGATCGTGCGCTTTTTCGCTGCCGACGTTGTGGCGCGGCGAGTTCCGTTCGTCGCGGCGGTTGGCGATGGACGACCATGGCGCGCGGGTCCTTGAAGCGCATCAATGGCTTTGGAGAGACGATCGCGTTCCGCGATCAGCAAAGAGACAATCTGTTCAGTTTGCATCTGGCTAAATATTATCACTGTACCGAGCCGGGGTTCTCCGCTCGCCCCGACAACGCGTATCTGTCCGAGCCTTCAAATTCAGGCTCCTTCGCCGCTAAATGCGCGTACTCGGATACTTATCAAAATTGCTTGATGATAATAAGCAGCGACTCGCATGACTCTTGGAAGGCGCTAGGGTGGGGAAAACCAGACGCGTTTAACAGTTTCACGTGAGCATTATGAGCCCGCAAAAGCGCTGGGCCTAGCTGCTCGCCATCGAGACCGGCCAAAGTTTGGACAGCAGCGCTGTACTGCTCGACCAAGGTTTGTGGTGTATCCGCTTTCTGCTTCGTTGTCATAGCGGCCTCACTGTTCAAGAGATCATCTGACTTTCACGAACGTTTCACTAAGCCATGCCCTGCAACCGCTGTAACGAGAGCACGTCAGTTGCCTTTAAGTGGAATCAGTAGTTTACCGGCATCGATCGTTACTTGAGACGCCGCCGATTCGTCAAAACGTGTCACGATGGGAACCCGCGGGCATTTGCGCGGGTTCCAAAAGCCCGGCGGCGAACGTTGCCACGGAGCGCCCTGTTTAACGCCCGGGCTGATCACGCGCGTAAAGACGGTGGGACTGACGATAAAATTCTGCCATGAGAGATTTTTTGGGTAGTCAGCGATTTCTCGTGGTTTATTCGGCGGTGGTGACACTTGTCTTCGCGATCACAGTGCTCGGCGGATTTGCACCGTCCCGAAACGCCAGTTTCAAGGCAATCACGGCCGAACGCGTGAATATCGTCGAGCCGGATGGAACCTTGCGGATGGTGATTGCGGACAAGGCATTGTTTCCCGGCATCATTCTCAAAGGCGCTGAACATCCGCATCCGAATCGCCACACGGCGGGGATGTTGTTCTTCAACGACGAAGGTACGGAAAACGGCGGCCTTACCTTCGGCGGCAGCAAAGGAAAAAACGGAGAGGTCAGCAGCAATGGCCACTTGAGTTTTGACCAATACGAGCAGGACCAGGTCCTCACGCTCGATCAAAACCAGCAGGGCGGAACGCGGAGATCCGCGATGACTCTGGTAGACGAACCGGATTATCCGATCGGCGAGCTGATCGCTGTAACGGATCGTGTCAAGGACCGGCCGGCTGAGGAGAAGCGAGCGGCAATCGCCGATTTCATGGCGAAAAATGGCCAGCCGCATCAACGGTTATACATCGGCCGCGGGGAAGACCGGTCAGTCTCCGTAAAACTCAAAGATGCGGAGGGGCGCGATCGCATCGTGATTGAAGTCGGCGCCGACGGAACGCCGGCCATTCGTCTTCTGGATCAGGATGGTAAAGTCATCGGCGCGATGCCGGCCGAACGGGAGCGGCGTTAAAGCTCGTCATTGGTGCGATCGCGGCGCATCGATTGTCCGAACCCTCCGGCATTTACCCACACGCGCTGATGCTTGTCGTACACGGTGATCCCGAGGCTCCGCGTTTCCGAGATAAACACGTTGTCCTTGGTGTAGCGAATGTAGCCGCCGAGCGAATGGGCTTTCTCCGGTCCCGCGTGCAGCACGCGTGAATCGGCCAGGTGCATGGTATAGCCGTAGTGACCCACTTCGCCGCCGGCCATCGCGAAAAACCAGCCGGGCTCACCCGACGCCGTGACGATATTCGTCTTGTTCAAGCCGCGCTCGTAATCGGCGATTGGGTTGTGCACTGCTGAGAGCGCATTGATCTCGGCCGCGTCCGCGACCCCGGCGACGGCAAGCCGGCTCTTACGGCCCTTGGAGTTGTAAGGCTCCATCGGTTTGCCGGCCCAGCCGGAGAGAAAGAACGTGGTCGCGCCGGGAGCTCCGGCGACACTCGCCGTTTTTCGCGCAGTGCGCCGATTTCCCTGTCCGGCTCCCCAACCGAGATTGGTCAGCAAATCGTAGTCGTGATCGCCGAACGCCGCCATGCTGGTGCGCCCCTGGCGAAGCATGGCTTCTTCCGCGTCGTTGTACTTCTGGCCGATGTACTCGGTGGGCGTGAAGATGATGGAGCTCAACTGAATGCCCCACTTGCCATCGTTGTTGGTGACCGCGTAGATCCCTTGATTGATGCCCACGCGATAGCCGTCGGCGCGATAGCGTGTGTAGGAAAGCTCCAAGCCGACGTTCACGGGATTGAAGGTGTGGACCTGGAGCACGTCGATGATATCGTACGTT
>DATJVN010000068.1:0-74375 GCA_035501755.1 Bryobacteraceae bacterium | reverse complement strand
TTTGGCTGGCGGGCGCCGCGGTCTGCGCGCTGGCACTGGCGCAGGATACGGAGAATCGCGTGACGGTGCCGTTCAGCAATCCGAACCGTCCGCGGGTGCTGGTGGTGAACCAGATTCAGGGCAGCATCACGGTGCGCGGGTACAACGGCAACGACGCGATCATCGAAGGCAGCCACGTGAGCTCGCGCTCGGACCGTCACGACGGGATGCATCGCATCGATCAGCCCGGCGGCATGGACATTACCGAAAACGATAACACCATCACCGTTCGCGGCGGCGTGATTCAGTCCACCAACATCACGATACAGGTTCCGGTGCAGACGTCGCTGAAGCTGAAGACCGTGAACGGCGGAAGAATTTCGGTGGAGGGCGTCAGCGGTGACGTGGAGGCGGACAATACCAACGGGTCAGTGGTGATCACCGACGTTTCCGGATCCGTGGTGGCGAGCTCAACCAACGGGAAGGTGCAGGTGTCGCTCGATAAGGTGACGCCCAACAAGAGCATGAGCTTTTCTTCGCTGAACGGGACCGTGGACGTGACTCTGCCCGCCGATACCAAGGCGAATTTGAGAATGCGCACGGACAACGGCGAAATCTGGAGCGATTTCGACGTGAAGGTCGAGGGCGGGCACGCGCCGAAGGTGGACGATCAGAGCGAGCACGGCCGTCGCCACATTCGCATCGACCGGACCGTGTACGGCTCCATCAACGGGGGCGGTCCGGAGATCCAGCTGGTGACGTTCAACGGGAGCATCTATCTCCGCAAAAAGTAGCCGACCTCAGTGGTGGTTGGTCGGCGAATCAGCGCTGCCGTCCGACCACTTGTCGACGAGGACCATAAAGGTGGTCAGGCGATCCGAACTTGAGTCGGATGCGAGGATCGGAGAGCCCGGAAGGCCGGCGCCCCATGATTTCGCATCCGTCAACGGAACGAAGAACATCAGGTGAGGGTGCCAGGGCCCGGCGTTATCGTCCAGATAGCCGTCTTTCGAAAGCATGTAGCACATGGCGCCGGGTTCAATCGCAGGCAGTTCCCGCTTGGCCAGGGCGGCTTTGATTGAATCGCCGATTTCGGTTCTGGATTTCCCTGCCAGAACGAATTTGGTCTTGGCGATGGTCAGCGGCAGATACGATCTGACAGCCGGCGGATTGAGACACAGGGGACCTCGTTTCTTGGCATTCCAGAATCCCGGATCGTCGATGCTCGCGGTCCACGAGCGCTCCACGATGCATACGAACCCGTTTGTGCCTTTCACAGCAGTTTCGTAACCCTGGCGGCTAAGGACCAGGACTTCGGCTTGATCGGAAATCGATTTGGGAGCGGTGGATTTGGCCAGCGCGACCTCCGCGTTCCGATCGGACATCAGATATTGTTCGAGCGGAGCCATATGCGCATACGGCGAAGGCGCCGGTTGCGCCGCTGCCGGAATAGCGGAGGCGACGGTTGCAAAGAAGATCACACTTGCCGTTGGTAGCCGCATGGGTCGATTCTCCCATTTTCTGCGGTCCGGGCAAAGCCGGGCGCTGCTTGTGAACGCTGGTAAAATGAAAAACTCATGGCTCGATTCCCCGGCGTGGACTATCTTCTGATCGATTCCCAGTTCAGCGAACAGGAATTGATGGTGCGGCAGACGGCGCGGCAGTTTGTCGACGAGCGCGTCGCGCCGGTGATCCGCGAATCCTTTCGCGACGCGCGTTTTCCCATGGAATTGGTCCCGGAGATGGGCCGCCTGGGAATTTTTGGAGCCAATCTCGAAGGCTATGGCTGCGCGGGGATGAGCAACGTCGAATACGGATTGCTCATGCAGGAGCTGGAGCGCGGCGATTCCGGGCTGCGCAGCTTCGCCAGCGTTCAGGGCGCCCTGGTGATGTACCCCATCCTGACCTACGGCAGCGAGGAGCACAAAAAGCGCTGGCTGCCACGGCTGCAATCGGGCGAAGCGCTGGGCTGCTTCGGGTTGACCGAGCCGGGTTTCGGATCGAATCCGGCGGGGATGCTGACGCGCGCCGTGAAGCAGGGCTCGTGCTGGGTGATTAACGGCGAGAAGACCTGGATCACCAACGGGTCCGTCGCCGATGTGGCGATCGTCTGGGCGCGAACCGACGACGGGATTCGCGGATTCCTGGTCGAAAAAGGCACCCCGGGATTCACTGCGAGCGAGCTGCACGGAAAATTGTCGATGCGCGCGTCGGTGACGGCGAGCCTGTCGCTCAGCGACTGCCGCGTTCCCGAAAACGCGATGCTGCCCGGCGCCAAGGGGCTAAAAGGGCCGCTGGGGTGCCTCTCCCAGGCGCGCTACGGGATCGGCTGGGGCGTGATCGGCGCGGCGATGGATTGCTATGAGACGGCGCGGAGCTATTCGGTGCTGCGCAAGCAGTTCGACGACAAGCCCATCGCGTCGCATCAGCTGGTGCAGGAAAAACTGGCCGACATGATCACCGAGATCACCAAAGCGCAGTTGCTCGCGCTGCACGCCGGACGTCTGAAGGACCAGCGCAAGATCGAGCCGGCGCACATTTCGATGTTGAAGCGCAACAACGTGCGGATGGCGCTCGACTGTGCGCGCTCGGCGCGGGACCTGCTGGGCGGCAACGGCATCATGGACGAATATCCCATCATGCGCCATCTGTGCAATCTGGAAACGGTCAAGACCTACGAAGGAACCGACCACATCCACACGCTGGTGATCGGCGAGCGCGTCACGGGCATCGCGGCGTATAAATAAACTCATCGCGCCAGGCCGGTGTGGCGCGCGGTCCATTCGGTCATCAGGTCGAGCGCCTTGGCGATATGGAAATTTCTCATGCAATCGATTGTGGCGCCAGCGATCAAATCCGGCACGCGAATTGCGCCGCGGCCCGCGGATGGAAGTAACGCTGCGTCGCCCACCGCGGAGCGCTTTCGTGTAATTCCTCGCGCGGGGAAGAACATTTTTCCGGTTCATGACCGCGACACCGTGCAAGCCGGCGCGATAAATTCCTGAAACACTTTGCTGGGGAGCCGTTCAGTTGTCCGGGTCGCTATCATTGCAGCTGATGCCGGCAAACACGGGGTAGGGATTGATGGGCGCACCGTCCCACCACCGCCAGCCGGAAATCACGCGGGTAATGGAGAAGTGCAGATGCGGTCCGCTCGTGCGCGCGTCGCGGGTGGATCCCACGAATCCGATGACGTCGCCGCGCTTGACGCGCCTTCCGGCGCGGCGATGGTTTACATAGCGGTCCAGGTGCGCATAGAAGTAGCAGTAGACGCCGCTGGGATCGAGCTGATAGATGGAAATGCCGGCGCGTCGAGTTACGGCGAGCAGCGCGATCACTCCGTCGTCTGCGGCGTGAATCGGTGTGCCGCGTCGCGCCGGGATATCGATCGCCTCATGCGCCTGGTGCCCCGGACGCGGTGTGGAAAAAGTGTCGTGAAGAAGCGCGGGATCGAAGCCGCCGATGGGCAGGATCAATTGCCGCCGCAGAAGGGCGCGCAGGTCGTCATCGGCGACGCGGATCTCCACCACCCTCGGCTTCGCAGCGGTCGAGGGAGTTGGAGAAGGCTGAGCATCGACATCGGCGAGGACGATGGGAATCACGCGGGCGTGGACACTCAGGTACAATCCACCCGCGCCCGCCACCAGACCGGCAGCAAACACCAAGAAACGGCTGAAGTTTCGCAGAGCCAATCTGGTCCGTGCGCACAAGCGATTTGCCAGCCAGCAAGAGTTCGCGCGGCGGAAACGTCACGCGCTCGCGGCGCAGCGGCGCGCAATGTTACGCTGATACTAATCGCGTCAGGAGATCAGGAATGCGTTGTCTGACTGTGCTCGTGTTGTGCTCCACATGCTGCGTGTTCGCGCAGGGCGATCCTCCGCCCGAAGTGGATCAGGCGTTGCGCGCGCGCGTGCATGAGTTTTTCGGGTATGCCGTCACCGGGGAATTTCGCAAGGCCGAAGCTCTGGTGGCCGAGGACACCAAGGATTATTATTTCGCTCGCGGCAAGAATCGCTTCGAGTCCTTCACCATCGGCAAAATCGAGTATTCCGACAAGTTCACCCGGGCGACCGTGATGGTGAATGCCAAGCACATGGTGCAAATCGGGCAGTTTCCAGCGACCCTGATCGAACAACCCATCAGCACTACCTGGAAGATCGAGGACGGAAAGTGGATGTGGTACGTGGACCCTGCGAGTGTGCCGGCGACTCCCATGGGCCCGTCGGCGCCGCCGCCAGCAAGCACCGAAGGAAAGCTGCCGGACCTGAGTCCGGACGCGATGAATTCCCGCGCGCAGTCGATTCTCAAGAAATCGAGCGTCGATAAATCAGCAGTATCGCTGGATGCGTCGCGAGAGTCCAGCGAACAGGTGATTTTTCACAACGGGCAGGCAGGCGGCGTGATGGTTTATGTCAACATCGCGTCCCAGGTGGAGGGATTCACGGCAAAGGTCGCCAAGAATGCCCTGAAAGGGGGCGAAGACGTCCCTATCGTGCTGCACTATGTTCCCGGCAAACAGCCGCCGCCGAAGCAGGTGAAGGTGGAAGTAATCGATCAGCCGTTTGGCCAGACTTTTCCGATCGTGGTTACCTTCGCGAAGTAGTGGCCGCGGAGTTGCACTCCGGCTACGCGGAGGCGACAACGCATGCTTCATTCGATCCACGGCCTGACCAGCACCAACGCGCTTAACTCATTGACAAACACGCAGCCGCAGACGCAGACCGCGTCTACCGGCAATTCCGCTTTCGCCGAGCAACTCGCGGACGCGATCGAGGGCGTGCTTCAGCAGTCCGGAAACGGGTCCCAATATGACATCAATATCGAAACGGGACAAGGTCCAAGCGGGAACCAGTTCACGATCACGGTGACCCAGGAAGGTGGAACAGGCAACTTGACGACGCCCTCGGCGGGCGCCACAAGTGCGACTCCGTCTTCGTCAAGTGCTTCGGCCTCGACATCATCGTCGTCGAGCTCGACCTCCGGCGCGACGTTGAGCGCCGCGCAACTGGCGACCATGACGCCCGCTGACGCCTACTGGGCCGAGCAGCCGGCTGCAGTGCAGCAATTGCGATATATGCCTTACGATCAGCGGCAGGCCTACGCGGATCAGCTCGCGACGCAAGGCTACGTGATCGACCAGGAGATCATGGTGGACGGCCAAGATCCCCTGGCAGTCATGATCCACCGGGAGATGAACGGGTATACGTGGGTGCCGTCGTTGAATCAGCCGACGCTCGAGGAGGGTCCCGGGTTTGACGAGCCGGGCCTGACGCCGTACAATCCCAACGAGCCCCCGGCCGGGTCTGTGCAGGTTTCGACTGCCTTCGCGCTCGGCACGGATCTGGCGGCGGATCCGCTGGTGAGCGCGGCCGATGCACAAACATACATCCTGGATCAAGCGGGAGCATCCTCAGCGACTTAGAGGTTTCACCGGAACGCGCACCTGGGCGCGGCGTGCGATTCTTCCTGCGAGGAGAACTTCGATCGCATGGGCACGCCTGTAAGTCAGCCGGTGGTTCCGGCACAACCGGACACCATCTCATACAGCATCGCCGATCTGGATTTGTTCGTCAGTTATACGCGCGAGAGTTACCTGGCCGCGTTCGGAGTTCAGGCTCCGGCCTGGGATTCTACGCGGCTGACCAAAACCTGGTTCGATACGACCGTGAACACGTCGAGCGCTTCGAACGTGGCCGTTTACGAGATCGCCGGGCAGGATTCCAGCGGAAATTGGGGATTGCAACAGATGGTGATTCCCGCCGCGGAGGCCGCTACGGTGAACCTGACAGGCTCGGTGACCTACCCGGCATACGTGATCGCGCCCACGCAGGCCGCCAGCGGCGGCGCGGTGATCAACCCGCTGTACCTGAGCATCCAATCCGACGCTCAGGCGCTGATGGAGCAGATCGGCGGAACGGGGCTGTTCGACGAGGGCGCGCGCGTATACGTTCCGGTGATCTATCCGGCCGACGAGTCGCGGCGCATGTGGGATTTCACGTTGAACGGGAACGTGGTGAACGCCGGCGCGCTGATCGCCAGCATGAACGCGAACGGGGTCGGATATCCGGGGCAATGGCAGACGCAGAACGGCGGTCCGGTGTGGGTTCCGGATCCGCCGGCGCCGACGGGGCTGGACGATACCCGGCCGCCGCGGCCCATGCCGGTCCGCAATCTGCTGCCCAACGAGCAGCTTCAGGCTGGATTAATGGGAGTGAGTGTGGTGCGGACGGATTTGCAGGAGCAGCAGGAGGAAGCCGAGGGGCAATTCACCGCGGATGATCGCGCGACGCTCCAGCAGATTTTCCAGATGGTCAGCAAACTGAGCTGAGGAAGTTGGGAGCCGGCGCGTTGACCGCCGGCCCCCGTGGATTACTGAACGGCGGGCAAGAAGGTGGAATTCCCGAACACCAGCGAGCCGTTGATATCGGCCGCGACGGCGAACGGAACGTTGGTTCCCGGCGTCGCGTCCGCCGGAATCTGGAATTCGACCAGGTATGCGCCGAAGGTATCCGGGTAAGCCGTGGCCGAGATGACCGGGACCCCCGAGTTCCCGACGCCCACCACCATGGTCGAGGCGACGGTCTGTCCGGCGGCGCTGACGTTGTTGGTGACCATCGCGGGACTGGTCTGGCCGAGGCCGGTGAGGACGACGTAGTACATGCCGCCGCGCACGGCCGGATTCGATGGCGTGACGTATTGGCCATTTTGCGCACTGATCACAACCGCGTACGGTGTGGAGTTCGGTCCCGCGTAGGTGAAGATGCCCGGTTGGGCGGTGAGCACTGGCACGCCGGTGATGGTGGTGGGAACGTTGTTGACGGTAATCACGACCGTTCCGCTGCTGCTTCCGGCGAGCTCGCACGGCGTCTGGAAGTTGACCTGTTGCACGCCATTCTGGTTCGACACCGCCTGGATGGGCACGTTGACCCCATTCATGGTCATGCTGACGCCGGACAGAGTGTAGGGCAGCGGTCCGAATCCATTGGAGCCGTTGATGACGCCCTGCACGGAAGCCGCGAGGCCGGAGCCAGTGACCACCCCGAGTCCGCAAGCGACCAGTCCGGGAGCGTTGCTCGCTGCGTTGACGAAGCTCATGGCCGTGATACTCGGTCCGGGCGGCGTGACCGTCAGGTTGAAGGTGGCCGAGAGTCCGCCCGCCGTCGCAGTCACCACGACACTGCCGGCATTGGGCCCGGCAGTGACTGTGGCCTGCGCCTGACCGTTGGATCCCGTTGTAGCGGAGCCGGGATTGACGGTGGCGCTGCCGGAGGTCACGGCAAAGTTGACTGCGAAGCTGGGGACCGGCTTCTGGTTGCTATCAACCACCGAGACGACCAGTGGTTGAGCGAAGGCTTGGCCGGTGGTCGCGGATTGACCGTCGCCGCTGACCTTGGTGACCGCCGAGACGGAGATGTTGTTGGTCAGCGTGAACGTGGCCGTGCCTCCGGTGCTGGCGGTCGCGGTGATCTTGACCGTACCGGCGGTGGAACCGAAGGTGACCGTATTGGAGGCTTGTCCCAGCAGGTTCGTGGTGCTGCTCGATTGCGCGAGCGTCGCGGACCCGGCGGTGACAGTCCAGGTGAGTTGGGCTCCCTGGATGATGTTGCCGCAGAAGCCGGTGACCGTCGCGATCAGCGGGAGGGCCGCCTTTTGACCGGCGGTGCCGCTTTGGTTATTGCCCGAAGTAGCGGCCACGGTCGTGGCGCCGTTGCCCGGCGGTAGCACCTGGATGACGCTGTCGTAGCCGAAGGTGCCGCCGATTTCGATAGTGACGGGGTAGTTGCCCGGCTGCGTGGCGCAAGTTGTTACCACGGTACAAGTGACCGTGCCGGTCGAATCGGAAAGCGGCTGGCCCTGGCAGCTCGCGGCAGGCGAGGCTACAGGCGGATTGGTTTCAAACTGCGCGATGAGGATGCCGACGTTCTGCACGGGGTTATTAACGACATCCAGTACCTGCCCCTGGATGGCGTTGGTGGCGGGCGAACCCGCGCTGACCTGTATGAACTGTCCGGGAAGCGGAGACAGAAGCTGGATGGTTGGACCTTTGGCTTGTTCGACCACATAGCTGGTCTCGTAGAAAGTCGCGTTGTAGCTGTTGTTGCCGACGGTCGCGGTGGCGACAATAGTATCGCCCTGCGAGCCCCCGGCCGTGACCGGACCGGCTTCGTAGTAGGCCGTCGCGGTGCCGGTGCTGTCCGTGGTCGCAACGCAGGTGGTTCCACTGGTGCACTGTCCCATGCTTCCGATGGCGCCGGTTCCGCTAATCGTGAAGGTGACGCCGATGCCGGAGACCGGATTGCCGCTCGTATCGGTTACCAGGACCGTAAGCGGCTCCAGGGCGACTTGGAGGGACTCGACGAATTGTCCATCGCCGCCGGTGATGGTGAACTGGCTGCCCGTGGCCCCGGTGGCGCCGCTAGCGCCGCTGGCACCGCTCGCACCGCTGGCGCCGCTGCTGCCTCCCTGGACGGTGATATTGAATGTGGTGCTCCCGCCTCCCAGGTTCAGCGTGACCACACAGACGTTGCTGGGACAGGTCGCTCCGCCCGTGGGAATGCTGATCGTAGTCTGGACGTACCCATCGGCGTTGCTGGTGACGTTCGGCGAAGTGATCACCACGCCGCTCGCGCCGTTGACGCTGAACTGGCCCTGGGTGTTGTAGACGGGCAGGCCGCTCGAGGAAATGGCGCGTGCAATCAAAGGCAGCGACGTGTTTCCATTGTTGACGCTCTGATTCACATTGAAGGTCAGGAAGTTGGAGGCTGACCCCTGCGCCGGAATGTCGCCGGTCTGCATGGTGCTGCCAACGTTCAGCGCCGGGGCGAGATTGCCGACCGCGACCTGGTTGATGGCGAGGTTGATCCGGTCAATATACGGCTCGTTCCCGTTGGCGATCAGCACGAACAGGGAACTCGCGGCCGGTACCTCGTTCGAGACCGCGGCGGCTTCGACGTTCACGGCGGCGACCGAGGAAATTGCGCTGGTAAGCGTCGGGCTCGGATTGGTCAGGTTGATTCCGGTCGAGGGCGAAACGTCGTACAGCGTGTTCAGCGAGATGACCGAGTTCGGCGACGTTGCCAGCGCGAAGACCTGGCTGTCGGACGCGACGTAGACCCCGGACAGCTGCGGGCCTGCTGCCTGCTGGCTTACCGAAGGCGAATACCAGTTCACTGTGTTGTTCGACGGATTGAAGGAAAGCAGCGACGCCGAGCCGCCCAGGCGCGGGTACTGATGAATCGAGTACGCGGCGGTTCCATCGGCCGAGAACACCAGTGGACCTGGGTTGAATCCGGAAAGTTGCACCGTGGCTGTGACGGTGAACGCCACCGGGTCGATCACCTTGATCTGGTTGCCGCCGACAAAATACAGGAGACCGCCGGGGGACAACGTCAGCGCATTTCCGGCCCCGCCTATGCTCAGCGTAGCGACCTTCTGGAAGCTTGAAAGGCTGATTTGACCGATGGTCGTATTCCCGCCGTTGATCGAATTCTCAATGATGTAGGCGTTCGAGGAGTCGCGGCTGACGGCGATGAAGCAGCCGGCGCAAGCGGGATTCTGGGCGGGCTGCGCGTATCCGGGAATCCCGGCGAGCTGAAGGGGAAGACTGTTGCTGGCGACTGCCTGGTTCGTGCTGGTATTGATCACGTACAGGTAGAAGTCGTTGTTCTGGTCGCTGGTGCCGACCAGAAGATATTGACCGTTCGGCGTCAGCGTGGCGGAGGCGATCGTGGGCGCCAGTCCCTGGGGGTCAAGACCGCTCGCGCTGAGGCTCACGCTCACCGGGGTTTGGAAGCTGGAATTCACGGCCTGAATTCCGCCGGTCCCAACCAAATAGAATCCGCTCCCGTCGGGTTTGACAATAACCGATGAGAATCCGTCGGGGGCGCTGATGTTCGCGAGCGTGTTAAAAGCAGTGCCGGAGCCCGGGTATGCGGCCAGTTGGCCCGGGGTCGTCAGTTGGCCCGGAATCTCCTGGAACAGGTATGCGGTACCCTGAGTTTGCCCGAAGGCGGCTATGCCCGCGGCGACGTACAAGCACACGGCAAGCGAAGAGAATCGATTCAACATTCGTGAAACCTCTCGGAAGCGAGATGGGACGCGGGCAGAGAGACAGTCTAGCATAGTACCCCGCCAAAAGATAGGAAAAAGTTCGGTTTGGATCACTTTCCGGCGCGCGCTTCGCCGCGTATCGGGAAGCGTGCCGGTGCTCAAAAAAAGAAAGGAGGAGCCGGAGCTCCTCCTTTCCTTAAAACAACGCGATGAACGAGGTTTAGTGGCCGTCGTTCTCGCCGATCTGCGATGTGCGCGGCAGCGTGCCGGCGTCGAGGACGATACCCAGATAGCCGGTCGACAGCCCGCCCGAGGTTACGCCGGGCGTGTTGATGAACGCGAAGCCATGGCAGTATTGGAACTGCGACTGGGCGATAATGTAGCCGACGAATCCGGCCGCACTACCGTTGAATCCGCTCGCAGTGTTCACGCCGCTGCCGTAGATCGCGCCACCGCCGGTGGACAGGACATAAGTGAGTACCTGGCCGGGACCGACGGCATTGCTGGTCTGTGGAGCAGGCTGCGCGGAGTTGTTGGCGCCGTCACCGTAGTAGTACAGGGTGATCGTGCCTGTCTGCGGGCCGGTGCTGTGGAATCCAGCCGCAGCGCCAGGATCGAGAGTTGTATTCGCGATCGCAATGCCTGTATCAAATCCAGGCTGATTGCTCACGAACGGGAACAGCAGGTTGCAGGCGCAGCGCTCAATCACGAAAGCGTTGAGGAACTGCGTGCCCGGAACGAAGCGCGGAACCGGCAGCGAGGTGGACGAGGTCGGGAACCGCGGGTTCGGGCTGAAGCTGCCGCCGTAGAACGGCGCGAAGCTGGGCGTCACCTGGGCAACCTGGTTCGGCGTCGGATAGCCGCTGGGCAGATTCATGGTGAGGTTGGAGACGTACTGAACGACGAGCGGGATGTCCACCTGTTCCGAAGTTGAAGTATCGGAGAACAGAATTTCCCAGACCGCCAGGTTATTCGACACCTGGACGAGGGCGTTGGTGGACGGAACCGACGGCGTGCTGGACGAGCCATCACCATTGGCGTCGGTCGAAACCAGCACCATGACGCCGCTGTTGCAGCTCGAGTAGGCAAGCGAGTTGCAGCTTGCGGAACCCCCGCCCTGACGATATAGGTACAGAATCGGCTGGGTCCAGATATTCGCCTGCGTGGGAACGCTGCTGAAGCTCAGCGCCAATCGGGTGCCTTGGTTGGCGACGCCCGCCGTCTGGATGCCGGTGTTCGCGTCACTGAGGGCGTACCCAGTGTTGGTGGCGCCCGTTACGGGAGTTGTACCAACTCCGAGAGGCGGATTCTGGCCGGTGAGGTTGGATGTGCTTGAGGCGTACTCGAAGCCGCTTTCGGTGTTATATGAGGCGCCCGGAACGTTCTGCCACGCGTCGCCCGTCGGCACGACGGTCGAGCCGTTGTAAACGTAGCCCGCACCTGAGCCGTTCGCGTTGCCGTTGGCAAGAACATACGCGATGTTCTTCGTCTTCCAGGCGTTTTGGAAGCCCTCCTGTAGCGAGATGGACGTGAGAATACCTGTCGGCCCGAACTGCGTGTTGCCTCCGCCCGACGCGGCGGTAAGGGAACTACTTATAGTCAGATCCTTACTCGCCGAGAGCGTTGGAAGCTCGCTATTACACTGGACAAACGCGGTCCCTATGTCCGCCGTGCGGGAGACGTTGGTGTCGCCCTTGCTGGTCCCGGCAGCGAGCAGGCCGCTGGCAATCTGCGCCACCGGCTGAGCAACGGTCGAAATGTTGATGCCGACCGAGGTGGTGCCGTTGGTAGAGATGCTGGCGGTGATCGTCGGGGGCGAGAACGGCGAGGTCACAGGAAGGAACTCGGCATCCGCGCGGATGTTGGTGAAGCGCAGAGTGCGAGTGCCGCCGGTGCCCGGAGGATCGATCGGTACGCCGCTGAAGGTGACCGAGTTGGCTGCGCCGGTGCCAAACAGCGAGATCGCGCGGCCTTGGAATACATTAGGCCTGCCGCAACCGAAGCTGCTGGTGCTGGTGACGCCCGTGGGCGAGCCCGCCGCGCCACAAGCAACAGTCGTTGCGGCACTCGTGCCGACCATGCCAGCCGCACCGTTGTATGTGTCCTGCGGATTGCCGTCGCTATAGATCGCGCACACGCCCGGGCCGGACGAAGTGCTGCTGTCCGGCGCGCCCGTATTGCCGCAGTTCAAGACCGGACGGTTGGAATTGGGCCCCGGAGCGTTCGGCTCGTCGACGATCAATAATGCCTCATCGAAGCCGCCGGACGTCGAGGTGAGTTTGCTGGTGATATTCGTGTTCAGCGATACCGTGATGTTCGCCGACGGCACAAGAGCACCCGCAGCCGTTGATGTGCCATTGGTGCAAATCAGCAGAATGTCACCAACTATTTCCGTGTAGCCTTGGGAACGAACCGTGGGCGTGACCGCCACGTTCGAACTACAGCTAAACGGTGCGATTTGTGCGCTGGCCGGTACAGTGAGGCCCACGATCAGGCCCACCATGGCAAGCGCGTAAAACCATTTGCGAAAATCTGCCATTTCCTTCTCCTTGTGAATTCTTGGAATTGAATTGATGGAAGTTCTCTTTTTCAACCTGAGCCTCAATCTACGCAATTCCCTCGGCTTCATTCCTTGCGTCAAAAAAACCTTGGGAACCCCGAGCTTCCCTCCAGCCGACATCACACCTGGCTGATCTCCGCTCGACTGCTCACTGCTAAAGCTCATTCGGACTTCTGGTCTCTCCCATTCGCCCGCCGCCCAAACCTTGTTTCGCCCTTACAGGTCTATGCGGTTCGGTTTGCGGGTACTTCGCCGGTTGTGCTCGCGGGATTCACGGTCATGAATGCCGCAATTAATCGTGCTTTCTGTTACACCCTGGACGCAGTCAGTTATTGATACCACTCATACGCAGCCCAAGTCAAGCAAAAAATGATAGTTGCGCCACGGGACCCGTCGCCGGGCGCCCCTGGCGCAGCTTTCACATTCGACCACGTTACAGGTGCTGAAGTCAACCCGTATCATCGAACGGTGGATTTTAGCAACTGAACGGCGATTGCTGAAGATTAAGCGGCAGCAAATTCGGGCCGAGCGTTACAAGCCGCGCACGTAACGTTTGAGCAGCTTTACGCGCGATTTGAGCTCGTCGCTCGCTTCAATTAAATTCGTCTCATCCAGGATTACGTGAGGCGTCATGAACATGATCAGCTCACTGCGCTCGTGCATCTTCTGCTTGCTGCCGAACAGTCCGCCCAGGATAGGAATGCGAATCAAGCCCGGAATCCCGGTGACCTGGTCCTGCACGGTGTCCTTGATCGTGCCTCCGATGGCGATGGTGTCGCCATCCATCAGGGTCACCTGGGTTTGCACCACCTGCTGATCGAAAGCCGGCGTGCCGGTTCCGGTGTTGACGCTGTTGTCGATTCCGCTCACCTGCTGGCCGATATAGAGTGTCACGACGCCGCTCGGCGTGATACGCGCGGCGACTTGTAGTGTGACCCCAGTGTCCTGCGAGGAGATGCCCTGACTGGTGATCGCGTTTCCGCCCGCGGGGATCACCGTGGTTCCGGTGGAGACGGGGACCTGGGTACCCACGTTGATGCTCGCGGGGATGCTGTCGGTGGCGATCAGGCTCGGCTCGGAGAGGATGTGCACGTGGCTGCGATTTTCGTTAAGGCTGAGCTGCGCGAGCAGTTCGCGTCCGTTGTCCACCAGCGTTCCGACATTGAAGGTCCCCAAGCCAGCGTTGTCGAGTGAGAGGGTCGGTTTTCGATACGCACCGGAGATCTGTTGCAGATTGTATGTGATGCCGCTGGCGAACTGATCGGTCAAGTCGACTTCGTAGATTTTGGCTTCGAGCAGAATCTGGCGCGGAGGAATATCGAGCTGCTGAAGCATTTTGAGAATGCTCTGATACTGCTGCGCGTCGGCCTGGATCAGCAGGGCGTTGTCGAGCGGATTGGGAATGATGCGCGGAGGTTTCTTGGTGGGTTCGCCGGGAACTCCGGGCTGCCCCATCGACGCGCCGGGCGCCTGATTCGCTTGCGCCGCGCCGAGCGTCTGACCGGTCGCGCCGAGGGGATTGCCGGTCTGGGCGGAATATCCGCCAAAGGCCGGATATCCGTAGCCTTGTCCACCATAGCCGCCACCATAACCGCCGCCCATTCCGCCGAAGCCGGTGCCGCAGGCGTCCATGCCTCCGAAGCCGGGCATGAATCCGGTCGCGTTTCCGTAGCCGCCGGGGTTGCCGTAGCCGCCCATCATGCCGCCGGCGCCGTAGCCTCCGCCATATCCTCCGCCGTAGCCCCCGTAACCGCCGTATCCGCCGCCGTAAGGAGTCCCGCCTCCGTATCCGCCCCCATAACCTCCATATCCGCCTCCGTATCCACCGCCATAACCTCCTCCATAACCGCCCCCGTAGGGCGATCCGCCGAATCCGCCGGAAATCGGCGCGGAGTTCCCGAAAAGCGCGCCCAGCGCCATCGCCAGGCACGGCGCCTGGCCGTACTTGACGCGATACACGTAATTTTCGACGTCGCCGGCGGTGACCTTCACGGGCACGTCCAGCTTCTTGAGCCAGTCGCCGATGGTGCCGAACACGCCGGGGTTGGGAGCGACCGCGATCAGTTCATTAATGCGGTCGACGGGAAGAAACTTGACCGTGCCGGTCTTGGGATCGAGCGATATATTTTTGAGAATCTCGTCGAGCTCTTTGACCAGGTCCGACGGGCGAGCGTTGTGCACCTCGAAAATCTGCACGCGCTGGTTGACAAAAGTGTCGCTGTCAAACAGATTGACGATCTCCATCAGGCGGCGCATGTTGCGGCGGCTGTCCAGGATGAACAGGAGATTGGCGGGCGGGTAGGGCATGATCTGTGCGCCCTCCCCGGCGAATTCGCTCAGGACCTTGGAGAGCTCGTCCACGGAGATGTATTTGAGGAACACCAGATTGAGCATGGTCTGGTCGTCTTCGGGGATCTCCTTGCCATTGGCGTCGCGCGAGATGGGGATGGGCTGATGCACGATCTCTTTGAGCGGGACGATGCGGTAAACGCCGCCGGCTTCGCTCATTCCCAGTCCGTTGACGCGCAGGATCTGTTCGAGTAGGTTGCGCGCGTCGAGAGCCCGCGGATCGCCGTAAGTGTTGAGCGTGACGCTGCCGCCCTTCACGTTGGGGTCGATCATGTAGTTGATGTGCAACTGGCGCGCGAGCTGATCGATAACCTCGGTGAGCGAGGCGTTCTGCAGGTTGAGCGAACCGAGCGGCGCGGCCGGGGGCTGCGGAGCGGTCGTAGCGGGAGGCTGCGCCGGCGGCTGCTGCGGCGGCTGCGCCACCAGGATCGCCGAAAAGGCGACCACGAGCGTCATCATCTTTCGTATCGGATTCATCTACTTGACCACCTCCCAGTGGCAGCTATCGCCCATCAAACCGTGAATCACGACTTTCTTGTACCCGTTCGCGACCGTTCCGTTGGGGGATTTATCATCCGCCTTGCAGGCCGCATATCCCGAGCCCATGTCGACGCCGAGGGGATTCTTGTCGTCGGCCTTCGACTCCGGAGCGCTGAGCGCGTGGACCGCGGGCGCAGCCGCGGCGCCGACAGCCGGACGCGAAGCCGCAGCGGCCTGCGGCGGCGTGCCTTCCTTGGGCCGGAGGTCGTCGAGATTCCGCTCCACATTTTCGCCGTTCCAGACGAAGGTAATGGTCCGGCTGGTGAACGATGCGATCTCGAATGGCCCCACTTTTTCGCCAGCGCGATAGCTCTTCTGGGCGCCACCGAGCGCCAGCACCACGACCGGATCGGCGATGTGCATCTGGCCGTAGTATTCGGGAAGCGCGGGCAGCGGCGGCTTGGGCTTGGGAGCGGGCGGCTCGATTACGACATTCGGATTGCGATCCTTGGAGAACAGCATTTTTTGCGCGACGTCAAGGTATTCGACGGCGGTCACGGGTTTGGGCGCGATCAGCGGCGGGGGCGGAAGAACGGCCATTCGCCGCGCGGCCGTAGTGAAGACGGCGCGCTCGCGCGCCCGTTCCTCGGCCCAGCGCGAGCGGATCTGCCAGCCGAGCACCACCGCGAGCGCCACCAGCATCAGGTCGAGCGCGATGATCTTCCGGTTCATGTGCGCTTCTCCGGGACCAGCTTGCGCGGGACCACGCCGGCGACGGTCAGGTGCACGGTGATGGTCTTGTCTTTTGCGTTCGCGGAGGTAATGCGCAGGTCGCTGGTCGCAACCAGCTCGGGACGGGCGGCGAGGCCTGCCAGGATGTTGACAAGTTGATCGATACGGCAATCGAGCTGCACCGAAACGGTGGCTTCGCCGTAGGTGTCGCCGAGCGGATTGATTCCGAAGCCTTCGGTATTGCGAATCTCGACCGCGGGCGTTTCGGCGCGGCCCAGCTCGCGCACGATTTGAATGAGCTGCGCCTGCGCCTGCGCGGCGGTCGCGGCAGTGATCAAACCCTTCTCGCGAGAGGCAAGCTCGCCGTTGACTTTTTTGAGGTTCTCCTGGCGCGCGGGAACGGTGGAAGCGATTTCGCGCAGCCGGGCGAGGCGCTTTTCGGCGACGGCGATGGTCTCCGCGGTCGGTGCCACCACGGGAGCGCTCGATTCGGGCCAGTAACGGACCGCCAGGCCCACGATCAGCAGCAGCGCGAACAGCGGCACAGCGCGGCGCAGGCGCGGCGTCATCGGCCCGCCCTCCGGTTGGTGCGGATACGGAAATTTTCACCGCCCCCGGCGGCGCGCATCGGCGGTATCGCGAACTCCGATCTTTCAAACAGCGGTGAGGCGTCGATCAGCTTGAGCAGCGGCGCGGCCTGGTCGGCTTCGCCGGCAATATACACCTGCGCGCGGCTCAGGTCCAGCAGATTGAGCCACACCTGGACGGGAAGAATGTGGGTCATCTCCTCGATCGCGTCCATGTCGGACTTGGAGCGGCGGCGAAAATCGTCGAGCGCCACGCTCCGCTGGCGCGCTGCTTCGATCTGTTGATCGAGCTGGGCCGCGCGGCGCGCTTGCGGCTCGACCTTGGCGATCTCGGCCTGAAGCGAGCGCTGGTAGCGATGATCGTCGTAGGCCGGCATTGCGATGAGCAACCCCGTAAGCAGGAAAACAAACAGGGCCAGAGCGGTGGCCGAGATCCACGCGGCGCGCGAGCTCGAATCGCGGCGCTCGGCGGGCAGCAGATTGAGCGGAACCGAATGCCGCGGACACGCCGAGGCGAGCGCGGCCGAATAAGGCAGGGCGGGCGCTCCGGAAACCAGTTTTTCGAGCGGGGTCGGCTCGGTCGAGGGGTCGATGCGCAGCTCGGCGCAGGCGAGCGCGGCGGCGCGCGATTCCGTCGGGTCGAAGCTGGCAGAAAACAGCGGGTGCGCCGGGCTTTCCCCGTAAAATTCGGTCCGGCCGTCGATATTCTCCCAGGCGAGAATTTCCTTCGCCGGCGCCTGGCCGAACAGGCGCAGCGCGGAGTAAATCGAGGCGGCCGAGCAGGTGAAGCATCCGATCTTGATGCCCGCTTCGGCGAACAGCCTCGCGTAGCGCTCGATCGCGGCGCGGCGCGCGATGGCCACCAGGCACACCGGCGTCCCCGCGAGGCGCGTCCAGCTCGACATCACGTCGTCTTCCGGATAGGGATGCAGGCTGTCGAGCTGGAACTGGATGGCCGGGCCGAGATCCTTGGGCGCAACGCCCGGCAGGGCGAGCTGCCGCACGATCACGTCGGCGCGCGGCAGCACCACCGTCGCCGGAACGTGATGCAGATCCAGCCTGCGCAGGAACGCTGCCAGATCCGTGCCCCAGGCGCCCGCAGGTTGATGCGGAAAATCCTCGATGACCAGCCGCTCGATCAGACGAGCTCCGGTGGGCCGCACGCGCACGGCGGCGATATGCAGCGATTCCGAGCCGCGCGGTCCGCTGATCTCGATTCCCACCCCGCTTCCGAAGGCCAGAACCTTTTTCCAACCGTTGGGGATCATGGAACCGCAACTCCCGGAACCACGGCCGATTGCGACCAGGCGTCGTCATACCAGCGCAGCACCTGCACGGGCATCGAATAATATTGCTGGCGATTGAGCAGCGTGACCGTCGCCGAGGCGATGCGCACGAACTCCGACGGCCCGCCGTCGGGCCGGTTCAGCCGCGCCGAGGCGCGCAGGGTCCAGATGGAGATTCCGCCAACACCCAGCCGCGGCGCCGAAATGCCCATGGCGGCCAGATCGCTGGTGCTTTTGATCGGCTGCGCCTGGCGGCGCTCGAGGATCGCGCTTACGCTCGCCGGCGGGATTCCGATGGCTTCCATCAGCGCGGGGCTGACCGTATTAATATCGAACGGCCCGGTGCTTCCCCACACCGAAAGGGCGTCGCTCAGACCGCCGGTTGCGTACAGCCGGCCCGCCGAATCGGGAATGTAGTTACCGTAATACAGCTCCGGGGTCATGCCTTGCACCGAAAGGAGTTCCTCAATCTCTTGAAAAGACGCGTGCCGGGCGCGAAAAGTCGGACCGAGCGACAAGTAATACTGATCGAAGCTGGTGGCGCCGGGCGAGGGCGTGCGCCAGTCGATGATGGCCGCGGCGATCTCCGCCGCGCGCGCCGGATCGCCGCTCACCACCGTAATCAGGCGCGTCAAGTCGTCGGGCGAGGCCTGGTTGATGCTCAGCTTCGAAGATTCCGGAATCACTTCGACGATCGCGTTGCCGCTCGGATAGGACATGTACAGCCGCGGCACGTTCATTTGCCAGAATGGGGAGCCGCTGGAATTTGTGACCTCTTGACCCCACATCATCCACTGAATGGCTCGCTCGACCGATCCGGTGGCGAGATACCACGCGCGCAGACCATCGGCCGAGGAAGCCACGCGGTCGGTTTCCGCGCGCACGCTGGTGGCGACCGAAAACGCGATCGCGGCGAGCGCGGCGGCGAGCCACAGAACGATCAGCAGCGCTCCGCCGCGCTCATTGCGGAATGTCGTAATAGGTCGTATTGACATCTCGATTTACATGGATCGGCGTGGTGACGCTGACCAGCGGAAGGCGCGCCGGGTCGGGAATGAGCGGCGCCATATCGACGTGCACCGCCGCGGGCAAATTGACGGCGGTCCACAGCGGCTGCCAGTTCGTCGGCATGTGCAGACTCGGATCGAAATTCTGATAGGAGATGTTGCAGTAGGCCAGCCGGTCGGCCAGCACGAAAGACTGAGGCGTGGCCACGCCGGGGCGAAACGCGCTGGCTGCGCATAATGGCGCGGTCGCGTAGGGACCGGAGTAAGGAAACTCGTTGGCGATCAGCCGCACTCCTCCGCCGTCGGCGGGAAGCACCTGAAGCTCGACCACCTGCGGATAGCCGCGCGCGCCGTCGCGCATCGAATAGCTGGTGACAAAGTGCAGCGTCTGGGCGTTGCCGTTAAACGCCGGCATGATGGAGTTGTCCGCGCAGACGCCCATTACGGGCATAACGCCGCCCAGCTCGCGCCCCAGGATCCGTTCGACGCTCATCACTCGCCGGTTGGACTGGAGGCGATCGTCGGTTTTCGAGTAGGTGATCAGCGCGGAGCGCATGGCGAACAGCATTCCGGTGGAGATAGCGGCGACCAGCGTGACAGCGATCAGCAACTCGATCAGCGTGAATCCGCCGGTCCGCTTGCTGACGCGCGCGGCTCTGCTGAATTCCGAAACCGGGCCGCGCACGTGAATGAGCGGGATCATATATCGCCCTGACGCAGCAGCCCCCGGCGGAAGCCTTCCAGCGAAAACGCATGGCGCGTCGCGCCGTCCATCCACCAGATTTCCAGTTGCACCCGGTCGAGCACCCACATCCCGGGGCCCGCGCCCTGCTGCCACTCAAACGGCGTCACCACGGCGTTCCAGCCGACGGTAGTGCCGCCGGTCTGCGCCGGATCGAAAACGCCCTGGAGGGGGACTTTGCGGGGGATGGTCTGATCCACCAGAAGCTGATCCATTTTCGACTTCGCCAGCAGCGTGGCGCGGTCGTACTGCGTCAGCCGCGCGGCGTTGCGGGTCGAGGAGGACAAGGCATTGAGCATTCCTGCGACGGCGATCCCCATGATCGCGGTCGCGACCAGCACTTCGAGCAGCGTGAATCCGTTGGGCGTGCGCTTCACTGCCGGACCTCGGATTCCGGAACGCCGGTGATCGGATCGATGGAGACAGTGCGATGCCGGCCGCCGGGAGTGGCCAGATCGATCGTGATCGCCGGAACCGAACCGCCGGGATACAGCAGAAATCTTCGCGCGTCGGCCGGATTCACGATGCGAACCGTATTGGGAAGGCGCAGATCGCGCGAAAAGCCGGCGTCGGCCGAACGCGCCGAAAGATCGCTCTCCCGCGGCGCGATGCGGATCTCGACCGCCTGCTGGCGTCGTTCGGCATGGTCGAGAGCGGTGTTGAGGAAGGCAACGATCGAGTCGGATGCCGAGCGCAGCCGCAGCGAATCGAGCCCCGCGGCGATTGAAGGATAAGTGATCCCCGCCAGCAGCGCGACGATCGTCACCACGATCAGCATCTCGAGTAAAGTCACACCCGAGTTCCGCTTGCTGACGCGCGCGGCTCCGCATACGCCGGAACCGTGCCGCGCGCGTGAGCGAGCGGTCTGCGCGTTTTCCGTCAACCGTCTAATTATTTTTCCAACTGACGATGTCGGCATTATTTCCGTCCCCGCCCGGCGCGCCGTCGGCGCCCAGGCATACGACATCGGGTTCGTCCCCGTGTTCGCCGGGGTACTTATAAAGATAAGGATGGCCCCAGGGATCGAGCGGAATATCCTGCGGCAGATACGGACCGGCCCACTGCGCCTGATTTTCGGGCTTCACGCGCAGTGCGTTCAGGCCCTGATCGGTGGTCGGATAGGTTCCCGTATCGAGCTTATAAGCGCCTAGCGCGGTCATGAACGAATTCACCTGCGCATGCGCCGTGGCGCGGCGCGCCGCGTCGGCTTTGCCCATCATCCGGGGCGCCACCAGCGCCGCGAACAGCGCGATGATGGTCACCACCACCAGCATCTCGATCAAAGTAATACCGCTCTCGCCAACGCACCGCTTCCTGACGGTCGCGGCTCGGTTGGTGCGCAAGCAGAGCCGCGCGCGTAAGCGAGCGGTCTCGACTACATCTTTTTTGCGATTCATATTTACACCACCACGTCGTTGATGCTCGTAATGGCAAGCATCAGGCTCAGAACCAGGGTCCCCACGATCAGGCCCATCACCAGAATGATCAGCGGCTCAAACAGCGAAGTGAAGCGCCGGATGGAAGTGCGGGTCTCGTTATCGTAAATGTCGGCCATGCGATTGAACATGGTATCCAGGTGTCCGGTTTCCTCGCCGACGGCCAGAAGGTGTCCGGCAAGCGGCGGAAATTCGCCGGCGCGCTTCAGCGGCTCTGCGATCCCCTCGCCGCGCTTCACTCCCGTGGCAATCGCGTCGAGCGTGCCCGCGATTTTCCGGTTGTTCAGAATCCCGCGCGAGATGCCCAGCGATTGAACCAGCGGCACGCTGGCCGCGACCAGCGTCGCCATGGCGCGCGCGAACCGCGCGGTTTCGGCTTTGCGTAGCGCGTCGCCCAAGAGCGGAACGCGCAGGCGGAATCCGTCCCACCACAGGCGGCCAGGCACCGTCCGCACGTAGGCCTGCAGCGCGACCAGCCCGATCGCCAGCGCGATCGCCGTCGGCGCCCAGTAAGCCTGCACGATCTTGCTCGCTTCGAGCATGATCGCGGTGGGCGTGGGGATTTTCATGCGCGGATCGGAAAAAATCAGCGCGAAGCGCGGCACCACGAAATTCAACAGCGTGAAGATGGACCCGATACCCACCAGCGTCAGCAGCGCGGGATAGATCAGCGAACTGATGATGTAGCCACGCAGATCGTCGCGCGTGCGCTCGAATTCGGCCAGCCGCTCGAAAATGGGCGCCAGCGAGCCCGAAGCTTCTCCGGCGCGCACCATATTGATGTACAGATCGGAAAAATGCCGGGGGTGCGTGGCCAGGCTGTCGGCCAGCGATTTTCCGCCCTTGAGCACGCGGAGCACGTCGAGCACCAGCGCGCGGAACGCCTTGCGTGTGGTGAGCTCGGCCGTAATTTGCAGCGACCGGTCGAGCGGAATGCCCGCGTTGAGCAGCGTCGAAAGCTCCTGGGTGAAGAACAGCACGTCCTTGCGCCGCCCCTGGTCGAAAATGGGCATTTGCAGGTCGATGCCCTTTTTCTGTTCCAGGCCGACGTAAACGGGAATCAGCCCCTGGCGCCGCAGTTCGCCCGCGACGGCCTTATCGTTGTCGGCCGAAAGCGTACCGCTGCGAACCTTCCCGTCGGAAGCCACCGCGCGAAAATGAAAAGTCGTCGCCATTTATGAATTAGCCGCGAATGAACGCGAATCAACGCAAATGCTATTTTGATTCGCGTTCATAAGCGTTCATTCGCGGCCATAAATCAGAATTCCTGCGTCACCCGCATCACTTCCTCGACCGTCGTCACTCCGCGCGCGATTTTTTGCCAGCCGTCCTCGCGCAGATTGCGCATCCCGTACTTGCGCGCGATGGTGGTGAGCTTGCTTGCGTCCTCGCTGCGCATGATCGAGGCGCGCAGCTCTTCATTGAGCTCCATCAGCTCGAAAATCCCCATGCGCCCGCGGAACCCGGTGCCGAAACAACTTTCGCAGCCCGCCCCGCGAAAAACTTCAATGGTCTCCCCTTCGGGCGACACCTTCGTTCCCGCCGATTCCTTGCACTCGCCGCAGATCACGCGCACCAGGCGCTGCGCCAGCACCGCCACCAGCGATGACGTGATCAGATAATTCTCCACGCCCATGTCGGTGAGCCGCGAGATGGCGCTGGGCGCGTCGTTGGTGTGCAGTGTCGAGTAGACGAAATGCCCGGTGAGCGCGGCGCGAATGGCGATATCCGCCGTCTCCCGGTCGCGGATCTCGCCCACCATGATCACGTCCGGGTCCTGGCGCACGATGTGTCGCAGCCCGGCGGCGAAGGTCAGCCCGATCAGCGGATTCACGTGGATCTGGTTGATCCCGTCCATCTGATATTCGACCGGATCCTCGATGGTGATGATTTTTTTGTCGGTCTGATTGATGCGCTTGAGCGCCGAGTACAACGTGGTCGATTTGCCGCTGCCCGTCGGCCCGGTCACCAGAAAAATTCCGTGCGGGAGCGAGGTGTAATGCTCCATGCGCGAGAGCATGTGCTTGTCGAATCCCAGGCGTTCGAGATCGTAGAAATCGCCCGCGGAGCGGTCGAGCAGGCGCATGACGACAGATTCGCCGTATAGCGTGGGCAGCGTCGAAACGCGCAGATCCACTTCGCGGCCCAGCGTCTTGATCTTGATGCGCCCGTCCTGCGGCAGACGCCGCTCGGCGATATTGAGCTTAGCCATCAGCTTCACGCGCGAAATAATCGCGGCTTTGAGTTCCCGCTGCGGCGCGTCCTGGCTCACCAGCACGCCATCGATGCGGTAGCGGACGCGAAATTCTTTTTCAAACGGCTCGATGTGGATGTCGCTGGCGCGTTTTTCCACCGCCTGCGCGATCATCGCGTTCACCAGGCGAATTACCGGCGCTTCGCTGGCCATGTCGCGCAGGTGCTCCAGGTCCTCCTCGGCATCGCCCGCGGCGGCAAACGCAGTGTCCGCCGTTTTCTCCGCCTGGCCGTAGAATTTATCGATTGCGTCCAGGATCTCCTGCTCCGGCGCGATCGCGGGCTGCACGGCGAGACCCGTGCACGTTGCCACGGTCGCGCGCGTTTCGAAATCCAGCGGATCGGCCATCGCCAGCGTGACCGTATGATCGTGCAGCGCGACCGGCAGGCAGCGGAACTGGCGCAGGAATTTCGGGGAAAGCGATTCGATTTCGGGTGAAACCGCGGGCGGTCCGTCGATGGTCAACACGGGAACCTGCAACTGCTCAGACAGCGCGGAGAGCACGTCGCGCAGGGCGATGAATCCCATGTCGACCAGAATTTTTCCGAGCTTATCCCCGCGCTCACGCTGCAGCTCGAGCGCACGATCGACATCCTCCTGGGTCAGGAGTTTTCGTTCGATCAGGATTTCGCCTAGACGCATTGTCAGCCCGGCTGGCCACTGGCCACCGGCCCTAGTTCTCCGAAACCTGCACCACCGAATCGATTCCCGCGCCGCCCGAGCGCAGCGCTTCGACGAGCTTCTTCCTTTGCGCGTGGAAGGTGAGCTGCACCGGCAACCCGCTGATATCTTCCCACGGGTAATGATCGATGAACACCACAATCGCGACCTGTTCATCCCCAGGAACCGTGTCGAGCGAGCCGCCCATCGACACCAGGGCTTCCTTGAGCGCCTTGGTCAGCACCGGAATGCGCTCCATCTTCTTCGCCCGAGTGCGGGCGATATCCTGCTTGGTCAAAACTGCGTTCATCAAGGAAATGGGAGTGATCACCAGGTTCACTTCGGCGGTGAAGACGGCTCCGTAGCCCTCCAAATAAACGCCGCGCGTGGTGCCGATCAGCAGATACGGCGAATCGCTCCACAAGCGCTGAATGCGCTCGTCGAGACTTTTTTCCATCGACGTAAGCGTTGCCCGGCTCACGCGCGGCCCGGCGGACGCCGCAAAAAGCGCGGCCGCCATCACAAGGAGAAGCATTGGCACGAGAATTTTCTTGATTTTCATTGGTGCGATAACCCCGTTTTTTCCATGTACATCCGATTGTTTTCTTTTTTCAGCAAATCGTTATCGGCTTCAAGATTCTGATTTTGCGCCGCGTATCGCGCCTCGATCTGCAGCACTGCTTTCGCCACCGCCGCATCCACCTGCCGGTCCACCCTCACGGGCTCGACCAACGCGTGCACCACGACGGCCAGCGCGATCACGCACGCGCCCGCGAAAGTTGGACTCCAGATCCGCTGCCACCAGCGCGGCTCGAACACTTTATCCGAGACGAACGCGATCCGCCGCGGCGCTTCTTCCTCGCGCAGCGTCGAAAGCGCGTCGAGCGTCAGCCGCAATCCGGCCAGCTCCTCGCGGCACGCGCGGCAGGAGTTGGCGTGCGCTTCGGCCTGCTCCCGATCCTTCCCGCCGAGCTCGCCGAGCGCGTAAGCTTTCCAATCGTAATCGGTGCAGTTCACGATTCACCTCGTAACAGCGCCGGCGATAACGCCGTTTTCAACAGCTCCAGCGCCGTATACAATCTCGATTTGACGGTTGAAACCGGGCACTCCAGGATCTCCGCCATTTCCTCGAACTTGAATCCCTGATAAACCTTGAGCAGGACGGCCTCGCGCTGATCGCTCGACAGGCGATTGAGCGCGCCTTCTACCGCGAGCGATAGCTCCAGCGGCAAAAGCCTCCCCTCGGCCGCGCGAGACACGGGCTCCGCCAGGAAATCGCCTTCCGGCCGGCGCCGGCGCAGCAGCGAAAACGCCTCATTGTGCGCGATGCGGAACAGCCACGAGGAAAACTTCGCGGCGTCGTCCAGCTTCGGCAGGTTCTGATACGCTTTCAGGAAAACCTCCTGGCTCACATCCATGGCGTCTTCGCGATGCCCGATTAATCGCAGCAGATAATTGAAGACGCGCCTTTCCCATCGGGACACCAGAAGGTTATACGCCTCGACGTCCCCTCGCCGAGCCTTGGCGATCAGGTCGCGATCCTCAACCTCGCGGAAGATCAACTGCGGACTCCGATCATAAAGACGCGAAGTTTCTCAAAAAAGTCGGGCATGTCTTTAAATTATGACGGGTGGCGCGTCTGCGTCATAATACCGGTGAGGCGTAGCGATGAGCAGCAAGCTCCTGATGGACGTGGATGAGTACCTGCACACCAGCTTTGACGGCGCGGATCGCGAATATCTCGACGGCGAGGTGGTGGAGCGGAACATGGGCGAACTGGAACACGGAGATGTGCAGGGTACCTTGACGCAGTTGTTGCGAGAGTTGCGGCGCAAGCTTGGAATTCGGGTCGCGCCCGAGGTCCGTATCCGGATTGGCCCGACTCGCTACCGAATCCCCGATATCTCAGTCTGGCGCGACGACAACATCGGCACGCGAATCCCGAGTGTCCCGCCGTTTCTGGCGATCGAAATTCTGTCCTCGGACGATCGCATGAACCGCATGCTGCAGAAAATAAAAGAGTATCTGGCTATCGGCGTCGCTTTCGTCTGGGTGATCGATCCTGAAGACAAATCCGCTCTGATCTTTTCCGGTAATCATCCCGAAGGCGTAGCGTCCGACGTTCTGCGCACCTCAAATCCGGATATCGACATTCCCCTTTCCGCCGCGTTCGATCTCAATCATTAACTCGCCGGCTGGTAAGCCCCGCACATCCCCTTTTTCCGGGATGTGGGATCCCTTGTGACCGTATCTTTTTTTAACCGCCGCGAGTTATGGGCAATCCGTGGTTTGCTCCTTATGCTGAAGGCGAGGTGGCAAACAGATATGCAAAACTTCCTTCACAATCGGTTCTCCCGGCTGAAACCCGGCGCCGCGTTGATGGTCGGCGCGGCTTTGGCCGCGACCGGATTCCTGGGGGTCAAGGCGGCGACGCCGCGAGTGGATAATCCCCCGGCGACTGTTAAGACGGCTCCCCGCTCGCCCGAAACCGCGCGGCGCGGGTATGCGAACGTGGTCAAGAAAGTTGTCCCCGCGGTGGTCAACATTTCGTCTTCCCGCATGGTGAAGAACGAGATGACCGGCATGCAGGGATTTCAGATGGATCCCTTCTTCCGCCAGTTCTTCGGCAACAACATGCCGTTCAACAACGTTCCCAAGGAGCAGCGTGAGAAGGCGCTCGGCTCGGGCGTGATCGTGAGTCCGGAAGGCTACATTCTCACCAACAATCACGTGATCGACAAAGCGACGGACATTACCGTAACGCTTCACGACAAGCGCGAATTCAAGGCCCGCGTGGTCGGCACGGATCCGCGCACCGATATCGCCGTTTTGAAAATCAACGGCAGCAATTTCCCCTACCTGACGCTCGGCGATTCGAACCAGGTGGAAGTCGGCGACATCGTTCTTGCGGTCGGCGATCCATTCGGCGTCGGCCAGACCGTCACCAGCGGAATCGTGAGCGCGACCAATCGCAGCATGAACAACCAGATTGAACAAGAAGAGGATTTCATCCAGACCGACGCGGCCATCAATCCGGGCAACTCCGGCGGCGCGCTGGTGGACGATGAAGGACACCTGATCGGCATCAACACGGCGATCATTTCGGGCAACAGCGGCGGAAATCAGGGCATCGGTTTCGCGGTGCCGGTCAACCTTGCCCGCTATGACATGGACCAGATTCTGAAGAACGGCAAAGTGGAGCACGGCTATCTCGGCATCCTCCCGCAGGACGTGACACCGCAGATGGCGAAAGCTTTCGGCGTGACGGAGGCGACCGGCGTGCTGGTCGGCGACGTGACCCCTGACAGCCCGGCTTCGAGAGCGGGCCTTCAAAAAGGTGACATCGTTCTCGACATCAACGGTCAGCCGGTAGACGACGCCAATGCGCTTCGGGTGAAAGTCGGAATGATGACCCCCGGCGCAAGCGTAAATCTGAGGGTCCTGCGCGACAACAAGACGATGAATCTGACGGCGCAGCTCGGCCAGTTCCCTTCGAATGAGGAACAGGCCTCCAACGCGGCGCCCGGCGAACACGAATCGATGCTCGAAGGCGTGCAGCTTTCGACGCTAACCCCGGAGGTGGCGCAGCAGTTACAGCTCGGGCCGAACGCGAAGGGCGTCGTGGTGGAGAGCGTCAGCCAAGACAGCGCAGCCGCGGAAGCGGGCCTTCAGCGCGGCGACGTGATCCAGCAGGTCAATCATCGTACGGTCACCAATATGAGCGAGTTCCGGCAGGCCATGAATTCAACAACCAAAAACAATCCGGCCCTGCTGTTAGTAAATCGCCAGGGAACCACCCTGTTCATCGCGATTTAAGTTTGCCCCTCAGCTCGTAAGAGCATAGCGGCACAACGGCCGGGTCCCCGCCGCCCTCACCTTCCAGTGCGGCGGACCGGCCGTTGCCTTTTTGTTGGCCGCGAATGAACGCGAATTTCTTATTCGTGTTCATTCGCGGCCATTTTCTTTAACAGCATGAAACTGTGTGCATCCGCGGCGATTATGATAAAGAACACCATCAGCGACGCCGATGCGACGATTGCCCAGGGTTTATCGGCCAGCGCGAAGCCAAAGGGGATGGGCGTCGCCAGCAGCGCCGCACCGATTCTGGCGGCCTTGTTCTTGGATTGAAATATGGTGAAGAGAATCGGAGCCAGCAGCAGTGCGGTGTCGTAGGCGTAAACGTGCGGCACCACCAGCAGCGAAGCGAGCGGAGCAAGAACGAAGATCGGGCCGTTGACGATCGCTCTTAAAAACAGTACCAGGATGCCGGCGATCATGAGCGCCGCAACCCACATCGATTCGATCCCCAGATTCGCCAGAAATCCCTGGTAGCTGACCATCAGCGGCTCGGATATGAACGCGCGGTCCAGCGTCTTGTCGCCCAGCATCGCGACGTACAATCGAGCCTCGGCCATTCCGCCCAGCGCTAGACTCAGCAGGACCTCGCCGGCGCCGACGGCACAGAAGCCGGCGAACATGCGCCAGCGCTTTTGGATGAGCATCGCCACCGGCCACAGCACTACCAGGTGAAACTTGAACAGCATCAGGGCCAGCACGCAGCCGCTCGCGAACGCGTGCCCGCGCTGGTCGATCTCGAACGCGATGATCAGCAGCGCCAGCATGATCACGCAATCCTGGCCGGCTGCGATGCCCAGCGGAGCGGGCAGGAACAGCGCGGAATATACGAGCGCGTCCGGTCCGAAGCGGCGCCAGGCCCAAATCCAACAGCCGATGAGCAGAGCGCTTTGAAGCGCCAGCCATACGAGGAATGCGGCATGATACGGCAGCGCGCCGATGGGAGCGAGCGCCAGAGCATAAAAAACCGGCCGCATGAACGGCACCACTTCGGCCAGATCGGGCACGATGCGGCGTTGCTCGGCGAGCTGAACGGCGGCCGAGTGAAGCTCGGCAAACCGGCCTTCGAGCGCCAGTCTCCCGCCGGTATAAAGATCCAGGAAATCGTGTCTCTGCGCGATCGGCAGGAGGCGGGATCCCAGCATGACCCAAAACACGCACATCCCCAGGACGATCACGGCGGTCGAAACAGGAATCCGACGCATTGTTTGTATAATTTCACATCGGCCGCGGCCCCACCCGACTATACTGCAAGAAATGGTTCTGTCCGATATCGACATCCAGCGCTACATCGAAGAAGGAAAAATCAGGATTTCGCCGCCGCTGCCGCCGGAGCAGTTGGGAAGCTGCTCGGTAGATTTCCGCCTGGGCAACGAATTCAGCATCTTCGAGCACAGCCGCAACGCTTATATCGATCTGAAAGAGGCGCGCGCGATTCAGGACCTGATGCGCACCATCACCGTTCCGGCGGGCGAACCGTTCGTGCTTCAGCCGCACGAGTTCGCGCTGGCGATCACCGAAGAAACGCTGGAGCTCGACGATGACGTTCTGGGGCGCCTGGAAGGCCGATCGAGTTTGGGGCGCATCGGCATCATCGTGCACGGGACGGCGGGGCTGTTCGATCCGGGATGGAGCGGGAAAGCGACGCTCGAGTTGAGCAACCTGGGGCGCATGCCGGTGGCGCTGTATCCGGGAATGCGAATCTGCTCGTTCACCTTCGAGCAGTTGTCGTCGCGGGTTGCGGTGCCGTATCGCAAGAAGGCGGGCAACAAATACGCAGGCCAGGACCGTCCGCTGGCAAGCAAGCTCGCGAGCGAAACCGGACGGAGGTAGCGAAATGACCGCGAATCAGCTTTTTGCATGTTCGCCCCGTGAAACCAGGCAAAAGTTGATACCAAGGGTGCCGGAAAGAAAACGTCTCGCCTACGGGCTCGCCAGGCCCCTAGAAATGGAAATTCTAAGGTCCGTGAAAACGCTTCAAACGGCCACCGCCAGATCTTCGCCTGCATAATCGACCGGATACATGAAAAACTCGTTCGGCAGGTGCTCCATTTCCCATGAAATGGTGCGGTGGATGGCTTCGTCGGTCGGCACGACCTCGCGAAAACCCAACTCGGCGCGGATGCGCGACGTGTCGGTCTCCCAATGCTGCGCGGTATTGCCCGGCTGCACCAGATGGGGCGGCGTGCGGTGCTTCGGGAGCACGACGAATTCGCCGCGCCAGCCGGCGGCGTCAGCGATTTTGCGCGCCCATTCGAGTTCGGTGAACGCGGGGTGGTCCGCGACGTTGTAGATGCGTCCAGCGGCGCGATCGTTGGTTGCGGCGAGCGCGATCGCCTCCGCGACATTTTCCACGTAGCCTCGCGGAGCTTTCCAGGCAGCCGCGCTTTCTTCGAAAATGATCACGGAACGAGAGTCGGCGACGCGGCGCAGCACGGGGAAAAAGCGCTTGCCCGGGTCGCCGGGACCGTAGACCATCGGCAAGCGGCAGATGGTGCCGGGAAGTTCGGCATCGCCCATGATGACGCACTCTACGGGGATTTTGTCGTATTCGTCGTCGACCCAGGGATAAAATTCGCGCACTTTCTCGATCAGCGCAGGCGGGTAGGTTTGGAGTTTCGTCCGAAGCTCGGACTCTTCCGTCAATGGGACCGGCTGGAGCGGACCCTCCTCGCTGCCGTGAAAGATTCCGCAGGCGCGATAGACATCGCAACTGCTGGCCGCGACCACGCGCCGGGCGACGCCCCGAAAGGTGTCCATCAGCGCTCGCGCCTGTTTGCCTGAACTCAGGATCAGGTCGACGACAACATCGGTTCTGATTTTCGGAATCGAGGAGCGATCACCGAAAATGTGCTCGACCGGCAGGTCCAGCTTCGATTTGCCGCGGTGAAAGACGGCGACTTCGTGGCCACGCTCGAGCAGGCGCTGGACCACGTGGGGCCCGATGAATCCGGTCCCGCCGATCACCAGGATTTTCATGCATCCAGTCTACGCCCCGCGATTTCACCGAATTGTGATGCGGTGCATTTGAACCTGTAGGAATCGCGGGTGTACACTGGATACGTCAGGTGGAGGTGGGTCTTCTCGAGTAACCTGCTCCCCAGCAGCCGGTTTCAGGTATTGTCTGCCGGCGCACACGGCGCCGCAGAAAAGCTGTTTTGCGCCCTTGTCAACACAGTTTTTCCCGATGAGTGCCGCGTGTGCGGCGAGGTTTTGCGCGAGATTTCGCGCGTGCCCGTGTGCCGGCGATGCCTCGACGACCACGCACCCTTCGCAGCCGAATACGCCTGCGTCGCGTGCCGGATGCCGTTCGTCAATCGGTTTCCGCTCGATGAACAAGGCCGCTGCGCGCTGTGCCGGCTGGGGCTTTCGGGCTTCGACGCGGTGTACTCGTACGGCGATTACGACGGCGCGCTGCGCAAGCTGATTCATCTGTTCAAGTACGGCGGAGTGCGGCCGCTTGCTGCGCATTTTGGAAAATTGCTGGCGCTGGCCCTGCCCCGCCAGGAGCGCTTCGACCTGGTCGTTCCCATGCCGCTGCACTGGCGGCGGCGATGGCAGCGTGGGTACAACCAGTCAGCGCTGCTCGCGCGGGAGATTGCACGGCGCTCAAACGCTCCGGTGCGCGGCGTGGTGCGCAGGCGGCGCTACACGCCTCCACAAGCGGGGCTGACCAACGCGAAGCGGCGCGACAACGTCGCCGGCGCGTTCGCCATGAAGCGCGGCGCGCGGCTGGACGGCATGAGCGTGCTGCTGGTGGACGACGTTTTGACCACGGGCGCGTCGGCTGCGACCTGCGCGCGGGTCTTGAAGCGCGCCGGAGCGCGGCGGGTGACCGTGCTCACGCTGGCGCGGACGGATCGGAGGGCATCGCTAAGTTATCATCCGGAATTTCGCGCGCAAGCCTCGGCGCTTGCGGCGGGGAGCAGGTGGGAATGATCGCAAAAGAGCATGAGCGGTTGAGGCACCAATTGTACCGGCCCGTGCTGGTGTTGAATTCGAGCTACGAGCCGATCAACGTCTGCGCGGCGCGCCGCGCGCTGGTGCTGGTGTTGAAAGGCGTGGCGGCGGCGGAGGAGCATGCGAGCTCGCATATCCATTCGCCGCGCCAGACCCTGGCTGTGCCGAGCGTGATCCGCCTGCTCGAATACCGCCGCATTCCGCACCAGACACGCGCTCTCTCGCGCAAAAACATTCTGATGCGCGATCGTTACACCTGCCAGTATTGCCATAAAACGCTGAACTCGGGCGAACTGACGCTCGATCACGTGATTCCGCGGTCGCGCTCGGGCGAGACCACGTGGGAGAACCTGGTGGCGTGCTGCCATCCGTGCAACAATCGCAAAGGAAACCGGACGCCGGAAGAAGCGGGAATGCGCCTGGCACGCGCGCCGCGTCCGTTCAGTTTGCACACCAGCCGGCATCTGATGCGGTTGCTCGGCAAGAGCGACGATCAGTGGCGGAAGTATTTGTTCTATTGATTGCGGGCGCGGGTGTTCTTCGACGATCCCCAACGCGCAGCATTACTGCCGCGCCTCATGCAAGGCGACGTTGGTGTGATGGATTACCTTTTAACGCCTGGCGACCAGAATTCGCGATGGATATCCGGTTTGCCGCACCGAATGCGCGCTCAGGATGCGCAGGCCGGCTTCCTGAATCAGCTCGGGAACGGCCTGTTCCACCTGGCGTCCCCAGAAGGCCGGGACCAGCTTTCCTGCGACGTCATACAGGCGATTGAAAAATTTCACGTTTTGCCCGATCACCACCAGCGAGAAGGTGCCTCCGCTGCGCAGCACGCGGCGGATCTCGCGCAGCGTCAGCCGGATATCGTCCTGCGACAGCAGTTCGAAAAGATAGCAGCACACCACGGCATCAAAGCTCGCGTTTTTAAACGGCATGCTGCGGACATCGACGGCTCCGCAATGCGACTGCGCATGGGGGAATTTGCGCCGCGCGCGGCGCAGCGTGCGCGCGGCCATATTGGGTGACAGGTCCAGGCCAAAGGTGTGGCCGTCGCCGTTGGCTTTCACCAGGCGCCGGAACATTTCACCAGACCCGGTGGCGAGTTCCAGGATGCGCATGCCGTTGCGGAGTTCGGCGTTGCGCAGCGCGCACTGGTGCGCCCTGGAATGAAAGAAGAACGTGCTGACGGGATAAACCGAGGCGACCGAATCGTAGATGCGGCGCGTGCGCGCGGCAATGGTGCGCGGCATCCGGTCGGCGCGCGGAAGAAGCAGCGAATAGTTCAGGTCACTCAATGTGTTTTTCCCATTTAGAACGGTACTTCGCTAAACCGTACTGCTCGCAAATGTCTCCAAGCCGGGTGCGACGCTGGCCTGCTCGGGCAGCTCGATCCCGGTGGAGGTCCCTTCGCCCAGACGGCTGTCGATCCACATCCTGTAATCATCGCCGAACAGGACCTTCAAGCGCTCATTCACGTTGCTGACTCCGATTCCCTGCTCGAACAGCGTGGCCAGCTTAGACTCCGCAATTCCCACTCCGTCATCTTCCACCAGGATCTGAAGCCGGTGATCCACCACGCGGCTGCGAATTCGGATGGTTCCTCCATCCACCTTGTTTGACAATCCATGCCGGATGCTATTTTCGACAAGCGGTTGCAACAGCATGCTGGGCACCAGCAGATCCAGCGTCGACGGATCGATTTCCTTGTGGAAACGCAGCTTGTCTCCGAAACGCACCATCTCGATGGCCAGGTAATCCTCGACAAACGAAAGCTCTTCGCCAAGCGGCGTCAGATTTTCCTGCTGGCGCAACAATCGGCGCAGAATTTTCGAAAGCTTATAGACCACCTGGCGCGCCTGCTCCGGGTTGGTGCGAATCAGCGAGGCTACGGAATTGAGCGTATTGAATAAAAAATGCGGGTTGATCTGGCGGCTGAGCGCGGCCAGGCGAGCCTCGTTCAGGTGCAACTGCTGCTGCTCGACCTTTTTTTCGTTACGCGTGCTGTTCCAGACTTTTATGGGCAGAGCGGTGGCGAATAACGTGGTCGCGTAAATGGCGACGATCATGCCCGGACCGTCGGAGCGCCAGAGCTGCTGTAGATCGAAGACGCGAAAGGTGAGCCGCGCGAGCGTGGCGCGCATCGCCTCCGCCAGAAGGATCGTCAGCACGCAGGCGAGGCTGAACAGGGGCAAGCGCAGATCACGGCGTCGCAGCAGACGCCACAAGCTCAAATCCGGAAACGGTGAAAACTTCCAGATGGCTTCTTTATCCGGCGCGATGTCGCGCAGAAGTCCGCCCAGCACGCCGACCGCGGCGAACAATACGATCGAAACCGTTTCATGCTTGAACAGAGCAGGAATCGAGATCAGCACGCCCGCCAACAGACCGGTCACATAGCCGCCCAGCATCCCCATCACGATGCTGCCTTCCATGCCCAGGTCGAGCGCCTGGTAGGATTCGGGATTGAGAACGCGCGCCAGCACACCGGTTCCGAAGATCGCGGCGCATACCAGAGCCATCTGGACACGCTGGCTGAGCGTGCGCTCCTCGCGCATCAGCATTCGCTGAAAACGCCCGCTGCGCGTCAGAATGCTCGCGAGCGATGCCGCCACGGCCAGCTTCACCAGCAGGATCAGCAGATGCTGTTCGACCATCCGTGGATCATTATAATGAAAGTGCTCGCCCCTTAAGAATGATAGTCTCCTCGCAGTTACGCAAAGTGGCGGAAGCGGATTTCCCCAGCCGCTTCGGGCACTTCCGGATTTCCGGTTTCACCGATGGCAGCGAAGAGGCGGTGGTGTTGAAGATGGGCGAGGTGGAAACGGGCGCTCCGCCGCTGGTCCGGATTCATTCGCAGTGCCTCACCGGCGACGTGTTTCACAGCCTGCGCTGCGATTGCCGCGCTCAGCTCGAGCTTGCGCTCCAATCGATCGCCGCCGAGGGCCGCGGCCTGGTGATTTATGAAAACCAGGAGGGCCGCGGAATCGGGCTCCTCAACAAATTGCGCGCCTACGAGCTTCAGGATCGCGGCGCCGACACGGTGGAGGCCAATCAACAGCTGGGTTTCGAGGCGGATCTGCGCGGCTATGAGCTGGCCGGGGCGATTCTGGGTTTCATGGGCATTCGCGCGGTGCGGCTGATGTCCAACAATCCGCAGAAAATCGCCGCCCTCGAGCGTGCCGGCGTAACCGTTAGCGAACGCGTACCGTGCATTGTCGAGCCAGTGAAATCGACCGAAGACTACCTGCGCACGAAAAAGGAAAAGCTGGGACATCTGCTGGATCGCGGCTGACTGTCCGCATACGCTTTTTCAATTCGTGATACGAATAAAGTAGCCTTCGACGATGCATATTCCCGACGGATTCCTGAGCACGCCCGTGTGGGTCGCGTTCGACCTGGCCGCCGTGCCTGTCGTCGGGATTCTCGCTCGCCGCGCGCAGCGCGATATGGAAGAGCGCAGCATCCCGCTGATGGGCGTCATGGGAGCGTTCATCTTCGCGGCACAGATGATCAATTTTCCGGTCGGGCCCGGAACCAGCGGACACCTGGTGGGTGGAACGCTGCTGGCGATCACGCTGGGGCCGTCGGCCGCGGCGATTGTGATGACCGCGATTCTCGCGATTCAGGCGCTGGTGTTTCAGGACGGCGGAATTCTGGCGCTGGGCGCGAACGTATTCAACATGGCGATCGCCGGCGTGCTCGCGGGCTATTTGCCGTACCGGCTGCTGCGCAATTCGGCGGGAATTTTTATCGGCGGGGTTTTGAGCGTGCTCGTAAGCGCCGGATTTGCGCTGGCGCAGCTTTCCGTTTCGGGCATTCCATTCCCGCCGCGCGTTCTGGCGATCACGTTGTCGTTTTTCGCCGTTGGCGCGATTCTCGAAGGGGCCATCACGCTGGCCGCGATCCGTGCGGTCGAGCGGCTGAATCCGGCCTGGATCCGCGGAGCGAAGGAACCCGCCGGGCGGGCGCTGATTGTGGTCGGAATGGCGGCGGTGATTCTCGCGGTTGCCGGAATTCTGATCGCGTCAACGCACCCCGACGGAATCGAAATTCTGGCGCGCGCGCATTCGCCTGCATGGTTGCACGCTCCGCTGGCCGATTACGAGGCGCATGGGATCGCAACGCCGTGGCTGCGCAAATCGATTGCCGGACTCGCCGGCTTGATTCTGATTTATGCCGCGTGCCTGGCGGCGGGCCGCTGGATTCGCCAGAGAAACGCATGAAAGATCGGGCATGCATCACGTAGTCGTCGAACGCTGGAGCCGGGGCGCGAGTCCGCTGCATGCGCGCGACGCCCGGGCGAAGCTGGGCGCACTGCTCGCTTTTCTGATCGCGGTGTCCACCACCCCTCCGCAATCGCAGTATGCCTGCCTGGCCTACGCGGCCCTGCTCGCGATCGCTGTGGCGATCGCGCGATTGCCGGCGATCGAGTTGATCCGCCGGGCGATGCTGGTGCTGCCGTTCTCAGCGACATTCGCGCTGATCACCTGGATCGGCGGGGATCGCCTGCGCGCGCTCGCGCTGGGCGAAAAGAGCTTTCTGTCGGGCCTGGCGGCGCTGCTTCTGGTGGCGACCACTCCGCTCGCGGAGCTGCTGCGCGGACTCGAATCGTTTGCGGTGCCGCGTCCGCTGATTCTGGTGATCCAGTTCCTGTATCGCTATCTTTTCGTGATTTCCGAGCAGGCACAACACATGCGGCTGGCGGCGCTGAGCCGCGGCTCGGGCTTTCGCGCTTCGGCGGGCGCCCTCGGCGTTCTGTTCGCGCGATCCTGGGAGCGCGCCGACGGAATTTATCGCGCCATGCTCGCGCGAGGATTCGACGGCCGCTTTCCATCCTTCGCTCCGCGGCGATTTCGCGCGGCGGATGCCGCATTTCTGTTGACCGCCATGGCCGCGGCTGCCGCGGTCCGGCTGGCTCTATGAAAGTGGTCCAGGTCCGCGAGCTGCGCTACCGTTATCCCGACGGAACGCAGGCGCTGGACGGAATCGATTTCGATCTCGACGCCGGAGAATGCGTGGCGCTGTTCGGCGCCAACGGGTCCGGCAAGACGACGTTCGTGCTGCACCTGAACGGACTGCTTTCGGGTGAAGGGTCGATCGAAATCTGCGGGCTTCCGCTGCGCCGCGACACTCTGCCGCAGATTCGCGCCAGGCTGGGGCTGGTGTTCCAGGATTCCGACGAGCAGCTCTTCATGCCGACCGTGCTCGAAGACGTCGCGTTCGGACCGCGGAACCTGGGTGTCGCGGCGAAGGACGCGCTGGCGCGCGCGGCGAAAACACTGGAGCAGGTGGGGATTTCGCGCGCGGCGCAAAAAGCTCCGTATCATTTGAGCAGCGGTGAAAAGCGCCGCGCCGCAATCGCCGGAGTGCTGGCGATGCAGCCGGATATTCTGGTGCTGGATGAGCCGACCACGTCGCTCGACCCTCCCGGCCGCCGCGACTTGATCCACTTGCTGCAGGCGCTCCCGCAGGCGAAGATCCTGGTCACTCACGACGTCGACTTCGCGGCTTCGCTCGCCGCGCGGGCCTGCTTTTTCGAGCGCGGCCGCATCGTTGCCGAAGGTGGTGTGGAAGAGATCGCGCGCCGCTTCAACTGGAGCTCTCGAGCAGAAGAGTCACCGGACCGTCGTTAGTGAGCGAAACGCTCATGTGCGCCTGAAAGATTCCAGTTTCGACGCGCACTCCCTCGGCTCGCACCGCGTCGATGAAACGTTCGTACAAAGCGCGCGCCTGTTCGGGCGGCGCGGCTGCGTCGAAGCTGGGACGCCGTCCCTTGCGGCAGTCGCCATACAGCGTGAATTGCGACACGGCCAGCAGCGCCCCTCCCGATTCGAGCAGGCTGCGGTTCATTTTTCCGTTTTCGTCAGCGAAGATGCGCAGGTTTACGATTTTCTCCGCCAGGAAATGCGCGTCCTTTTCCGAATCCGATCGCGTGACGCCGATGAGCGCCAGCAAGCCCGCGCCGATCTCGCCCGTGACTTTTCCATCCACTTCGACGCGGGCCGCCGTGACGCGCTGCACTACCGCTCGCATTTTTTTGCCTCTCAAAATCCGCCGGTTGTGGTTCGCTTTCGGCCGTGAATCCGATTAGCGCGCCGACCGTTTTTGAACCGGCTCCTAAGGTACTTACCTTATCGAATTGCGCGCGTGTTCCGCCGCATACTACTTATACGGGCATGATTTATTCGAAGCAGCGCAAGCGGACGCATCTGCCGGGCGGGTACTTTCACCTGGAAGACGAAAAAACCAAGACCCGCGTGTTCGGTTACGGCCACGGCGATCACATCAAGCTGAAGGACGAATACGGAAACGTGTGGCGCGGCTCGGCCGTGCGCAATGACGACAATTCCATCGTGTATCGCTTCCGCGACGGCAACGGCCGCACGCTCAGCGGCACTTCCGACAACCTGGCAGTGACCCTGCGCGACGAAAAGGGAAACACCTGGAAGGGCTTCGTCGACTGAAGCTATTTCACTTCCACCACCATCATTTCCATTTTCTTCGCACCCGTGTTGGTGGCTGCGTGCTTCACGGGACCGCTCCAGCTTACTTCGCCGGCCCGGGCGTGTAAGGTCGAAATCGAGCCGTTCTCCTGGATCGTGGCGTCGGCGTCGGACAGGAACACGACCACCTTGCCCGCGCCCAGGTGCTGGTGGAGGGGCTCGACGCCGCCTGGTTCGCGCCAGCTTCGGAAAACGCGCACCTGATCGTTTTCAAACAGCAGTTTATTGTGCCGCGGATCGATCAGCACCGGATCGAGCTCGCGCGCACGCACCGGAGGCGTCACCGGTCCGGGTTTTTTCAGTTCGATCTCGATCTCGCGAACGGGTGCGTCGCCGAGGTTCTGCTCAGTATAAGCGTTCGCGGCGCGCCAGCCCGCCTGACCCACGGAGAAATGTTGCTTGCGCGGCCGTCCGCTTCGGTCGTGACTTTCAATTTTCCCGGAATCGAGATAGATGATGACGCGGTTCAGCGCGTCCTCACGTGGCGGGGTCGCCTGTCCGGGTTGCAATGTCGTTCCGACCACGCGAACAAAATCGTTATCGATCAGGACACGATCCCCCGGGGCGCGCGGCTCAGTCCATTCTCCCGGAGGCGGCTTCAAGTCGTCGGTGCGGAACACGCGCAGATCCTGCCCCACGGGAGCAACTTTCAGCACCAGCGCGACTTCGAATCGCCGCCCCTGGAAATAGGCGACGCGAATACGGTGAATGCCGTGCGCGAGCTCGATATCGCCCGCGATCTCGCGCGGCGGATGAGCGCCGTCATTATCGATCACCAGCGCATCGTCGATCCACAACCTGGCGCCGTCGTCGGAGGTGAGGGCGAAGCGGTAGTTGCCGGCTTTTTCGATCCAGAAGCGGCCGGTGTAGTCGATCGCGAACCACTCGAACCGGGTGGTGACGCCCGGAAATCCGCGCGTGAAACTCTGGCGTGGCACGTCGAGCATGGATGTGTAAATGGTCCCGGCCGGTTTAAGCGCGCGAAAATCGGGCAGGCGCGTGGAGCCGGGCTTGATGTAATAAATAACGCCGCGCAGGCCTCCGGAAACCACCACGGTGGTGCCGAACGTCACGGGCGCGGGCGGTTGCGCAACCGCGCAGGACGCCATCACGGCGGATACAACCAGAGCCTTGGGCGTCATTCCTTTATATTTATATTGTGCACGGGCCCTTAGCTCAGCCGGTTAGAGCAGCGGACTCATAATCCGTTGGTCGTTGGTTCGAATCCAACAGGGCCCACCACCACACACTAGACCGTCGCCATCCGCCGATCCATGGTTGCGTTGCGCGCGGGGTGAAGTTTACGGTCGGCGCGTGATAAGTTCTTGCGCGCTCTCGGACCAGCCGTGTAACATGAAAGCGCATGGACCGCCGCGATTTTGTGAAGCTCGGCGCCTCGATTTTCGCGATTCCCACCGCTTGGGCGCAGCAGGCGGCGAAAGCGGATTGGACCCCGTCCGTGCTCGATTCACACCAGAATGAGACCGTGATCGCGCTTACGGAGCTGATCATTCCGGCAACCGACACGCCCGGCGCCAAGACGGCCAAGGTGAATCGCTATATCGACCTTTTCTTGCGCGACGGCGATGCGGCGTTCCGCGAGGAGTTCATCAGCGGACTCGACTGGGTGGACGGATTCGCCATCCGCGAGCACGGGCACCCGTTCGTACACTGCACGGCTGCCGATCAGATCGCGATGCTTCACACGCTCGACGCGGGTTCGGGCCCCGGCCACGATTTCTTCCGCGAGGCGAAATCGCTGACCGCGCGAATTTACTACGCCACCGAAATCGGAAATCAGGAGCTCAACAAAGGCGGACGCGTGCCGGCCACGTTCGGCTGCGAACACGCGCCGCATGCCTGAGACCGCTACCGAGCCGGGACTCAAGCGCGAACTGGGGCTGCGCGACATCACGCTGTTCGCGATCACCTGCATCGTGGGAGTGCGCTGGGTCCCGACAGCGGCACACGCCGGGCCGGGAACCATTACGTTATGGATGCTCTCGGCGCTGCTTCTGGCAGTACCGCTGGCGATCAGCGTCGGCGCCCTCAGCGCGAAATATCCGGGCTCCGGAAGTGTGTACCAATGGACACGCGCAGATTTCGGTCCATGGCACGGTTTCCTGTGCTTTTTCATCTACTGGGTGGGCATCGCTTTCTGGTTCCCCACCGCCGCGATGTTTTACATGAGCCTCGCCGCCTACGGCCTGGGACCGGCGTATCAGCACCTGGCCGATAATCGCGCGTTCATTGTCGGCGCCTCGTTGGTCGCGGTGTGGATCGCGCTCGCCACCAACATGATCGGAATGAAAATCGGCAAGTGGACGGAAAACGTCGGCGCGGCGGCGACATGGACCATCTCCATCGTATTCGCGATTCTCGCGGCGATTGTGTGGATCCGGCGCGGCCCGGCGACGCGGCTCGACATCGTTCCGGCGCTGAGCTGGGACACGTTCAGCCTGGGTGCGGCGACCATCGCGTACGCCATGACCGGCATGGAAATGGCCGCGATGATGGGGGCCGAAATTCGCGATCCGGTGCGGACGCTGCGCCGCGCGGGTTGGATCGCGTCCGGATTCGCGACTTTCTTTTATGCCGGAATGACGCTCGCGCTGCTGATCCTGATGCAGCCCGCGCGCATCGACGAGCGGTACGGAATGGCGCAGGCAAGCGAAACGGCCGCATCGCTGTTCCACATGGCGTGGCTGCCGGCCGCCATCGCGATCCTGATCCTGTTTACCGGCGTGGGGCAATTCGGCGGCCTGGGATCGTCGGTCTCCCGTTTGCCGTTCGCGGCGGGCACGGATAAGCTGCTGCCGCGCGCGTTCTCGAAAATTCATCCGCGCTGGCACACCCCGCACGTTTCGATCCTGGTGCTGGGCTGCGTGGCTTCGTTCTTGCTGGTCGTTTTTCAATTCGGCGACACGTTGCGTGCGGCGTACGACACCCTGGTCTCGATGATGGTGATCGGCGGTTTCCTGCCGTACGTTTATGTTTTCGGGAGCGCCTGGATCGCGGGAAAGCGGGCGAGCGCGGCGGCGGGATGGCTGGTGACGGCTATCGCGCTGATCAGCTCCGTAGTCCCGAGCGGACAGGTGACCAACGTTTTCCTGTTCGAGCTGAAGCTCGCCGGCGCGACCGCGGCCATGGTCGTATGCGCGTGGCTGCTATACCGGCGAGCATTGCTTCAAGAATCGCGATAATCGAATCTGACGTGCTCTCTTACCCCGATTCTGTCCGCTTCCTTTACGCCCTCGGCAACGAAATCAAGACCGCGAAGCTCGGCCTCGATCGGATTCGACGCGTGCTCGAAGCGCTCGAAAATCCGCAGCGGGCGTTTCGCGTGGTCCACGTCGCGGGAACCAACGGCAAGGGTTCCACCTGCGCTATGATCGAAGCCGGGCTGCGAGCGTCTGGAATCCGAACCGGCCTGTTCACATCGCCGCACCTGGTGGAACCCACCGAGCGCATCCAGATCAGCGCGATCCAAGTTACGCCCGAGCAGTTCCAGCGCGCCTTCACCGTGGTGCACGAGACCGCGGAGTCGCTCGATCTCGACTGCCACCCGACCTATTTCGAAACCGTCACTGCGATGGGATTCTGGCTGTTTCGCGAGCTGCGCGTCGAAACGGCGGTCGTCGAAGTGGGTCTGGGCGGGCGACTCGACGCGACCAACGTCGTCGAGCCGGCCCTCGCTGTGATCACGCCTATCGATTTCGATCACGAAATCTACCTGGGCCATACCATCGAATCCATCGCGCAGGAAAAAGCCGGGATTCTAAAACCCGGCGTTCCCGCGGTCTTCGCGCGCCAGCGCGGCGACGCGGCGGCGGTGCTCGAACAGCGCGCTGCGCAGCTCGGCATTCCCGTTCGCCGCGCCGCGGATTTTGAAATTCGCAACCTGGAAATCGACGCACGCGGGTCGCGATTTTCGGGGATCGTCTGCCCGCTCGCGGGCGAGCACCAGATCGACAACACCATCACCGCCGCGCTGGCGCTCAAATCGCTGGGCGTCGATCCGCGCGGGATTCGCGAGACGCGCTGGCCGGGAAGGCTGGAGCACGTGGCTCCCAATCCCGACATCATTCTGGACGGAGCCCACAATCCCGCGGGCGCGCGCGCGGTGGCGCGATATCTTGATCGCTTCTATCCGGACCGCGCGTTGCATTTGGTCTTTGGCGCGATGCGCGATAAATCCGTGGAGGAGATCGCGGGAGTTCTGTTCTCCTATGCCCGCGATTTGATTTTGACCGCGGCGGACAACCCGCGGGCGGTGCGCCCCGAGATTCTGGCAGAGTTGGCCGGCCGAGGCGAGACTGCGCCCGACGTGGCCACGGCGATCCGGCTTGCGCGCGGGCGCGCTTCGGCGGACGACTTGATTCTGATCACAGGCTCACTGTTCCTGGTCGGAGAAGCGCGCGCGATCTTCACGCGGGCCACGCAAACCGTCCGAGACGTCACTGCTCCGGCTTGAACTCGGCGCGCACCTGCGCGCCGGCAGTGAGCGAATCCGGCGGATTCACGATGACCGCGTCCTTTTCCGTCAGCCCGCTGGTGACTTCGACCTCGGTACCGTAATCGCGGCCGAGGGTCACCGGAACCAGCTCAGCTCTGCCGTCGCGCACGATGCCGATCCGCAGGTTCTCCGCGCGAAAAATCAGCGCCGTTACCGGGACCATCAGCGCGGCGGCCTGCTCCGGCAGCTTCAGGTGCACTTCCGCGAACGCACCCGGAAGCAGAACGCCCGACGTGTTGTCGATATCGACTTCGGTCAGCAGCGTTCGCGTGGCGGTGTCGATGGCGTTGGTGTTGCGCGCGATCTTGCCGATGAACTTGCGCCCGGGAAACTCGATCAGCGTCAGCTCCGCCGTCCGGCCCGGCACCGCCGCGTCCGAATTGAGCTGCGGAACGCTGACGAAGACGCGCAGCTTGTCGATCGCGGCCATGTGGAACAGCTCCTGCGCCGTGCCGCCGTTGCCCGCGTTGATCAGTTGTCCGATATCCATGTTCCTCGCCGTGATCACTCCTTCGAACGGCGCGGTCACCTTTTCGAATCCCACCAGTTGCTCCAGCCGTTTGACGTTGGCCTCCTGGGAGGCGACCGTGGCTTTGTACGCCTCGTACGCACCCACCTCGTTGTCTACGTCCTGCTTGGCGATGGCATCCAGCTTGAGGAGATTCTGATAGCGCTGCATGGTCAACTGGGCCAGCTCCAGGTTGGCCTGCGCCGTGGCCAGGTCGGCGCGCGCCTGCGAGAGCTGCTGATCGACTTCCGGCGATTCGATCTCCGCCAGAAGCTGTCCGGCCTTCACTCGCGTGCCGATATCGGTGTACCACTTCTTCAGGTATCCGCTGGTGCGCGCGTAAATCGGCGAATCGACGAACGCCTGGATGTTGCCCGGCAGCACGATCTCGTCCTTCATCCCACCGCGCCGCGGATGGATCACGGCCACCGGGGGAACCGCCTGCTCCAGCGTTTCCTGCTTGACGATCGCCGCCGCTCGGATGCGCGAGCTGATGCCGCGCACCACCACTGCACTCACCACCACAAGGGCGGCCGCTACCAACAGAATGATCTTAAGAATGCGAGCCATCTTGGATTATGGATTCGAGGGCCGGGCGCCGCGATGCAGCAGGCTGAAAACGACCGGTACAAAGAATAGGGTAGCAACTGTCGCCAGCATCAGTCCTCCGATCACCGCACGGCCCAAGGGAGCGTTCTGCTCGCCGCCCTCGCCCAGCCCCAGCGCCATCGGCACCATGCCGATGATCATCGCGAGCGCGGTCATCAGCACGGGGCGGAAGCGCACGAACCCCGCGTCGAGCGCCGCCTGCTGCGGAGTTTCGCCCGCCGCCAGCCGCTCCCGCGCGAAGCTCACCACCAGAATGCTGTTGGCAGTCGCCACGCCCACGCTCATGATCGATCCCATCAGCGCGGGCACGCTGATGGTGGTGTGCGTGGCAAACAGGAACATCACGATTCCCGCGAGCGCCGCGGGCAGCGCGGTAATAATGATAAACGGATCGAGCCAGGACTGGAAATTCACCACGATCAGCGCGTACACCAGCACGATCGCCAGCGCCAGGCCGCCGAGCATCCCATTGAAAGAGGTGCGCATGGTCTGGATCTGGCCGCGCACGGTGATCGTGGAGCCGCGCGGCAACCTCTTGCGATTGGCGTCCACGACGCGGTCCACATCGCGAGCCACCGAACCCAGGTCGCGATCCTGCACCGATCCGAAAATATCCACCACGCGCTCGATATCGTAGTGCGAAACCACGGCGAGCCCCGCGCCGCGGCTGGTGCTGGCCACGTCCCCGATAATCTCCGGGCGGATCATCTTGGCGCCCGAAATAGGAATGTCCTTGAGGTTGTCAAGCGAGGTCAGGTCATACTGCGGCGCCTGCGTCACTACGGAATAGCTCACGCCGTTGCGCGGATCGAGCCAGAACGACGGCGCCGTCTGAAAGCTCCCGCTCAGCGAGACCAGCGCGCTGTTCGCGACGTCGTACTGCGTGTAGCCGCTCTCTTCGGCCTTGGTGCGATCGACGGTGATGTGAATTTTGGGCTGATCGAAGGGCTGGTGGATGCGCAAATCGGTGGTGCCGGGAATGGTTTTGACCTGTTCGAGCAGATTGGCCGCGAACTGGCGGCTCGCCTCGGCGTCGTGTCCCCCGATCTGGATATCGATGGGCGCGGGCAGGCCAAAATTCAGGATCTGGCTGACCATGTCGGCGGGAATGAAATAGAACGCCACGCCGGGAAATTCGCGCGGCAGGCGATTGCGAAGCTCGCGCACGTAATCGCCGGTGGGGCGGTGCTTTTCGGTGAGCGAAACCAGAACATCGGCATCCATGGTGCCGATGGGCTGCGAAACGCTGTACGACATGTTGATGGAGCTGTACGGCATGCCGATGTTATCGACGATGCTCGAAATCTCCTGCGCCGGGATCATGCGCTTGATCGAAGCCTCTACCTCGTCGCCGAGCTTCGCCGTTTCCTCGATTCGCGTGGCCGTTTTGGCGCGGAAGTGAAGATCGAAGCGGCCCGCATCGATGGAGGGGAAGAAGTCCTGGCCCAGCCAGGGGAACAGCAGGAATACGGCCAGGCTCGCCCCTAGAAATGACGGCAGGAACAGCCAGTGATGGCGGATGCAGGCGGCGAGCAGGTTGCGGAAGGAATCCCGAACGCGGCTCTCGCCCCGTTCGAAGGCACGCTGCAAACGCGCTGGAATATTCCAGGCGGCCGGCGGCGAGGCGTGTTCCTGCCCGCTGTGAGCCTTGAGCAGGTACATCGCCAGCGTGGGCACCAGGGTGCGGGACAGCAGGTACGAGGCAAGCATCGCGAACACCACCGCCTCCGCCATCGGCATGAACAGATAGCGCGGGATGCCGGTCAGAAAGAACATCGGCAGGAACACGATGCAGATGCACAGCGTCGAAACCAGGGCGGGGACGGCGATCTGCCGCGCGCCTTCGAGAATCGCGGGGATCACCTCGGAATTGTGGCCCAGGTTGCGATGGATATTTTCGATGGTCACCGTCGCGTCATCCACCAGGATGCCCACCGCCAGCGCCAGCCCGCCGAGCGTCATGATGTTGATGGTCTCACCCAGCGCGCTCAGCACGATGATCGACGTCAGAATCGATAGCGGGATCGACACCGCGATGATCAGCGTGCTGCGCCAGCTTCCCAGGAACAGCAGAATCATAAGCGCGGTGAGGAGCGCCGCGATGACCGCCTCCCGGATTACTCCGTTTACCGACGCGCGCACGAAAATCGACTGATCGTTGATGGGATCGATCTTGAGCTGCGGCGGCAGCGTGGCCGCGATCGCCGGCAGCGCCGCCTTCACGTCCCGCACGATATCCAGCGTAGAGGTCTGCCCCACCTTCATGATCTGCATCAGCACGCCACGCTCGCCGTCGCGCCGCACGATGTTGGTCTGCGGCGAAAATCCGTCGCGCACGTGACCGATATCGCGAATGTAGATGGTCGCGTTGCCGACCGACTTGATGGGCAGATCGTTCAGCTCCGCCACGCGCACCGGGCTGCTGTTCAGATCGACGTCATACTCGAACTGTCCGATCTTCGAAGTGCCGGAGGGCAGAATCAGATTCTGCTCGCCAATGGCGGCGACCACGTCGGCGGGCGAGAGACCCTTCGCCTGGAGCAGATCCGGGCGGATATCGACCATGATCTGGCGCTGTTTTCCGCCGTAAGGATATGGAATCGCCGCACCCTGCACGGTGGCGAGCGCGGTGCGGATCTGCTGCGTGGCGAAATCGAAAAGCTGCTGCTCGTTTAGCCCTTTGCCGGAAAGGCCGAGTTGTAAGATCGGCACGCTCGACGCGCTGTAAACAAGGATGTAGGGCGGGATGGTTCCGGGCGGCATCTGGCGCACGCTCGATTGCGCGAGCGCGGTCACCTGCGCCACCGCCATCTCGATCTTCACGTTGGGATGGAAATAAATTTTGACGATGCTGCGCCCGTTCACCGTGGTCGATTCGATGTGATCCATATCGACGACCGAGGTGGTGAGGCCGCGCTCGAACCCGGTGGTGATGCGCTCCTCCATCTCTTCGGCGGCGAGGCCGGTGTAGTTCCACAGCACCGCGACGATCGGAATGTTGACGTTGGGAAAAATGTCGACCGGGGTCCGCTGGATCACTAGTGGGCTGATGATCAGGATCAACAGCGCGACCACGACAAATGTATACGGACGGTTTAATGCGACTCGGACAATCCACATACGGCGATACTTTTATGGTAGTTCCCCGGGGGGCTCCAATGCCTAAGCCGTTCGGCAGATTGAGGAAAGCATTCGCGGTTCGTCGCCCGCGGTTACTCCAACTTTGCAATAAACTTCGCCGACGCCTCCATCACCGCTTCCGGCTGGTCGAAATGCGCGGAATGGCGGCAATTTTCGAGTTTCAACAATTCCACGTCCGGCGACAGCCGCGCGATGCGATCGAGGTGCTCCATCGTGCCGTATTCGTCGTCCCAGCCTTGGATTGCCAGAATGGGACATTCGATTTTCGGCAGAAATTCTTCGATACTCCAGTCGCGAAAACCGGGGCGCAGCCAGATTTCGCTCCATGCGCGAAAGGTGGAATCGGCATGGTTGTGGTACCGCGCCAGTTTCTCGCGCAGCTTGCCCGAATCGTAGTTGCGCTGCGTGGCGCGGATCGACGTGATGGCGACCTCCTCGATGAAAACGTGCGGCGCGAGCGCAATCACGCCGCGCGGCGCGTAAGCGTCAGAGGAATGATGCGTGCCCGCATAAATCAGCGCGATCGAGGCTCCGTCGCTGTGGCCGAACAGAATGGGCCGCTCGATTTTCAATTTCTTGAGCAAATCCGGCAGCGCTTCGAGCGCCTCCGAGTGCATGAAATACGGCCCGAACGGCGCCGTCAGCGGGTCCGACTTCCCGTAGCCGTAACGCGAATAGATCAGCGCGCCGCAACCGGTCCGTTCCGCAAGCCGGCGCGGAAAATCCTTCCACATCGCCACGGATCCGAGCCCTTCGTGCAGAAATACGATGACCGGGTCGCCGGGGATCCTTTCGTACTCCAGCGTGTGTCCGCCCGCCTGGACGAACGTCATCGGGCGATTGACTTGATCTGCAAGTACTCCTCGAGCCCGTACAGTCCCATCTCGCGCCCCACTCCGGACTGCTTGTACCCTCCGAATGGCGCCAGCGGATTGTAGCGGCCGCCGTTCACGTCCACCTGTCCGGCGCGGATGCGCCGCGCCACGCGCATGGCCCGCTCGGCGTCGCCCGACCAGACGCCGCCGGCCAGGCCGTAGATCGTATCGTTGGCGATGCGCACCGCTTCGTCTTCGGAATCGTAGGGCAGAATCGAAAGCACCGGCCCGAAAATTTCCTCCTGCGCGATCGCCATGGGCGATTTTACATCGGCGAAAATGGTCGGCTCGACATAGTAGCCCTTGGCAAATCCCGGACGCCCCCCGCCGGCGGCCAGCGTCGCGCCTTCGGTTCTGCCTTTGGCGATGTAGCCCTCCACGCGCTCGCGCTGCCTGGCTGAAATGAGCGGACCCAGGCGCGTGTTCGGATCGAGCGGATCGCCCACGGTGAGCCCCGCGACCGCTTTCTTGGCCAGATCAATCGCGTCCTGCTGCCGCGCCCTGGGCACCAGCATCCGCGTCCACGCCGAGCAGGTCTGCCCCGAATTGAGCATCGCGTTGCGCGCGCCGCTGGGCACGGCTTTCTCCAACGGCGCGTCATCGAGAATCACGCACGCCGATTTTCCGCCCAGCTCGAGCGTGACCTTTTTGATGGTATCGGCGGCGATCGCGGCCACTCGCTTGCCGGCCCGCACCGATCCGGTGAAGCTGACCATGTCGACCAGCGGGTGCGTGGCGATGGCTTCGCCGACCACCGGTCCGTAACCCGTGACGATGTTCAGCACGCCCGCCGGCAGCCCGATCTCCATCGCAGTCTCGGCGAGCAGCATCGCGTTGAGGGGTGCGAGTTCGCTGGGCTTCAAGACCACAGTGCAACCGGCGGCCAGCGCCGGCGCAACCTTTGCCATGATCTGGTGCAGCGGATAATTCCACGGCGTGATCGCTCCCGCGACACCCGCGGCTTCGCGCACCACCAACGAATTGCCGATTTCGTGTTCCAGCCTGGCCTCGCGCAACAGCTTCACGTAGCTGGATGTGACTGTTACCGGAAGGCCGGCCTGAATCGACGTGGCGATAGAAATGGGAGATCCCACCTCCATCGCGATGGTCCGCGCGATCTGCTCCGTGCGCCTCTTGAGCGCGTCGGCGAGCTTCTCCAGCCATTCGGCGCGTTCCTCCCGCAGCGTCGCCGACCACGAATCGAACGCGCGCCGCGCCGCTTGGGCCGCGCAATTCACGTCCGCGGGTGTGCCCTCGGGAATGGAGCCGATCACTTCCTCGGTCGACGCCGAAAGAACGTCGATTTTCTTCGTCGTCGCGGCGGAATGCCAGCGGCCGTCAATGTACATTTGGGAGTAGTGCATCGAGCGCAGGATAGCAAACGCACATGCGCCGGTATCGCCCCCGTACGCGCGAGCTGAAGTGTCCGTGTGAAAAAGGGGACAGCCTACTCTGTCCCCAGGCGCAAGCTGTTGAACCGGCGACAAACGGACGGAGTGGACAGAGCGGGCTGTCCCCTTTTTCACACGGACACTTCAGGTCGCGCGTTCGCGATCGGTTCACATTACGTTCAGGGCTTCACCACCGCGCGCAGGAACGCGAGGATCGATTCAAGCTCGTCGTCTTTATACGATGCCAGCATCCCTTCATGCCGCCACTCGCTGCCCTGTGCCAGCGTCACCGCGCTTTTGGAAAACGTGCGCAGCACCGGCGGCGGTGATGTCAGGTCGTACAGCTTGATCTGCGCGCCGCTCCCGTTCAGCACCAGTGCGGGAAACGAATCCCCTTCCGCCGTCGCCGTTTCGATCTGCGGGGTCGCGACCGCGCGCAGCGCCGCCACGTTTTCCGGAACTGAAGAAAACGGCAGCGCGACCGGGATTCCGATTCCGTCCGCCTGGTGACACGTGGAACAGCGCGCAAATCCCCGTACCTGGTCGGCGAACAATTCGCGCCCGCGTTGCGCCTCCGGTGGGAGCTTGCGCATCTCCGCGCGCATGGCGAAGGGATTGGGCGGCGGCGTGACGCCGTTCAGGCCGTCGACGTAAGCAATCACAGCCAGCAGGTCGGCGCGATCGAGCGTGGTCGCGAACGCCGGCATGCCGGTGCCCGGAATTCCCATGCGAACGGTCTGCGAGATGTACGCGTCGTCGAATCCCCGCGCGGCCAGGCGCGGCGCTCCGCCGGGCGTCCCCTTCACTCCGTGGCAATAGCCGGTCGCGCAGCTGCGGTTGAATACCTCCACGCCGCGCGCCTGCGGATTCTGCGCCAGCGCGCACGCGGGAATCAGAAGAAGCGCGAGTTTCATTGCCCGCTCTCCGGCAGCGCGAACACCATCAGCGTCGATCCCGGACGAAACATCTCCGCCTCCGGCCAGATCGAGACCATGGCCCGCCCGGCGATCGATCCCCACCCGGTCGGCGTGGCGATGTACTCGCGTCCGTTCACGCTATAGGCCACCGCCGAGCCGCGATTTCCTCCGCCGGTCTGAAAACTCCACAGCCTGGTTCCCGTGCGTGCGTCGAGCGCGAAGAAGTTCCCTTCCGGATCGCCGGTGAAAACCAGGTCGCCAGCGGTCGCCAGAATCGACGCGAGCAGCACGTACTTATAACGCACGCTCCACGCGCGCTTGCCCGATACCGCGTCATAGGCATCGAGATGACTGTACGCGGGACCATCGGCCGGGGCGCGATGGCTCCACGTTCCGCCGATGAATCCACGCCCTTCCACCGGCTGCTGCTCGCGCGCCATCGAGTCGCTGCAAATCTCCAGGCTCGGCGTATACATGAAGCCGGTGCGCGGCGAATACGCCACTTGATTCCAGCTTTTTCCGCCGTCGGGACCGGGACAAACCAGCGTGGTTTTGTTTTCGACCGGCTCGAGGCGCCCCAGAATCTTGCCGTCTTCCGTGATCCCGGTGGTCCAGTTGTGATAATCGACAATCGGGTACGCGCCGATAAACTGCCCGTTGGTCCGGTCGAGCACGAACGCGTAGCCGCTCTTGTTGATGTGCACCAGCAGCTTGCGCATCCGCCCGCGAACTTCGCGATCGATCAGCACGCACTCATACGCCGAATCGTAATCCCAGACGTCCTTGGGGATCTCCTGGTAATACCATTTCAGCTTCCCCGAATCGGCGTCCAGCGCGACTACGCTGCTGGTGTATAGGTTCGCTCCGTCGCCCTCGCCTGAAAAACGGTCGCCGGCATACAAATCCGAAGCGGCGTTGCCGGTTCCCCAATAAACCAGGTTCAGTTCCGGATCGAACGAGCCGGTCATCCATGTCGCGCCGCCACCGTATTTCCAGCTATCGCCTTTCCATGTTTCGTTGCCCTTCTCGCCGGGAGCGGGGATGGTGTAGAAACGCCATGCGACCCGTCCGGTTTTCACGTCGAGCGCGGTCAGGTATCCGCGAAAGGCCCCGTCGCCTCCCGCCACTCCGACGATCACCTTATCTTTCACCAGCAGAGGCGCGCCGGTGATGCTGCATCCGCACTGGCGCGCGTCGCTCATCGCCGTTTTCCACGATTCGACGCCGGTCTTCTGATCGATCGCGACTACATAATCGTCGTACGTTCCCACGAAAACCTTGCCCGCACCGACCGCCAGCCCGCGATTCTGAATATTTCCGCCCGCCCCACGCGGCATCGGATACTTGTACTGCCACAGCAGCTTCCCGCTGGCGGCATCCAGCGCGAAAACCTGGCTGTGCGTCGTCGAAAGGTACAGAACACCGCCGATCACGATGGGAGTCGATTGCAGGCCGCCCTCGTAATCGCCGGTCTGGAACGCCCACGCGGGTGCGAGCTTCTTTACGTTCGACGTATTGATCTGATCGAGCGCGCTGTAGCGCCAGGCGAAATGCGTACCGCCATAATAAGGCCAGTCCGCGTGCGTGGCGCCGTCCTGCGCGTACACAGCCACGCCAGCGGCCAAAGTGAGCAACAGAGTACTGCGTTTCATCAGATGCGATTCTATCCGAATGTGGGACCGCTCAGTACACTCCCGGAATCAGCGACCACGTCGCGCGGCGGTATTCCTCATAGCGCGGGCCGAACGCGCTGCGCAGGTTCGCCTCCTCCATCCGGATCTTGCGCCAATAAGCGAACATCACCATCGCGACGCCGAGGAGCGCGTGCGCCTGGTTCACGGTCACCGCTGTTCCCACATACATCCCGAGCATCGCAGTGTAGATGGGATGCCGCAAGATCCGGTACGGACCCGAGCGGATCAGCTCGTGCTCCACTTTGATCTCGATCCGTCCGCTCCAGTTTCGCCCCAGGTGAAGCCGCGCCCATACCGCCAGGCCAAAGAACGCAGCCTGGATCGTCAGTCCGTCCGCGACGCGCGCGAACGTGTGCGGAAGGAAGCTCTGGCGCAACCCCGGCACCGGAACGAACAGCAGCAGCAGCGCGACGTTCACCAGAATTTCATGCACTCGCCGCGATCCGGCCGATTCGGAACGCTTCGCCTCCGCCGAATTCTTCGCCGCCGCGCCCCAGTACGCCGTGAATGCGACCCAGCCCGCCATCGAGACCCACACCGGCCAGTTGCTGAGCGACGGCCGGAGGTACGCGATCCACGCGATCGCGCCGGCGAGCAGCGCAAGCAGAACGATCTGCGCGGGCCGGCCGGCAAGCCGGTATTTCCCGATCACGATCGCGGTTTGTTGCGGCGCGGCCAACTATTCTTCCCGCAGCGCGTTCAACGGATCGATTTTTGTCGATCGCCGCGCCGGAATATAGCAGGCGATCATCGCCAGGATCGCCAGCAGCACCGGCGCGCCGACCAGCAGGCGCGGATCGTGCGTGCCGGCCTGGAATGACGGCCCAAGAATGTTCGAAAAAGCGGAAAGTGCGCGTGAGAGTCCCGTCGCTGCGAGCATCCCCAGCAGGCATCCGACAATCACCAATCCTCCGCCTTCGCGCAACACGAGCGCCAGCACCTGTCGCTTCTGCGCGCCGAGCGCCATGCGGATGCCGATCTCCTTCCGGCGCCGGGCGACCGAATAAGCCGTGACGCCGGCGAGGCCGATGGACGCCAGAATCAGCCCGAACACGCCGATTCCGCCGTAGATAAAGGTGGCCAGGCGCAAGTAGGACTGCGTGCTGTCCACCTCCTCGGTCAGCGTGTGGACATCGAAGGGGTTCAAATTGGGATCGATGGTGGCGAGCTGGCTGCGCACGCCTTGCATCGTGTCAGCGCCGGGGCGATCGGCGCGAATCATGACGATCATGCCGTTGATGGGCGGATGCGCGAAATCCGCCTTGGTCAGCGGCAGGTACACCACGGGAACTACCGTGTTTCCCTGTCCCACCGCGGTCTGGCTCATCGGCGCGGAGAGATCCTTCACCACGCCCACGACCTCGTAAGACTTGCCGCTGTCGGCGATGCGCCGGCCGAGCGGCTCCGAGTCGGCGAAAAAGGCGTGCGCCGCGGTGGTGTTAATCACCACGGGTAGCGCCTTGTCGGGGCCGGGCTCGATGTTCTCGTCGCGCGAGTTGAACTCCCGGCCTTCCAGCATCTTCACGTCGAGCGAGGCGAAATAATTCGCGCCGACCGCGTTCCTGGCCACTCCGCGCACCACCTGGTCGGGCGCGCCGTTCTGGCCCGTCGCGCTCAGCACGGAAACCGCGGCAAGCGGACTGAACGGCGCTGTTACAGCCAGCGCCACCTGGCGCACTCCCGGCGCGCTTTGAAGCTCCTGCGGCAGACGATCGAAAAGGTTGGCGGCTTTCTCGGCCGAATATCCGTCGCGCACCGGGTCGAGCGAGAGCAGATACATGGTATTGGAGTCGAACGGAATTTCGACGTTGTTGCTGCGGTTGAAGCCGATCACCAGGAAGCCGGCGATCAACAGCAGCGTGAGCGATCCGGCCACCTGGCACACCATCAGGATGTTGCGGAAGCCGAAGCGCCGGTAGCCGCGCATCTGCCCAACCATTCCTTCCTTGAGCGTCGAGGCGAGATCGGTTTTCGTGGCAGCGAGCGCCGGCGCCAGTCCGAATCCGATGCCGGCAACCAGCGCGATCGCGAACACGACCACGATCACGCGCCAGTCCGGCGTGATATTGAAATCGATCGGCATGGGGAACGGCAATTTCATCCTGCGCATCAGGTTCGCGACCCAGAAGGCCAGCAGAATCCCGGTCGCGCCGCCGCCCAAGGCGAGCAGCACGCTTTCGGTGAGCAACTGGCGGATGAGGCGGAAGCGGCTGGCGCCCACCGAAAGCCGGATGGCGACCTCTTTGCGCCGCGCCGTCGCCCGCGCCAGTTGCATGTTGGCCAGGTTCATGCACGCCAGTGCGACGATCAAACCGTCGAGAAACACCATGAACGTGAACACAGCCGGCAGCAGATCGCGCGGGATGGGCAGAATTTTGCCGCCGGGCAGCAGCATCACGCGGCGCCCCTTGGCGTTGCGCGCAGGGTCGAGCGAATCCTCATCCAGATGGCGCGTAAGCGCGTCCAGTCCCGCTTCGGCCGATTTGAGCTGCACTTCCGGCGCCATCCGCAACAGCGCGATGAAGCCCTTGGACTCGCGTTTGTGAATCACGTCGCCGGAAAGCTCCGGCGCCATCGCCGGCGGCACGGTGGTGGGCACGAAAATTTCCGAGACAAAGAACGGCATCGCTCCGTCGAAATCCTTGGGCCCGATTCCCACAATCGTGGCGAGCTGACCGTTCACGCGAATCGTGCGGCCCACCGCTTCCGGATCGGCATTGAGCTTCTGCCGCCAGAACGCGTCGCTGATGAACACCACCGGCGAGTTGCCGGGCTTGTCCAGATCCGGGCTGAACACGCGCCCGCGCGCCGCGTTCACGCCCAGCGTCGAAAAATATTCGGGAGAAACCAGCTGGCCGAACAGGCGCTCGGGTTTTCCCCCTCCCGGAAGCAGCACGTTGAACGGTACCGAGGGCTGAAACGCCGCGCCGGCCGAAAACAGATCGTGCTGATCGCGGTAATGCTCGAAATAAGGATAAGAGACGCCCTGCACCGCGACGAGCTGGTCCGCATCGCGCGCCCCGGGGGCATCGCGCAGCAGCAGGTTCAGCGTCTCGCTCACGCCAACCGCCGAGATCCCGATTCCCAGGCCCAGCGAAATGATCCCGACCGCCGCGAACCCGCGCGATTTCGCGAGCGTTCGCACCGCGTAGACCAGGTCGCGCCGCATTTCGGTCACATATTCCACCGGCACGCGAATGGCGATATCCGCCACCAGCCGCGCCAATCCTGTCACGCCATTTTGCCTTGCGACGTCTTCCACAATATCCTCCCCCAGTTGAATCACGTCCGCGCCGTACATCATCTTGAACTCGTGCGGAAACGCGCGCGCCAGCCAGCGGTACATTTTCAGCGCGAAATTCATTCGAGCGCCTCCACCTTCCGCAGCGCGCCCACCAAGTCCTGCAACCGGTCGCGTTCCGCCGCGAGCACCCGCCGTCCCAGCACCGTGAGCCGGTAATATTTCCGCCGCGCGTCGTCGAATTCCGGCGCCGGCCGCTCCGCCGATTCCTCGATCAATTCCTGCTCGATCAATCGCTTCAACGACCCATACAGCGTCGCCGGCCACAGCCGGATTTTGCCGTCGGTCCGTTCGAGCACCCGCTGCATGATCCCATAACCGTGCTGCTCGCCCCCCGCAAGCGCCAGCAAAATACAGAACCAGTTCGACTTGAGCGGAAGGAAGTACTCCGGGTCGTGCATGTTCAGTATATATATCACACGATATATAGATTTGTCGAGAGGAATTTGCAAGCGCTCTGCTTTGAAGCCGCGCCAAAGGGCCATGCTGCTGGAGTGATCCAGGTCCGTACCGGCGCGATCCACTCATCGCGATCTCTCGCGCATTTGAAGCGAGCCGGCCGACTCGGGTTACAATGGCGTCGTGAGCGCCGCGAAAACTCTGGAGCGGCTGCTGAGCGGGAAGTCTGACGCGGCGATTCGATTTGACGATCTGTGTGCGTTGTTGGAGTTCCTGGGGTTTGAAAAACGCGTGAAGGGCAGCCATCATCTGTTCCGGAAATCGGGCGTGGAGGAGATGATCAACCTTCAACGCGACGGAAACAACGCGAAGCCGTACCAGGTCAAGCAGGTCCGCGCGGTAATCCGCAAATACCGATTTTTGGGATCGAAATGAGCAAGTACGAGGTCATCATCTATTGGAGCGACGAGGACGGCGCCTTTATCGCTGAGGTGCCGGAACTTCCCGGCTGCTGCGCACATGGGAGCACGCAAGCGGCGGCGCTCGCCAGCTCCCAGTCAGCCATTCGTCTGTGGATTAGCACGGCGAAAGAATTCGGGGATCCCATCCCGAAGCCCAAAGGCCGGCGCTTGATGCTCGCCTGATCTCTTAGCGTCGCGTTCATAATTCCGAGTTCGATCCGGCCAGGTTAAATACATAGCAGTTACACTAAAGACTTCATGCCCGATTCGCCTACGCTGTCCCATATCCAGACCGCGCGCCAGAGGATCGCTCCCTGCATCCGGCGCACACCGCTCACGCCCAGCGCGACGCTTTCCGAACGCCTCCACACCAACGTTTACGTCAAGCTCGAAATTTTCCAGAAGACCGGATCGTTCAAAGTTCGCGGCGCATTCAACAAGGCTCTGAGCCTTGGCCCGGAAGAGCGCGGGCGCGGGATCGTCGCCGTCAGCGGAGGCAATCACGCGCAGGCCGTCGCTTACGTCGCGCGCGCCCTGGGGCTGAAATCGCTGATCCTGATGCCCGAAGGCACGCCCAGTAATTACGTCGAGGCCACGCGCGGCTACGGCGCGGAGGTGAAATTCGCCGCCAATGCGCGCGCCGCCTTCGCCGAAGTCGAACAGTACGAAAAAGACGGCTGGGCCTACATCCATCCCTTCGATGATCCGCTGGTGATGGCCGGCGCCGGAACCATCGGCCTGGAGATTCTGGACGATGTGCCGCAGGCCACTGACGTGATCGTCAGCATCGGCGGAGGCGGCCTGATGGGCGGCATCGCGACGGCCGTCAAGAGTCTCAAGCCGGGCGTGAAGGTGTGGGGTGTGGAAACCGAGGGCGCCGATTGCATGTCCCAATCGCTCGCCGCCGGAAAAATCGTCACGCTCGACACCATCACTTCCGTCGCGCGCACGCTGGGCGCGCCCGCGCCTTCCGAGCGAACGTTCGAAATGGCCAAGACGCTTCTCGAAAGCATCACCGTCGTGCCCGACAGCGAAGCCATCTCCGCGCTGCGCATCATCCTCGAGCGTCTGAAAGTCCTCACCGAGCCCGCCGCGTCGTGCACGCTGGCCGCGGCGCTGCGCCTTAAGGATCACTTCTCTTCCGACCGTCACGTGATTCTGGTGCTGTGCGGCGGCAACATGCCGCTGGACGACCTGGCAAGGTTCCTCGCGGCATAATCGATGGGCTTCGCGCTGTGGCTCGATCGCGAAAACCTCCTGGCGTGGGCCGAGGGAACGCAGGAATACCGTCCCATGGGCGCCGCGGTCATCGCGATCACCGGCCAGTTCAGCCTTCGCGACTTCCGCCAGGACCACGCGCGTCCGGAAACCCTGGAGAAATCGTTCGCCGGATTTTTCGGTTCGCTTGAAGAGGTGAACGTGTTCCTGCGCTCCGGTGTCGTGGCAAAAACCCGCGCGACTCCGGTACTGTTCCGCCGCGTCCCCTAAACCGTTATAGAATCTCGACCCCGCGCAGTGCGTGTGCCGCCGCCGCGGCGCGCTGAAACTCCTCTCCGATCGCCGGATCGCGGATTTTCGCGCGTAACTCCTGCAATTTCCCGATGAAACCTTCAAGGGCCGCATCGATCGGCCCCGAGTTGGTCAGCAGAATGTCGCGCCAGATCTCGTAGGAGCTCATCGCCAGCCGCGTCATGTCGATTGCAGCCGGTCCCGCGACACGCGCCGCCTCACGCTCGCCCGCAATCGACGCGCCGAGCGCGGTCGAAATCAACTGCGGCAGGTGCGAGGTGAGCGCCACCAGGCGATCGTGCTCGGCCGCATCCATGATGACCACGCGCGCGCCGATGCGCTGAATCCAGCTCTCCAGTTCCGCGTCGTGCGCAGTCAAAACGTAGGGACGGCGATGAAAAAGGTCCGCGTCCGCTTCGCTCACACCGCGCGACTGTTTCCCCGCCATCGGATGCCCGCCGATGAATCTGCCGCGCCGGATTTTTTGGCGCGCGAGCTCGACGATCGCGGTCTTGGTGCTTCCCGCATCGGTGACCAGCGTTTCCGGCGCGACCCATTCATCGAGCTCATCCATCGTCGCGAGAATTTTTTCAATGGGCTGCGCCAGATAGATCAGGTCCGACTGCGCAGCGGCTTCGCGCAGTGGCAGCGCCTCATCGATTACGCGCCGCGCCAGCGCCGCCGCGATGGTCGCCGGCGAGCTCACGCCGATGATCCTGCCGCGGAATCCCGCCTTGCGCAGCGCTAGCGCGAACGACCCGCCCATCAGGCCCACGCCCACGACGCTGACCGAGGACCACGGCCGCGGCATCTACGCGGTCCTGCCCACCGCCGCGGCGATCGCGCGCACCTGCTGCATCATCTCGGCGAATTGCGCCGGCGTCAGCGTCTGCGCGCCGTCGCTCATGGCACGATCCGGGTCGGGATGCACTTCGACGATCAGCCCGTCGGCTCCGGCCGCCACCGCCGCGCGCGCCATCGGCAACACCTGGTCGCGCCGCCCCGTTCCGTGCGAAGGATCGCCGATCATGGGCAGGTGCGACAGCTTCTTCACCACCGGAATCGCGGAGATGTCCATGGTGTTGCGCGTGAACGTCTCGAACGTGCGGATGCCGCGCTCGCATAGGATCACGTCGTAATTTCCGCCGCTCATGATGTATTCGGCCGCGAGCAGCAGCTCTTCAATCGTGGCCGAATTGCCGCGTTTGAGCAGCACCGGCCTGCGCGTGCGCCCCACTTCGCGCAGCAGATTGAAATTCTGCATGTTGCGCGCACCGACCTGCAGAATATCGGCGTAGGTCATCAGCATGGGAAGCTGCGTGTGATCCATCACCTCGCTCACCACCAGCAGTCCGCGCCGGTCCGCGGCGGCACGGATCAGCTTCAATCCCTCTTCCCCCAATCCCTGAAAACTGTAGGGCGACGATCGCGGCTTAAATGCGCCGCCGCGCATGATCTGCGCGCCCTGCGCTGCGACGATTTCCGCCGTTTCCTCGATCTGCTCGCGACTCTCCACGCTACACGGACCCGCCATGGTCACCACGTGCGGTCCGCCAATCTCCACCTTCCCGATTTTCACCACCGTTCCCTGCGGCCTGAAAAACCGGCTGGCGAGTTTGTACGGCGAAACGATGCGATGGCATTCCTTTACCCCTTCCATCACCTCGAAATCCGCCGGATCCATCTCGTCCACCGGCCCCACTCCGCCGAGCACCGTGTGCATCACGCCCGTCGAGCGATGCACCGTAAATCCCAGGCTCACCAGGCGGTCGATCACGTTCTGGATCTGCTCGTCCGTCGCCCCCTGCTGCATCACAACCAACATGATTCGTTCCTTCTTTAAGCCACGAATTCGTGTTCATTCGCGGCTCAAATTAAATCCCCCTCCGCATCTTTTGCAAACTGCGCATTTCATCGATGATTCTTTCGAAAATTCTCTGAAGCGCCTCTTCCCCGAGCGGTCCGTGATTGTTTTCCGTCACATTCCGAAACACAGCCTGCTCGCGCTTGGGCTCGTAGACCGGTAGATCGACGCTCTCCTTCACTTTGCCGATCTGCTCCACGACGCGCGTGCGCCGGTTCAGCAGCTCCAGCAGTTCGAGGTCGATCGCGTCGATCTCGCTTCGGAAGCGGGCCAGCGCCTCAAGCGCTTCCTCACGCGTCATCCATCCATCCCCCGCCTGAGCGACCGCGCAAAACCCTCCAGGTCGCCATTCTGCTCGATCAGCCGCACGAAGGCGCTGCCCACCACCACGCCGTCGGCCAGCCGGGCCACTTCGCGCGCCTGCTCCGGCGTCGAAATCCCGAATCCCACGGCCAGCGGCAGCGAGCTCAGCTCGCGCATCGAGCGCACCAGCGGCCCGACGGCGGTTGAAACCGATTCACGCTCGCCCGTCACTCCCGTCCGCGAAACCATGTACACGAACCCTGTCGAATATTTCGCCACCAGCTTGAGCCGTTCCGGCGTCGAGGTCGGGGCCGCGAGAAAGACCGTGTCCAATCCCGCGCCGCGCATCGCCGCGACATAGGGCGCGGCCTCTTCGACGCTCACGTCCGTCAGCAGGCAGCCGTCGATTCCCGCCGCCCTCGCATCGCATCCGAGCTTTTCCAGTCCGTAGCGCAGCACAGGATTCACATAGGTGAACAGCAGCAGCGGAATTTGCGACGATTTGCGGATCTCCCGCGCGATTTCGAGCACCCGCGCGACGTTGGTACCGGCCTTGAGCGCGCGCTCCGCGCCGCGTTGGATCACCGGACCGTCGGCGATGGGATCGGAAAACGGCACGCCCAGCTCGATCAGGTCCGCGCCGCCGCGCTCCAGCGCCGCAACCAGCTCCGGCGTGCGCTCCGGCGACGGATCGCCGGCGGTGATGTAGGCGATCAGCGCCTTTTGACGCCGCCCGTTAAATAAGGATTGAATCCTGCTCATCCCAGTTCCGGCAAGTTCTGACGGTAAATGTCGGTGTCCTTGTCCCCGCGTCCCGATAAGTTGATTACGAAAAGCTCACCACGCGCGGCCGGCGCGCGACGCATCGCTTCCGCCACCGCGTGCGCCGATTCGAGCGCCGGAATGATGCCTTCGGTCCGCGCCAGCGTGACCGCCGCATCGAGCGCCGCCGCGTCTCCGGCAGAAGTATACTCGGCGCGATGCTGATCGTGCAGCCACGCGTGCTCCGGTCCGACCAGCGCGTAATCGAGGCCCGCCGAAACCGAGTGCGTCAACGCCACCTGGCCGTTCTCATCCTGCAAAAGATAACTGTGCGCGCCATGGAGTACTCCGGGCGATCCTCCCGAAAACCGCGCCGCGTGCTCGCCCAGACGGTCGCTGTGCCCGCCCGCCTCGACGCCGATTAATTTCACATTCGCATCGCCGAGGAATGCGTGAAACATCCCGATGGCGTTGCTGCCTCCGCCCACGCAGGCGAAAACTGAATCGGGCAAGCGGCCTTCGCGCTTCAGAATTTCTTCGCGCGTCTCTTCGCCGATCACGCGATGAAAATCGCGCACCATCATCGGGTAGGGATGCGCACCCAGCGCCGATCCCAGCAGATAATGCGTCGATTCCACGTTGGTCACCCAGTCGCGCATGGCTTCGCTGATCGCGTCCTTGAGCGTGCGGCTGCCGTTGGTCACGCTGACCACCTTCGCCCCGAGCATGCGCATCCGAAACACGTTCAGCGCCTGCCGCCGCATGTCTTCTTCGCCCATGTACACCGTGCAATCCACGCCGAACAATGCGCAAACGGTGGCTGTCGCCACACCGTGCTGACCCGCTCCTGTCTCCGCGATGATCCGACGCTTGCCCATCCTCCGCGCCAATAGCGCCTGCCCGATGCAGTTGTTGATCTTGTGCGCGCCAGTGTGCAGCAGGTCCTCGCGTTTCAGGTAGATCTTCGCTCCGCCGAGCTTCTCGCTCAGACGCTTTGCAAAATACAGCGGCGTGGGACGGCCGGCGTAGTGCACCAGCAGATCGGCCAGTTCCGCCTGAAAGGTCGGATCGACGCACGCCTCCCGATACGCGCGCTCCAGTTCCTCGAGCGGAGCCATCAACACCTCGGGAACGAAACGTCCGCCGTAGGGTCCAAAATGCCCGGTCGAATCGGGCTGTATCGCAGTCATGAACTTCTCCGCGCGGCGTCGATGAAGCGCCGCACTTTTTCGTGATCTTTGATTCCCGGCGCCGTTTCCAGCTTCGAGTTCGCGTCCACGCCCCACGGACGCCCAACGCGAATCGCTTCGCCCACGTTCGAATCATCGAGCCCGCCGGCGATGATCACTTTTTTGTCGAACTCGAACAGTTTCGCCATCTCCCAGTCGAACGAAACGCCATTGGCCGACCCATCGAGCAGCAGCGCTTCGCCGTAAGCGGGAATCCACCCGAAGTCGCCTGCTTCTGGAATGCGCACAGCCTGCCAGAAGCGCACGGTCGGCTTCAGCGGATCGGGAACCCGTCCGTAGATCTGCATCACATCGAGCGTCGCGTCGGTCATGATCGAATCGCCGGGAATCTCATCCACGAACACCCCAACCTTCCACAGCTTCAACCCGTCGCCGAGCTCGCGAGCCTTCTCCGGCGTCACGTAGCGCGGACTCCGCTTATAAAAAATGAACCCGATGGCATCCGCTCCCGCTTCCGCTGCCGCGACGGCATCTTCGCGCCGCGTAATTCCGCAAATTTTCACCATCATGACCGCAGCTTCCGGATCGCCGCCGCCGGGTCGGACGATTTCATCAGGTGCTCGCCCGCCAGAAACGCGTCGAATCCCGCCTCCGCCAGCCGGCGCACGTCGTCGCTCGAATGAACGCCGCTTTCGGCGACCTTGATCGCGCCGCGCGGAATTTTCGGCGCGAGCGCCAGCGAGGTTTCGAGCGTCACCTCGAACGTGTTGAGGTCGCGATTGTTGACTCCGATAATCTCCGCGCCGGAGTCGATCGCCTGCTCGAGTTCCTCGCCATCGTGCACCTCCACCAGCGCCGCCATGCCCATCCGCGTAGCCAATTCCCGATATTTCTTCATCTGGTCCGCGCTCAAAATCGCCGCAATCAAAAGTATCGCGTCGGCGCCCGAGGCGGCCGCCTCCACAACATGGAACTCACTGATCGTAAAATCCTTACGCAAGGCGGGAAGTCTTGTGACCGCGCGCGCAGTCTGAAGATCGCCGAGGCTGCCTTGAAAAAATTCCGCATCGGTCAGCACGCTCAGCGCAGCCGCGCCGCCGGATTCATAGGTCGCAGCGATCTGGTCCGGATGGAAATTTTCGGCGAAGACGCCCTTGCTCGGCGAAGCCTTTTTGATTTCGGCGATAATCGCCGGCGGGTTCGCGGTCAGGGCGCGCTTGAAATCGCGGAAATCACGCCGGTCCGAGGCTTTTTTTTCGAGCTCGTTGAGGCGCGCGGAATCGCGTGCGAGCGCTTCGCGCTTGCGCTCGACGATACGGGCGAGGATGCCTGGCACAGCGTGGACCATGCGGGGAAACATTCATGGTAACACCACCTGTAACTGCGCCCGGTCCGCTTCGACGCGCACCTCGATCGATCCGGAATGCGCCTCCACCGTGCGCCGCGCGCATTCCAGGCTCAATTGCCCTCCCGCGATGGAGCGAAATCCCGGCGCTTGGGTTTCGATTTCGAGCATAACTCCGCAACCCGTTTTTCGCGTCCGGACAGTCGCCGGATGGGTCTCGCCGGCGATCTGGCGGAACAGGGTGAGCACATTCTCGATCAGGGCGCGCGCCATCCCCAGGTCGGCGTGCACCAGGCAATTTCCTTCAAGCTCCAGGCGCAGCGCGGGGTCGCTTGATGCCGCTTCGGCAATGATCTCTTCGAGATCGATCCGTTCCCGCGCGGGCGTCGCAGTCTCGGCCAGATGCAGGCTATTGGAGAGAATCCAGTTGGACTGCTCCACCAGGCGTTGAAGACGATCCAGTTGCTCGTGCGTCTTGTCGTCGTCGCGAGGCAGAACCATGCCGAGATAATACGCGATCGCTTCGATCGTGCTCAGCGGCTGGCGAAGTTCGTGCGCAAGGTCGCGCAGGGAGATGGAATCCATCCGAAAAAGCAAGGGAGGTGATGACTGTTATACCACGCGGCGCGCCGCGGCGCTACGCGCTCAATCTCGCGCGCACACGGTCGCTGAGCGCCTTTCCGTCCACACGCTTGCCGGCGAGCTTCGATTGCGCGGCTTTCATCACCACGCCCATCTGCTTGGGCGACGTGACTCCGGTTTCCGCGAGCGCCGCGGCGATGGCGGCGTCCATCTCGGCGTCGGTGGGCGCGGCAGGCATGTAGGATTCGACGATTTTCAGCTCGGTCTCTTCTTTATCGGCGAGCTCCGGACGGTTGCCCTTGCGAAACATGTCGGCCGCCTCGCGGCGCTGCTTGATCAGCGTGCCCAAAATTTGCAACTCCGCCGCCTCGTCGAGCGGCTTCATCGTATCGACCTTGTATTTCATCAGCGCGGTCTTGATCAACCGCAGCGCGTTGAGCCGCGTGTGGTCGCCGGACTTCATGGAGGCGGTCATATCGGACTGGATGTGGTCGAGGAGGGGCATTTGAAATCCAGTTTAACAACCTCAAATTCGGAGGTGAGAAAGTTCGGACTGCGCGCACACTAATTAATTTTGGACCCGGATATCAAGTTCGACTGGGATGAGGCGAATATCGCGCATATCGCGCGGCATCGCGTGAAGCCGCGGGAGGTTGAGTGGGCTCTGTTGCATAATCCGATGTACCTCGACTATGAAATCGTGCACGACGAGGAGCGGTGGACTTCGCTAGGGCATACGGATGTATTTCGCGTGATTATCGTTGTGTGGACCATGCGTGAGGGCGCGATGCGGGCGATTACGGCACGCGATGCACCCAAAGGCGTGAAAAGTGAGTATCTTGAGTTTATGGGGTTCGCAAAGTGAAGAAGCTCGTCATTCCGAGATTCGAGACGGAGGCAGAAGAAGCGAAATGGTGGGACGACCACATGGATGTTGTGGGATCGAATCTCCTCGAGGCGATGAAGAACGGCACCATCAAGCGCGGAATCCCAGCGCGCGCGCTTGAGCAAGCGCGCGCCGCGGCGACGATCGAGCTTCCAAGCGCCGACCTCGACCGAGCCCGGAGGCTCTCGCGGCGCAAGCACCTTGAATGCCGAGAATACGTCCTTGGCTTGCTTCACAAGGCGCTCAATCGCGAAGAAGCCGCCATCAAGCGCGCTGCGCGCCGCAAATCCGTCTGAGCCGTGCTTTGTTATCCTTGAGATAACTCCCATGTACATCAAGAAGCAGCGTTTGCTCACCCCGGGGCCCACGCCCCTCTATCCCAAGGCCCTGTACGCCATGCTGGGATCGGATCTGCACCATCGCACCGACGATTTTCGCGCGGTGTACAAATCCGTCCTGGCCGACTTGAAAGAATTGATGGGCACGGCCAACGACGTTCTGGTGCTGGTCTCCTCCGGCACCGGCGCGATGGAAGCCGCGGTGACCAACTGTTTTTCCCCCGGTGATCGCGTGATCGTGTGCTCGGCCGGGAAATTCGGCGAGCGCTGGGGCGAGATCGCCAAGGCGTTTGGCCTGAACGCGGTGATCATCGAGGAGCCCTACGGAAAATCGGTATCGCCAGAAGCCCTCGCCAAGGCGCTGGCGGCGAATCCCGACACCAAAGGCGTATTCGTGCAGGCCTCGGAGACGTCGACCGGAGCGGCGCACGATGTTCGCGCGATGGGCGAGGCTGTAAAGAAGACACAGGCGATTTTCGTCGTCGACGCGATCACCGGTCTGGGCACCATGCCGCTCGATATCGACGGCTGGGGACTCGACATCGTCATCGGGGGATCGCAGAAAGCGTTTATGGTGCCGCCCGGCATCGCGTTCCTCTCGATCAGCGCGAAAGCGTGGGCGATGATGGAATCGGCGAAGCTGCCCAAGTTCTACTTCAATCTGAAAAAAGAAAAGAAGAACGCGGTGAACGGCGAATCGAGCTGGACGCCGGCGACGTCGCTGATGCTGGGCATGGCCGAAGCGCTCAAATACATCAAAACGCTGGGCATGGCGAACCTGATCAAGAACGCCGACGAGCTTGCGCGCGCCACTCGCGCCGCATGCACGGCATTGGGACTGGAGCTGTTCGCGCCGGAGCATCCCGCCGCTTCGGTGACCGCGGTGAAGGCGCCCAAAGGCATGGACTCCGGCGTCATTGTCAAGGAGTTCAAGAACCGCTTCGGATCGATCATCGCCAACGGACAAGGATCGATGAAGGGCCAGATTTTTCGCATCGCGCATCTGGGCTATTTCGATTTCGCCGACCTGTTTGCCATGGTCGCTGAGCTGGAGCTGATTCTCAAGGCCAACGCAGTTCCAGTGAAACTCGGCGCGGGCGTCGCTGCGGTCGAACAAGTGTACGCCGCGATGGCGATCGAGAAAAAAGAGACCGTCAACGCCTAAACACCGGCGGAAGAAATGAAAATCGTCATCGCAGAACCGCTGTCCGAGGCCGGAGTTCAACTGCTCAAGGCCCAGCCGGGATGGAATGTAGTGGTGTCGAGCCCGGAGGAATTCACGCGCGAGCTGGCCGACGCCGACGCGCTGATCGTTCGTAACGTGGTCAAGGTGGACGCGAGCGTTCTCGCCAAAGCGCCGCGGCTGCGCGTGGTGGGGCGTGCCGATGTCGGCGTGGACAATGTCGACCTGGATGCGGCCACCAAGGCCGGCGTTCTGGTGATGAACACGCCGGGAGGCAACGCGGTTTCGGTCGCCGAGCATACCTTGGGCCTGATGCTGGCGATGGCGCGGCGCATCCCGCAGGCGATCGCGTCGGTGAAGAGCGGGCAATGGGAGAACCACGGCTTCATGGGGACTGAGCTGCGCGGCAAAACGTTGGGTGTGATCGGGCTGGGCAGCATCGGACGCGAAGTGGTGCGGCGCGCGCGCGGATTCGAGATGCGCATTGTCGCGAGCGACCCGTACGTGAACTCGCGAACCGCGAGCGACCTGGGAACGCGGCTGCTTCCGCTCGAAGATCTGTACGCGGAAAGCGATTACATCACGCTGCACGTCGCGCTCACTACAGAGACGCGCGGAATGCTGAGCCACACTGCGTTCGCCCGGATGAAGAAGGGCGTGCGGATCATCAACTGCGCCCGCGGCGAGCTGATTGACGGCGAGGCGCTGCGCAAGGCGATCGAATCGGGCAAAGTCTCCGGCGCGGCGCTGGACGTTTTCCAGACCGAGCCGCCGGTGGGCGAGCCGCTGCTCGCTTTCGACAATGTTCTGGCCACGCCACACATAGGCGGATCGACCGAAGAGGCGCAGGAAGCCGTGGGCGTGCGGATCGCCGGCCAGGTGCGCGATTATCTGCGCGATGGGGTCGCGCTGAACGCGGTTAACGTTCCGGCTATGACCGCGGAGCAGTATCGCACGGTGCGGCCCTACGCTGCCTTGGCCGAAAGGCTAGGAACCTTCGCGGCGCAGGTGGCCAGCGGAAATCCGCGGCTGGTGCGCCTGGTTTATCAGGGCAAGATCGCGGACCAGAACACGCTTTTGATTCGCAACGCGGGACTGGCCGGGGTGATGAGCCGGTCGCTCGCGCGGCGCGCCAACGTGGTGAACGCGGTGCAGATCGCGGCCGACCGCGGTCTGGTGTTCTCCGAGCGCCACGAAAAAAATGCGGCGCCGGGGCAAGCCGACGTGGTGCGGCTCGAACTCGAAACCGACGCCGGCATCACCACTGTCGAAGGGTCCGTGGTGCTGGACCGGCCTCGCCTGCTGCGCGTGGACGGGATCAACTGCGAAGCGCCGCTTACCGGGCACCTGGTGTTCCTCAAAAACGCGGATGTGCCGGGAGTGATCGGATACGTCGGCTCGATCACCGGCAGGAACAAGATCAACATCGCCAGCTTCTCGCTGGGGCGCGAGGATCACCAGCGCGATGGGAAACCGCTTCAAGCCATTGCGGTGGTGGAAACCGACGAGCCGGTTTCAGAAACGGTGCTGAAGCAGTTGCTCGAAAATCCGTCGGTCACGGTCGCCCGCCCGGTGGAATTCCACGATTAGGCGCGGATTGACCGGATTGGCGATTCATTGTAGACTCTGTGTAACTGGTTTTCAGGCTGGTCCGTTCATTGAAGATTTTCTGTTTTCCGGAGAAGGTGGGCCTCCGTGCGGGGGTTTGTTGTTGGGGAAAGGGTACCGCACGGAGGCTAGCTGCTTTGTCTATATAGACGGACGAAGAGCGCCGCAGGTTTGTGGAAAATGGAAATTTTCGACAGAAAATTGTAGATCCTCCCGTGTAGCCGGTATGTAACCTTTTCGCGCCTTCGCGAGTAACTACTTTAAGCCAGCCTCGGACAGGAACTGCGCCGCGACTTCGGCGGGCTGGCGATGGTCTGTGTCCACCTCCGCGTTGAGCTTGCGCATGATCGCGTTGGTGAACTTTCCGGAAAGCTCCTCGAGTGCGGGTTTGAGCTGCGGCTGGGCCGTGCTCATGTCCTCGCGCAGCAGGATGCAGGCCTGATACGCCCCGAACGCTTTCTTGTCGTCCTGAAGGATCACCCAGTCGTGCGACGCGAGCGGCCCGTCAGTGGCGTTGGCGGCGATCATGGTGACCTTGCCCTGTTCGAGGGCCTTGTACATCAGCCCCAGGTCCATCGTTCGCGGGCCTCCGTCGAACGGAAGATGATACGTGTCGAGCGCGGGCATACCGTCGATGCGGGATTGAAATTCGTAGCCCGCGGCGAGCTTCCATGGCGTTTTCGCCTGCGCGGCCTGCGACAGCGTTGTGACTTTTTCCTTGCGGGCGTCCTCGCCGCGGACGACCATGGCGAAGAAATCGTCGATCCCCAGCGGCTTGAGCACGTCGATCTTGACGCGGCGATCGAGCTCCTGCTTGGCGCGCAGGTATGCCTCCTCCGGGTCCGACGGCGGCTTCTCCTTCAGAATCTCGGCTTCCACCGTGCCGGTGTATTCGGGATAAAGCGAGATCTCTCCGAGCAGCAGGGCCTGATAGCTGAGCAAAGTTCCACCCAGGTTGAAACGGCGCACGACGGGATGCCCCAGGCGATGCTCCAGATGCTGCGCGATGATTTCTCCCAGCACTACCTGTTCGGTGAAATTTTTCGATCCGACCACGATCGGCGGCTGTTTCTTGCCGCACGCGGTCAACACCAGCGCGAGCGCCAGCGTCAGGCCGAAAATCTTCGTTCGATCCATCCCAAACCTCCATCGGAGATCAGCGCGATGAGCGCCGCCGGAATCGCGCCGGCCAGAATCTCGCCGGTGTCCACCGAGGCGACGCCGCGAAAAATGAAGACTCCCAATCCTCCCGCGCCGATCGCCGCGGCGATGGTCGCGGTCCCCACCGTGGTGACCGTAGCGATGCGGATTCCAGCGAGGATGGTTCGTCCGGCGAGCGGCAACTCCACCCGCCGCAGAATCTGCGCCGGCGTCATTCCCATGGCAATGGCTGATTCGCGCACCGCGGGGTCCACTCCCAGAATTCCGGCGAGCGTGTTGCGCAGAATGGGCAGCAGCGCGTACAGCACCAGCGCGACAATGGCCGTGCGCGGTCCGATTCCGCCGATCAACGGCAGAGGAATCAGAAATCCGAAGAGCGCCAGGCTGGGAATGGTCTGCAAGATATTGGCGAGGCCCAGCACCGGCCGGCGCAACTCGCTCCTGCGGGTCAAAAGAATTCCGGCGGGAAGGCCGATGGCGATGGCGATGAGCATCGAGGTCGCGACCAGCATGATGTGCTCCGAGGTGAGCTCGAGGACATCGCTGAAGAGTCCGGTCCGCACGATCTTTAAGGATAAACTGATTCGCCGCGGCGGGTCCGTTACGGGCGAGCCGAGAGATGGTGAAAAGTTCGAGCGACCGCTCGCTCACGCTCGGCGGCTCCGTTTCGGCGCTTCAACGTACCCAGCCACACGCCGAGCCGCGCGCTTCAGCAAGGTGGCGAATTCGGAACACCGCGTTACTCGAACGGAAAACGGCGCGGCGCGGTTTTGGTTTTGGCGCTCGGAAGCGGACCGCTGTCGCCGCTTGAAGCCGGACGCAGCGGAACGTTCGAAAAGTCCAAATCCTTATTGTCGAACGACACCGGCCGATCGAGCACCATTTCGAGCGTGGTGCCCTTGGCGAGCACCGCTTCGGGCCCGCGCGTGACCAGGACTCCGATCAACCCAGCGGCCGCCCCCGCGGCTGCGCCGATGCCCGCGCCCATCGCCGCCGCTCCGTTCATTCCGGCGAGCGCACCCACGCTGGCCCCGGCCGCTGCAGTTTCCGCCACCGTCCGCGTATCGCCGGCTTTATTGCCCTCGCTCTTGATCGATCCTTCCTTGCGATCGAGCTCCTCGCTGGCGCGTCCGTCCAGTCCGCTGACACGCGCGCGGAAATCGCGCGTAGTCCCGTTGGGGAGTGTCAGCGAATCGAAGCGCAGATGGAACTCGCCACGGCCCTTCACGCGTCCCGGACGCTGCACTTGCGTAATGGTTCCCATGACATAGCTGCCGGGAGGAATCACGATGCGGCCGTCCACCAGGATGGGAAAGACCGTTTCCAGGTAAACACGGTCGCCGGGCACCGAATTTTTCGTGCTGACGCTGTTGATCAGACTGAGCGGAATGTGCGTGCCGGGCTCGACCAGGTAGACCTTTTCCGGCGCTTTCTCATCAGCCTGGACCGTTGTCGCGTTTTCCTGCGCCAACGCCGCGATCCCCGCCATTGCCCCCGTGAAAACGAGACGCGAAAGCATCGCCACACCTCTTTTGTAATCTTAACCCAGATCTACTGTGCGGTGATCTCGACCGGCGCCGAGCGCGCGCTTTCGCGGCCGTTGGTCCCCACGGCTGAAGTCTCGTAGCGATATTGCTTTCCGCTCTGCACGTCGCGATCACTATAGGCCGGAGCGGCGATCAGCGACGCGATTTTTTCAAACGCCCCGCCGTTCACCGAGCGATACACGTTGTAGCCCTGAAACCGCGGATCGGTATTGCGTTCCCAGGAAAGCTCGATCGTGCCGCTGCCCATCTCCGCGGTGAGGCCGCTGGGAGCCGAGGGCGGAAAAATGTCGGCGCGCGGCAGCGGCTCGGATTGGGCCATCTCGCTGAACTGCTGTTCGCCCGCGAACCCATCGACGTAGTACCGGTATTCGGCGCCGAAATCGACGGCGGCGTCGAGAAACCGGGGCTGGTCGGTCGAATCGATCAATGCCGGCGTCTCCAGGCCCGAGGCGCGATAAATGTGAAAATGCTCGCCCGGTGCGCCGGTCCAGGTGAGTTGGATGCCGTCGCGCACATTCTCCGCTTTCAAATCCGCCGGCCGGGCGAGCGCAGCCCGCACCGGCACGGTCACCAGGTTCGACCAATCCGAGGTTTTTCCTTTCGGACCGGTGGCGCGCACCGCCAGCGTCACATCCTTGCCGATCGAGTCCGCGATGGGGATCTCGTGCGTGAACGGGCCCGGCGCAGTGGCGGCAACGCTGTATTTTTTCGCGCTCGCGGCCCACACGTTGACGTTCCACGGGTTGGGCGCGACGCCTACGGCTATCTCCGCAGAATCGAGGCTTTTGAGCGGCAATCCTTCGGTGGTGAGCGGCGGAATGCTGAACTCGGCGATGATCTGATCACCGAACTCGGCCGCGCGCAGATCGGAGACGTGCTGGGGAATATCAAGCGTGGGCGGTTGGACGGGCCCAACGTAGCCGCAGGAGGCGAGTGAGACCAACACCACGGCGCAGACAGAAATTCTCACAAGATGTAGCGCGTCAGGTCCTGATCCTTCACGATCTCGGCGAGCTGCCTCTGCACGTACGCGGCGTCCACCTTCACCGCCTTCTTCTTCAGGTCCGGACCGTCGAAGGAAACGTCTTCGAGCAATTTTTCAAGGATCGTGTGCAGGCGGCGCGCGCCGATGTTTTCCGTGGACTGATTGACGCGCGCGGCCATCGACGCGATCTCCTTGAGCGCGTCCTCGGTGAAGGTGAGTTTGATGCCCTCGGTGTCGAGCAGCGCCTGGTACTGCTTGATGAGCGCATTCTTAGGTTCCTTCAGAATGCGAATGAAATCCTCTTCGTTGAGCGATTTCAGCTCGACGCGGATGGGAAAGCGGCCCTGCAATTCGGGAATCAGGTCGCTCGGCTTGGAGACGTGAAACGCGCCCGCGGCGATGAACAGGATGTGATCGGTGCGGACGAAACCGTAGCGCGTGTTGACCGTGGTGCCTTCAACGATGGGCAGAATGTCGCGCTGCACGCCTTCACGGCTCACGTCCGGACCATGGCCCGCTTCGCGTCCCGCGATCTTGTCCACTTCGTCCAGGAACACGATGCCGCTGCGCTCCACGCGCTCGATGGCCACGCGCGTCACCTGGTCCATGTCGACCAGTTTCTGCTCCTCTTCCTGCACCAGATAATCGAGCGCTTCGCCGACGCGCATCTTGCGCTTGCGCGTTCGGCCGCCGAACAGGCCCGGCAGGACATCCTTCAAATTGATGTCCATCTCCTCCATGCCGCCGGCGGTCGAAACTTCAAACGTCGGCCCGCGCTCCTTGACGTCGACTTCGACGATGCGGTCGTCGAGTTTTCCGGCGCGCAGTTTCTCCCGGAGTTTCTCGCGCGTGCGTTCGATTGATTCGGTGGGCTCGGGCTGGCCGGGCGGCATCAGCAGATCGAGCAGGCGCTCCTCGGCGTTGCGCTCGGCGCGCTCGCCCACTTCGCTCAGCCGCTCCTCGCGAACCATGTCGATGGCGATCTCCACCAGGTCGCGGATCATCGACTCGACGTCGCGGCCCACGTAGCCGACCTCGGTGAACTTGCTCGCCTCGACTTTCAAAAACGGCGAATTGGCGAGCTTCGCCAGCCTCCGCGCCAGTTCCGTCTTTCCGACGCCGGTGGGCCCGATCATCAGGATATTTTTGGGTATCACCTCGTCCGCCATTTCGGGCTCGAGTTTCTGGCGGCGAATGCGGTTGCGCAGCGCGATCGCAACGGCGCGCTTGGCATCGGCCTGTCCGATGACGTATTTATCGAGCTCGCGGACGATTTCGCGCGGCGTCAGCTCGTCGAGCACCGGCGCGTCTTCAGCGGCCTGCGCGGGAAGGTAGATGACCATCAGCCGAGTTCCTCATACATGATGTTCTCATTCGTGTAAATGCAGATTCGGGCGGCGATCGCCATGGACTTCTCGACGATCTGGCGCGCGGAAAGTTTCGTATTTTCCGCCAGCGCCTTAGCGGCGGCCTTGGCGAACCCTCCGCCCGAGCCGATCGCCGCGATGTCGTCGTCCGGCTCGATCACGTCGCCGGTGCCGCTGACCAGGTAAGTGTTCTGCTTGTCGGCGACCAGGAGCAGGGCTTCCAGATGGCGCAGCACGCGGTCGGTTCGCCATTCTTTCGCAAGCTCGACCACGGCGCGCGGGAGATTGCCGTTGTGCTGCTCCAGCTTCATTTCAAAGCGCGCGAACAGCGCGAAGGCGTCCGCGGTCGAGCCGGCGAACCCGGCCACAATGCGATCATTGTACAGGCGGCGGAGCTTTTTCGCGGAAGCTTTGAGCACTTCCGAGCCCTGCGTCACCTGACCGTCGCCCGCCATGACGACTTTCCCGTCGCGGCGAACCGACAGAATGGTAGTGGAACGAATTTTTCGCTGATCTGTCACTAAATTTAAGTGTGGCACAGGCTTCTCCAATATTCTAGGCCGCGATGGATAACTTCAAAGCTTTCTTGATGTTGTACGTGAAGCCCGGGTCCGGCTTCGGACGCATTCTGGACCGCGGGCGCTTCTGGCCGGCCGCTTTGATCGCCTTTGCCGTCCTATTCCTTTTGCATTTCGGCGACGTTCCGGTGCGCGGCTTCGCGCCTCCGCTCTCGCGTTTCATCTCCTATGCTCCCGGCGCTTACCTGTTTCCGCTGCTGATTCTGGCGATCGTGATCGTACCCGCGATCGTGTTGCTGCGCGCGATCTCCGGTCACGGCGGCTTTGTCGGGCTGCTTCAGAGCGATTACGTTCCCCTGCTCATGTGCGCGTTCGCCGCCTGGGCCGCGGCGTATCTGCCGGTGCTGATTTTGCATTGGTCCGATCTCGATTTATCTCTGGTTTACCTGGCGTTTAACGTATACGCGATGGTGCTCGCGGCGTTCGCGGTGCGGACCATGTACGGAACCGGGTTCGCCGCGGCGCTGGGAATCACCGTGGTCGCCTGGATCGCGGGCATGGCCGGGGCGTACCTGTTCACCATCGTCGGCGGGGCGCTGTATTTTCTCGCCTCGCCGCTGGTGCTGATTTATGTGTGGATCCTTTTCGGATCGAATCTGCGCTCGCTCGGCGACGCGATCGAATCGCGCCAGCATTTTCAGCGGCAGCTTGAAATTTCGACCGCCAATCCGCACGATGCCGACGCGCATTATCAGCTGGGGCTGATCTATCAGAGGCGCCGGCAATATTCCGACGCGATCGCGCGGTTCGAGCAGGCGGTGAAGATCGATGCTTCGATGGCCGACGGGCATTATCAGCTCGGCGTGATCGCGCGGCAGCACGGCCGAGTGGACGACGCGATCGCGCGTTTGAAAACGGCGGCGTCCATTGACGACCGGCTGGCGCAGAGCGAGGTGTGGCGCGAGCTGGGCG
>DATJVN010000067.1:0-28571 GCA_035501755.1 Bryobacteraceae bacterium | reverse complement strand
CGGTCGTTTCAGCCACCTGGTCCAGGGGAAGGCTCAACATGTTCAGCGTGACCTGGTCGTGCGTGATGGCGTAGCCACCGGACACCCGGGTGCGATTGTTGGAAAAAGGCGACCACGAAAACCCCAGCCGGGGGGAGAGCGCCCACGCGGAAATCACCTGGTCCTGATCGCTGCGGACCCCCAGGTTGAGCTGGAAGCGGCTCGACATGCGCCAGGTGTCGAGAAAGTAAGTGGCGAATTCGGTGTCGCTCACATGGAACAGGGCGGGCGTGGGGAAAAGCGTCTCGGAGAGGAGCTGGCCGGTGTCGCCCAGGACCTGGTAGCCGGTGCGGTGAAAATCGCCGTTCTCCAGGCGCCGGTCCGCGGAGGCGCCGAGCTCGAACTGATGCGCTCCCAACCATTGAAGCTGGGGGAAGAAAGTGTTGATCATCCCTTCGTCGGCGGAGGCGGTCTGATTTGAATTGACGAAATAGTTCCCGCTCTGGCCGAGCGGGGAGAGCACGAAAAGCCCTGGTCCTTGCGGGGTCTGATCGTTCGAGAACGCGTTGTGCGCGTATCCCAGCTCGACCAGAAATCCGCGGCCGAGATATGCCTCGTCCTTGACGCTGAACAGATATTCGCGCGTGTCGACGGTCGACGTGGTGGAGACGGGGCTGAGCGCTCCCAGGCCGACGCGGCCTTCGTCATCGTAGTTGACCAGGAAATCGCTGAACAGGATGTTGGATTTGGTGAGATTCACCTGAGTGTGCAGAAGATTTCCGAACGCGATTCCGGAGCGGGTATTTTGCCCCGAAGGAAGACCGGTGATGACGGTTTCGTTGTACTGGATGTCGAAATCGTCGGAGAACCAGGCGCGGCCGCGAACGATCGGGCCGGAAAAACCGAAGCGCGGATACCAGTTGCCCAGGTGCAAGCCTTCCTGAAAACTCGCGCCGGGGAAAAAATCCGTGGCGAAGTAACGGAAATGGTCGGTTCCATTTTCGGTGTTGATGGCGAGAGTGCCGGCCGAGCCGTCGCCATATTGCGGCGAATAGCGGCCACTGGAAAGATCCACGGAGCGTACCGCTTCGATGGCGAAAATGGTCTGAAGCTGGCCGGTCACCGGGTTGGCGATGTTGAAGCCGTTGAGCAGATAGGAAACCTGATTTTCCGAGGAGCCGTTGATGTGCAGGCCGCCGCTTGAGTCCATCACCACGCCGGGCATCATCTGAAGCGCGTTGCGGAAACTGTGGCTGTTGGCGTAGGGAACGTCGTTGACCTCGGTGGCGGTGAGCGTTTCGGTGTTGCTCGATTGGGTGATGTCGACAGGAGACGGCGTTTCGCTCACGTCCACTGACTGGAACACCTCGCGCACACTGGCGATGGTGAGCGTGACCTCCTGCGAGGTTTCGAGGTGCAGCGCGTCGTTTTTGAGCGGATAAAAGCCCTGGCGTTCGACGTCGACAACGAAATCGCCCGGCCGGGGCAGCGTGACGCTGAAGGTGCCGTTGGGCGCCGTGGTGGCTTCCCAGGACGCGGCATCCCGATGGACGGTGATATGGGCGCCGCTGACGGGGGCGCCGTTTTCATCGACGACGCGGCCGGTGAGGGTGAGATCAGCGGCGCAGACCGGAATCGGAGCGATCGCGAACAAGAGGATCGCCAGCGGATCGCAGAGGAATGAAAAACGACGGAACATGCAACTTCTCTTGACGCGCGCCCGCGGCGACCCGGCGCCTGGCGCGACCGCTCTCGCGAAACCCACGTTTGCTTTTCACCAGGATAGTTCAGATTGGCCGCGCGCGTCTCCTTTTTCAGTAACTCGGGTCCGATATTCTGGGAGAAGGCTATGAGGTGGTTGATCGCCGCGCTCACGACATTCGCGGCTTTCGGACAGCAATACGAGGCTGGAGCGAACATCGGATACGGGTGGTATCGCGACGGCACTATTTATTCTTCGAGCGGAACTGTAGAGGCGGGGATTCGCAACCGGTTCGCGGCGGGGATCGATCTTGCCGACGAGTTTTCCGATTATGTGTCGGCGCAATTCTCTTATCTGTATCACGACGGTCATCCATTTCTTCAAGGCCAGGGAGTCAAGACGGACATCCAGGGAAATTCGGACGCGCTGACCATGGAGGTGCTGTTTCATTTCGCCAAACGCGACCGGCGATTCCGGCCGTTCGTCGCGGGAGGCGCGGGAGCCAAGGAATACGTGATCGCGGGACCCGCGCCGTTTCCGCAGCCGATTCCGCAGATTGCGTCATTGACCGAAAACGACGTATGGAAAGTCGTGTTCACGGTGGGCGGAGGAGTGCAGTATTTGCTGCGCCCGCACGTGCTGCTGCGGGCGGAGTTTCGGGATTACCTGACCACGTTCGATCGCCAGGAGATCGTGCCCGCGCCGCACAACACCGCGCGCGGAATTTTCGAGCAGTTCACACCGCTCTTTGGGGTCAGCTACACGTTCGACTGGCGGCACTGACGCAGTCACGAATTGCGTAGCGCGGAGGATGGCTCGATCGCCGTCGCGCGCATGGCGGGTTGGAGTCCGGCGGCGACCAAAACAGTGGCGAGCAGGATCGCGGAGGCGAGAAACGCCGGCAAATCCCACGGGCCGATGCCGAACAGGACCGAGCGCAGCAGGCGCGTCGCGGTCAATGCCAGCGGCAAACCGAACCCGAGGCCGGCCGCACCGAGGATCGCGACATCTCGAAGGACCAGGCGCAGCGTCGCACCGCGGTCCGCGCCGAGCGCCATCCGAATTCCCAATTCGCGTGTGCGCTGCGAAACGCCGAACGCGATCAAGCCGTAAAGTCCGACGGCTGTCAGGAGCAGGCCCAGACTGCCCAAGGCTCCGGCAAGCTCGGCCGTGATCTGGTAGAGCTGAGCGGAGAAGCGGATGAGCTCGTTTTCGGTGGTGATGGTCAAGGGATCGATGTGCGTATCGACGGCCTTGAGCTCGCGGCGCGCGGCGAGAGCGAGGGCGACCGGATCCCCTTGCGTTTCGATAAGGAAGGTGACTTCGGTGCTGAAGTTGGTCCAGTAGTCGAGGTACATGTAGGGTTCGGGCGACTCGCCGACTGCGTTGATGGGCGCGTTCTTGACCACGCCGATGATGGTGTGATCGCGTTTGGCGACGCGAATAATCTTGCCGACGGGGTCCTGGCCGGGGAAAAATTGCTGCGCGAAACGCTCATTGATGAGAACCGAGGTCGCGCCGGGATCTTCGTCGGATTTTTCGAATCCGCGGCCACGCAGCACGGGAGTACCCATGGTGCTCAGGAAGTTCGCGGTGACGGCGTTGTATTTGATCTCGAAGGGTGGTTTATCGGCCAGGTCGGGACGGCCGGGGAAGGTGACCAGCCGGAACATTCCGTTGCTTGAAAGGCTGAGAGGCGCGCGGACCGCGGCTGCGGCCGAACGGACGCCGGGAAGCGATTCAAAATGCGCGATGACCTCGCGATACTCGGGTGGCTTGGCGCTGGACTCGATCCACACGAGCAGAAGAGGTTTGCGACCGAAGCCGAGATCGGCGGTGCGGGTGTTGAAAAAGCTGCGCGCCAGCACGCCGGCGCAGGCGACCAGCGTGAGCGACACTCCAATCTGGGCGGCAGCCAGCCAGTTGCGCAGCGGCCATCGGCGGTTCGATGAAGCGAACGCGGCTTCGCCTTTAAGCGCAGGCAGAAGATCGGGCCGCGCGCTTTTCCAGGCGGGCGCTAAACCGAAAAACACGATCGTGATCAGCGAGACGGCCAGGCTGAAGGCGAGCACCCGCGAATCGAAGTTGAAATCGATGGGTACGAAGAAGCCGGGCGGCTGGATGATGAGCGACGGCAGTGCGGTGGTGATGGCGGCGCCGAGCAGCAGGCCGAGCGCGAGTCCGGCGAGTCCCAGGAGAAAATTTTCAGTCATGAGCTGGCGAATGAGGCGTGCGCGCCCCGCGCCGATCGCGAGGCGGATAGCCATTTCGGTTCCGCGCGAGCCGGCGCGCGAGAGCAGCAGATTAGCGACGTTCACGGAAGAAATCAGAACGACCAGCGCGACGATCGCCAGCAGCGCCAGCGCGTTGGCGCCGGCCTGCTCGAAACGATAATCGCGATCGGTAATGACCGTAGCACGGCGGTCGCGATTGGTGGATGGCGACGTTTCCGCCATGCGCTGCGCGATGGCCTGAATCTGCGCGTTCGCGGACTGCACTGTGACGCCGGGACCCAGGCGCGCGAAGACGCGAAACCACCGATCGTCGCGCGCGATGAGCTCTTTCGAGTCGCCCAGGACAGGCCACATCGTGTCCGGGAACCAGAAATCGCGATCGCTTCCCGGGTCGACGTCGCGGAAGGTTTTAGGAAGCACGCCGATGACGGTCACCATCAGGTCCCCGGAGCGTTCGATGTGAATCTGGCGGCCGACGATTGAGGAATCGGAGCCGAAACGGCGCTGCCAGACGCTGTTGCCGAGCACGACGACCTGCTCGGTGGGCGCATCCTGCGGAGTGAAGATGCGGCCGAGCGCGGGTTTCACCCCCAGCGCGGTGAAGAAATTCGTCGAAACGACGTACAGATTGTGGAGTTCGCGATTGTCGCCTTCCACCAGGCTCGCGCCGCGTCCGCCGATGATGACTGCGTCGCGAAACGCGGTAGCTTTCTTGAAATCGAGATATTCGGGATAGGAGAGCAGCCCGCGGCGGTCCTGGCTGGTGACGCCGAAGATGCGAACGATGCGGCCGGGATCGCGGATGGCGGGTGGACGGAACCAGAGGGCGTCGACCAGGCTGAAGATCGCCGAGTTGGCGCCGATGCCGAGGGCGAGCGACAGCGCCGCGATCAGGGTGAACAGCGGCCGGCGGGCAAGTACGCGCAGAGCAACCCGAAAATCGCGCATACATTAATGACGAACGAAGCGGCTGGCGGTTCCGTTATATGATGGTCGCCGATGCGACACCTTGGCAACGACGCGCGATATGCAGCGCGGATGCTGGCGAAATCACCCGGCTTTACGCTGATCGCGACGGGGCTGCTGGCGGCGGGGATCGGTGCGAACACGCTAATTTTCAGCGCGATGGACGCGATCATGCTGCGTCAGCTGGCGGTACGGAATCCGCGAGAACTGGTGCGGATGGTGCAACGCTCGCCGCAGCTCGGCACGCGCAGCAATTTCAGTTATCTGTATTACGAAAATCTACGCGACCACGCCTCGTCGTTATCGATCGTTTTCGGCGAATGGGAGGAGCTGATCGCGATGAATGAGCCGGCTCCGGCGGAAGAGCTTCGCGTGAACCTGGTAACGCCGGAGTTCTTCGATGCGCTCGGTGTTCCGGCGATGCTCGGGCGGACGCTGACGCGCGAGGATGCGAAAGATGCGCCGGGGGCGGCGCCGGCAGTGTTGAGCTACGAATTCTGGCGGCGAAGATTCGATGCGGACCCGCACGCGGTGGGGAAAACGATCACCCTGAATCGGCAGAAATTCGCAATTGTAGGCGTGATGCCGCGCGGCTTTAACGGGATTAATGTGGATACGTCGCCCGATCTGCGCGTGCCGGATCGCGTGATGCCGCTGATCGTTGAAAGGGTCGATGGCCGCCAAATGCGCGTGGAGGAGTACGGCGGAGTCTCGATCGCGGCGCGTTTGCGTACGGGCGTGAGGCCGGCGCAGGCGCGGCCGCAATGTTTCGAGTTGTGGCGCCAATCGACCAAGGAGTGGGCCGCGCGATTCCTTCCCGGCTCCGCGGAGGGCGAGTTGCGCCGCGGGATGGATCTGGAGCCGATCCCGCGCGGAGTTTCGGTCCTGCGCGACAAATTTGGAACTGCGCTCGAATTGCTGGTCGCGTCGGTCGGTTTGCTGTTGTTGATGGTGTGTGCGAATGTCGCGGGATTGTTGCTGGCGCGTGGAGCGTCGCGCCGCGACGAAATCGCGGTCCGGCTGGCGTTGGGCGCGACGCGTGGGCGGATTGCGCGGCAGGTTCTGACGGAAAGCGCGCTGCTCGCTCTGGCCGGCGCCGCCGGAGGATTATTGATCGCCTGGATCGCGGCGCCGATGCTTGCTCGCGCGTTTCCTCCCATCCGCGATTTAATGACGAATCGCCTGAATCTCGCGATCCATTTCGGACTCGATTCGGGGGTGCTGATTTTCTCCATCGCGATTTCCTGCGCCTGCGTGATTCTGGCAGGGCTCGCGCCGGCCATGAGCGCCGCCCGAATGAATCTCGACGCGATTCTGCGCGGCGCGCGGTCGAGCTCGGGCTGGCGCGGACGGCAGGCGCTGATCGTCTTCCAGATTGGGCTATGCACCATGCTGCTCGCGGGCGCAGGCCTGCTCGTCCGGACGTTCAGCGAGTTGCGGGATGTCGATGCGGGCTTCGATCGCGATCGGATCGTGACGTTCACCACAAGTCCTGGGCTCGCGTCGTACACGCCGGCGCAAACCGAGGCGCTGCGAACCGCGCTCACAGAGCGTGTGCGGGAAATCCCGGGTGTGGCTGGCGTCGCCTTCGCCACGCGGCCGCTGATGCGCGGCAGCGGCGTCAAGATGACCGTCGCTCCGATGGGGCAGCGCGCGACGCAGGCCGATTTTCTCAACACCAGCCTCAACGACGTTTCACCCGAATATTTTTCGACCATGGGAATGCGCATCCTCGAAGGCCGAGATTTTTTGCCGGAAGATGTCGGCCGGTCGCAGCAGCCGCCTTTCCAGGCCGTAGTCAATGAAGCATTCATTCGCCGTTTCTTTCCGCGGACCGAACCGGTCGGAAAGTTGTTCGGAGGCTCGAGCGGCGAGCCGGCGAAGGGTCAATTTGAGATCGTCGGAGTGGTGAGCGACGCGAAATACCGCTCTCTACGCGAACCGATGACGCCCACGGTTTACACAGCGTGGAGACCGGCCGACAGCTCATTTCAGCTTGTGATCCGCACGACGGGCCGGCCTGAAAATGTGATTGGGCCGGTGCGCCGTGCTCTCGCGGCGCTCGATCCGGCGCTGCCGTTCACTGAAATCGAGACCATGAACGACGAAATCGAGGCCAGCACCGCGCCGGAACGGACCACGGCGATGCTCGCTTCGATTCTTGGCGGGGTCGCGGCGGCGCTCACCGGCATCGGGATTTACGGATTACTTGCCTACGCGGTCGCGCAGCGGCGGCGGGAGATCGGAATTCGAATGGCGATCGGCGCGCGGCCGGCGAATATTGTGAGAATGATCGGAGCGCAGTCGGCGGCGCTGGCGGGCGGCGGCGTCGCGATCGGATTGGGAGCTGCGATGGTGGCGGCGCCGTGGGTGCGGTCATTATTATATGGAGTCGTGCCGGAGGACCCGATGGCGCTTGCGGGCGCGGCCATTTTCGTCATCGCGGTCGCGGTGGTGGCGACAGCGATTCCGGCGGCGCGGGCGGTCCGCGTGGATCCCGCAAACGTGCTTCGCGAGGAGTGATTCGTAGGTCACAAGGAGAGCGGATGATTCGGACGATCGTTTTTCTGATGTGCAGCATTTCCGTATTCGCGCAGGCCCAATTCGCGGCGCACGAGATTGCGACGGGATTGCGCGGCGGATACCAGGTGGTCGTCGCCGACATGAATCACGACGGCAAGCCGGATCTGATCGCGCTCGCCTCAGGATTGCGCGAGCTTGATTGGTACGAAAATCCCGGCTGGCAGAAACACGTGATCGTCAGCGACATTCGCCAGCCAATCAATCTGACGGTGGTCAATCTGGATAAGAACGGGATTCCGGTGCTGGCGCTCGCCACGGAATTTTCGCCCAATGCGGCGCGCAGCCTGGGGATCGTCTCTATTCTTGAGGCGCAGGGCGATCCAACACAGCCCTTCAAGCGCACCGATATCGATCGCGTGCCCGCGTCGCACCGGCTGCGCATGCTGAACGGGCTGCTGATTGATGCGCCGCTCACCGACGCGCACGCAGTCGCGCCGGATTATCACGGCAAAACGCCGCTGTATTTCTACAAGCCGGGCGAATGGAAGCGTGAACTGATCACCGACGCGGATGATGGCGTGCTGCACTGCATTTATCCGTTCGATTGGGACGGGCACGGCAAGCAGGATCTGCTCACGGCGAGCATGCAGGGAATTTTTTTGATTCGTCCGAATAAAAACGGAACGTGGACGCGTACCAAGCTCGCCTCCGGTGATCCCGATCCATGGCCCAAAAGCGGCGCGAGCGATGTCGCGGTGGGGCAGATCGGAAAGGAGCGTTTCTTGGCGAGCATCGAGCCGTGGCACGGAAACGTCGTCGCGGTGTATAGCCGGCACGGCAAGGAATGGCAGCGCAGCGTGATCGACACGACGCTTGTGGATGGCCACGTTCTGCTGACCGGCGACCTGGACGGCAACAAGCGCGACGTGATCATCGCCAGTTATCGCGGCAAAGGCGCGAGCGTCAATCTGTACCGCTTTGACGGGAAGGGGTGGAACAAGTCCCTGCTCGATGAAGGCGGAATGGCGGGCGCAGGGTGCGCGGTCGCGGATTTGAACGGGGATGGCCGGCCGGATGTCGCGTGCATCGGCACGTCCACGGCGAATCTGAAATGGTACGAGAATCTGGGAACAAAGTAGGCGCGGCAGCGTCAAAGGAATCATGCTCGAGCTGCGCGGCGTAACCAAACTTTACTCCGGTATTCCCGCAGTGGAAAATGTCAGCTTCATCGCGCGCGCCGGCGAAGTGACCGGGTACCTGGGGCCGAACGGATCGGGAAAATCGACGACGCTGAAGATGATCACCGGTCTGATCGAGCCTACGCGGGGCGCGATTCTGTTCGATGGGCAGCCCATCGGGCGCGACCGCATCGGCTACAAGCAGCGGCTGGGCTACGTCCCGGAGGAGCCGCAGCTTTATCCGCATTTGACCGGCGGCGAATATCTGGAGATGGTGGGGCAGTTGCGGGGCCTTCCCGAGGGGCTGCTCAAGGAAAAAATCAACGGATTTTTGCGCTTATTTTCGCTTTATGAAGACCGATTTGTGCAGATTTCGTCGTATTCGAAAGGCATGCGGCAAAAAATCCTGCTCGCGGCCGCGCTGCTGCACAATCCGGAGATGATTTTATTGGACGAGCCGTTTTCCGGGCTGGACGTGAATTCCGCGCTGGTGCTGCGAAACTTGATCCGGGAACTGGCCGCGCGCGGGAAGGTGGTGCTGTTCAGTTCGCACGAACTGGAGACGGTGGAGCGCGTCTCTCAGCACATCATTATTCTGCATAAGGGCCGCGTGGTGGCGAACGATTCGATCGAGCAATTACGCGCGCTCATGGCTCTGCCGACGCTTGAACAGATTTTCTCCGAGCTGGCTATTGAGCAGGATACTGAATCGATCACGAACCAGATGATCGAACTCATCGAGCGATGAGGGAGCGGGCGCAGTTCCGCGTTCTGTATCGCGACTTCCTGTTTCGCATGGTGGACCTGGAGGTCCTGGCGGCGCGCGGCGACATTCAGAAATTGCTGGGTCAGTTTGCGGCGCTGCTGGGCGCGCTGAGCTTCGTGCTGGCGTTGATGATCGTGCCGGGTTACGCGTCGTCGCGATTGCCGCGCGCGCAACTGCTGATCGCCGCCTGGGGCGACGAAGAATTTCTCATCGGCATCAACATCGCGGTGGTGGGCTTGTTCGCGGTGATCGCGTGGAACGCGGTGCTGCCGGACCGGCGCGACGCGCTGGTGCTGGGTCCGCTGCCCGTGCGGCTGCGCACGATTTTTGTGGCCAAGATCGCCGCGATCGCGACCGCGCTGGGAGTGAGCGTGGGCGCGGTGAACGCATTTACCGGCCTCGCGTTCGGCTTCCTGGCGATTCCTTCAGATAGCGGCGCCTTGGGCCTGGCGCGATCCTTCTCCGCGTACTGGCTGACGATGATCGCCGCGGGCGTGTTCGTGTTTTCCGCGCTGCTGGCGATGCAAGGCCTGGCGGCGCAGGTGGTGAGCTACGCGGTGTTTCTGCGCCTGTCAAGCTTTCTCCAACTCACCGGATTTTTCGCGATTCTGGGAATTTTCTTTCTAACGCCGCCGCTCGCGAGCGTTAAGGCGCTCGCCGATCCGGCCAATCGGCGAATTCTCGAATTTCTGCCGTCGTTCTGGTTCTTGGGATTGTTTCACCGGCTAAACGGGTCGATGCACGCGGTTTTCGTGCCGCTGGCCGCGCGGGCGATCCGGAACACGGCGATCGCGTTCACCGTCGCCGCGGCGAGCTATGCGCTCGCTTACTTCCGGCAAGTCCGCAAGATCGTCGAGCAGCCGGACATCGCGCCGGGATCGCGCAATTCGCTGCGCCTCGGTTCGCGTGTGGTTGGCGCGCTTCTGACGCGGCCGCTCGACCGCGCGATCCTGCTGTTCACCGCGCGGACCATCGCTCGCAGCCGGCAGCACCGGTTTCTGCTCGCGGTATACGGCGGCTTCGGCCTCGCCGTCGCGCTGGCTTATGCGAAAAGCCTCATTTACGGATATTCGCGGGAGCCGTGGGACCAGTTGAACTCGCCGCTGCTGGTGGGCGGATTCGTGGTGCTGCTGTTCGCGATCGTCGGAGCGCGCGCGATTTTCGCGCTGCCGGCCGCACTTCCCGCGAACTGGGTTTTCAAAATCACGGCCGTGCACAGCCCGCTCGTCTACTTTCGGGCTGTGCGGCGGGCGCTGTACCTGCTGACGGCAGTGCCGATGTGGATCGCCGCGGCGCTTTTCTATCTGGCGATCTGGCCGGGGCGTCCCGCCGTCGAGCACGTCGCCGTTCTGGTGTGCGCGGGTGTGTTCATCGCGGAACAGGCGCTCGACGGGTTTCGGAAGATCCCGTTTACCTGCTCGTATCTGCCGGGTAGCGGGAATCTGACGGTGAGACTGGGGATCTACGCGATTCTGTTTTTGCTGCTGGCGGAGATTTTGATCGGGCAGATCGAGTTCACGCTGCTCCACCGGGTCAGCCAATTTCTTTTATTCGCAACCCTGCTGGCGGCCGCAGCGGCGTGGAGGCGATGGCGGACCACTTCGCATGCGGCGGTCATGCCGGAGATCCAGTTTGAAGAGAAGCCGCCGTCGGAAGTGTTCGCACTCGATTTAAGCTTGGATGCCAGGACAACCGCCCCTCAATCTTACGTTGACGCCGTGGAGCCATCACGAATTCGCGCGCCGAAGCTGGCAGCAGTTGCGGCCGCCGCGCTGCTTTTCTTCGGCTGGAGCTATGAAAAATTCGGCGAGTGGCGCGATGCGCGGCGCAATCCGCGGATCGGACACGCCATCGATATCGGCGGCCGGCGCATGAACATTTTTTGCTCGGGCCAGGGATCTCCCGCGGTGATTTTCGAATCCGGCCCTTCGATGCCGGGCTTCGATTGGGCGCTGGTGCAGCCGGAAATCGCGGCGTTCACGCAGGCGTGCTGGTACGATCGCGCCGGGCTGGGGTGGAGCGATGCCGGGCCGTATCCGTCGGCGAGCGAGTCCGCCGCGCGCGACCTGCACGCGCTGCTCGGTTCCGCCTCGATCGAGCCTCCCTATATTCTGGTCGGGCATGCGGGCGGCGGCTACGACGCTCGCGTTTATCGCGCGATGTATACGAGCGAGGTCGCTGGGATGGTGCTGGTGGACGCGTCGCAGGAGGACACGGCGCACGCGTCCATGCCGCGCTTCGTTCGCCTGTGGGCCGCGGGTGCGCTGGATCTCGCCGCTCGATTCGGCCTGCTGCGCCTGCTCGCGCCGACTCCGGATCCGGCGCCTCCGCAGTTTTCGCGGGAGCAGTGGGCCGAAATCTGGACACTGCGCTGGGAGCCCAAAGCCGTGCTGGCCGCGGCGCGCGACGATGTGAGCGTCAGCGCGGCCCAAGTGCGGGCGATGGGAACGTTCGGCGACCTGCCGCTGATCGTGCTGACCGCGGGACAACGCTCGGGCGTGGATCAGGACCTGTGGAATGAGCTGCAGGCCGAGCTCGCGTGGCGCTCGGCGCGCGGACGCCAGGTGATTGTTCCCAATACCGGTCATATGATTCCCGAACAGGCGCCCGAGGCGGTGACGGAAGCGGTTTATGAAATTTTTTCGGAGATTCGGACGCGGCCAGTCAAGTAGAATCGATGGATGCCGGGCTGCTCAATTCCTGCTTTCACAGCGGCCGACGGATGAGCAAGGATCTCGTATGCATCGAAAAGCGTTCATCGCAGTTCTGGCAGTCTTGCTGGCGTCGCCGGCCGTGCGTTCCGGGGATTCCGGCGACGCGCACAGCGACAAGATCGCGGAACTTCTCTTGAGCGCGAAGGGCGCTGCGGCTTCGTTGCGCAGCGATATCGCCACACTGAACCTGCTCGCTGTGAGCGCGCAGGCGCAGGCCACAGTCCTCAGCTTGTACCAGCAGGATATCGCCACCTTGCGCGGCCTCGCCAATAAATTGGACGCGGCCGGGCAGGAGGGTTCGCCGGCGCAACAGACCGCGGTGAGGCGAATCGTACCGGTCATGCAGGAATTCGCCTCCAGCGCGGAGGCGTCGCTTCGCGCGGCCGCGAACCGGAACGCCCAGTCAAGCCCGGAATGGGGACAATACGTGAAGCTGAATTCCGATTTATCCGGCGAGTTCGCGTCCCTCATTAACGCGTGGGCGGACTACGCCAGGACGCGGGAAGAGCTCGATCAGACCGCGAAGAACATCCGGTAAGTTCAAGCTGAGTCAGTTCACCAGCGCCTTGGTGATCATCTCCGCCGGGCTCTCGCCGCTTTCCGACCACAACTGGCGTCGATCGAGCGGCAACGCGCGCTCCACTTCATGCACCAGATGCACCAGGCTCTTGAGATTCGACTGGCTCATTCGCACGCTTCCCTCAATGCCCGGATCGGGAACGAAGCGCGACTCGACTCCGAAATCGACGCGCAGGTGATCGCCAATCTCGTTCTCGAAGCGCTCGCCAAAGCAGGAGAGGACCACCGAGGCGGGCGCAAGCTTCCATTCCGGGTCGAACTGCCACAGGTCCCAGGCGGCGTCGACTTCGCACAGGCAATCGTCATGCATGAACTCGCGCGCGGTGTCGACCAGGAGCCGCGGGTCGGCGCCGGGAGCGAAATCCTTCTCGATCTGCGCGGGCTCGGCGTACTCAATCGCGTAGACCCGCACTTCCGGGCCGCGCTGGGCCAGCTTCGAAAACGGAAACAGACCGAGCAGGCGCTCAAAGTGGCGCAGCATGTTGGACTCGGTCCAGTTGCGCATCCAGCAGGAAAGATACAGGCGATCGGACACGTCGTAATTGTACCCTTAAAGCGTGGTCACCGATTTGATCGAGATCCGGCGTCTGGGAGAAAAAAAGCGCGATGAAAATCTGCGCTTTCGCAGGTATTTGAAGTCGCGCGAATGGGTGGAGCGGCAGTTCCGACGCGCTGCCGAAGAGGTGCATGCGCAGATCGATTGCCGCCAGTGCGCCGAGTGCTGCCGCGTCACCGAAGTCGAAATCGCCGAGCGCGATATCGAGCGGCTAGCCAAGTTTCTCGGAATCGGCAAGCAGGATTTCCTCAAGCAATACACGATGCAGGGCGAAGATGGTGAGCTGATTCTGAAGCGCACGGAAGCAGGTTGCGTTTTTCTCGACGGGAACGAATGTACGGTGTATGAAGCGCGGCCGGGCAATTGCGAACGATTTCCGCACCTGCTCAAAGGGTCGGGTTCGATCCCCAGCCGCATGTGGCAGTTCGTGGACCGCGCCACGTACTGCCCGATCGTCTACAACTGGATGGAAGCGGCGAAGGATCTGACCAAATTCCGACGGTGACCGCGCGCGGCTTCAGTCGCAGAAAAAGCTGAGCGCGTCGGCGATATAGCCCTTCATCTCGCTGCGCTTCACCACGGCGTCCAGAAAGCCGTGTTCCAGCAGAAATTCGCTGCGCTGGAAGCCTTCGGGCAACTTCTGCCGGATGGTCTGTTCGATGACCCGGGGGCCGGCGAAGCCGATCAGCGCGCCCGGCTCGGCGACGTTCAGATCGCCCAGCATGGCGAAGCTCGCGGTGACTCCGCCGGTGGTCGGATCGGTGAGCACGCTGATGTAGGGGATACGCGCTTCATCCAGGCGCATCAGCGCGGCGGAGATCTTGGCGAGCTGCATTAGGCTGATGGCGCCTTCCTGCATGCGCGCGCCGCCGGATGCCGACACGATCACCAGCGGACGCCGCGCGACGAGCGAGCGTTCAATGGCGCGCGTGATTTTTTCGCCCACCACCGCTCCCATGCTCCCGCCGATGAACTTCAGCTCCATGGCGCAGATGTTCACTTCGCGTCCCGCGAGTTTGCCGGAGGCGGAAATCAGCGCGTCGGACAGCGAGGTTGCCTGCTGCATGGACGCCAGGCGCTCCTTGTAACGCTTGGAGTCGACAAAATTGAGGGGATCGGTGGAGATCAGACCGGAGTCATGCTCGTCATAAACGCCTTCGTCGAACAGCGTGGCCAGGCGCGCGCGGGCGTCGAGCTTAAAGTGATGGTCGCAGCGCGGGCACACCTGAAGATTCTCGTCCAGCGCTTTTTTCCAGATGATCTGGCCGCAGCTTTCGCACTTGAGCCAAAGCCCCTCCGTGCGGACTTTCTTTTCACCTTCGCCGGCGCCCTCGACGCCGGGTTTCTGTCGCGTGAACCACGCCATGCCGAGCACAATCCTACGGTATCAGTTGCGCACGATGATCTCCAAACCGCAATGTGATCCAAGGTCGCCGCGGCCGGTGCGTTACAGTTGATCGCGCATTATTTTCACGCGTAGAATGGACACATTATGAGAACGATCATCCTGCTTCTGGTTGCGCTTGCCGGCTCGACCGCGGCTCGCGCGGATTTCAGCTATACCATGACGCGCAAGACCGCGCAAGGCGCGGGCGAAGTCACCAAGACGTCGGTCAAAGGACAAAAAATGATGATCGAGGGCGCCAGAACATCGACGCTCATCGATTTCGACGCGCAAACCGTCACGGCGATCTCGCATTCGGACAAAACGTACCGGGTAAGAAAATTTGCCGAAATGGCGCAGCCCACAAGCGGCATGAGCGTGACTGCCGACGTCAAGGAAACGGGGCAGAAAAAGAACATCAACGGATATGATGCGAGCGAGATGCTGATGACGGTGGAAACGGAAAACCCCGGACGGCAAGGAATGCAAATGCAGCTGGAAATCCACATCTGGGTCGCGCGTGACGTGCCGGGGGCAGCCGAGCTGAGCGCGTTCTATCGCCGGAACCGCGACCATTTCCCATGGGCAGCGATTGGCGGGGGCGCGGCTTCGTCCATGGGGAAGGCGATGGCCGATATTCAACGCAAGCTCGCCTCGCTTAACGGCGTGCCGGTGCTCGAAGTAATCAAGACGAACATGGGCGGCGCCCAGCAGGCGCAGATGGAGCAGATGCGCGCGCGGTTGGAAGAGATGCAGAAGCAGGGCGGTCAGCAGGCGGCGATGGCATCCCAGGCGCTGGCGCGGATGGGGGGCGGATTCGAGACCACCATGGAAGGCGGGAATTACTCGACGGCGGGCATTCCGGATTCAGTGTTCGCGATACCGGCGGGATACACAGCGCAGCACTAAAGCCGCGATCCAAGCTTGTTGCAAAAACTCTTATTGACCACTCACAGGCTTCAGCCTGTGGAGGAATTTTTCAAACAAGCTCCTAATATGGAGTCAGACGGCGGAACACCCAGCGCAGATCCCATCGGCCGCTCACCGGACGGCGCACCATCAGCCGCTCCGTCGGGACGTTGCCGTCGACAGTAAGCCGGAACCCCCACACGACATAAAATGCCGCCGCGGCCAAGGTCGTGTAGATGCCTACGGTTGGCGACGTGCCATGCGTGAGGTTGATCACCAGAAATCCGATCGCCTGCGTGCCGAAGTAAAACGCGAGGAGTTCTCCGTGGCGGCTGGTGTTGCGCGGTACCCCATGATCGAAGATCACGGCCCAGAATGACAGCAGCGCGCAGACGATGCACAGGATACTCCCCGTGTAACGGGCGGCCCACATCAGCCAATGAAACGTGACGAGCTTGATCGGCTCGCCATGCATCTGCAAATGGTCGAAACCGGTGGAGAATGCAACGCCGGCTCCGACCAGCAGGACCAAAACGCCCAGCCACTTGGAGATGCGGTGAATCCCCCGATAACACGACAGAAGCGAGCGCCATAGCTCCAGTACGACCACCGCCTGCAACGCAATGATTACCGGCATAGTCCACCGGTACGCTCGGACGTAAGCCACGCTGGTCGTTGGTCCTGCAAGCCATATAAAGGATTGCAGTAACCCAGCAATCAAATAGGTTACGAACCAGGGATAAGCACGATGGGCCCGGATGGCAACCAGGCGGAAGACTGCGAACAGCTCGGCGGCCGCGCAGACAACGGTGGCGATGAGACGCGGATCCATCGCCTAAATTCTACTACCGTTTCAATAAGGTGGTATCAGCGCGAGCTTGAGCAATCGGGCGCGCATGCCGGCGGGGGGACGTCCGCAATGGTCACCGTCGAGCACGGGTCGGTACTACGTGCTCCAGCGACCAGCGACAGGCCGGCAATTGCCATCAAAGCGAGCAAGGCGATTTTTTTCATGGATTCTCCTGGTAGGCGCCCGCCGGCGTTCTGCACCTCCTACGCGCGACGCGACCCCACCTACAAAGATGAACCCGAAGCGTGGCAAGGTTTCCGATCAAAATACCTGAAAATCGCAAGTATCTGTTACCGAGATGCGAAGTAGGCGGGGAGTATTCGGTCATATGTCGCGTATTCGACGGCGCATGATAAGATCGTCCGTTTATGCTGATTCTCGCCGCGATTCTGGCGATTTTCGTGTACGGCATGATCGCCGCAATGCTGGGCACGATACTCCCCGATCTCTCGGCGCGCTTCCATCTGACACCGAAACAAAACGGCACCATCGCGTCAATGCAGGCGCTGGGACTGATCATCGCGTCGGTCGGGGTCGGGCCGCTGATCGACAACGAAGGCAAGAAAGCCGGCCTGGTGATGGGGCTGGGATTAGTAACGTTAGCGCTGTTTCTTCTGCCGAAATCGGGTGGATTCGGCAGCATCGTATTTTATCTGTTCCTGCTGGGGTTGGGGGGCGGTATCATCGTCACCGGAGCCAACGCGCTCGGAAGCGATGTCGCCGAATCGAGCCGCGCGACCACGCTGAACCTTCTGAACCTGTTTTTCGGGCTCGGCGGCCTGGCGACGCCGTTCATCTCGGCGAATTTGCTCGGCCGCAATTCCGTGCGTTTGTGTTACCTGGTGGCGACACTCGCGGCGATCACGCTGGTGATTCACGTCGCGACGCCGATGCCGGCGCCGTCCGGCAGTCAAAGCTTTGTCTTTTCCGACATCGGTCCGGCGTTGGGGAAACCGGCGCTGTTTCTTTTTGCGCTGATGCTGTTTTTATACGTCGCGTGCGAAGTTGGCGTGTGGAACTGGCTGGCTCAGCATTTAATCGCGCAGGGCATGGCGGAATCGCGCGCGCTGAACATTCTCTCGCTGGGATTCGCGCTGGGCCTGCTGATCGGGCGAGTCGTGGTGTCGCAGATTTTGCGCACGGTGCCGGCGGAAACCGTGACTCTCGCGGCTTCGATCCTGATGGCGATCACGACGTTCTGGATGCTGCGCACCACCAGCTTCGCGGGGATGGCCGTGTTTCTGGCCGGCATGGCGATGGCGCCGGTCTTTCCGACCGTGCTGGCCATGGTCGCGGACCGGGTCCACACGATGACGGCGACCGCACAGGGAATCGCGATCAGCTCCGGCTGGCTTGGCCTCGCGATCAGCTCGCGAGTGATTGGGTCGATCGCGGGCGGGGATCCCAAGCGCTTGCGCACGGCGCTGCTGGTGATTCCTGCGGCGTCGCTGGTGATGATCGCGGTGAACCTCGCGTTGCGGGCGGTTTGAACTCACTCCCGCTGGGCGACGTACATCAGGTGCGGAGTGTGGCTGTCGTCGTCCCGTTCGGCGACCGTGCGGCCGTCGCGATCGAAAACGTCGACCACGCGCAGGCCCGAGCGTTGAAGCTGCGCGGTCACGGTGGGGCGCGAGGCGTAGTAGTGCAGGCACGCGTAGAAGTGGCCCTGGTCGTTCAACAGCGCATACTCCTCCCCGGCGATCCGCAGCCGCGCGACCCGCAGGTGATTCCAGCTACCCACGAGAAATTTCGCGCAGTTCGACGCCAGCCAGGCCGGGTTCGAAGACCATTCCAGCCGCGGGCCTGAAAACGCGCGCCGGTAGCGGAGGTTATGCGCGCAAAATGCGACCACGCCGCCGGGGCGCAGCACGCGGCGCACTTCGCTCATCGCGCGCAGGCGATCCTCGTGCGAAAAAAGATCGATGACGTTGTCGCTCGCGAAGAGCAGATCAAAAGAATCGGCTTCAAAGATTCCGAGGTCCCTGAAATCCGCCTGGCGAACGCTGATGTCGGGCATCGCCGACTTCAGGTAATCGACCATCACCGGCGAGTAATCGATAGCTTCATAACGGCGCGCGAGCGGAGCCAGGTAAAGCGTGGTTCTTCCCGCACCCACGCCGACATCGAGCACGTCGCGGCCGGAGATCCACGGCTGATATTTCAGCAGGCACGCGGCTTCGGCCGGATAGAGAAAATTCGCGCGATAGCGCCGGTAAGCCTGCGGTGCATGATACACGGCGCGATTGATTTCGTCCTGCCGCGTCTTCATCCGCGAGATTCCGTGACGCATTCAGGAACCTGGTGAATCGCGTTCCCGATTTCGGCATCGATCAGCTCATGCCCCAACTTCTGAATCCACAGCGGGCGGAACGTGTGCCCGCCATTGGGAATACGGATCGCGCGGATGCACGGATCCGTTTCCGGCGGGAGTTTTCCCAGGTCCTCCATTTCGTTCAACAGCGGTTCACCTTCCGTAAAGATGATGGTGGCGCGGCTGTGATTCCGCTCCAGAGCGCGGCGCGCCCGGTCGAGCGCCTCCATCTGCATCTCGAAAGGCCTGTCGGAACGGGCGTGGCGTGCGCGCAACCCTTCCATGGCCATGCGCTTGATGTCGGCCGCGCTTACTTCGCCGCGCGCGATGCGCCGCCAGTCCGCGAAGCTGGTCAGGCCTTTGACGGTGCGGCGGAGCGCGCGCAGCCGGTCCACTTCCGGATCCCACTGGAACAGCCGCGGGTTGAGCAGCACGGCGGCGCGAACATCGGCGTCGCGAACCGCGGCGTGCAGTCCCCAGAAGGCGCCGGAGCACAGGCCGATGGCGATGAACTGGTGAATTCCGAGGCGGGCGCGCAGGGTATCCAGGGCCAGCTCGACCTGATCCACCAGCGAGTCCTGATAAAGGCGCTCGACGTCGAGCACGGTGTCGCCGTCGCTTTCCCCGATGCCGGCCAGATCCAGGCGAAGAGAGACCAGGCCGCGAGCGGCCCAGCGCCGGGCCGCTTCCACCCACATGCGATTCGGGCCGATATGGCGGGTCGCTCCGGGATTGAGGAACAGAGCGCACCACTTGCTGCGCTGCGCCTTTGCGGCTGGCTCGGACAATATGCCGAACATGCGCACGCCGGATTGCGACAGTGTATAGATGGTCTCGAACACACCGCCGCCCTGGTCCGCAATGGCGACGCGCGCGGCGGGCGGCTGCATGTCGCGCGTCTTCGCGCTCGGGCGCGCGCGCAGAAATTGAACGATCTCGCATCCGGTGTCCTGGGGCGGAACAGCCTCATGCGGGATCGCCATCATGGCAGCGTAGCCCCGGCCGGGCCGCACCTGAGCGTCGCATCCCGCGGAATGCAGCGCGCGAAGAAGCTTCGCGTCGGCGGGAAGGTCGTCGCGCGGCAGGATCAACGCGCGCGTGCCTGTCATGGGCGGAAGCGACGACAGATCGACGGCTTCGAGAGCGTGCTGGGTTTCCGACGAAATCAGGAATCCGCCGACTTCGAACCCGGGCGCGGGCTGCGGCGGCGCGTCCTGGCCGCGTCCGTATTCGCCAAGCTGAACGCCGGCGAAGGCGCGCAGCTCACGCAGCAAGCCTCTTCCGGTGGCCGCGGGACTCCACAGGATCAGGTCGGTGAAACCACCCCCGCGCGCCGCCGCGATGAGCGCGAGCATCGCGCCCAGCCGGACGCCCGCGACCGCGATCTGGTCCAGTCCCGCGATGGCGCGCAGTTCCGCCGCTGCGTCCTGGACCGATTGTACCCACGCATCGAACAACCCGGGGTCGAGCGCATCGCCGGAGCTGTCGCCTGTCCCGGGGAGGTCGAAACGCAATACCGGGAAACCGTTTCGCGCAAGCTGGCGCGCCAGAAATCGCAATGGCCGATACGAGCAGACGTCCTCCCATCCGAGCGGAGGCGCCATCACCACGCCGAGGGGCTCGCAATCTTTTTCCGGCAAGTTGGCGTGGGACAAAAGCGAATAGCGGCCCGAGCGGAACCAGCGATCGAGCGAGATCATTCCGCCCTCCCAATGGGGATCCGGATTCGCCCTTCGGCGTTGAACGAGCTGAGGGTAATATTAGTCACCGGCGCGGCTGCGTCGGGCAGGCGCCGGAAGACGACGCGCCATGCGACGCCCGGCTCGATTCCGAAATAACAATCGTCAGCCAGCCAGCCAGGGGTGACGGCCCGCGCTGCCCAGACGAAACGGGACGCACTCAGCGTCACCTCAACGGTCGCGTCATCCACCGCGGCCGCACGAGCTGAAATTCCCAACTCCGCGATGGGGCGGCGGCCCGTGGGACGTCCCGCCGGAAATCGGAAGCACTGCGCGAAGGGAGGGTCGCTCTGGCTTGCGTGCAAGCCCACCGCGATCACATCGTGCCCAGGAGGACCGAAGCGATAAGCCCACGCGGCATCGACGAACCTTCCCAGAATTTCTTCGACGCCCAGCGTCATGGCGTCGTTGCCCGGCACATGAATGGGACGCCCAGCTTCGGCGACGCGTTGCTCGCCGCTACGGTAAAGCGCCACGCGAAGCCACGCATCCATGGCGCTCGCCCGATCATTGGCGACGTGGATATCGACACCGTTTAACCCTTCATCGGTGGTCCACACGGCGCGTGAAGCGAGCGCGCGTCGAAGGGACCAGTACGCGGCCTTCGGCCAGCCGCGCGAATCGAGAATTCCCCAGCCCGCTCCGGGTTCGAGGTCCGCGGCCCAAAGGATAATTGCGCCGCGGTTCGGCGAGGCCGCCCGCCGCCATTCGCCGAAAACTTCCGCCATCACTTCGGCCGATGTCGTCCGTGACAGTTCCCAATATCGCGGCGTGTCGCTGTAGCGCAGCGCCGCCGGATCGACGCCGTAAAGGAGCTTCAGGTAATGGTCACGAACGTCTTCGAAATCCCAACCCGTGCCGGCGTCGCGCGGCGCGGCGCGTTTCCACGCCGGATGCGTCGGCGAAATACCGCCGCGATTATCGAGCGTCATTTTTTCGATGACTTCCGGCTCGGGGACGTTCGAAAACGCGAGGCACTCCGATGCGAAGCGAACCTCGGCGCGCCGGACGTCTTCAAGCGGACGCAAATACGCGCCTACGCCGAAATAGTTCGCGACGCCCGTGCGCGGGCGGAACGGAAGATCGCCGCCTGAGGGCGCGGAGGGAACATAGGGAACGCCGGGGCAGAATTCTTCCACCATGCGCGGAAGTTCTTCCGCGAAAAACGGCGCCCGGGCGACGCCGGGATCGAGGCCGAGCATCGTCGCCTGCTGCTCGATTTCGGAATTGCCGCAGATGAGCGCGCTGCTGGCGTGGGAGGCGACGCGCGTGAGTTCGCGCTGCGCTTCGGCGCAAACGGTTTCGTGAAACGCCGCGTCCTCGAAAGGATAGTCCATGTTGGCGAACATCAGGTCCTGCCACACCAGCATTCCGAGTTGGTCGCAGAGGCGATGAAAAGGCTCGTCTTCGTAGACCATCGTGCCGGCGAGACGAATCAGGTTGAAGCCGGCATCGCGCAGGCGCTCGAGGCGCTCGCGCACGACGGTTTCGGGCGCCGCGAGCGAGACCGGATCGGGCGGTGTCCAGACGACGCCGCGCGTGAAGATGCGCTGGCGGTTGAGCTCGAAGCCATTCGAAAAACGAATATTTCGAAAACCGACCGCGGGCTGGTCGAGCACCGCCGTCGAGCCGTCGGGAAGATCGAGCTCGACCCGCGCCGGGTACAGGGACGGATCCCCATGACTGTGCGGCCACCAGCGGCGCACGTTGGCGAGCCGAAGGGTTGCCGAGATGTGCGTCTCGCGGAACTCCAGGGGCACGGCCTCGCCGCCGACAATTAACCTGCCCGCGACCGGCTCTACGCGTTGGTCGAGCGGCCGAAATCGGCACTCGAAGCGGACTACTCCCGACGAGCCGTCGAGCGCGGCGTGGATTACGGCATGATCGAGCGCGACGCTGCGGCGGAGCAGCGCGATCGGACGCCAGGGCCCCACAGGCTCAGGCTCCGGCGCAAATCCGGGGGCGCGGCCGAGCAGCGTGGTTCGGAACCAGCGCAACGGCTGGTCGGCGACGACGCGCGTGCGCCAGCGCGCCTGCGGCGCCTGCGCTTTCTTGTGCAGCAGAGCTTCGGAAAGCGAATGACAGACGATGCTCAGCTCATTGCGCTCGCGAATTGCGTGCGTTACTAATACCTGGTGCGGCTCGAACATCGAGCTCGAGCGGAGAATCTGTTGCTGATTGAGCCAGACTTCCGCGATCGTGGCGATTCCACCGATTTCAAGAACGATTTCTTCGCCGGGCCGCGCAGGCTCGCATTCGAAGCGGCAGCGGAATGTGTGCTTGCCGGGATCAAAGCGCACGCCGCAGCCGAAGCGCCAAGCGGCCTGTTCGCGCAGCGCCGACGCGACTGTTCCGGGAACGCGCGCGGGTATGAAATCGCCATGCTCGGTCGAGAGTTCCCATCCCGCGATCAGCGGAATGCGCGACGTGAACTCGCGCGTGACGGCGGCGAAGGATGCAGTCATGGCGCCCCCGTGGCCGCGCCGCGCGAGAGGCAATCGAGGGACTGCATCGCGATCTCCCAATCCGCGGCGAGCTGCTCGATGGCCGGCGCGGGATCGAATGCGCGCCGCCGCGCGAGCTTGAATAACAGAGCTTTCGCTCCGCTCACCTGCCGTGCGAACGCATCGCGCGCCGTGATCGCGTAGGATGATCCATCAAAAGCCCACTCGACAAAGCTCCCGGCCGCCTCGAAGGCCGCGCCGCACTGGCGCACCGTCGCGAAGGCGTAGGCGTGATACGCGTTTTCGGGTTCGTCGAGAAGATGCGGCAGATCGAGCGCGAGGCGCTCTCCGAACGCGACCCAGGGGTTTCGCGCCGGCTTATACGCCAGCTCGCGACGCAGCGTCTCGCCGGCGCACGATTGCAGTTCCTCGTGCCCCAGCCGCGGACCGGCGTCGAAACGAATCATCTCAACATAAGGAGGCAGGACGTCTTCGGGAAATCCGCCGGGCCGCAGCCGGAACACTCCGCGATAATCATCGTCCGATAGCTCGTAATAGCCCGCGCCGTGGAAATACCGCAAGCGCTGTGCGTCCGGGTCGATCGCCTCGACGGCGATGCTCGATTTGACGTGCGCGCGGCGATACGCCGTGACCGCGGTGTCGGGCAGGTAGAAGGAATCGGTCTCGATGGTGATGGTTCGCCCGGCGCGCAGTTGCTCGATTATGTGATCCACCGTGCCGCGGTAAAGCTGCATCTCATGCACGTCGATTCCGTACAGGCGCATGAGCTCTTCCGGGCGAGGCTTGAAAAAGGTCCACTGATCGCCTTCAAAATCGACGGTGCAGGCGAACGCCATCGCGCTCGCCGGATCGATTCCCAGCGAATGCAGCAGCTCGATCCAGATATCCACGTAGCAGTTGGTTTCGCGGAAGGTGCGCGCGGCGTCGTGCAGCGCGCTGGGCGCGTAGCTTGCCGGATCGAGGCCCAGGAGGCTGACCATCATTGACTAGTTCCCCGGCGAAGTTCCGTTCAGCTCCATTTCCTCCGGCCACAATTCGATGGTGACCCGCCTGGGCCAACGCGACAGCTCCATTCCATGCGCCCGGAACAAAGCGAGCGTGATGCGCTCCAGCCCGAAGCCCACGCAGGCGCTGTTGGCGGGGCGGCCATCTTCGAAGTGGATTCCGAACGCGGCTCCGAAATGTTCCTGATGAAAATTGAAAGACGTCACCGCGGTCGGCTCGCTCAGAGCGATCGGCGCGAGCATTTCGAATTTCAGGCGCTGCTCGCGCTGGCTGTTGGCGAGGAGTTTGCCGCCGCGTCCGAAGAACGGATCGGATGCCACGTCCAGTTTCGCGTCGACCCCGATGTTTTGAAATATCGATGTGGCCCGCGACATCCAGGCGTCGCGCCACTCCAGCACGTCCTCGGCCTCGCCGATGCGCACCAGTTCACGCTGATGGAACATTTGCATGCGCGCCGGGTCGGAGGAAGGCTCGTTGCGGAAAACGTAGCAGGGGCCGAGATCGAGCGCGACTCCCCGCGGCGGCAGCGGCCCGCGCAAAGCGATCGCCGGATACGCTGGATAACAGGCTGCGGGGACCATGACGACGCCGGTCTTGGAAAGATGCGCGGTCCAGTCTTCGCCGCGCTCCGCGCGTGTGGCCAAGTCAAGAGCGGCGGCGTCGGCCCCGGCGAAACTGAAAATCGATCCGCACAACTGCGGAAACGATTTGAGGTATCCGGCTTTTTCGAGCGTGACGCGGGGCATGACCGGCGGGAAACGCGGACGCTCGGGACGATCCGCGGCGCCGGTGCGCGTCACCAGACCGTCGAGCGCGGTGAAGATTTTCTCGAACCGTTCTCCGCGTCCGTATATACCGGGCTCGCCGCTGGGAATCAGGTGCCCATGGTCGATCAGCTCATCCAGAAACTGTGTGCGACTATCCGTTTCGGCAGCGGTGGTCATTTCCCCTCTCGGTGGACCGTCAGCAGCGCCGCGTTGGTGGCGTGCAGGCGGTCGTTGGCGATCATCAGAACGGCGGAATGCGCGTCGCGCAGATTGCGTCCCACGGAAAACGGTCCGGCGTTGCCGTATCCGGCCAATCCGCACACGCGCAGCGCTCCCTCGCAGATCTCCACCGCGGCTTCCGACGCCGCGATTTTCAGATTGTTGATGCGCAGCGCGTAGCCGACCGTCGAAAGCTTGGGCCGCTCGGCCGAGCGGAATTCCTCGAGCGATGCTTCCACCAGCGCGCGGAACTGCGCCATGCGCGCGGAAAGCTCGGAGAGCCGCAGCGCCGCGGGAGGAGTGACGCCGGGCGTGCGGCGCGCCTGCTCGCGAACGAAGTTCTGCGCGCGCTCAAAGGCATCCAGGGCGATTCCGAGCCACACGTGCGACCAAAGGATGTGCGAATACGGCACCATCGTCTCGGCGGCGATGCTGGCGAAGGGGACCGGAAGCACCTGATCGGCGTGACACCGCGCCTTCACCGCGAATCCGGGACTGCACGTGCCGCGCATCCCCAGCGTGTCCCATTCGCCCGTCGGAGTGAGCTGCATCTGGCGATTCATGGTCAGGACCAGGACCTGGTCGCTGTGCTCGGCATCGGGAGCGCGGCGCAGCGTGGTCAGCAGATCGTCGGTCTGCGCGCCGTAGGAAATGGTGGATGCTTTTTTTTCGAACCCGACCAGCCCATCGCCGTTATCCGAGACCGGGCAAAGCGCGGCGTTGCTCCGGCGCACGTCGCCGCCCACCCCCGATTCCGACGTCGCCGACGCGATGAGCCTCTGCTCATGCACGACGCGGCGCAGGTAATCGGCGAACCAGCGCGAGCCCGCCATGTGGCGCGTAATGCACGCCACCTGGATCTGGTGCATGGCGAAGATCATCCCGCTCGAAGCGCAGCGCCGCGAAAGCTGCAGCGTGGCGCCGGCCAGATCCTCGATCCGCGCGCCCGCGCCACCGAACTCCCGCGGCACTCCCCATCCGAGCGCGCCTGCCGCGCGCAAGGCCTCCATGGCATGGGTCGGAAACCGGGCCTCGCGATCCACGTCGCGAGCGTGATGAGCCGCGATTCCCAGCGCTTCCCGAAAAGCCTCCGATGCGATCAACTCCGCCGGGATAATCTCGGTTTGAGGAATCATCAATTCTCCCTCACGCTTGCAGCTGGAGCACGCTTTCGATGGCGTTTGCGATCGAATCGATATTTTCAAACACGTCGCGGCTCAGAAGTCCGTCGGGAAACTCCATCGCAAATTCGTTCTCCAGCGCGATCATCAGCACCACGCTTCCATACGATGTCATTCCCGCGCGGTACAGGTCCGTCGAATCTCCGATCTCGTCCAGCTTCAGTCCCAGGCCGGCGTGATTCTTTACAACGCTTCTAATTCTGTCTTTCATGTAACGTCGGATCTTTGAGGAGGTCGCTCAAAAAAAGGGACAGTCAGAGTGTTTTGTTCCCTTTTTTGAGCGGCCTCCCAGACTCGGGAAACTGTTAGCAAACCGAACACCAATTCCCGGTCCTGGCGCAGGCGAAACGCGATTTGTAAATCGAAGAAACTTCAGCGCCGGCACGCCTGCGGTCCGGCCTTCTGCGATTCGCGAAGGAACGCAGTTTCCACTCGGTTGAACGAGGACGCCCTTCAACGCGCCGGTCACGACGGCTTTGGCAACGTGAAACAGAATCGTGCGCCGTGCTTTTCTTCGGATTCCACCCAGATGCGGCCGCCATGCCGCTCAATCACCCGGCGGCAAATCGACAGGCCGATGCCTGCTCCAGGATAATCGTGCGGATGGACGCGCTCGAAAATGTCGAAGATGCGCACCTGGTGTTGCGGTGCGATCCCGATGCCGTTGTCGGAGACGCAGAAGCGCCACTCCTCCTCAAGGTCGGCGGATGCGATCTTCACTTCCGGCACGTGGCCTCCGTGATACTTGAGCGCATTGCTGATCAGATTCTGAAACACCACGCCGAGCTAATTGCGATCCGCGCGCACGTGCGGCAGCACGCCCCAGCTTACCTTCGCGCGACTTTCATCCAACTGCTTCCGCCTCGGTGTAACCGAACATTTTTTCCGCGCCTGGATTCCAGGATTGTACGATCCCCCCAGATCTTCACTGAAAATCCCGTTCGAAGTGCGCGTCAGGATGGCTCTAAGCTCATGTACGGGCTGGTAAAGAGTCGAGCCGGCTAGCATTCGCATAACGCTTCCCACACAAGCAAAGCGCAACCGCGTTGCCAAACCTGCTCGCCCGGATTGCGAACCACGCCGCCGCGCGCTAGATTGGGCCGGACGCCGTGAACGATCCTTTTCACCTCCAGCGCTTTCTCGATGCTCAGAATCCGGTGTACGAACAGGTCTTGACCGAGTTGCGCGCCAGACGCAAGCAATCGCATTGGATGTGGTTCATCTTTCCGCAGATGCGAGGCCTCGGGTCGAGCCCGACCGCGGATTATTTCGGAATCTCTTCGCGCGCGGAAGCCGAGGCGTATTGGAAGCATGCCGTTCTGGGGCCGCGCCTGGCGGAATGCGCGCGGCTGGTGAATGCAGTCGAGGGGATCTCGGTCGACCGGATCTTCGGCTATCCGGACAATTTAAAATTCCATTCTTCGATGACTCTTTTCGCCCTGATTGCGCCCGAGGATCGTGTTTTCAGTGAGGCCTTGGAAAAGTTCTTCCGCGGCGAGCCCGATACCCGCACGCGCGATCTGCTGGAACGGTCGATCTGAGTCAGCGGGACGGCGCGGAGAGATGCGCCGCTGAGCTGAATAGCGTGACGATGTGCTGTCCGCGCGGGAGCACCAGAATCTGGCTGAGCATCTCCGGATGAGCTTCCACGCCATCGATCTCGACCCGCGCCGGATCGCGGTCCAGTTTCGCCATGGCGCGCCCGCTGCTTTGATACGCGAACTCGATGCCGCCGGGGACAACCCCGGCGGACTTCAGTTCGCCGTTGAAGTCCACCAGACGGATCGGCGGAGCCGCGGCGGAGGGTGCGATCGCGTGAACGCCGGGCGGAAGCCACAGGACCGCATCATCGGCAACGGGCCATGTCTTCCCGTCCACGCTTGCCGCGCCGCTCCACGGAATTCCCGCGCCGTGGACTGAATCGATCACCAGTTTCGCTCCAGCGCGTTCGGCGCGCGTGACGTTGGACGCCGCGGAGGCCAGCAGCGGCCAGTCGAGGCGCGCGATCGAGTTCTCAAAGTACAGCGCCACGCGCGGGAACGCCGCGGAAGCGGTGTGCACCAGCTCGAACAGCTCCGTTCCGGTCTGCTGCTTGGTGGGGTACACGTCCTGGTAGCGTTCGACGATATTGATGTCGATCGCCAGTTTGTCGCGCGCGGGCGTGAGCGCACCGTAGCGCGACGCGATCTGCGGATAGCGCTGCGGACCCAGGTTCCAGATGGTGGCGGGGTCCTCGATCAGGAAAGTGAAATCGTGATCGGCAAGCATCGGCAGCACGCGCGAGGCATCCGCTCCAATTTTGTCGCGCATGGTCGTGTCGAAGCGATCGTCGACGTGCGTCAGCACCAGGTCGAGTTGAGGAGACGTTTTGCGCATCGCCTCGATCTGCGCGATCCACTCCGCCTGCTGGCGGCGCGCGAGGTCCGCGCGGAATTCCAGGAATTTCGCCATCCCTGAGGCGTCCCGGGAGAAAGCGTGCGCCGAATTCGCGTCGAACAAATCGGCCGGATCGAAGCCGGCCGCCGAGCGGAACGCTGCGCGCAC
>DATJVN010000066.1:0-89405 GCA_035501755.1 Bryobacteraceae bacterium | reverse complement strand
ATGACCACGCCGCAAATGGTCCCGCAGCTCCGTCGCGTAGCCGCTGCGGCCCGCCGGCTCCTCCCCGATCAGCCGTGGGAAAAGATCGATTTCGCCGCAGTCGCGAAAAACGCGGCGTTCGAAAAAGCCGACGCAGGCTCGGCTGCACCCAAAGCGACCGCGGACTGGAAGGTGCTCGGAACCTCCGTGCACAAAATTCACGGCCGCAACATCGTGACCGGTCGTCATCGCTACCCCTCGGATGGAAAGCTCCCCGGAATGCTCTACGGCCGGATTCTGCGGCCGGATCGTTTCGATGCGAAGCTGGTTTCCCTCGACACCAGCGCGGCGGAAAAGGCCGGCGTGACTGTGGTCCATGATGACGACTTCGTCGGAGTCGCCGCCTCCAATCCCACAGCCGCGGCAAATGCGCTCGCAGCGATCAAGGCGCAGTGGAAGGCCGATCCTCAGACTTCCGCGAAAACTCTCTTCGCCGACCTGAAGCAGACCGCGTCGGAAGGCCGCGCCAACCAGAGCGGGTCGCTCGATCAGGCGCTCGCCGGCGCCTACAAGAAACATTCGAGCTCCTACACCATCGCCTACATCGCGCACGCACCACTGGAGCCTCGCGCCGCCGTCGCAGACTGGAACGGCGACCGGCTCACCGTCTGGACCGGAACCCAGCGCCCCTTCGGCGTGCAGCAGGAGCTCGCGCAGGCGTTTCATGTTCCGGAAAAAAATGTGCGCGTGCTGATGCCCGATACCGGTTCCGGTTACGGCGGAAAGCATACGGGCGAGTGCGCCATCGAGGCCGCGCGACTGGCGAAAGCCGCGGGAAAACCCGTGAAGCTCGTCTGGACGCGCGAAGAGGAGTTCACCTGGGCCTATTTCCGGCCCGGCGGCCTGATCGAGGTACGCAGCGGCATCGATAATAACGGCCGGCTGGTCGCGTGGGAATTTCATAACTATAATTCCGGCGCCTCGGCGATCAACACCATGTACGATGTCGCTAACCGCAAAATCGAATTCCATCCTTCCAAAGCGCCGCTGCGGCAGGGCTCCTATCGCGGCCTCGCGGCGACCGCCAATCATTTCGCGCGTGAATCGCACATGGACGAGCTCGCCTCGCTCGCCGGCATCGAGCCGCTCGAATTTCGCCTGCGTAATTTGAAGGACGATCGCTTCAGGGCCACGCTTCACGCCGCCGCGGATAAATTCGGATGGGGCAAGCGCAAATCCGGCAACGGCGTGGGATTCGGAATCGCCGGCGGATTCGAAAAGGGCGCCTACGTCGCCGCCTGCGCCGAGGTGCATTGCGAAGCGGGACGAGCGCCGCGCGTGGTCCGCGTAGTCCAGACGTTCGAATGCGGCGCGATCCTCAATCCCGATCAACTGAAGAACCAGGTGGAGGGAGCCGTGATCCAGGGGATGGGCGGCGCGCTGTTCGAAGCGATCGATTTTGGAGACGGCCGGATTCTGAACGCGCGTTTTTCGAAATATCGCGTCCCCCGATTCCGCGACGTCCCGTCGATCGAAGTGGTTCTGATCGACCGCAAGGATCTGGCCCCCGCTGGAGCGGGTGAAACGCCGATTGTGACCATCGCCCCGGCAATCGCCAACGCGATCTTCGCGGCGACGGGCGAGCGGATTCGCTCCATGCCGCTCAACGCCGGCGCACCCGCGCAGCCACCGCCCACCGGCGCGGCGGTCTTCTAGATCTGTTTTCCGGAAATAGCGTGTGCCGATCACCAACGCGCTGCATGACTGTCGCGCCTCAGGCAAGCTGCGCGCATTTCGAGGCGCGACACTGATGAAGCGCGTTGGTCGGACCTACAACACGAGTTACTTCTGCCCGCGCGCCTCCGCTGCGCCCGTCGGCGGTTCCGCCAGCTTCTGCTGATCCACCGTGAAGGTGATGCCCGTATACTGCATCTCCTGCCAGGTCTGCTCGCCCCAATGCACCGCGATCTTGGGATCGGGGTTCGAGGAATTGTTGGGCGAGTTGTCGTAGTGCGCCACACCCTCGAGAATCGCGCCCTTGGGCACGGCGAGCGGCGTCGCGAACTCGTAATAGGTCTGCCAGTTGAAATCGTAGTGCGGGACCGACAGCACCGCCTGGGAATGTCCGTCGGGATAAATCATCTGGTATTCCCAGCTCTTCCCGCGCAGGTGCGTGTGCGGGAACAGCGCGTAAATGTGCGAATTCTCGTTGAACTGGATCATCGACGCGACCTCGGTGTCCGGATCGCCCGGTTTCAACGTGAACAGCGCATTGATGAACGCGCTGTTGTGCATCTCCTGCTGCGGCGGTTCCTTGGCGAAAACCATCCCCACGCTGGTCTGATCGTCCGCTCCGGTCCCGTTAGCGGTGTAGTGGACCTGGAGGGTCAAAACCGACCCGGCTTTGATCAGCACCGCGGTTCCGGCGGGAAACACCATTGCGTTGGTGCCCGGCGCCGTCGTCGCGATCAGCACGCCGCGGTTTCCGCCGCCGCCGACTCCGAACGGCATCTTCGGAAGGATCGACGAGAACGCCGCCTGCTGCGCTTTCGCACTGCCACTCAGAGTGCCGTGCCCGGTAATGCCGTTCGCATCGCTAACCAGTCCGGCCGGTTGCTGGCTTTGGAGCCTTTCCGCGACGCTGGACTCGCGGCAGAAAACCAGGACGTGATGCACCACGCGGCGCACCCCCGGACGAACTTCGATCGCTTGCACCCACTTGTCTTCCGTGAAGTTCGTGGGGATCTCGAAATACTGATACGCGACCGTGCCCTGCGGCGGAACGTGGTACGCCGTCTTCATCGTCAGCACTGCGTCCGGCTGTCCGATCTCCCAGCCTTCGCTGAATTTCGGCGCCGGCGGAAGATCCTTGGGATTGCCTTGCGGCGCGCCGTTGTCGGCCCACGCGATCAGCGTCGCCTTTTCCTCGTCCGTCAGGCGCCGATCGTTTGAAAAAACTCCGCGCTCCTGGGTGGCATGCCACGGCGGCATCTTCCCCTGCGCGACCACCGTACGCATCGCCTTGGCCCACGGACGAGCCTGCTCGTAGGTCAACAGCGGCATCGGCCCGATCTCGCCGGCGCGATGGCATGTCACGCAGTGCTCATTCAGAATTGGCGCGACGTCTTTTGAAAAGGTCGGCGTGGCTGCGTTGGCGGAAGTGAGGCCAACTGCGATCAGTGCAACGAACGGAAGACAACGGGCGATCATGCGTCCATTATCGGTACTTTTCGCGATCCGCGCAATAAGGCCCTCGATTACACTGCTTTACGAATCATTACAGCCCCTCCTGCGGACCCTCCCGGGGGCTTCCCTTCGAGTTTCAACGGGCATATAATCCAGGCAGCGCGAACCGAGCCCTGATATTGGCCTTATTTTTGGGGGTGTCTATGTTCGATAGCCTCGACGAGCAGATCAAAAAAGACGAAGCTCGTGTGTTGAGCAGCCGCGATCGCATGATGCGTTACGCGATCTACGTGGTCGCCGCAGCCGTTGTTTTCGGAGGGCTGATCTTCGGCGTGTACATGTTCACCTAGCGCCGGAGAAACTATTTTTGCCCCGATCTCGCAGCCGGAGCGCTGTCCGGCGCCAGAAGGACGATTTCGTCCCGGGGAAAAGCGAACTTCCGCCCATTTTCATCGATCACGTTCACCTGCGAAATATACTGGCCCGGCGGGAGTTTCGCCAGCGGAATCTGGAAAGAGAACGGCGCGACTCCCGGACGCCCCGTGCCCAGCTTCACCACCCGCGCCGCCGGCGAGGCGTAAATTTTTCGCGCGCCCAGGAACAGATCGACCTGCGCTTCGAGGCTCGGCGTCTTGCGGTCCGCATCCGTCGTCGGGTCGTAGACCTCGAAATAGACGTACAGCGTCTGGTCCTTGCGGAACACCCGCGTGATGCTGGGGATCAGCTTGGCGTTGTTCTGCACCAGCGGACTCGCGGCCAGCAGTTTCTTGTTCGCGTCCACCGACCCGACCGCTGAGCTCAACGGCTCCTTCTGATTGCTCCACACCACCGAACTCAGCCGCATCTTCGACCCGCTGCCCAGATCGGGGATGGTGAATTTCGTTTCGAACGTGCCCATTTTTCCGGTCGTGTTTTCGCGCGCCAGGAAGCGCAGCGAATAAGTTCCCGGGCCGAGCGGCGGAAGCACGGCATCATATTGCAGATACCGCTGCCCGACTTTCGACGCCGTGTCGCCGGAAAGTTTCACCGTGATGTTGTCGCGCACGCCGCTCACTAGTTTCCCCGTTGCATCGCGCACCTGGCCGATGAAATCGAATTCGGCCGTCTGTCTTTCCCCGCGCCGCGTCAGCCCCACGGCCGACCCCGGAATCTTCACCGAAATCGGCACCACGCACCGCTCCCGCGCCACGCGGAAGTAATCCACCTCGAGGGCCAGTGGAAGATCGCTCACCGGATCGCCCAGCGTCAGCGCCTCCTGAAGCTGCTGCTCTTTATCCGACGCGTTGAATTTCTTCCACGTCTTCGCCGCGAAATATCCCTTCCGGAAATCCAGTTTCGCCGCGATCGATTTGTTCACCAGCTTCACATCAATGCGCCGGTACTTTCCATCCTCGGCCGGATTGTGGCTGTAGTAGCCGATGATGTAGTAGCTGTTCATGTCCTCCTGCGCCTGGCGGATTCCCATAGTCAGGTCGTTGGTGTCGAGCATGGCCTTTCCGCCGGTGTCGGCCGCGAGCGTTTCCAGTGTTTCCTGCGAATCGTTGAAGCTGCTGCGGACGCTCGCCTGCTTGCTCCCGGTGAACATTCCGGTTCCGCGCGGGGAGGCCTGCGTCGCGTCGCCGCCCGGCGGCAGCGCCACCAGCCCGCGCGCATCCACGGGATAAATTGAGACGTTGGCCCGCGCCGCGGCGTTGGTGGTGGCCTTCAGTTGCGATTGATTTTCGACCCCGGTCTTCTGGATCCCACTGTTGAAGTAGATCAGCGCTTTCTTTTCCGGAAACATGCTCAGCTTTTTCGAGGCGTCCTCGATCGCCGCAAGTTTTCGGTCGGTATTAAAGATGTTGAACTCGGTTTCATCCGCCGCGAAGCTTCCGCTGTCGTCGCCCTCATCCGCCGAGGTCGCGGCCATGTCCGCCAGGTCCGACCCTTCGCCGATCGTTAGCTTCTGAAGCGCCGTGATTAGCGTCTCGCGGTCGTCGGTCCATTCCTGCACCACCTTGATCGCGGTCGTGTAGGTCATGATCTCGACCAGGTCCGAGGTGGTCATCTGGCTCGACAGGAACTTGATCGCGGCCTCCTGCGCGCGCAACTGCTCGGGAGGCTGCATGGTGGTCATGTCGAAGAACAGGCACATCAGCCGGCGATCCTGATACTTGATGGTCCCGCTCGAGGGCGTCACCACCACCGGTTTCGCCGCAGCCGGCTTGGGCGCGGCCTTCTCTTCGATCGTGCCGGGCGATTTCGCCGTGAAAGAAACAGGCGTGAGCGGCTCGCCTTCGAGCTTCTGCAGCTCGAACACGCTGATGTCCTGCCGCACGCCGTCCTCGTACACGGCGATATCGTCCTTGGTGAGATTCGTAATCGGCCGCCCGGACTTGTCGCGCGCCGTCAGGTCCACGATCACCAGCTTGGTCTCCGTCCGGATGATGAACGGCTCCTGCGCCAGCAGCGTGGCCGCAAGCAGAAAGATTCCTCGTCGCATCGCTTAGAACCTCAGTCTCACCGTTGCCGTGATCTGCCGCATCATGGCGGCGTTGGTGATGAACCCGTACTCGCTCGAATTCACGATGGTGATCAATCCCGACGGATTCACGTGATTCAAGGTGTTGGTCGTATCCACGCGAAATTCCAGCCGGCGCCGCTCTGAATTCAGGTTAATACTCCGCGCCAGCGACAGGTTTACGATAAACTGCCCCGGTCCGGTTATCGTATTGCGCCCCGCGTCGCCGAAGGTCCCTGACGGCGGCACTGTGAACGCGGCCAGGTTGAAATATCCGCTTCCCGAATTAATGGATTCGCCGGGAACAATGTCCGCCCGAAGCTGGGAGATCGATGATGTGCCGTCCAGGTTTCCGCTCACCGTCGCGGTTTGCGGAAGGCCGGTCTGCGCCGTCAGGCTGCCGGACAGTGTCCAGTCCTTCAAAGCTTTCGCCAGAAACGCCGGGTGCGACAGGAATCCGCGCTGCGCATCCACGGGCGATGCCAGAATCCAGTTCCACGTCACCGCCTGCGTGTGATTATTGTTGGAGAGAGCGTATTCCGCGGCTTGATCGTAGAAATTCTGCGCCAGCGCGACATCGTCCATCGCCTTCGACCAGACGTATTGCAAATTCGTGGAAATTCCACGCTGGAAACGCCGCGTCAGCCGCAGTTGCAGCGCGTTGTAGTTCGAATTTCCCACCGGCGCGTCAAAAGTGAACGCGCCGATATCGGGAATCGGCAGGCGCTCGTATCCGGTGAGCGCCGAACCCAGCGGTGCCTGGTTCGGCGCTTCCGGAACGTCCAGGTGCGTCCCCTTGATCCCCGTGTACATCGCCTCGACAATCCAGCGCTTGGGCAGATTCTGCTGAATGCTGATGTTCCACGTCTGCGAATACGCATTGGCGTAGTCGAGCGCGACCGCGTAAGTGTTGGTCAGCGACTTCCCGCCGGTCTGAAGCAGGCCGCTCGTCAGATTCAACGGATCGGCCGTGCTGGTGGTCGCCTGCCGCACCAGCTGGAACGGCGGTTGGCCGCCCAGGTTCGACATGAACTTGTTGTATTGGCTCGGATTGTAATAGATCCCGTAGCCCACGCGAACCACCGTGCTGTGCTTGGGGAACGGCTTCCACGCGAGGCCGGTTCGCGGACCGAAATCGTGCCTGTCGGGACGGATCAGCGCGCCGGGAAGTCCAGTCTGATAACAGCTCAGGCTGGGATCGGCGCACACCGGCGTGACATAGGAAAAATTCGGCCCGATCAAAAGATTTGAAATGTGGCCATATTCTTCCTGCCACGGCGTGAAATATTCCCAGCGCATCCCCAAAATCAGGCTGAGATTGCTGGTGACGCGCCAATCGTCCGTGCCGAAGGCGTTAAAGCCGTTGCTGTTGAAATACAGGCTGCGCTCGCCTTGAATCGAGCTCTCTTCAGGCGCTCCCAACAGGAAATCGGCAAAATCGTAGCCGGTGCCCGAAACCGGCAGCCCATTCGCCCCGTACTCGGCCGTCTGTGTCCCGGTGAAATTGAACGTCCCGCGACCATTCGGATCGGTGGTCGAGTAGTTCAAATAATGCGTCCACCCTCCGCCGAAGCTCAAATTGTGTTTGCCGCGCCGGATTTGCAGCAGGTCGTTGGCGCCATAACTCCACACTGCGGAATTGGCGAAGTTTGTGTCGTTCAACGCAGAAAAATTCGTAAAGCTCAGGCTCGGCGGACCGTAGTTGCGCGAGTCGCCCGCCGGACCCTCGATTCCCAGCGCCCCGGCCACGTTCGGACCGGTCTCGAAATACGGAGACGTGATGTTCGTGTTCCGGTTGAACGTCAGGTTGACGTTGTTGAAGCTGCGCGCGCCGAAGCGGTGCCTCCAGTTGATCTGCGTGTTGATTCCGTGGCCGTTCACCAGGTCGCAGCAGCCGTAGGTCTCAAACGTCGCCGTGTAGCGGCTCTGATAATTGAACGTGAACGCGAGCGTGTCCTTTTGCGTGATGGTCGTGTTCACGCGAGTGTTCAGGTTCTGCGTGTTGTTGGGATTGGCCGCGATCAACTGAAAATCGTTGTTCGTGGTTGCCAGGTTTTGATTGGGCTGCGGAATGTAGCTCAGCAGTCCCTGCGCGATGGAACTGATCCGGGTTGCCGGAATCTGATTACCGGGGAAAGGCGTGTTGGTGGTCGGATCATAAATAACGTTGGGCAGCGCCGAAAAATTGCCCGCGCGTTCCGCCGCCGTCGGCTCGCTGAAGGAGTTGTCCACGCCGTTGCGGATGCGATTTCCGTAATAATTCACGAACCAGAAAACTTTTGGAGCGCTAAACAGCTTGGGGATGAACAGCGGCCCTCCCGCCGAAAACCCGTAACGATTTTGCCCGTATGCGGCCTTGGGCTGCGGAATTCCGCTCACCGCGAACGGCCGTGCGTTCAGCGCCGAGTTGCCCAGCGTATAGAAGATCGATCCGGTGATGCGATTGTTGTTCGGGTTGCGATTTCCGATAAACGCCGGATTGCCGTTGCGGTCGCGCGGCCCGCGTCCGCCTCGCCCGCCGAATCCTCCGCGTCCACCACCACCCCCGAACCCTCCGCCGCCACGTCCGCCTCCACCGCCGAATCCGCCGCCGCCCGGAGCACCGGCTCCTCCCGCCGCCAAAGCCTGCGGACCTCCTGGACCACCCGGTCCACCGGGACCTCCTGGACCACCCGGACCACCCCGGCCGAATCCGCCCGGACCGAACGTATTGAAGTCGCGCATGTCGGCCGCGCTGGTCTCGACGCCCGCGCTGATGCTGCCGGTCACCAGGAGAGATTGATTCGCGGAATCAGTGTTGACCTGCGACATATCCGCGGAAACCGCCGGCATCTCCGCACTCCCCGCCGACAACTGGCCGGCATCCAACAGGTCCGCGGCCGCCTGCCGACTCTGTGGCCGCGACCGGTCGCGCAGTTGCAACGTGAAATCGATTTTGGTGGGACTCGCCCCGATCTGGACTTCTTTCCGCGCCCGCTCGAACCCGAACATGTCGACATCGACATTCCACTGCCCCGGCGACATGCCGGTGAACTGGAACGCGCCGTTCTTGTCGGTGACGGTTTCGAGAATCCGATCGCCCTGGCTTGCGCGGAGGGTCGCGCCGGGGATCGGCTGGCCCTCGGATTTCACCACTCCGCTTTGCGCAAAGGCGAGGGACGTGGACACAAAGTACACGCCGGCTATCAGAAGATTTCGTAGGTAAGGAATAACACCCTCCGCCAGCCGGCGTGTTTTTTTGTTTTCGGAAAAACTACTCCTGCTTGGTCAGCGTGATCTCACGGTTCCCGCGCGCCGTTTCCATGGTCAGCTTCATGGTCTTGCCGGAAACACTGCCGGAGTACTTGATCGTCATCGAGTTGCCGTTCATTTCGCGCGTGACTTCGAACGAAATGTTGTCGCCATCCACCTTGCCGTTGGAGATTTGCGTTTCCCCGCCACGCCCGGTGGTGGAACCAGTAAGCGTCGACCCGTCCTGCTTGAAGGTGAAATTCGGCGGCGCACCTCTGCCCCCGGCCTCACCCACCCACTTGCCGGTAACGTCGGCGGCGAACACGCTCATTGCCGTCATAACCAGCAATGAAAACAACAAAACCAATTGCTTCTTCATCTTAGCTCCTCACCCCATGGGGTATTCGATTGACTTTCTGCGATTCAGAGATCGCTATCACGTAATGATGACCGAAAATGCCTCAGAGGTTACTAAGAGGCGGTTGAAAAAGGGGACAGACTACTCTATTCCCGATGCGCACCGAATTGAATTCCTTGAGAGCGGTCGGCGTGGACCCAGCGGTCTGTCCGCTTTTCAACAACCTCATAACCGTTCTTAAAGACGCGGAAAAAGTCGGACCGATGACGTTATCCTAAGCTTTTTCGGTCCTTCTGGAGATCCAATGAAACGCCTTCTTGCCGTATTCCTGTGCCTGGCCCTCCAGGCAAATTCCGAAACGATGGCGATTTTTCGCCCCTACGTTCCCCGTCAAGTCCCGGCTCCGGACTTCGAGAATACGGCGCGGATCCGCCAGCTTCTGCGCGGCGGAAATCTGTACCTGGCGCTTCCGGACGCGATCGCCCTGGGGATCGAAAACAACCTGGACGTCGAGCTTCTTCGTTACGCGCTCCCCATCGCCGATACCGAAGTTCTGCGCGCGCAGGGGGGCGGGGTCACGCGGGGGATTTACTACACCATCGCACAGCCGCCCACCGGAGTCGGCGGTCCGTTGAGCCCGCTGCTCACCCAGGCCGCGACCCAATCCACTCCGGGAACTTCGGTCGCGAGCAACGCGCTCGAGCTGGGCGTTCTGGCCGAGCCCCAGATCAATCTCTCGACCCAAACCAACCTTCCGCTCTCGCCCGGCTCGCCCGTCCCCGCATTCGACCCGTCGCTGTTCGCGAATTACTCCTGGATGCATCAGACCTCGCTCAGCCCGCTCGCGTTTCCAGCGCTGGTCGCCCCTGCCGACATCCAGACCGGAAACGCGGGATTTCAGCAGGCGTTCAGTCCCGGAACCAACGTCACGCTGGCCTTCAGCAACACCGCGCAAACGGTCAACGTGCCGGGTTTCTATGTGATCAATCCGTACATCAACTCCGATCTTTCCCTCACCGTCACTCAGCCGCTTCTACGCGGATTCCGCCGCCGCGTCAACCAGCGCTACATCCGCATCGGCGCGACGGAACAACAAATCAGCAGCCTTCTGTTTCGCCAGCAGTTGATCGAAGTGGTTTACGGAATCGTGCGCCTGTACACGGACCTAGTCGCGCTCTACGAGGACGTCAAGGTGAAAGAAGAAACGCTGGCGTTTGCCGAAAAGCTCCTGGCCGACACGCAGGCTGAAGTCGATGAAGGCGTGATCGCGCCGCTGGAGCTGAGCCGCGCCCGCGCGCAGGTCTCCGGAAGCCGGCAGGATCTGATCAACTCGCGCGGGCTGCTGGAGGAGCAGGAAGCCGTCGTCAAGAACGTGATCACGCGGCGCGGCATCGAGGACGCCGATATTCGCGCCGCGCGCATCATCCCCACCGAAACGCTCGCCCCGCCGCCTTCCGGCGAAACGCCCGCTCTGGCCGAGCTTCTCGAAGAGGCCTATCGCAACCGTCCCGACCTGGGCCAGGCGGCGTTGCAGACCAGACTCACCGAAATCAGCCTGGAAGGATCGAAAGACAACCTGCGCCCCGAGCTTGATCTGGTCGGCAGCGCGCAAAACAACGCCCTGGCCGGCGCCACCATTCCGTTCGGCTCCAACCCTGCGTTCAACGGCGGATTCGGGACGGTCCTCGACCAGATCGTCACGCGCAAAAATCCCACCTACTCGATCGGGCTGAACCTCACGCTTCCGCTGCGCAACCGCGTGGCGCAGGCGGACGAGATGCACGACGAGCTTCAGCTTCGCCAGGTGCAGATTCGCGAGCGCCAGTTGCGCAACCAGGCCCAGGTCGAGGTGCAGGACGCGGTCATTGCGATGCGCCGCGCCCAGGCGTCTTACGAGGCGGCTAAACAGACGCGCGAATTGCAGGAACAGTCCCTGGCGCTCGAGCAGACGCGCTTCAGCGAAGGGGTTTCCACCGCTTTTTTCGTGATCCAGTATGAAAGCTATGTAGCCCAGGCGCGCTCGTCCGAAGTGGTGGCGAAAAGCGCGTACATCAAGGCTCACGCCGCGCTGGAGCGCGCGATCGGCTCGATTCTGCAGGATCACGGCGTCAGCGTCGAAGCCGCTGCGAAGCGAGCCGCGCAGCCGTAACCGTCTGCGTGAAAAAGGGGCCAGCCTGCTCTGTCCCCAGACGCAAGCTGTTGAACCGCCGCCGCACGGACGGAGTGGACAGAGCGGGCTGTCCCCTTTTTCACGCAGGGGCGTAAGCGTACGCTACGGACGATTTCTTCCCATGCGTTCATGACTGGTGACCCAGTCGCCGGCCAGGACCGCGCTCGCGAGCGAGACCTCGCCCGCCAGAACGGTCGCGGCGCAGATTTCGGCGAATTTGTCCGCCTTGCCCGAGCCGTAACAGCCCAGCATCTCCAGGCACTGCTTCTGCGTCGCCAGTCCCGTTCCGCCTCCGTAGGTGGCCACGATCAGCGCCGGCAGCGTGAAGGACCAGTAATAGTCGCCGCTATCCAAAAGCTGGCTGTAGCTGATGCCCGCGTGGGATTCGGCGACGTTGGCGGCATCCTGTCCAGTGGCGATGAACAGCGCCGCCAGGCCGTTGGCCGCATGCGCCCCGTTGTTCGCCGATCCGGCCAGAAACGCACCCGCGCTATGGACCTGGCGCGAAAAAAACAGGCGGCGCGGGTCCACACCCATGATGCTCTCGAGCAGGTCGCGGCGCAGCACCGACTCGGCGATCACGCGGCGGCCGCGGGTGAGAATCGTGTTCATCTGCGAATGCTTCTTGTCGGTGTCGATTCCGCCGGAAAGAATATATTTCACCTTGCCCGGAAACTCGCGGCGGATCCATTCGCACGCGGCCCAGGTAGCTTTGCCGGTCATGTTTTGTCCCGCGGCGTCGCCGGTGGTGTAGTTGAAGCGCAGATAGCGCAGCGGCCCCACCTGATATTGCCCGATGTTAACCAGTTTCCCGGTTCGGGTGGTGGCTTCAGCAGCGGCCTGGATCGGCTGAAAATGCTGCTCCACCCATTTTCCGAATTCGCGCGCGGCCAGCGCGTCGGCACAGATGAACACTGGCGCGCGCTGCATGGAATGCTCGACGATGGTGGTTTTGACGCCGCCGCTTTCCGTCAGCAGGCGCATGCCGCGGTTGTAACTCGCGACTAGGGTGCCTTCCGTGGTCGCCAGTGGAACGTAGAAATCGCCGCGGGCGTGCTCACCGGCGATGCGCAGCGGCCCGGCGACGCCGAGCGGCACCTGCGCGACGCCGATAAAATTCTCGATGTTGCCGGGCAGCATCGCGGGATCGAAGGAATATTGGGCGAAATGCGAAAATTCCGCGCCGGTTTGTTCCTGGACGAACTTGCGCCGTTGGGCCGCCATCGCGTGGGTGTAGTCGTTCCCGCCCGGTAAGCGCGGGATGCGCAGCCGTTCGATTCCGATCTCTTTCGCCATCAACTTCCTCCCGCGGCCCGATAAATTACGTCATTCGTGGTCCGCAGTTCGCCGTCAGTTTTGCGTGTGCAGCGACTCGCCCGCGAGCGACGACGAACTACGAACCATGAATCGACTCGCTAAAACGCAAATTTGAGCGCGAACTGCATCTGCCTTCCCGGAAACGCCGAGGTGAACCCGAGCGGATTTGTTGGCGGCAGAGCCTTGTTCCCGCTGACGTTGAACGGACCGGTGAGCAGGAACGGATCGCCCACCGCCCACTGCCCGTTCACCGAGCTGAAATTGGTATGGTTGAACAGATCCGTCCCTTCAACGATCGCGTCCAGACGCAGCCCGCGCTCGCGATCGATGTAGAACGCCTTGGTGAGGCGCAGATCGAAATCGTAGTAATCCGGGCCGATGCCGCTATCGCGCGGCACGTACCACGGACGCGCATACAACGAATGGCCCTCGGTGCCGTTTTCCGCGCCAGGCACGCGAATGTCGAATGGAATTCCGCTGCGCAGGTAGACGATCGGCGAAAGCGTCACATCGGCCAGCGCGCGCGAAACGAGCCCTTCGCCGGCGCCGGCCTTGAACGGCGTCGTGTAGACCGCGTTGGCGACGAAATTCTGTCCGATGTTGTACGCCGAGATTCCGCGCTCCAGGTACAACCGCGTGGGGAAGAACGAGGCGAACTGCGAGTTGAAGTCGGTCACGTCGTCGATCGCCTTGCTGAAGGTGTAGTTCAACTGCGCCTGCAGATGATTGGTGTACCGCTTGGTGAACGAGGCCGTTCCTCCGTTGTACGTCGAGTTGCCGATCGAGGAGTACGCGTCGTTCTGGATAATGCTGGGATTGATGGGCGCGTATTGCGGTCCCCAGACCGGATCCCAGGCGCCGGTTTCAGCGTAGTTGATCTCCTGATCGAGCGGGAGGTGCACGCCGCGATAATACTGGTAGCCCAGCTCGAGCGAGGTGCTGGGCGTTAGCTCGCGCGCCACGCTCGCGCTGGCCTGAACGGTGTACGCGTTCTTATAATCCGGTGCGAGCGAGAAGATCACGCGGCCGTTACCGCCGGGGCCGGGCGTCAGGCCGAAGGCTTCCAGGTTCGACGCGTTCAACTGCCCGAAAGGCAGCTGTCCGCTGGCGAGTCCCGAGGCCCACAACCCAAGGACGGTGGGATCTGGAAGTGCGGTCGCAACCTGGTTGATGTATTTTCCGGTGTCGTTCAACAGGTTGGTCAAATATGGAATCATGAAATTCACCGGCGCGACGAAGATGCCGCTGCCGGCGCGGATCACAGTTTTCTTATCGCCGAACGGCTGCCACGCAATTCCGAGCCGCGGAGAAAAATACGTGTTGTGCGGCACGGGCGCAGGCTCCGCGTCGTAATCCATGCGCACGCCGTAATTCAACGTGAGGTTCTGCGTGACTTTCCAGGAGTCCTGTGCAAACACGCCCAGGTAATTGGCCCAATCCTGCCACGTGGGATTGTTGAACCCCTGCCGGTAATCGACCGGGATGCCCAGCGCGAACGATTCGAGCGCGCTCAGGTTGGTCGCCGGTGGACCAGTCAGCGGATAACCATTGGCGACATTGAATCCGGCGAGCGCGGCCTGGTCCGCGGCGGGCACCAGCGAGATCAGCGGAATCGTTCCTTCGAAGAAATCGAATTCGCCGCCGAACCACAGCGCATTGGTCACAAGATAATGAACCGGTCGGTAGGATGCGCCGAACTTCATAGTGTGATTTCCCTTGATCCAGGTGAGCGAGTCCTCGAACTGGAAGCGCCGCTGGAGCGTGTTGTAGGGATTGGTGTAGCTCTGATTGAAAACACCCATGTTGCCGATGGAAAGCTCCGTGGTGCCGTTGGCGAACTGAACCTGGTCGGCAGTGTTCTGCGGAACCACCTGCACCCGGACCTGGTTGAGCACCTGCGCGGTGAAAATGTGGCTCCATGCGCCGAGGATGGTGTAATCGCGATCGTAGGTGTTGGCCGCGTCACTCGGCGCGTAGGCGATCGTCGAGCCGATGTTGGTGTAGTCCCAGTGCTCCAGCGAAAAGCGCGCGGTGAGCGAATCTTTGTCGCCGATCTGATAATCAACGCGCGTCACCCAGTCATGGCTGCGGGTCTTGTCGTCGAAGATGCCGTTGTTGGCGTCGAGCAGCGGCGCCACCGCGGGATTAATGCTCATCGGCACCAGCGCCTGTTGAAAGAACCCGGCAAGGCCCATGAGAGTCGGATTTCCGGAAGCCGCGAGCTGCCTCACGTAGTTCAACTGGTCCGGGCTGCCGTTGATCCCCAGCGCCTCCGGCGTGTTCAGATAATTGCGGAACTGCGCCGTGTCGATTTTGCGGAATTCATAGGACGTGAAAAAGAACAGCTTGTTCTTTTTGATAGGGCCGCCCAGAGTGACGCCGGGGAAAAAGCTCTGATCGAACGGGGTTTGCGAAAACGTGTCGAAGTAGTTGCGCGCTTCGGTGTATTGATCGCGGAAGTAGCCGTAGGCGCTGCCGTGAAACGCGTTGGTCCCGTTCTTGGTCACCACGTTCACCGCGGTACCGGCCGTAAATCCGAACTCGGCGTTGAACGCGCTGCGGTTCACCTGAAATTCTTCCACCGATTCCACGCTGATATTCGGCGTGCGAAGCTGGCCGGAGCCGTAATCGTTCTCGCCGCCATCGATGGTCACCAGGTTGGTGCGGCCGTTGCTGCCGCCGATCGAAAATCCGGAAGTGACGAATCCGGTATAGCCGGGAAATTGAGAGCGCGGGGCGTCGGAGCTCGACACGCCCGGCAACGTGAACACCGAGTCGGTGAAGTTGCGCGTGACGTTGGGCAGATTATCGATCGCCAGCTTGGCGAGCGTGTTGGCCTGCTGGGTCTTCTCACCCTCGATGAGCGGCGCTTCCTCGGTCACATTGACTTCGCTCTGCACCGACCCCAGTTTCAGGTGCGCGTCGAAGACGACGGCTTGGCCGATGCTCAACTCGACGGCCGCCGCGATCACCGTTTCGAAGCCCTCGGCGCGAACCTCGATGCGATACATTCCCGGCAGCAGAAGCGGAACCTGATAAGCCCCGTCCTCGCCGGTGGCGACGGTTTTGGAAAAACCGCGCTCCGTGTTGGTAATCAGGACAGTGGCGCCTGGGATGGCGCCCAGATTGGGATCATAAACCGTGCCCTTGAGAGTGGCTGTAGCGACGTCCACCTGGGCCATAGCGGCCGGAATCAGCGCCGTCGCGAGAATAAGAAAGAGCGCAAGAGCGGAGAGTCTTCGCTGAATCACAACAACACCCCTTGCCGCGAGGCGAGAATCGTGGACCCCCGCGGGCTCGCGGCTCGCCGACCGGGTCCCCTGAACACACGTATCGCTGGAGCATTCCCGCGAACCGGAATCGCGGTGCGGGCAGGGCTCAAAAAAACTAACGAATGCTGTGTGACTCAGAGCAAATTGAATTCCACGTATTTCCTATAGTTTCCGCACGGACTCGAGCCTTCCCGAGACGGTGGCCGTGCAAAATCGCGCTCGTCTCGCTGGGCTTATCGCGCCAATTGCCCCAACGATTGACGACTCAGCGCGCCACGCAAGCGAATCGGCGATGGAGGCTCACGTGCCAATGATTTTGCGCTGCAGCATAATTCCGGGAGGATCGCGCCATGAATCAGACCGCCAGCCTGCGCAATCTCCGATCCGGAAACCTCAGCGAACTCGAAATCGAGCATCTGAACCGGTTCGGCATTTACACCCGGCTGTACTTCAACGATCAGAGCTACACGAATCTCGATGAATTCCGGCTGAGTGGAAGGCTGGCACGCGTGCTTGAGGATTTCGGAGTCAGCCGCGGCGACCGTGTGCTCGTGATGATGCCCAATTCTCCCGAATTAACCGCCGCTTTTCCCGCCATTTGGATGACCGGCGCAGCCATCCTTCCCGTGATTCCGCAGTGGACCGCGAGCGAGGTCGCGACGATTCTGGCCGATTCGGAAGCATCCCTGGTTCTGACCGCTCCCTCCCATGCCGAACGCGTAGCGCAGGCCATGAAAGAAGCCCGGATCTCCCGGCGGCTGCTGGTTTTCGGAGAGTGCGGCGTGCCGGACGCGCTGAATATTGCTCCCGTGGTCGAAAGCGCGCCTGCGCTCGATACGCCGGTGAATCGCTCGTCATCCGACCTGGCGGTGCTGCTGTACACGTCGGGAACCACGGGCAAACCCAAGGGCGTCGTGCTCACGCACGGGAACCTGTTCGCGGCGATCGCGGGTCCGCTGCTGCAGAATCCGGATCTGGAACCGGGTCCTATGCTGCATTCTCTGCCGCTCACGCATGTTTACGGGGTCCTGGTGCAACACCTGGCCAACGCGTGGGGATGGAGCACCGTGCTGATGCCGCAGTTCGATCCCGAGCGCGTGTTTCAGGCGATCGAGCGTCACCGTGTGCGCTATTTGCCGCTGGTCCCGACCATGGCCGTGTACCTGCTGCGCCATCCAGCGCGCGAGCGCTTCGACACCTCCAGCCTGTTCCGGATCACCAGCGGCGGCGCGCCGCTGCCCGAGCCACTGCGTAAGGACGTCGAACGCGCCTTCCGGTGCATCGTCGATCAGGGCTACGGCTTGTCGGAATCGGCCGCAATCGCGACCGGGTACAAAGTGGGCGAACCGTATCGGCCGGGGTCAGCCGGCCAGCCGGTCCCTGGCGTCGAGCTGTGCATCATGTCGGACACCGCCGAGGTGCTCCCGCCGGGCGAAACCGGCGAAATCTGCGTCGCAGGACCCAACGTCACCGCCGGATACTGGCGCAATCCGGCGGCATCGCAGGAAATGATTCGCGGCCGCTGGCTGCACACCGGCGACATCGGCTATCTCGACCAGGACGGATACCTGTACATCACCGATCGCAAGAAGGACCTGATCATCAAGGGCGGCGAAAATATTTCGCCGCGCGAGATCGAAGAAGCTCTGTATCTTCACCCGGCGGTGGCCGAGGCAGCGGTGATCGGCATCCCCGACCCGGTTTTCGGCGAACAGATCTGCGCGGCGGTGCAGTTGGCTGCGGACGCGCAGGCGACGCCGGAGGAAATCCGCGCGCATCTGGCGAGATACGTCACCAAATTCAAACTGCCCTCCGAGGTGCTGTTCCTGCCGGCGCTGCCGAAAAACAATAGCGGAAAGATTCTAAAGCGCGAGATCAAGGCCCGGGTGCAAGCGCTGAACGCGGCGGCCAACCGAAATTAAGTTCGCTTCCGTTTCCGCGCTTTCTTTCTCCCGCTTTCCTGTTCGAGTTTCGATTCAAGCTCGGCAATGCGCCGGCGCAACTCCTCAATCTGCTCGTCAGCGGCGCTGGGCGGAGCGAAAAAACGGCGCATGGTTTCAAGCGGCGCAGCCGCGGCGGAGCGCACTCCGCTCCACTGCTCGTGAATCGTCTCCTGCATTTTCTGATAGGTTTCAAAGGCGGTGTTCAGGTACCACATCATGAAGTCGCGGCGCGCCTTATCCGACGCGACGATCAGTTGGCGCAACAGCTCGAGCGGCAGCCCCGCCGGCTCGCCGCGCGCATCGTCGACGATGATCTGAGTGAGCGTGACTCGCGTCAGGTCCTCGCCGGTTTTGGCATCGACCACCTGCACGTCCGCGCCTTCGCGGACGCGCTGGGCGACGTCCTCCAGGTTGACGTAGCGGCTCGCCGTGGTGTCGTAAAGTCTTCGGTTTTCGTACTTCTTGATGACCACCCTCGGCAGGCTCACGCGACTTGGCCCTCATTGTGCATTACAGAACGTCACTCGCGTTCGGGTGAATCTCGAAAATATCTTGACATAAAACGCGGGCCGGCGTACAGTATAGCTGGATGCTGCAATGCAGCAAACCTGGAGGACAGTCATGAAAGAGAAGGAAACCCCGGAGCATCCTCCGGCGAGCACTCCGATTCCCCTGTTTACCGAATGGATGCGGCAGGGCACTGAAAGCTTTTTCGCCACACAGCGAATTTTATTGGATTTCGTGATGCGCCAGAACGCGCTGGCGATGAACGCGATCCGCGACCGGTTGACCACCGCCCGGCCCGCCTCGGCCTTGAGCGAGCTGGCCGGGGAAGGTCTGGGACACTTTATTGCAGCGCAACGAATTCTGCTCGATCTGGCGCACCGGCAGAACGATATCGTACTCAAGGGCGTCAAGCAGCGGGTGGGCGGATCGGCCGCGGCCGGCGCGATGACCGACCTGTTGCGGCGCAGCGTGGAGACGTTCATCGACCTGCAGCGCCATTTCCTGGACATCGCCGGCAAACAGAGCGAAGCCTGGGTGCATTCGGCCCAAACCGGCAAACCGTTTACGGGCGAGAAGTTGGCTGACCTGGCTCGGGAAGGCATGGAGAGCTTCGTGGCGACCCAGAAGAAGTTCCTGGATGTAGTCGCCGAAGAAACCGCGAAGGCCGCGAAAACGCGCAGTGGCGCGGAGAAACCCATCGCGAAAACCGAGCTTTCCGAACTGGCGCGCGAGAGCGTGGACGCGTTCATCGCGGCGCAGAAGAAACTGCTCGATACGGCGGCGGCGCAGGTCGAGGTCGGCCTGAAAGCGGCGGGAACCGTGGCGACGTCTTTTTCGCCCATTCCTGGCGCCACGCTGTCCGACCTGACGCGGCAGGGCGTGGAAAGCTTTGTCGCGGCGCAGAAAGCGTTGCTCGACGTGATGGCTGCGCCTCGCCGCACGGCGCATCCTCACCCGGCGGAAGCGCGCAAGTCTCGCGCGGCGCGCCCCGCGCACGCTCACTAAAGAGATGAAGCCGCACACCTCCTGAATGACGGCGGGGCCGGGATCGGCCGGCTCCGCCCGGCGGCACGTCGCGTGCACTGACACACAACGAAAAGACACTCGGGAGGAGTGTGTGCCATGACCCAGGTTCGCGCGGGCGACCGGCTGACCGCCGAGGATGCTGCCTTTCTCTACCTTGAGAAGGACGAAATGCCGCTGCACATCGGCAGCGTTTCGACCTTCGATGGCGTCATTCCGTTCGAGCCGCTGCTTGAATACGTCGAGTCGCGGCTGCCGCTGATTCCGCGCTATCGCCAGCGCTTGGTGACGCCGCCCTTTCATGTCGGCCATCCCACCTGGGAAGACGATCCGGATTTCGATCTTCGCAAGCACGTGTTTCTCACCACGCTGAAGCGCGGAACCGAGACCGAACTGCGCAAGCTCGCGGGAAACGTGTTCGGCCGTGTGATGGATCGCACCAAGCCCCTGTGGGACCTGCTGCTGGTTCATGGGCTCGACGGCGGGCGGTGCGGATTGATCGCGCGCGTGCATCACTGCCTGGCCGACGGCGTTTCCGGAGCCGGCCTGATGAACGTCATGCTGAACGCCGAAGCATTCTCTCCGCCTGCGCGGGCAAAGCCGAAGCGCGATCAGCGCCGCCCGTTTCCCGGCGCCGAAACTTCGCTCGCGGACGCGCTTGCCAGCTCGTATTCGGAGATGGTGAACCGGGTGCTCGCGGCGCAATCGGCGACACTCAAAATCCTCGAAGGGCTGGCCTCGGAGCAAAACGTGGGCGGATTCCAAGAACTCGCGCGAATGATTCCGGGGATGCTTACTCCAGTGGAGCGGCTTCCTTTCAACAGGCCTCTGGCTGGGCCGCGGCGCATAGCTTGGGCCCGGTATTCGCTCGACGAGGTGAAGGCAATCAAGAACTCACGCGGCGCGACGGTGAACGACGTGGTCCTGACGGTGCTCGCCGGCGCGATCCAGCGCTACGCGGAACTGCACAAGGTCGCGCTCAAGAACCGGCTGCTGCGCCTGATGGTTCCGGTGAACGTTCGGGCGAAGGAGAACGACACGGGCTATGGCAACCAGGTCTCGATGCTGCCGGTGAACATTCCGCTGGATATCCGCAATCCACTGAAGCTGCTCGAGGAGGTCACGCAGATCACCTCGACGCTCAAAGCCGTGCACGTGGCCGAGCTGATGAGCCTGTTCGGCACGTGGGCCGGCGCGACGCCCGCTCCGGTGCAGGCGCTGCTCGGACCCATGGCGGCGTTAATTCCACTGCCCTCGTTCAACATGGTGTGCACCAACGTTCCAGGGCCGCAGTTTCCGCTGTACGCGCTCGGCCACGAAATGCTGACCTATTATCCCTACGTTCCCATTGGGAACGAGATGGGCGTGTGCTGCGCGATTCAAAGCTACAACCAGCGGCTGTATTTCGGGATGACCGGAGATGTCGAAGCCGCGCCGGATCTCGACGGGCTGAAGGTGTTCCTCGATCGATCCTTTTCCGAACTCCGCAAAGCCGCGGGGATCACGCGCCCGCGCAAACCTCGAGCCAAGCCGCACCCGGTCGCGGCGCCGGCGACGCAACCGAACACCGCACCCGCTCCCCTGATTCACTGAGCGCGAAGTGCTAACATTCGAACGGTGGCGTTTTCGCGAGCGGGTCGCGAAAAAGGGAGCAAACGGGGGAATGGCGAGCGTGCGGGTCAGGGACGATGAAGTCGCGGCTCCGGTCGCGATGTGGCAGGAATCGCTGTTTGGAATCGAAATGCTGCTGCTGCGCGCCTCGGCCGCGTACTACGGCCTCGGCGTGCCGCATGGCGACGGCTCCGGCGTGGTGGTGATCCCGGGATTTCTGGGCACCGACCTGTACCTGATGGAAATGCACGCCTGGCTGCGGCGCATCGGGTATCGCCCGTATTTTTCGGGCATCGGGATCAACGCCGAATGTCCCAATCTGCTGATCCAGCGGCGGCTGCGCCAGACCATGGACCAGGCGCGCGAAGAGACCGGCCGCAAAATCCACCTGATCGGCCATAGCCTGGGGGGAATCATCGCGCGCTCGGCAGCGGGACAGAGACCGGATGATATCGCGAGTGTGACCACAATGGGCTCCCCGTTCCGCGGAACCGTGGTGCATTCGCGAGTGCTCAAAGCCGCGCAGGCAGTCCGGCTCAACATTCTCGAAAAGCACGGCAAAGGCGTCCTGCCGGATTGCTACACCGGACGCTGCACGTGCAATTTTCTCGACTCGCTGCGGCGCGATCTGCCGGCCGGGATTCAGGAGACCGCGATCTACACGCGCAGCGACGGTGTGGTCGACTGGCAATACTGCATCACCGGCGACCCGGCGATCGATGTGGAGGTCCCGGGCACGCACATCGGCCTCGCGTTCAATCCTGCGGTGTACGACGTCGTCGCGAACCGGCTTGCGCAGGCATAATCGCTGTTGGGCTGTGCATAGCTGTTGCAACGTATAATGAAAGCATGGCTCAGACAAGCCCGTCGGGGCAGCCGGCCCCAACGGAGGAACGCGCTTTCGTCGAATTAGTGCGGACGGTGGATGCGCTATCGAGAGGCGCGGCGCACGTTCTCAGGGCGGAAGACATCTCCATGACGCAGTACAACGTGCTCCGCATCCTGCGCGGCTCTCCGGAGGGACTTTCGTGCGGTGAAGTCGGCCACCGGATGATCACCCGTGAGCCTGATATCACGAGGCTCCTCGAACGCCTGGAAAAACGAAAGCTGATCGCCCGCCGGCGCGACCCGGATGACCGGCGTACGGTTATCGCGCGCGTGACTCCCCTCGGCCTCGCCGTTCTCGACCGGCTGGACGGGCCGGTTCAGGACATCCATCGAACGCAACTGGGTCATCTGGGGCCTAAACGATTGAAAGCGCTGATCGATCTCCTGACGGTTTGCCGCAGCCGGCTGGATTAAATATCTGTTGCAACGAATAGCTGCGCTTCGCATCCAAATTTCCATGAGCACAGCAAACGCAGCCCAGACCACCACCTCGACCTGGAATCTCGATCCCGCCCATTCGGTCGCGGAATTCAAAGTCAAACACATGATGATCACGAATGTGAAGGGACAGTTCACTTCCCTAACCGGCGTAATCATCATTGACGAATCCGACGTCACCAGATCCCGCGTGGAGGCATCCATCGACGCGGCCTCAATCCACACACGCACGCCGGACCGCGACGCCCATCTGAGAAGCGCGGACTTTTTCGACGTCGACAAATTCCCCAAGCTGACGTTCACCTCGACCAAGGTCGCCCGTACCGGCGAAGACGAGTTAAAGGTCGAAGGAGATCTGAGCATTCACGGCGTCACGCGCAGGGTCGTGTTCAAGGTGGAGGGACCCACCGAACCGGCCAAAGATCCGTGGGGCAACACACGGATCGGGCTGACAGCGACGACCAAGATCAACCGCAAGGATTTCGGCTTGACCTGGAATTCAGCGCTTGAGAGCGGCGGCGTTCTGGTTGGCGAAGAAGTCACCATCACGCTGGATGTGCAGGCAGTGAAGGCTTAAACAAGCGATTCTGGGGCCAGTACACTGTTGGTGTATGCCCTCAGGGCCGGCGCACCCGGACGCGTGGAAGGCGTTCTGGCGGGGCGTCGCGAAATTTCAAAAATCCAAGATCAATCCGGCGATGGCGCTGCGCAACACGCTGGGCGTCGCGGCTCCGCTGGCGATCGGCGCCGCCGTCGGACAGTTGGGCGCCGGATTGGTCGCCAGCACCGGCGCGTTGCAGGTGGCTTTTCGCGACAGCGACGCGCCCTATGCAGATCGCGCCCGGCTGATGCTTGCCGCGAGCGTCATCGCAGGCACGGCGGTCGCGCTGGGCTCGATGGTCGGCAATCATCCAGCGGGAGCGGTCGCTCTGACGGCAGCCTGGGCTTTCGCTTCCGGAATGCTGGTCGCGCTCGGACAGCAGGCCGGCGATCTCGGCTTGATGAGCCTGGTTCTGCTGGTGGTCTACGGCGCGCTGCCGCTGCCGCCGGAGCGCGCCGCGCTGGCCGGACTCGCTGCGTTCGCCGGTGGCGTGTTGCAGACCGCATTTGCAGTCACCAATTGGCCCCTCGATCCGCGAGCGCCGGTGCGCCGCTCGCTCGGCGATCTGTACCTGGCGATTTCGCGCGAAGTGCTGGCGCCGGCCAAGGCCACCGAGTCTCCCCTGGCCACTCAGCCCAGCATTCAGGCGCAGAACGCCCTCCAGACCCTCGACGCCGACCCCTCGCCTGAAAGCGACCGCCTCCGCTACCTTGAAAGCCAGGCCGAGCGGCTACGCTTGAACCTTCTCGCGGTGTTGCGCCTACGCGGACGCCTGGAGCGCGATTTTTCCGCTCCGCGCGAGCGCGAAATTCTCGACCGGTTCATCGCCCAGGTCTCGCGCACCGCCGGCGCGATCGGACACGGGCTGAAGGCCGGCGCCGAGCCCGCCGTTTCCTCTCGCGACACGGACGACGCCGCGCGCCTCGCCGAGGATTTACGCCAGGTGCGGGCGCAGCCGGAACTCGCCGCGATGTTGCACGACGCGCGCGCGCAGATGGACGCGATCGCGGGACAGCTCCGCTCCTCGCTCGACGTCATGCGCCGCGAGCGCGAGCCCGGTCCGGAACCGATCACCAGGGTAAAGGGTATGCGCGCACCCTTCTGGCGCGATCGTGCGCTGACTTTGCGCGCGAACCTGTCACTCGAATCCCCGGCCTTCCGCCACGCGATTCGCCTCGCGGCGTGTATCGCGATCGGGGAAACGCTGGCGCGCGCCGCGGGCGTCACGCGGCCGTATTGGCTGCCCATGACCATCGCCATTGTTCTGCGCCCCGATTTCGGCAGCACGTTCAGCCGCGGCGTGCTGCGCCTGATCGGCACGTTTGCGGGAATCGCGCTGGCGACGGCGCTGGTCTACGCGTTGCCCGAATCGGTGTGGCAGCACATCGCCATCGTTGCGGCGTTGATGTTTGTCGTGCGCAGCTTCGGCTCGGCCAACTACGGCGTTTTCGCCATGGCGATCACCGCCATGGTGGTGTTTCTGATCTGGCTGAACGGGGTTGCGCCCGGCGCCGTAATCGCGGCCCGCGCCATAAACACGGCCGTTGGCGGCGTCATCGCGCTGATCGCGTACTGGGCGTGGCCCACCTGGGAGCGGCATCGCGTAACCGAAACCCTGGCGCGCATGCTCGATAAGCTCCGCGATTACTTCCTCGCGGCGCAGAAAAACTACACCACGCCCAGCCCCGCGGCGGCCGAAGCGCTGGAGCGCGCGCGCATCGCCGGACGGCTGGCGCGATCGAACTTCGAAGCCTCCGTGGAGCGCGCCGTCGCCGAGCCCGGCGTCCCCCGGGAGAGCATTCAGCTCCTGACCGCGATGGTGGCGAGCTCGCATCGCCTGGCGCAAGCGCTGATGGCGCTCGAAGCCGCTATCTCCACGGCCCAGGGCGTCCGGCCGCGCCAGGCCTTCCACAAATTCGCCGCCGATGTGGGCGCGACGTTGACGCTCGTTTCCTCTGCTCTGCGCGGATCTCCCGTGGAGGCCCGCACGTTCCCTGATCTGCGCGAGGATCACCACGCCCTGGTCCATTCGGACGAGTCGGGCGAATTGTACGGCCTAGTGGACATCGAAACGGACCGGATTACCAATGCGCTGAACACGCTCGCAGGCGAAGCGCTGGAGTGGACGGGCTCGGCGCGCTCCTGATATCCTCCCAGTCGATATGGACGACTGGAAATATTTGCAGAAAGATCCTTCGGAGGAGCTCAGCCGCCTGTACTACTTCTCGGTCAAGAAGAAACACCCCTCGGGCGAGATCGACGTCCTGATCACGGTGAAAGAGTTTGCCACGCCGGGCATCGGAAAGATGCAGTTCTACGCGACTGCGGATATCGAGCTCAATCAAAAAACCGCGGCATTTCAACCCGTCGGCTGGAGCGACAACCTCACTGCCGCGCTTTCCGAATGCTTGAACAACATCCGCCGTTTCGAATACCAGGGCGAGTCAACAGCGATATAATCCCCTTTGATCTCGCGGCGCGACATCTTGTTCGGCGGGTTGGGGATCAGTCTCATGCAGCTCCGCGCGCAACAAAGTTCGAAGCTCGACGACCTCCTCTCGCTGTTCGACTTCGAAGCCGAGGCGCAGAAGCACGTCTCGCACGGCGCCTGGGCGCGCGTCATGGGCGCTGCCGCCGATGAGATCACCATGCGCTGGAACCGCGAGGCCTACGAGCACATTCGCCTCAAGCCGCGCGTGCTGGTGGACGTCTCGAAAATCGACACGCGCGTGAAATTGTTCGGGCAGGAGCTTCCCTTCCCGATTATCCTCGCGCCGGTGGGCGCGCAGGGATTGATCGTGCCCGAGGGCGACGCCGTGGCCGCGCGCGGCGCCGGGGCCGCGGGCGCGACGCTGTGCATCAGCTCCAGCGCGTCGATGCGTGTGGAAGATGTCGCGAAAGCTGCCACCGGACCAGTGTGGTTCCAGCTCTACATCCAGCGCGATCGCGCGTTCACCAAGGACTTGGTCCAGCGCGCCGAAGACGCCGGATGCCGCGCGTTGTGCGTGACCGTGGATTCCCCGGTGTTCGCCATGCGCAACCGCGAGGATCGCGCGCACAACGAGCTTCCCCCGCGCGAGGTGCCCAATCTGAAAGGCAAAGATTATCTCGACCCGTCGCTCACCTGGAAAGACATCGACTGGCTGCGCGGCTTCGCCACCACTCCGATCATGCTCAAGGGCATTTTGAATCCCGACGACGCGGCCATCGCGGTCAAAGCCGGTGTGCAAGGCATCATCGTCTCCAATCACGGCGCGCGCAACCTGGACACCGTGCCCGCGACCATCGACGCGCTCCCGCGCGTGGCCGAAAAAGTGGAAGGCCGCGTTCCCATTCTGGTGGACGGCGGAATCCGCCGCGGAACCGACGTGATCAAGGCATTGGCCCTGGGCGCGACCGCTGTGCAGATCGGCCGCCCGTACCTATGGGGGCTTGGCGTGGCGGGCGCCGAAGGCGTCACGCGCGTGGTCCAGATCCTGCGCAAGGAATTCGAGATGACCATGATGCTGATGGGCCGGCCCACCCTCTCGAGCATCGACAAATCGGTCTTGTGGTAATGATTTATTCCCGTTCCGCCGAATACGCGATTCGCGCTTTCGTTTACATGGCCGCGCTTGCGCCGGAAGAGCACGCGCTGGTCAAAAACATCGCCGCCGATACCGGCATTCCCGTGCATTTTCTCGCCAAGATCCTGCAAGATTTGGCGCGCAACGGATATCTTCAATCGACTAAAGGTCCGCGCGGCGGATTCCGCCTGCGTCTGCCGGCGGAACAGATCTCCATGCGCGTGATCGTCGAGGCCGTGGACGGCTCCTCGCGCCTGGAGCGCTGCATCGGCGGCAGCCCGGAATGCAACGACCGCGCGGCGTGCGGCATGCACGATTCCTGGGTGGAGCTCCGCTCGCGTATCATAGATTATTTAGAGGGGACTTCGATCGCCGACCTGGCGAACGCCCTGGCGGAAAAGCGGGGCGAGAAGCGCCGTCTTCTTCCCCGGCCGCGCCGCCGCTTGCGCGGGACCGGAGCGAGTGTCTAGCCGCACAGAGGCGGGCGGCCGCCTCAGTGAGCAGGAGCAACTGCCGCCCGGCTTCGTTGTGCGGCTGTCAGTCAGGAGATTAGAAGGAGTGTTTATGCGAAATTTTGTCCCGCACAACTCAGTGCTGGTGCCGATGGTGGTAGAGCAGACTTCGCGCGGCGAGCGCGCGTTCGATATCTATTCGCGGCTGCTCAAAGAGAACATCATTTTTCTGGGCACGCCGATTGATGATAACGTCGCGAACCTGATCATCGCTCAGATGCTGTTCCTGGCCGCGGAGGACCCGGAAAAAGATATCGCGCTGTACATCAACTCGCCCGGCGGATCGATCACCGCGGGCCTGGCGATCCTCGACACCATGCGTCTGGTCGAACCGGATATCGTGACGACGTGCGTGGGACAGGCGGCGTCGATGGCCGCGGTGCTGCTCGCGTGCGGAACCAAAGGCAAGCGCTACAGCCTCCCGCATTCGCGCATCCTGATTCACCAGCCCTCAATGAGCGGCCTCGCCGGCCAGGCGACCGATATCGACATCTACGCGAAAGAAATCCTGCGCATGCGCGAGACGCTGAACGAAATTCTCGCCGAAGCCACGGGCCAGCCGGTGGACCGAATCGCCCGCGACGTAGATCGCGATTACATCATGGAGCCTCCGCAAGCGCTCGATTACGGGTTGGTGGACCGCATCATCGAGCAGCGCGTTCTCGCGCCGGTGACGAAGTAAATCACGCGGAGGTTAGCATGAATTGCGCAGAAGAGGTGGCTCTAGGCCAATCCGCCTATCTGTCACGCGACCTCGTAAAGGCGCGGCTGCATTTCACCCGGGCTCACGGCGCCTGCCACGAGGACAAGGCACTGCATCGCGCCGCGCACGGAGGTTTGTGCCGTGTCGCACTGCGTCGCGGTGACGTCCTTGAAGGGATGAAGCAGCTCATGCTGTTCCTGCTGACTCCCTTGTTCAACTGACTTCAGGTCGGCCCAAAACGCTGATCCGAAAATCCAGCTCGACATCATCGAGCAGCGAGTGGTCGCGCCGGTGACGAGGAGTCACGTTCGCAGTTGATCTGGGAAGCGCCGCGCCCCATGCAGGAACGCGAGAACGGTGACCCGATCTGGCTGAATTTCGTAAATGAGGCGATAACTCCCGACGATCAACTCGCGAACGTTTTGGTCATCGACTTCACGGACTAACCGTCCTCTGCGGGGGAAACGCCGAAGCGAACGCGCTGCGGATCTGGCTTCTTCGATAAGCGCCGCCGCGTAACGGGGAGAATCCCGCGCGATGAAGCTAGCTGCACATTCAAGCTCCTGCCAGGCCGAGTCGGCCCAGACTACTCGAGCCACCGCTCCATGCGCTTCTCGATCTCTTCCTGATCGATCACCTTGCCCTCGTCGGCTTCGCGTCGTCCGCGTTCGATTCGTTCGCGAACGTAGATCGAATATTGAATGTCTTCCCAGCTCGCGTCGTCAGGCAGATCTTCGAGTATCCGGCGAACCTCTTCCTTTGCAGACGGCATCTCAGTTATCAGTATAACCTCAGCCTCCCTGCTCGTCTTTCTTCACCAGCACCGCGACCAGGTCCGGTTCCGACTGCTCCAGCACATTCTTCGGCACATAACAATACCCTTTATCGCCCCAATCCGTACCCCACGAATTCTTGATCGTATAAAAATTCCCCGTGTAGCCGACGATCAGCATCGCGTGACGTCCGTGGCGGCCGGTGGGGCGCTCGGCAGCGTTGAACTGGCCGTCGCGGCCGATATCGGAAAACGCTTCGCCCGTGTTCATCGCGACGTGCACCGGGCAGCCCGCGCTCAAAACTTTACGAACGTCGTCGAGCGCGATGGGATGCGGCGTCGCTTCGAGATGATGCTTGCCGGCATCGGAAACCAGCACGCGCTCGGATGTCGCCGGCACTTCGCTTGAATCCGGCCACAACTCCTGACGGCAAGTGCCGTGCTCCACAAGAACGTTCCCCGGATCGGCGCCGCCTTCGGTGCCATCACCGCCCGAATACGCGTACTTGTAATCCTGCGCGTCACCTTGCATGCGCTGGAATTGCAGCATGGTGAAGGTCGGCGAAAGCCGCGCGACCGTTCCGGATTTCATGTTCGTCACCATCTCGGTCGCGTGCGTCCACGCGAACGCCGAACACCGCGACGTCTGCCCCTGGTCGCCCACCGGCGTGCAGTATTTTCGCAAATCCACCGCATCGGCCACCTGCACCGAATCGAAAGCCGGCGGAAGCGGCTGCGGCTCGACCGGCTTGCCCCTGGGAGGCACCGCGACGTCGAGACCACCCAGATCGATTCCCGGATAGCGCAGCCGCAGAAGCTCGAGCGCGGCCACGGTCACGAACCCGAAAGCGTGGAGCTGCCCGTCGCGCTCATAAAGGCGCACTGTGTCGGCGCTTCCCGGCACCACCTGGTCGATCCCGCGCAGCATCTGCGGATCCTGGTAGGGCTGGAAACCCTGCTCGCCCAATTGCGTATCGCGCGTGTCGCCGAAGAATTCGTGATCGCCGAACAGGTTCTCGGCCGATTGCTGATAATCGTCCGGCGTCCAGCTTCCGTCGTCGTCCGCAAAATCCGCTTCCGTGGCGTTGGGAAAATCGTCGGCCGAAAACGCCGTGTCTTCGTCGAGCTGCATCAGATCGTCGGGATCTGAGAACTCGTCGTTTACATCGCCATCGCCATCACCATCATCATCTCCGCCGTCGCCATCATCTCCGTTGCCGTCTCCGTCATCTCCGCCGCCGTCATCATCGGCTTCTTCTTCGTCGCCGTCCTGATCGCCATCCTCCTCATCGCCGTCCTGGCCGTCGGAATCCTGATCATCATAGCCATCATCGTCCTGATCCCCGTCGTCGCCGTAATCGCCGCCGTCATCATCAGAACCGCCGTCGTCGAAAAAGCCGCCGTCGTCGTCGCCCATCCAGTAGAAATCGCTCGGGTAGAAGGACATAAAGCAACATCGTACTATGTGGAAGCGCCCTGAAACTGCCGATAAGACTCATGAGAGAATATGGCCTCCAAGGACACCCGCAGACATCGACGCCAGCCGTACTCTGGGACCGTGCGCGTCTCCTGGGAAGACGGTGCGCGCGGAGCGCGGTTCGCCGTGGGCAAGTGCATCGATGTTTCAGAAAGCGGCCTGCGCATCGAGTTGCCGGTGTCGATTCCGATTCGCGCCGCGGTGCTGCTGAGCGCCGAACGCCTGCACGTTTCCGGCTCCGCATCGGTGAAGCACGTGGTGCGATTCGGCGCGAAATACCTGGTCGGCGTGGAGATGAGCTCCGGCCTGTCTCCCAAGGCGCTCGATTCCCTTCGCGAGCCGTGGGCGCTGCGCTCCGGCGTTCCCGTATAGTTGTCCTTGGTGTTTGTTCATCCGCGAACCTGGCTGCTGTTCGCCGGGACCGAGACCGTCCTGTGCCTGACGCCCGGACCCGCCGTCCTCTTCGTGCTGTCGAGCGCCCTGCGTAGCGGCGCACGCAAGAGCGTTTTCTCGAACCTGGGGATTCTGACGGCCAACACGGTCTATTTCGTGCTCTCGGCGGCCGGCATCGGTTCGCTGCTGGCTGCGTCCTTCGACCTGTTTTCCGCCCTGAAGTGGATCGGCGCGGCGTATCTGATCTTTCTTGGTTTGCGCGCGATTTTCGGCAGCAGCGGCGTGGTCGCGGCGGCCGTCGAAGAAAGGCAGACGCGCGCTTTGCGTATGCTCGGCGACGGATTCGTTCTTCAGGCGTCGAACCCCAAGGCGCTGATCTTTTTCACCGCGCTGCTGCCGCAATTTCTCGACCCGCGCGCGCCCATCGCCGGTCAGGTCGGAGTGCTGGCGCTAACCTCGATCGCGATCGAATTTGTCGTCTTGCTGGGTTACGGCACTCTGGCCGGCCGCGCCTCCACGCTCGCGCGCGAGCCGCGCTACGCAGCCTGGACCAATCGCGCCGCGGGCGCCGTGTTGATCTGCGCCGGCGCCGGACTGGCGACCATCCGTAAGAGCGCTTAGATCAGGCTATTTTCGCGCGCCCCGGCGGGGTGCTTTGAGAGCGGACTGACGCCGCTTGCGCGCCTTGCGCTTGGGCTTGCTGATGATGAACGTCCCGCTGCCCTGATATTCGGCTTTATAAGTTTTGTCGTCTGCCATGAATTTCTCATTGTATCCTGGCGCAGCGCTCGCGGGCGCGAGGAGGGCCGAGAGCCATTCCGATATATTGAAAAAATGGCCAAATCGATTCAGGACCTGGATTTGAATGCCAAGCGCGTGTTCATGCGCGTGGATTTCAACGTTCCGCTCGCCGATGGCGGAAAAACCATCACCAGCGACAAACGAATCAAGGCGTCGCTCCCCAGCATCGAGTACGCGCTCAACCACGGCGCCGCGCTCATCCTGGCGAGCCACCTGGGAAGGCCCAAAGGCAAGCCGAATCCGGAAATGAGCCTCGCGCCCATCGCCAAACGGCTGAGCGAATTGCTGAAAAAACCGGTCGCCATGGCGCCCGATTGCATCGGTCCCAAGGTCCAGGCGATGCTGCCCAAGCCCGGCGAAGTGCTGCTGCTCGAAAATCTGCGCTTTCATCCCGAGGAGGAAAAGAACGATCCCGAATTTTCCAAACAATTGGCCGCGCTCGCGGACGTGTACATCAATGACGCGTTCGGCTCCGCGCACCGCGCCCACGCCTCCACAGTCGGAATGATCGCGTATGTAAAACAAGCCGCGGCCGGATTTTTGATGCAAAAAGAGCTCGAATATCTGACCAAAGTCACGAAAAATCCCGAGCGCCCGTGCGTGGCGATTCTGGGCGGCGCGAAAGTTTCCGACAAAATTGAAGTGATTCAGAACCTGATCCAGCTGGTGGATCGTTTGCTGATCGGCGGCGCGATGGCCTATACGTTCCTGCGCGCGCGCGGCGAATCAACCGGCAAATCGCTGGTGGAAGAGGACAAAATCGAGCTGGCGAAGGAGTTGATGGCGCAGGCCGGTCACAAGCTGGAGCTGCCCATCGACCACGTGGTCGCCGCGGAATTGAAACCGGGAGTCGTATCGCGAATCGTTGAAAAAATTCCGGATAACATGATGGCGCTGGATATCGGCCCGGAGACGGTGGATATCTATGAAAAAGTGATTCTGGGCGCCCGCACCATCATCTGGAACGGTCCCATGGGCGTGTTCGAGACGCCGCCGTTCGATCGTGGAACGGTGGCGCTGGCGAAAGCCGTGGCCGAATCGGGAGCGCTGAGCGTGGTCGGCGGCGGCGATTCGGAAAAAGCCATTAAATCCGCCGGAGTTGCCGATAAGATCTCGCACATTTCCACGGGCGGCGGCGCGTCGCTCGAATTTCTTGCGGGAATCGAACTGCCCGGCGTCGCTGCACTGGAGAGATGAACAGGATCCTGCCAAGTTATTTGACCGCCATGGTCAACCCCGTCTGACTCTGCACTCCCCCGATGGTCACGATTACCGGGACCGCCGGGCTCGCCTTCAGGCCCGATGGGACTGTCACGTTGACCTGCATCAATCCCGGGATCGACCCGATCGGAGCCTGCGCTCCCAGCAGCGTCGCGCCTTGTCCGCCGATGCTCACCGACGGGGTCTGCGTGGGCGTGACCGCTGGTGACGCGGGAATCAGTTGGTTGTCGACAGTGGAACTGGTCGCGCCCGCGCCGGTGATGTACAGGATCACTTCCGAGCCCGCCGCCGCCGGCTGGGCGTTCGAATTCACCGTATAATTTCCCGTCGCCGGATCGAAATTCAGGATCGCGCCCTGGCCCTGGCCCGACGAAGCCATCGAATAGATCCCTGGGTCGGCCGAGGCGACCGCGACGGTGAAGGCTTGCGACGAGAGTCCGCCGTAGGTCACGACCACTTGCGCCGAAGCGCCCGCCGTGGTGTAAGGGACGATCACGCTGAGCGCGGTTGCACTGGTGTACAGGATCGGCGCGGCGGTTCCATTGATCGTGACGGAAGTGGCAGACCCCGTCGCCGGGAGCGATGTCGCGATGGTCGCGGCGGTCGGATCGAACACCGTAAGCGTCGAAGGACCCAGGCCCAGCCCGAAGATCGCGATGATGTCGCCCGGCGCGAGCGTTCCTTGTGCGTAGCTGGCGGAATTGACCACCGCGGTGATTTGCGGCTCGGGTCCGTAGATCGCAAACTGCGCTTCGTTGGACGTTCCTCCGCCCGGCGGCGGCGTCTGCACTTCCATGCGCATCAGCCCGGCCTGCGCCAGGTCGGTCGCCGGGACCGTCGCCAGAAGCGACTCGCTACTGACGATACTCGCGGCCAGCGCTCCGTTGCTGCCATCCGTGGTGGGTGATCCGGCCAGCGCGCCCGCCGAGCTGAGCGTCATCCCCGCCGGAAGATTCGTCGCCGACCAGGTGTAAGGTCCGCCCGTCCCGCCCGTCGCTGTCAGCGTGACCGGACCGTATGCCGATCCGACGACGCCTGGCGGTAAAGGCGCCGCGGCGCTGGTGATGCTCAGAGCTGTCGCGCCCGATGGGGCGATGGTCATCGTGATCGGGAATGAAGCCGAGGCTGGCGGCGTCTCGCTGTCGGTCACCGTGATGATGAATTGGAAAGTCCCTGCCGCCGTTGGCGTGCCCGCCAGGTTCGAGCCGGAAATCGTCAGCCCCGCCGGCGCCAGTCCTCCGGTGATTGCGTACGTATACGGCGACGTCCCCCCGCCGCCCGCAAGCGGTTGCGTATAGGCGACGCCGACCGTCCCGGACGGCAGCGGCGACGCCACGCCCAGCCGCAACACGTCCGTGGTCGTCTGGTAAACGGGAATGTAAAAGGTGCTGCTCACGGTGCTGGTTCCGTCGGTGACCGTGATGGTCGATGCCGGCGTAAATCCGCTTTCATAAACCGTGGAATTAGAAAAATATCCGCTGCCATTCACCGTGACGATGGTTTCGGGCGACCCTTGAATCACACCCGCGGGCCACGTGGATGTCGTCGTCGGGACCGCCGCGTTCACGGTCAGAGTGACGGTTACGGTGAGGGTCTTGTTTGTGGCGTTGGGCGCGCTGATGGTGATCTGTCCGGTATACACCTTGGGCGTGAGGCCGGTCGGATTCACGCTCACCGAAATGGTGTTCAGCAGACCCAGCAGAGTCACGTTGCCGCTGGGGGTCACCGACAACCACGACGCGCTCTTGACGCTGACCGTCGCCGGCATCGCCGAGCCGCTGCTCGAAAGAACGAACGCGCTGGTGAGCGACGGGCTGCTGGTCGAAGTTCCGGTGACGTAGGTGAAGCTGAGCGACGCAGGACTGGCGCTGATCGACGCGGCTGCGCTCGCCACCATCAACGTGACCGTCGCGCTCTGCGTGTAGGTGGTGGATCCCGAGGTCGCGCTCACCGTGATGGTGGCCGCGTAGGCGCCCGCCGGAAGTCCGGTCGGGTTGGCTTCCACCTTGAGCGTGCCGGGGCTGACACCCGCCGTCTCCGACACCAGCAGCCACGCCGCGTTAAACGGCGAGCCGGAAACCGAAACCGTGAAGTTCAATCCCTTGGGCGTCGTCTGGACCTGCATGGTCTGCGCCGCGGGCAGAGTGGCGGCGCCGATCTGGTAATTGATCGTCATGGCGGATGGCGTCAGCGTGATGCCGTTCGAGGTCGATTGCGAAAGCGCCGGCAGGCACACCATGACGGCGAAGATCGAGATGTTTTTCAACACGGAAGTGCTCCTCAGGGCGACGTGGGGATCGCCTGATGTACGCATCGGCGAAGGGAGCGAATTATTGAGCGCGGGAAATCAGCCGCGATTCATTGCGAGGGAGTTTTCGATGCGCGTCAGACGCGTACCCAGGTCGCCGAAGCGGCGCAGCATTTCACTGTGATTTTTTTCGATGTTGGCCTCGACCACTTTGATGGTAGCGTCGACAACCTTGATCTCGGCGCGAAGCAGTTCCTTCAAATCATTCAGGCGAGCGTCGAAGACTTGCTTCATGTCGTTCAGCCGCGCATTATTGAGCAGAATCCCGATGAGCACAACGATCATCGTCGGCACCGTGGACAACGCCACCGTCAGGATTTGTTCATTACTCACAACGTCAGTTTAACAGCCCGTGGCGACTGCCCCACTGCGCGACCCTACTGGGTCACTCGCAGCAGCGATCCGGCAATCTGTTCGAACGCGGCCGAAAGCTGTGTGCTGCTCGACACCGCAACATAAGAGCCCGCGGGCTGGCCCGCAACGTAGTTCGGATTGGCGATGTAGGTCGGCGTGTAGGGGTACGTGCTCGCCGTATAAACGCACGACGGAACCTGGAGGTTCTGCTGATTGGTGACGTATTGGAGAAAGTATGGAGCGATCGGGTCTCCGCCGTTGCCCTGAAGATAAATCGCGTCGATGGTGACCGTGTATTTGCTTGTCGGGTTCGAATATGTGCTCGGATTCGTGCCCTTGGACGCATTCGCCTGGAGGGTTTGGGCCTCGTTGTAGGCGGTGTTGAGACTCACGATGCCGGTCGTGTTGGGAAGGTCGGGACGGAAATGCCCGGCAAACGGTCCCGAGGGGAAGGTGTTGCTGGGATACTGGCCGGGAAACGCGGTGACGGCGCCCGTCGAAGTGTAACTTCCCCAGGGACCGCCGAGATTCTTTGTCCCCGGAGGGGTGGAGGTGTTGTTGGGGCTCATCGGCGCGTTGGCCGGAGCCGTGTACGGGTTCACCTGTTGCACGATTCCGCCGGTGCCGCCGTTGGTCCAGGTTGTGGAGGCGTCGGGGCTGTTCAGCGTATAGTTCGCGCCGGTGTTCGCGGAGTCGACGCCCCAGGGGCCGGACGTGCTGTTTCCGAAGCGATCCACCGAAGGGATGTAGGCGATGGTCCCCTGGACGGAGCCGTTAGCGGTGTAGCTTCCATACCACGCGCCTCCTGAGCAGCCCGCAGGCAGCGATGGCGAGGCATCGCCGCTGCCGAGCGTACCGGTGTAAGGATAATCGGTGCCGAAGGCCTGCTCCAGGGTTACAATTCCTCCGTTCACCGCAAAACCGGACCACTGCGACATCTCTCCCTGGATGGTGGTGGCCGAACTGGTGACGCAGGTGGTCATGATGCACATGTAAGTGCCGCCGCAGTTGGTGGAGTTCTGGCTGGCGGTAGGCGTCGTTGACGCGGACAGATTGTGGTTATTCGGCAAGCCGGGGCCCATGCGCCAATCGTTGAGGGTGTTGGGCAAATTGAACGCGGTGCGCAGCGGAAAGGCCGAGGAGTTTACCGCATTGGCGACGCCGTCGGTAAACAGCACGATATGGTTGATGGCTTGCGGCTGATTGACGTAATTCAAAACGGACGCTGCCATCGCCAGAGCGCCGCTGGTGTTGGTGTTGCCGCCGCAGGTGAGATTTCCGAGGGCGCTCTCGAGCGTGCCCGAGCCGCTGGTCTGCTTGAAATTGGTCGAGGGCGGGTAATCCAGACTGACGGTGCTGTCGAACGAAACTTCGGCAACCGTGTCGAAGGCGCTGAAGTTCTGCACGAACTGCCAGGAGTTGTACACCATCGCGTCGCAGGAGACCGGGTTCGGCCCAAGGCTCGCGGGCATTCCGGAAGTGGAGCGCCCGCCCATGGAACTGGACTTGTCGAGCACCAGCACGATGGAAAGATTGGGCCGCGTGGCCTGGCCGGTGGCGCTCACCGCAACCGAATTCACCCCGATCCAGCGCATGAAATAGGTCGGGGAGTTGACCGTCGCGTTCACGGTGATCGATAGTGTCCCCACCGGGTTGGGCGTGAAACTGGCGCAGACCGCGGTGTTGCAAGTCTCATAGCCTCCGGCGGGCGTATTGGCGCAGGCGGACTGTCCCGATCCGCCGCAGGCGGTCTGATTCACATAGCTGGTGTTCAGATAGCCGGACGGGAAGTTGGCGGAAAAGAAATTCAGCGCGGCTGTCGTGCCACTTTCCGCGGCGGCGGTTTGCGTAGTCCCCGTCGTCAATCCGCGGCCCGCGGCCAGCGCGGCCGAGTCGAGCGCCGCGCCCATTCGCGCCTTGACGATGAAGGCAACGCCTCCGTCGATCGCCAGGCCCACCATAGGTATCAGAAACAGCAGCGTAAGCGCGGTCACCATCACCGCCATACCGCGGCTCCGGCGCATTCGTCGAATCGCGTACACACGCATAAACTTCCTCCCCAATTTCTTTACGAGAAATTCCGCATGTAAATCCGGCTCGGTGAGACAATGCTGAACAGGTTCATACCGGACGTATTCACGTACAGCTCCGAGACGACGGTGAACTGGTCCGCGGTGATCGCGCTCTGAATCGAGCTCGGCAACGCCGCGGAGATCACATTGCCGCTATCCTTGCAGATCTGCGCGTCCGTCAGGTTGCCTTGGGAATTGGGCGTATCGGACGGATTGCCGTAAGCGCTGGTTCCCTGGCTGGTGTTGCCGATCACGATGCGCCGCGCGATGACGTAGCTGCCCAGATTCGGGCACGTCGCGGTGGTGCCGTCGAAGCTGCTCCCGATTCCGATACTGCACTCCTGCGGGCCGACGTTCAGAATCTTGCTCAGGATGACCACCCCGTTGCCGTTGGGATTGGGAGCGTACGTGCTGGGCATCGCCAGCCCCAGGCTCGGAGCGGTCCGCAGCAGCACTTCCTGGGTCGACGTCAGCGACAAATCCACGCTGTCAGCGGGCGCGACCACGTCGTCCACTTGCAGGATGCTGGCGTTACGGACCAGCTCGGAAGCCTGCAGCGAGCGGATCAGCGCCATGCCGACGTCAACCGATCCGGCCAGCAGAAATATCAGGATCCAGGCCACCGCCGCGAACTCCAGCATCATGTTGCCGCGCTGTTTGCCACGGTGTTTCCTGCGCTTTTGATCTGTCATGCCATGTCCTCCCCGTCTTTCCGCGCGCCCTCAGGGCGTAGGCGGCGCGCTCATGTTGGTGGGAAGTCCCTGAAGAATGTCCACGGCTTCCGCGCCGAGACTGATCGATTTTCCCGGCATCAGTCCGGGCAGCGGCGCCATCCAGTTCCATGGGAACCCCACCACCCGGACCTCTACCACGTCGCCGGGCTGATTTTCGTAATTGACGGTGAACGTGTTCCCGTTGCTGTCGGTCCAGGTGTGGTCGCAGCCGGTCGCGCAGGTGGCCGGAGTGCTGAGATCGTTGGGAAAATAATAGTTGACCTGCACATAATGATTGGCGGCGTCGTTGGTGGCATTGATAAAGCCGAAGGATTCCGAATACATGATCGCCTTGGCGGCGGCGGTCTGGGACCCATACGTGGTTCCGTTGTAGGTCAGGTTATAGGTGGTGGCGAACTGGGCCGCGTCGTGAGCGGCCTGCTGAAACGCTCCGGTGATAAACAGCGCCATGGAGAAATCCGCGATGCCGAAGATCAGCGCAAAAAAGGGCAGAAACACCAGCGCCCCTTCGAGCACGCTGTTGCCGCGTTCCCCGCGGCCGCGCCCTTCGAGTTTCATTCCGAGCCTCCCGCGGGTTTGCGCAACCCGGCCATCTCGCGCTGGACCTGATCCGGCGATTTGAGCGCGGCGACCACGTTCCGCCGGCGGTCCAGGATGAAATACGGCGTGTCGCGGACCGCCGGGTAGCGAGCCGCAAGCGCTCCGCCGACGTCCACAATCTGAGGCCAGACCACTTCTTCTTCGGCTACCACCCGGCGCACCTGGGCCGCGCTCGCGCCCGAAACGACGCCTACCAGCGCCACGCCCTTGTGCCGGTACAGCTCGTAAACGCCGACCATTTCGTCGGCCTTCTGGACGGACTTCCGATCGTTTGCCGCCCAGAAGTACAGAACGATGGTCGGCGCGCTCAACTGCTCCAGGCTCACGCGGCGCCCGTCGGGAGAGGTTCCGCTCAAACCGGCGAAACTGGCGGGCGGATCGGCGGGCTGCCGCGGTTCGTCATTCGCCGCCATCGGCGCCGGAGGGAGGACCGGGAGGCTTTTGCGCACCCCCCGCTCAAACGCGGCGACATCCGGGTGCGCGTCGCCGAGCAGGTAGCCTTCGACGCTTGTCCCATTCACCTTCGTCTCGACCGCGTAGCAGGTCTGCGAACTTTCGCCGAGCGCGTAGCGCACCTTCACGCGATCTGCTTTTTGAACCGTCGCGATCGCGCTTTCGGGCTCCGAGCAATCGGCGAGCAGGCGGACGGCGTCTCCCGTCTGCGTGTCGGCCTGACAGGCCGCGATGACCGGAATCAGCAGGAATATCGCTCGCGCTGCCGGAAATTTCGCCGTCATCTCCATCCCTCCAGCGGATCGTACCGGTACTTGGTCGTCTAGCGATCTATATCGGGCAATCCGCAGCGCGGAGTTATGGCGTAAGTACTAAAATTCGGGACGTAAGGGGTACGACTTGAGACTGGTACTACACGGCTAACTATCTATTTTTGAATCAGCTACTTGGCGAGGTGGATCGATAGCTCGTAGATGACGTGGGTCTGCCACATCTTCCAGGATTTCGAGAAAAAGGTCGGCATCTGAGTGAGAAAAGATCAGGGGCGGACGGATCTTGATGACCTCGCCGCGCGGACCGTCCGTCCCGCACAGCACGCCTCGATCTCGAAGTGCGTTCACCACCTCCGAGGCCCGGTCGCCGGATTCGAGCTCGATTCCAATGAACAATCCGCGGCCGCGAACATCCACGAAATGCATCGCGCCGAGGCCATCGAGCAAGTAGGCGCCCACGCGCGCGGCATTGGCGGGCAAGTGTTCTTCTTCAAGTACATCCAGCACGGCCAGCCCCGCCGCGCAGGCCACCGGATTGCCTCCGTAGGTGCTGAAAAACTCCATTCCGTTATCGAATGACTTTGCGATCTCCGGTGTGGTCACCACGCCCGCGATGGGAAAGCCGTTGCCCATCGGCTTGCCGAGCACGACGATATCCGAAACCACGCCCTGCATCTCGAATCCCCAGAAAAAATCGCCGAGCCGGCCGAAGCCGGCCTGGACTTCGTCGGCGATGCAAACTCCTCCGGCCGCGCGCACCGCGGAGTAGCACGCCGCCAGGTATCCGGGAGGAAAGACGACCTGCCCGCCCACACTCGGCAGGCTTTCGGCAATGAACGTCATGGGACCGTCCACCACCTTGGCCAGTTCCCGCGCATATTCCGCACCCGCGTTGGGATCGTCGCGGCGATGCGGATCGGGCAGCGGGGCAACGCGAACCCAGGGTTTTTTCCCGCTGCCGCCGGGACCATCGAATTTATACGGGCTGATGTCGATACACGTATTCGTGTTGCCGTGATAGGCGTGTTCGAGCACGATGGCTTCGTCACGTCCGATGTGTGCGCGCGCCAAGCGCAGCGCGAGCTCATTCGCCTCGCTGGCTGAATTAAGGAAATAGCAGACGCGCAGCGGCGCAGGGAGTTTGGCGCTGAGCCGTGCCGCGTAGCGGACGACGTTATCGTGCAGATACCGCGTGTTGGTATTGAGTACCGCCATCTGCCGAGCCACGGCCTCCACCACGCGGGGATGGCTGTGGCCGACCAATGGGACGTTGTTGTAGACATCCAGGTAAGCGCGGCCGGTTTCGTCATATAGATACTGCCGCCATCCGCGCACGATCTTGAGTGGCTCGCGGTAGCTCAGGCTGAGATTCGCGCCCAGGTATTCGTGCCGTGCCGCGAGAGTTTCGGTTTTGGAGAGCTCGTCCGGAACAGGACGAGTAAGCCGCAGGCTGACGGCTGGCGGCTGGCCGCTCGCAATTTCATCAGCGTGCCAGCCGCCTCGCGTCAGCGAGCGGCTTGGAATGCGCGCAATGGTGTTCGGGTCGGGCGAAAATTTCAGCCATTTTTCGCGCTCGCTTGCTCGGGCGACCCCGGGAAAATCGCAGCCCAGGCCCAATAAATCGGTAATGATCTGAAAATGCAGATGCGGAGGCCAGTCGCCATTGTGCGGCGGCGCGCCGACCTTTCCGATCTCTTCGCCCGCGGCGAATTTTCGCCCAATCTTCAGATGATCGATGGAATCGAGATGGCCGTACAGCGTGAAAAAATTGCCGTGCTCCAGAAGCACGACGGGGCCGTAATCCAGCCGGCGGGCGCGATTCTCGAATGCGTGCACAATTCCTTCGAGCGGCGCGCAGACTCCCGTCCCTGGCTCGGCAAACAGGTCGAGGCCGAGATGAATCGTACGGTGCTCGTCGGTCGGGCGCGGACCGCAGGCGAACTCGGGCGCGTTGTACAGCAGGCGCGCCTCGTTGTAGCGTCCGACGCCGAACTTCGCGCCCGCCGCGCGCATCTGGCCGAACAGAATCTCCGTGAGTTCCGCGGTTTCCATGCCGGGCCTGAGCAGTGCACTGGAGACGCTCAGGTCGAAAACGATAAAAGGGTCGTTTTCAAGCGAGATCCCTTTCAGCAGCACAGGACCTCCAGCAGACGCCAGGCCCCGGTTTCGCTGACCGTAATATAAGGATCGGACGAATTCGTTTTCAGGTACGCCGAATTGGTGACACTTACGGCCAGCCGCGTTTGGATCAATAAAGGCAACGATTTCATTTCGATATCTGTCAAGGGATTGGATTCCTGATACCCCCCGATCACGCGATCCATCGCGGCCCGTGGGTTCGTTTCGCAAAATTGCAAATAGGCGCAGGCGACGGCGAGCTCGGATACCCAGGCGCCGTAGTGCAGGTCGCCGAAGTCGAGTAGACCGGTGATGCGATCGCCTTCCACCAGAACATTATGCGTGTGCGCATCGCCGTGAATCACGCCGCATCGGACGCCTGCGAGCGGCGCGGCGTTGCGGAACTCGGCGAGAATGCGGCGGACGAGATCCTGGCGGGCGCGATCGGGGATGTAGTGGACGTAGTCTTCGATCCAGAGACTGCGGGCCATGTCCCACTTGAGCTCGCGATGCGCGAAGGGATGCGAAAAACCGGCCAGCGCGAGATCGATAGCGCCGAGCAATCGGCCGAGATTTTTGAGCATCGCGGGCGTGTGCGTGACCTCGGCCATCATGCGTCCGGGAAGCCAGCGGAGCAGCCAGGCGAGGCGGCCGTCCTCGGTGGTGCGGATGCCGAGCGATTGCGGGACAGGGAAATCGCGGAGATGCTCCATGGCGCGCGCTTGCATGTCGACGAATTCGGGCGCGCATCCGGGGCGCATGATTTTCAGGGCGTACTCGCCCTCGGCCGCGGTCAGGTGGAAATTGTCGTCGAATTCGCCGGGCAATGGATGGGCGCGGGAGTGGATGGAGAATAGCTCGCGCGCGAGGCGCTCGGCTTCGACGGCCATGGGCGACGATTCATTGTATCCGGCGGCGGATTCGTTCTTCGAGCTGCGCCGTGCGAAGGCGGCCCGCCTCCAGGCGGGCGCGCAGCGCGGAGGCATCCGCCTGAAGGCGGGCGATGTCGCGCGTGATGTCGTTTGCCGGCGCGGACATGGGCGCCTCGCCGACGAAATGCGCGGTTTCGCCGCGCGCGCCGTCGATCAGGCGGATGCGTACATCGCCGCTGCGGCGAACGTAGGTGGCGCTCGCAAGATTGGTGACGGGAATCCAGTCGCGCGCATCGCCGTCCTCGATTTCAAGACGCGTCGCGGAGGCGTTTCGATTCCAGGAGATGAGCAGTTGGCCGGCGCTTTCGCGGACCTGGAGAGCGAGCGGGTGAGCCGGCGCCAGCCGGCGAGAGCTGAGCAGGATCACGGCGGCGATCAAGGCGAGCGCGATCCATCGTTTCGGCGGGCGTGTGTTTTTTCGCGGCGGCGGCAGTGCGGCGAACGAGAATTCCCGATGGCTCTTGATGGTCTGGATGGCGCCGTCGGGCTCATAAACGAAAAAACCGGCATTGGTTCCGGCGATCGCCAGGGCGATGGAGCCGCCGGTGATTTCCAGGTGCTCGAGATCGGCTTCGGTCAGGAAAATTTCACCGCGCGGGCGCGCGGCAAAGGTGCCCACAAGTTCCAGGCCGGCGAGCCGCGGATCATCGTTCGCGCACTGCTTTCGGCGCGCGGCGATGACGCGCACGGTGGCTCCATCGCGCGCGCCGTACAGCACGCCCTTCTGGGCACGCGCGGCCTCGCGCAGCACTTCGATCGAATATTCGATGCGCACGGACGTTTCAGGCGGCGACCATACCCGGTACGCCGCGGTCCGCTGGGGCCAGATGCTGCGCGCGATGGAATTTTCGAGCACGCTCAGGAGAGTAGTGTGCCGCGCGCGAGATTTCTCTCGGGGAAATTCACGCGCAAATTTCGGCGCGGAAGCCCAGGGATTTCTCAGGCTTACCGTTTTGAAAGGCGCTTAAAAAACACCTTTGCCCTTATTTTCGGGGCATGAGACACCAGACCGGCCGTTATGGATGGATTCCCGACCTGCCCGATGCCCGTGACCGGATGTATCGCGCGCCGCGAAAGACGGCGCTGCCGAAGTCCGTGGACCTGCGCGCCACCTGCCCGAAAATTTACGATCAGGGCGACCTGGGAAGCTGCACGGCCAACGCGATCGCGGCGGCGATCGAGTTCGATCAGCGCAAGGAAAAGCTGGCGCAGACGTTCACGCCGTCGCGGCTGTTTATCTATTACAACGAGCGCGCGCTTGAAGGCTCGGTTTCCACCGACAGCGGCGCGATGCTGCGCGACGGAATCAAGAGCGTGGCGTCACAGGGCGCGTGCGCGGAGCCGATGTGGCCGTATGTCGAGCAGAAGTTCGCCGATCGTCCGCCGGCGCCGTGCTACAAGGCGGGCAAACTTCACCCCGCCGTGCAATACAGCCGCGTTCCGCGGGATCTGGGGCAGTTGAAAGCGTGCCTGGCTTCCGGTTATCCGTTCGTGTTCGGATTCACGGTGTACGAGAGTTTCGAAAGCGACGCCGTGGCGCACAGCGGCATCGCGTCGATGCCGCAAGCGGACGAAACGGCGCTGGGGGGCCACGGGGTGATGGCCGCGGGTTACGACGACGCGCACGGCCGTTTCCTGGTCCGCAATTCCTGGGGCGTCGATTGGGGAATGGGCGGATATTTCACGCTGCCGTACGCGTATCTGGCGAATGCAAACCTGGCGGACGATTTCTGGACGATCCGGGTGGTGAGATAGCGGTCGGGACAGCGGGCTTCAAGCCCGCGCGACGCTTTAGCCTCGCGACTCGTAGCGGCGCTAGAAGCGCCGCGCGGATTGAAATCCGCCGTCCGTCGTTTGGACACGTAAAGAAGCTTAGCCTTTCGGCAGATGTGCGGGCGGAGGCTGCCAAGGCTAGACTAAGAATACGGGCGATTTAGATGACCGCGACCGATACGCGATTGCCCCGTCCAAGAATTGAGGGACGTTTCGAGCAGGCATGAGTCTTTCCGCGCCGTTTATTGAGCGACCGGTCGCCACCACGCTGCTGACCATCGCGCTTGGACTATCGGGCGCGGTCGCCTACAATTTTCTGCCGGTGGGTCCGCTTCCCCAGGTGGATTTTCCGGCGATCTCGGTGCGCGCGTCGCTCCCCGGGGCGAGTCCGGAGACCATGGCGTCCGCCGTTGCGACGCCGCTGGAGCGCCAGTTCGGACGCATTGCCGGGCTGAATGAGATGACCTCGACCAGCACGCTGGGCTCGACCAACATCTCGCTTCAGTTTGACCTGGACCGCGACATCAACGGCGCCTCGCGCGACGTGCAGGCGGGCATCAACGCGGCGCGCGCGCAGCTTCCGCAGAACCTGCCTTCCAACCCGACCTGGCGCCAGCAGAATCCGGCCGATCCGCCCATTCTCCAGCTCGGCCTCACGTCGGACACACTGACGATTCCGGAAATTTACGACGCGGCGTCGACCATTCTCGAGCAGAAGCTTTCGCAGGTGACCGGCGTGGGACAGGTGTTCGTGGGCGGCAGCTCTACTCCGGCGGTGCGCGTGGAGCTCAATCCGACCGAGCTCAACAGCTTCGGACTAAGCCTGGAAGATGTCCGGACAATGCTCGAAAGCGCCAACGCGAACGCGCCGAAGGGCAGCCTGTCGGATCAACGCCAGCGCTGGACCTTGAGCACCAGCGATCAGTTGATGAAGGCTCGCGAATACGCGCCGCTGGTGGTGGCCTATCACAATGGCGCGGCGGTGCGGCTGTCGGATATCGCCACGCTGGACGATTCGGTTTCCGACCTGCGCAACCTGGGCATCGCCAATGGTCATCCAGCGGTGCTGGTGTACGTTTTTCGCCAGCCGCAGGCCAACATCATCGATACGGTGGACCGGGTGAAGGCGATTCTGCCGCAGCTCGAGAACTCGATTCCGGCCTCGATCCGCGTCCGCATTCTGAGCGACCGCACGACGACCATCCGCGCCTCGGTTCGCGACGTGCAGCGTACCATGTCCATCTCCATGGGCCTGGTGATCATGGTGGTGTTCGTTTTTCTGCGCAGCCTGCGGACCACGCTGATTCCGGCGGTGGTGGTTCCGGTGTCGCTGGTGGGAACCTTCGGAGTGCTGTACCTTTTCAACTACAGCATCGACAATCTTTCGCTGATGGCGCTGACCATCGCCACGGGATTCGTGGTGGACGATGCGATCGTGGTGATCGAGAACATCACGCGGCACGTCGAAGCGGGATTGTCGCCACTCAAGGCCGCACTCCAGGGCGCGGGCGAGATCGGCTTTACGGTGATGTCGATCAGCATCTCGCTGATCGCGGTGTTCATTCCGATTCTGCTGATGGGCGGCATCGTCGGCCGGCTGTTCCGCGAGTTCGCCATCGCGCTGAGCGTGGCTATTTTACTCTCGCTGCTGATTTCGCTCACCACCACGCCGATGATGTGCGCGCGCCTGCTGCGCTCGCAGGGCGAGCAGCGGCACGGGCTGCTGTACAACATGAGCGAAGGCGGATTCAACCTGATTCTGCGCGGCTATGAAAAAACGCTGGGCTGGGTGCTCGACAATCAGCCGCTCACCCTGGCGATCACCTTCGCCACGCTGGGCCTCAGCATCTATCTTTACGTGCTGGTGCCCAAGGGATTTTTCCCGCAGCAGGACACGGGACGCATGGGAGGGCAGATTCTGTCCGACCAGGCCAGCTCGTATCAAGCCATGAAGGAGCGCGTGATACGAGTGGTGAAGGTGGTGATGGACGATCCCGCGGTGGACAGCGTCAACGCTTACGTCGGCGGAGGGAACGGCTACAACAAAGCGTTCATGCAGATTTCACTCAAGCCGCTCAAGGAGCGCGGCATCACTTCGGACCAGGTGATCGACCGGCTGCGGCCCAAGCTGGAGCCGATTCCGGGCACTTCCGTGTTCCTGCAATCCTTCCAGGACGTGCGTATCGGCGGGCGCAACAGCGCGGCGCAATATCAGTACACGCTGCAGAGCGACAACGTGCGCGACCTGAATTACTGGGCGCCTCTGGTGTACGCCAAGCTGAAATCGCTTCCGCAACTGGCCGACGTCAACACGGATCAGCAGGACAAGGGCCTGGAAGAATCGGTGGACATCGACCGCGCGACGGCGTCGCGGCTGGGCATTTCTCCGGAGACCATCGACAACACGCTGTACGACGCCTTCGGCCAGCGCGAAGTCTCGGTGATGTACACCCAGCTCAACCAGTATTTCGTGGTGATGGAGGTGGAGCCGAGATTCTGGCAGAACCCCCAGGCGCTGGATTATCTGTACGTCGGCGGGAACAACAATACGGAGGTTCCCTTGAGCGCGTTCGCGCACTTCGCCCCGGACAACACGCCGCTGGCGGTGAATCATCAGGGACAGTTTCCCTGCGTCACGATTTCGTTCAACCTGCCCACGGGAAGCTCCCTCAGCGACGCGGTGCCGCTGATTGAAAACGCGGAACGCGAGATCGGGCTGCCTTCGAACGTGACTGGCAGCTTCCAGGGGACGGCGCAGGCCTATCAGGCATCCCTTGAAAGCGAACCGCTGCTGATTTTGACCGCGCTGATCGCAGTGTACATCGTGTTGGGCATTTTGTATGAGGATTTGATTCATCCCATCACGATTCTTTCGACGCTGCCTTCCGCCGGAGTGGGCGCGCTGCTGGCGCTGCTGTTCACCGGGAACGAGCTGAACGTGATCTCGCTGATCGGGATCATTCTGCTGATCGGCATCGTGAAGAAGAACGCGATCATGATGATCGATTTCGCGATCCAGGCCGAGCGCGGCGAGGGTCTGCGGCCGGAAGCCGCGATTTTCCGCGCGTGCGTGCTGCGCTTCCGGCCGATCATCATGACCACCATGGCAGCGATGCTGGGAGGCGTGCCGCTGGCGCTTGGTCACGGCGAAGGCGCGGAGCTGCGCCGTCCGCTGGGAATCGCGATCGTGGGCGGGCTGATGTTCAGCCAGCTTCTGACGCTGTACACAACTCCGGTGGTGTATCTGTATATGGAGCGCCTGCGCACGCGCCTGGCGTTTCTACGGCGGCGGCGACCGGTGGTCGTGGTGGCGGCAACGGACTGACTTCGTCCCGGCGGTCAGAGGTTGCTTAAGACCGCTTGCTTACGCGCAGCTCGGAATCGGCGCATTGCGTTCATACGAGCGATGTCCCCTTTTGACCCCCACGCGACACCGCAGGCATATAATCGACGTATGTTCCAAGTCCAACGCAGTGCCCCAATAGCCGATGTGGTGGTGATCGGCTCCGGCGCGGGCGGCGGGACGGTGACCAAGGTGCTAACCGACCTCGGGATTCACGTCACGCTGCTGGAGGCCGGGCCGATGCTGCACCCGGAGACCGATTTCAAGGAACACAAGTGGCCCTATGATTATCCGCATCGCGGGGCGGGCGAAGGCGGCGCCAGCTACTTCGGACATGGGCGCGATTTCGGCTGGTTCAGCGCGCACGCCGGCGGCTGGCAACTCGAAGGCGAGCCGTACACCGTCGCGGAGGGATCGAAGTTTCAGTGGTTCCGCTCGCGCATTGTGGGCGGCCGCACCAACCACTACGGGCGCATTTCGCTGCGCTATGCCGATTACGATTTGAAGCCGTACTCGCGCGACGGCATCGGCACGGATTGGCCGATATCCTACGACGAAATCGCGCCTTACTACGACAAGGCGGAAACGTTTATCGGCGTGACCGGGTCGAAAGAAGGAATCCGCAGCGCGCCGGATGGAATGTTTCAGACTTGCCCGCCTCCCCGCGTGCACGAGGTGCTCATCAAGAAAGCGTCCGATAAGCTCGGTATCCCTTGTATTCCGAATCGGCTGGCGGTGATCACCCGGCCGACCAACGGGCGTCCGGCGTGCCATTATTGCGGGCAGTGCGGGCGCGGCTGCATCTCGGCATCCAACTATTCGTCATCGCAAGTGCAGGTTTTTCCCGCGATGAAGACCGGGCGCGTGACGCTGATCACCAATGCGATGGCGCGCGAGCTGATCACCGATTCCGATGGCAAGGTCAGCGCGGTTTCCTACGTCGACAAGGCCACGCGCACCGAAAAACAGATTAAGTGCAGAACGGTGGTGCTGGCGGCGAGCTGCTGCGAATCGACGCGGCTGCTGCTCAATTCGAAGGGGCCGGGACACACCAACGGGCTGGCGAATTCGTCGGGCGTGGTCGGCCATTACTTAACCGATAACACCGGCTTCGGGCTGGGCGCGTCGATTCCCGCGCTGCGCGGCATGCCGCGCTACAATTCCGACGGCATGGGCGGCGCTCATCTTTATATGCCGTGGTGGCTGTGGGACAAGAAGACCGAGTTTCCGCGCGGATATCACATCGAAATCGGCGGAGGGTACGGGATGCCGGGAATCGGAAGCTTCGCCGGACTCGCTGTGCGGGAGGAAGGCTACGGCGATTCGCTCAAGAAGAAGATCTACGAGGATTACGGCAGCCACGTCAGCTTCGCGGGGCGCGGCGAGATGATTCCCAACGAGGACACTTATTGCGAAATCGACAACGACGTGGTCGATCGCTGGGGCATTCCGGTGCTGAAATTCCACTTCAAGTGGACCGACGCCGAGCTCAAGCAGGTGGCGCACATGGAAGAGACCTTCACGGCGATCATCGAGGCGATGGGCGGCGAGGTGCGCCCCAACGCGCGTCCGGTGGAGCAGAAAATCTCGACCGGAGGCGAAATCATTCACGAAGTCGGCGCCGTGCGCATGGGCGACGATCCCAAGAGCTCCGCGCTGAACAAATACTGCCAGGCGCACGACGTGAAAAATTTGTTCGTCGCCGACGCCGCGCCGTTCGTCAGCAATCCGGATAAGAATCCTACGCTGACCATTTGCGCCCTCGCATGGCGCACCGCCGAATACATTGCGGAAGAAATGAGGAAAGGCAATGTCTGAGCGAATTGAACGCCGCACCGTATTAGCCCAGATCGCCGCGGCGGCTTTGACCGGACCGCTGGGAATCGCGCAGGCGCAGCACGTCCACCAGGAGACGGCGGCGGCGAAAAACAACGGCGTCTATCAGCCCAAGGCGCTGACGCGGCACGAATACAGCACGCTGCACGGATTGTGCGAAATGATCGTGCCCGGCGCGTCGAAGGGCGGCGCGACCGAATTCATCGATCTCCTTTCGAGCCAGAATCCGCAGATGCTGGCGATCTACTCGGGGGGACTGGCGTGGCTCGACGATTACGCGCGGAGCCAATACGGTGCGAATTTTTCCGCGCTCTCGGCGCAGGATTCGACCGCGATTCTCGACAAGATCGCGTACAAGAAGAATGAGACGCCGGAAGTCGCCGCGGGGATCCGCTTTTTCGCCTGGGTGCGCCGCATGACTGTGGACGCGTACTATTCGAGCGCGGTGGGAATCAGGGAGCTCGGCTTCATGGGCAACAAATTTGTGAAGGAGTTCGCCGTGCCGCAGGATACGGTCGAGCTCGCCGTGAAGCGCAGCGCGTTGTAGTTCATGCTGGATCGTCTCCGTTCCAGCGACTCCTGGAAATTTTTCGGCGTGCTGCTCAAGGCCGGAGGCGCGCTCGGCATTGCGTGGTGGCTGATCCTGGCGCTGCGCGGAATTCTGCCCGCACTGTTCGCGATCGCCATGGGCGTTCTGATTGGCGCGGTTCAGCACCACACCGCGATCGCGGTTCCGCTGGCGATTCTGGGCGCGATCTTCGTGGTGTTGCAGATCTCCGCGCCGATGCACCAGGTGATCAGCCAGAATCTGGGCAGCCGCACCGCCTCGTGGCTGTACGATCAGCTCACCACCGCCTGCGTGCTGCCGCCCGGCGTCGGTCATCTGGAAGATCCGCGCCTCACCACCGATCTGGCGATGGCGCGCGATTTCGACCTGGGAATCAGCGGTCCACCGCTTACGGTCTCGATGGGCTTCATCGCTTCGGGCCTGGTGGAGATGATCGGAGGTATGACGTCCGCCGCCGTGCTCGCCGCGTATACGTGGTGGGCGCCGCTGGTGCTGATGGCGGCGTGGCTCTCGACGCACTGGCTGCTGCGCGAAAGCGCGGTGTGGAAGGATCGCAACACGCCGGAGGTGCGCGAAGCGCAGCGCCACGCCGACTACGCGTATCGGCTGGCGGTCGATGCGCCGCCGGCCAAGGAGGTGCGCCTGTTCGGGCTGGGTGACTGGGTGGTGGATCGTTTCCGCACGCATCGCCGCCGTCTGCTCGATTTGCAATGGCGCGCGACGCGCCTGCGGGAGCGCCCCGTGATCTGGAGCCTTCTGATCGTAGTCTCAGCGAACCTGTTCGTGTTCTGGAGGCTCGCCGAGGACGCGGCGTCGGGCCGGGTGAGCTTTGCGCGGCTGGTGACTTTCGTGAGCGCCGCGGCGGCGACGGGCATGATTGCGTTCGGAGGATTCTCCTGGGCGCTCGACAGCGCGGACGCTCCGGTGGGTACGGTGCTGCGCCTGCGCGAAAGCATGCATCGGATCGGCGCCCTGGTGCTCGGCTCCCGCGGCGCGCGCAACATGCCCGCGCGCGAAATCCGTTTCCGCAACGTCCGCTTCGCGTATCCCGGAACCGATCGTCCGGTGCTCGAAAATTTCGATCTGACGATCCCCGCCGGATCGTCGCTCGCGATCGTTGGGCAGAACGGCGCGGGCAAAACGACGCTCGCCAAGCTTTTGTGCCGCTTGTATGACCCGCAGGAGGGTGCGATCGAAATCGACGGCGCCGATCTGCGCGAAATCGACGTTGATGCGTGGCGCGAGCGCCTGGCTGCGGTTTTTCAGGATTTCATCCGCTTCGAACTTCCCCTGCGCGACAACGTCGCGCCGCACGGCGCGCCCGATGCGGTGATCGAATCGGCGCTCGCCGACGCCGGCGGAGCGAATCTGGCGAAACTCGATACGATCCTGGCGCGCGGCTACGAAGGCGGCACGGACCTTTCCGGCGGCCAGTGGCAGCGCATCGCGCTCGCCCGCGCGTTGTGCGCGGTGAACACCGGCGCAGGCGTGGTTTTGCTCGACGAACCCACGGCACAGCTCGATGTGCGCGGCGAAGCCGAGATTTTCGAGCGCATTCTCAGTGCGACGCGCAGCGTTACCACCATCCTGATTTCGCATCGCTTCTCCACGGTGCGCCAAGCCGACCGCATTTGTGTCCTCGAACACGGTCGCGTGATCGAATTGGGCACCCATGACGAGCTGATGACGCTGGGTGGCCGATACCGTACCATGTTCGATCTGCAAGCTTCGCGATTCGGCGCGGGCGAGGAAGGAGTCGAGCTGGATGTCCTCGCCTGACAAACTCCCGCCGGCGCTGCCGTCGATGTGGCGGGCGCTCAAGCGCGCTTATGAAGCCGAGCCCGCGCTGCTGGGCGTGTCCTTCGCGCTTTCGCTCGCAGCGGCATTGCCCGACGCGCTGATGGCGCTGTGGATCAAGCTGATCGCCGACGGCCTGCTCGAAAAGAATCACACCCTGCTGCTGGCATCGGCCGCGGGACTCGGCGTATCCGCGCCGGCGACGTGGTTTTTGCGCGTGATCAGCGACCGCACGCAGCGCCGTTTCCGCGACCGCGTCGCGGTCGCTCTCGAATCCCACATCGCGCGGCTCCAGGCCTCGGTCGCCACCATCACGCATCATGAGCGGCCCGAATTTCTCGATCGCCTTGCCATGCTGCGCGACCAGGTGTTCGTGCTCGACCACATGTACGCATCGCTGTTTTCCACCTGCGGCTGGGTTCTGCGGCTGGCCGTGACCGTCGTGCTGCTCGCCTCCGTGGATCCGCTGCTAGGACTGCTGGCGTTTTTTGCGCTGCCGACCGTGATCGCGTCGTCCTGGAGGCCGGGCGTCGAGCGCGTGGTCGAAGAGCGCTTTGCCTGGGCCAATCGCCTGGCGCGGCACCTCTTCAATGTCGCAACCACGGCCGCTCCCGGCAAGGAAGTACGCGTCACGCGCATCGGCGACCGGCTGATTCGCGATCGCCGCGCTGCGTGGGAGCAATGGTACGGGCCTGTGGCCTCCGCGCGATGGGGGAGCGCATGGTGGCACGTGGCTGGCTGGGCGATCTTCGGGGTGGCGTACGTCGCCTCGGTGGCTTTCGTCGCGTCGCGGCCGAATATCACGCCCGGCGATATTTTGCTGGTACTCGCAGCAGGGTCGCGCTTGTCGGCCTACATCTCGGCGACCGTCGGCGAGATCGGATTCCTGCGGGGATTCTGGCTCGAGGGGTCTAAGCGCATGGCGTGGCTGGAGGATTACGCCGCGGCCGCCGCTGAAAGCGCGAACGAGATGCCGCCCGCGCGCCTCCATCGCGGGATTCGGCTGGAACACGTCTCCTTCGCATACCCCGGCACCACCAAACAAGTGCTCGATGACGTGAATCTCGAACTTAAGGCCGGCTCGGTAATCGCGATTGTGGGGGAAAACGGCGCCGGAAAGAGTACGCTGGTCAAGCTCCTGTGCCGCATGTATCTCCCCAATTCCGGATGCATTCTGATCGACGGCGTCGATCTGGCGCGCATTCCGCCGGAGGAATGGCGCGCGCGCCTGGCCGGCGCATTCCAGGATTTTTTCCGCTTCGAATTTCGCGCGCGCCACACGGTCGGTTTGGGCGACATGCCGCGATTCGAAGATGAGCCCGCCGTGATCGCCGCGGTCAGCCGCGCCGGCGCGGATGACGTGATCGAAAAATTGCGCTCAGGATTGGAGACGCAGCTTGGCGCGACGTGGCCCGAGGGTGCCGAGGTCAGTTTCGGTCAGTGGCAGAAGCTCGCGCTTGCCCGCGGCTTCATGCGCGACCATCCGCTGCTGCTGGTCCTCGATGAACCGACCGCCGCGCTGGACGCCGAAACCGAGCACGCGCTGTTCGAGCGCTATGCGGCCGCGGCGCGGTCGGGAAGCGACGGCCGCATCACGATTCTGGTGTCGCATCGCTTCAGCACAGTGCGCATGGCCGATCAGATCGTGGTGCTCGATGGCGCGCGCGTGGTCGAAACGGGCACGCATGAGGAACTGATGGCGAAGCGCGGGCAATACGCGGAGCTGTATGGAATCCAGGCCGCGGCGTACCGCTGAGGGAAATCATCGCTTTTCAAGAAGCTTCCGCGCCTGATCGCGAATTGCGGGATCGCTCGCCTGCGCGGCCTTTTCAAGGTAAGGCCGCGCCGCCGCCATCTTTCCGGAACTGGAGAGCGCGGAGCCGAGATCGAGATTCGTACGAGCGGAATCGGGGGCCAGCTGGACCGCCTCACGAAAATGGCTGATCGCCTCGGCCGTCCGTCCCTGCTCGAGCAGAACGCGCCCCAGCAGATCGTGCGACGCGGCGTGACCCGGATCGGCTCTCAGAATTTTTTCAAGTTGCCGCTGCGCTTCGTCCGGACGATGTTCGCGCACGAACATCGCGGCGTAATCAAAGCGCGTCTGGCTGTGGCCCTCCCGAATCCGCAGCGCCTGTTCAAAGTGATCCTGCGCTTCTTCGAAACGTCCCTCGCCGGCGAGCACGTTGGCTAGATTGTGCTGCGCCTCGGCGTAGTTGGGACGAATCCGAAGCGCCCTCCGGAAATCCGATTCGGCGGCCGCGCGGTCTTCGGCCGACATGCGCGCTCCGCCCAGGCCGTTGTACGCTTCCGGCTGCTCGGCGTCGATCGCAAGAGACTTCTCGAATGCCGCCGCCGCATCGGCCATGCGATTTTGTTCCAGGTACGCCAAGCCAAGATGGGTCCACATTGCGGCGTCGCCGGGCGCGAGTTGCAACGCCCGCTGGAACTCCCCTTCCGCTTTGGCGTACTGGCGCGCGCGCGCGAGTCCCAGCGCGAGGCGTTCGTGAGCGGCTGCTGACTGCGGCTCGCGCTTCACTGCTTCTTCGTACGGTGCGAGCGCTTGCTCGAAACGTCCACTGGCGCGCAGCGCGTCGCCCAGTTGCAGGTAAAACTCGGCCGCTTCTGGACGGAACTTACGCAGGTCACCCGAAAGGCGCGCGATGCCTTCGGCGCGTCCGGCGGCATCGTTCACTTGCGCGACCGCGAGATACAAGTCGTCGGCGGCGCGCGGCAAGGCTGCTGGATAATACAGCGACACGCTTCCGCGGTACTCCGGACCCGGACGTTCTGCGATTGTTGCAAGGAGATCGGCAGCAGGCTTCGAGCGCCGGATGTAATGATCCGTCATCACCACGTGGACGGCGTCCTGGGTCCGGCGCTTCGGCATGTGACAACCGACGCAATCCGCCGAGGCGGGATGCCGTCCCGCGCGTTCGAGCGATGCGAGCTTCGCGGCGTGGCATTTTTCGCAGACGCCTGTGTAATCCGGCTGCTCCGCGCGGTGCGGATCGTGGCACGTGGTGCAAGTCATCGCGCCCTTGCTTTGGAGAAAGCACTGCGATTGACGCAGCCGGTACACCGCTCCCACGATCTCGAAGCGGTCCTCGGCCGCGTTCTCCGGCTTCTGGTCGAAATACAACTTAAAATCCGCCAGCGCCTCGCCTGGGCGATAGGAAAACGGCCCGCGCTCATAGCGCACGATCGACCCGGCGGTCGAAAAGCTGGTCGTCTCGAGGTGACACTGCATACACACTTCGATTTGGCGGTCGGGAGCAAGCCGCGCCGGATTGACGATCGCGGCGCGGATCTCTTCGACTGGTCCGCCCGCGCGCGCAAGCGCGATGTGCCGTGCTCCGTCGCCATGGCATCTCTGGCAATCGATGCCCTCGGGAACGCTCAAGAACACCGGCTCCGAGCGCGGACCCGCGTTTGCGGGAATGCGCGGATACGCATTGTGGCAGAACATGCAGTCGTAGCCGACCGCGCGTTCCACGTCCTGGTGATCGGGGCGGTCGTAGCCCGGATTCATCGCCCAATAGCCGCCGTCTTCCGCATACCAGCCGAGGGGCAACTCGATCAGCCGGTTCGCCGCGTCACGGTGCAAGTAAGTTCGCGCGTGATTGCCCGAGCCCAGAACGAAATCGATCTCGTATTCCGCAACGTTGGTCTGCTTGCCGTCGAAACCGATCTGATACTGGCGCTGAAAATATTTTTCGCCGCGCTCGATCATTTCGAAATGAATACCGGACGCGGCGTGATCATACGTGTGCGCGTTGGTGTAATTCTCGATGGTGTTGTCCGCCCCGGGACGGAAAAACGACCGCGCCATGCCGCTCAGGCGGTAGCTCTCCCAGATCGCCGGATGGCACGCCGAACACGCGGAGGAACTCTGGCCGCGAGCCGCGGGCGCAAGAACAGCGATCGCGAGAATCGCCAGCGGCCCGCGTGGCATGGCCAATTATACGGCGAAACGAAACAGTCCGCGTGAAACCGCACTCTATCCATCAGGAGGTTGTTGAAAAAGGGACAGCCCGCTCTGTTCACTGCGTCCGCGCTTCTTGAATCACCGCGTTTCGTCTTGGGATGGACAGAACAGGCAGTTTTTTTCAACAACCTCGAGGAGTCCTAGAAGTTACATGCCGGCAAGAAAAACGGCCTCGCGCGGGCGGGGCAAAGTCAAAAGAGTGATGCGCGAATATAAGCACGGCCAGCTTAAATCCGGCGGGAAAAAGAAGGTTCGCAGCAGGAAACAGGCGGTCGCGATCGCGCTCAGCGAGGCGCGCCGGTCGGGCGCGCACATCCCGCGCAAGAAGAGGCGCTCTTGACCCGCGCGCTCCGTCGGGATGGCGGTCTCATCCGGGCGTCTGCCCGGCCCCTTACTCGTCGTTTTTACGCTATTCTGGCATTCTCCCCATGACCACCGTCACTCACCTGGAATGCTCCGTCTGCGGAAAGCGCCGCGCGGCGGGCCAGATTCATAATCTGTGCGAATGCGGCGGACCGCTGCTCGTGCGCTATGACCTGGATAAGGCGCGCGAAAGCTGGAATCGCGACTGGATTCCCAACGGACCGTCCAGCATGTGGCGCTACGCTCCCGTGCTCCCGGTCTCCAAACCCGCAGCGATCGTTTCGCTCGGCGAGGGCATGACGCCGCTGGTCCATACCAAACGCCTGGGCGCGCGGCTCGGCGCGGACGACCTGTGGGTTAAGGACGAAGGCGTGAATCCGACCGGTTCCTTCAAGGCTCGCGGATTGTCCTGCGCGATTTCCATGTGCGCGGAGCTCGGTATCAAGAAGGTCGCCATTCCTTCGGCGGGCAACGCGGCGGGCGCCATGTCCGCATACGCCGCGGCCGCGGGCATGGAAGCTTACATCTTCATGCCGCGTGACGTCCCGCAGTCCAATTACATCGAGTGCTGCGCTACCGGGGCGCACGTCACGCTGGTCAACGGCCTGATCAGCGACTGCGGAAAGATGGTCGCCGAGCGCAAGGATGCCGAGGGCTGGTTCGACATCTCCACGCTCAAAGAGCCGTATCGCATCGAGGGCAAGAAAACCATGGGCTACGAGGTCGCCGAGCAGTTCCGCTGGGAGCTGCCCGACGCGATTTTTTACCCCTGCGGCGGCGGTGTGGGAATGATCGGCATGTGGAAGGCGTTCGACGAGATGGAAAAACTCGGCTGGATCGGGAAAAAGCGGCCCAAGATGATCGCCGTGCAGGCGGAAGGCTGCGCTCCCATCGTGCGGGCCTTCGAGCAGGGCAAGACGCACAGCGACTTTTTCGAAAACGCCGAAACGGTCGCGAGCGGCCTGCGTGTTCCCAAGGCGATCGGCGATTTTCTGGTATTGAATGCCGTGCGTGAGAGCGACGGGACGGCAGTTGCAGTGAACGATGACGAGATGATTCAGGCCGGCATCGAGCTGGCGAGCGATGAAGGCATCTTCGCCGCGCCGGAGGGCGGAGCCTGCGTGGCCGCGCTTAAGAAACTGCTCGCGAATGGATTCCTGAAGCGGGGCGAACGCATCGTGATCTACAACACCGGCAGCGGATTGAAGTACCTGGAAGCCTACTCGCTCAGGTACCCGCGATAGCACGTCCGCTGGATCACTTGAGATTCCGGTCGAAGAAATCCAGCATGGTCTGGTTCATCTGCTCCGCCGCGACGCCGCCCACGCCGTGCGACTTCTGCGGGTACGGCAGAAACGAGAATTCTTTGTGCTCCAGCTCGAGCGCATTGATCATCTGCATCGAATTCTGGAACAAAACATTATCGTCCTCGATGTTGTGGAGGATCATCAGCTTCGCTTTCAGATTTTTCGCCTTGGGTGGAAGGGCGGTGCGCGCGTAGGCGTCCGCATTTTCGCCAGGAAGACCCATGTAGCGCTCCGTGTAAATAGTGTCGTAGTTCATCCAGCTCGTCACCGGCGCGCCGGCGATTCCGCATTTGAAAACGTCGGGCGCGTTGAGCAACGCATTCAGCGTCATGAACCCGCCGTAGCTCCAGCCGTGAATCCCCACGCGCGCCGGATCCACGAATCCCAGCGAAACTAGATATTTCACGGCCGCCACCTGGTCGGCCAGCTCCGTCACGCCGAGCTGGCGGGAAATCGCCGTCTCGAACGCGTGCCCGCGACCCATCCCGCCGCGATTTTCCGCCTGCCAGATCACATAGCCCTTCTGCGCGAAAACCTGGTCCGTGTTCAGCACGCCGGGCCAGGAATTGTGCACGGGAAGCGCCACGCCCGGACCGCCGTACACGTCCACGATCGCCGGATATTTCTTCGCCGGATCGAATCCCGCGGGTTTGATCAGCCGCGCGTGGAGCTCCACACCGTCCCGGGTCTTGAACGTCACAAGCTCCGTTCGCAGAACGTCATATTCGTCCATCTGGCGCCGGTTCGCGGCTCGATACACGCCCAGTTCCGCGCCGTCGCCCGAATGCAGCGTCGTTTCGGGAGGGTCCGTGAGCGTGGAGTGCGTATCGAGATAATACGACGCGCCGGGACTCATCGAAATCGAGTGCGTCCCCGGCGTCTTGTCCAGCCGGATCTTGCCGCCGCCATCCAGCTTTACCGAATAAAAATGCGTCTCCAGCGAATTTCCCTCGTCCGAGCTGTAGTACACGCGGTTCGCCCCCGTGGCGTTGACGCGCTTCACTTCCCACGCTCCGCGGGTGAGCTGCTTCACTTCTTTCCCGTCGTTCGAATACAAGAAAATGTGACGGAATCCGTTGTCGCGCTCGCTGGTCCAGAGGAAGTGGCGGCCGTCCGGAAGAAATTCGGCGTCGCCCTGAAGATTGATCCAGTACGGATCGGACTCGCGGAAAATGGTCGATGCCGCGCCCGATTCGACGTCGGTCGAAAACATTTCCAGCTTGTTCTGCACACGATTCAGCCGGATCACGTACACGCTGCGCGAATCCGGCATCCATCCCGCGCGCGCCACCAGGTAGGAATCGCGCGTATCGCCGACGTTCAGCCATTTCGTCGCGCCGCCCGCGGCTGTAACCACGCCCAGGTGAACGTCGGCATTCGGCTCGCCGGCCTGCGGATAGCGCTGCGGCTCATAGATCGCGTGGACGTGCAGCAGGTCCTCGTGGGGATACTGCGGCTCGCGGCTGGTGTCGAATTGCAGGTACGCGACGGATTTCGAATCGGGCGACCACCAGAACGCGGTCGATAAATCCAGTTCCTCCGGATATACCCAATCGAGTCCGCCGTTGATCAGCGTCGCCGTGCCGCCATGCGTGAGCCGCGTCTCCTTCGCCGACGCGATGTCGATCGAATACAGATCGTAGCCGCGCCGGAACGCGACCTTGCCTCCATCGGGAGACAGCTGCGGGTCGCGCTCGATTTCCGGAGTCTTGGTGAGCTGCTCCCACTTGCCGGTCTCGACGTGGATCAGGAAAAGATCGCCGCCCGATTCGTACAGCAGCTCTTTTCCGGAATGGGACCACTGAATTCCGCCCGAGACGCGCGCGCGGCGGTTGGTCCAGTCGAACGGTCCTGTTTCCGGCGGCGGTTTCACGGCCGCGGCGTCGAGCGCTTCGGTATTGACGATTTCCTTGGACGATTTGGCCGCCGGATCGTACAGCATGAGCGCGCGGCCCTGCCGGAATACGAACGATTTCCCGTCCGGCGCCCACGTCACCGGACCACCCCCGCGCCCTCCGCGGCCGCCGCCCTGGTTGAGGGCATCGAGGGTCACCGGTTTCTTCTGCGCAAACGCGGCAATTGAAAGAATCAGCAGCAAACACGCGCGTTTCATTCAATTGAATTGTATCGCGCGTTCCGTTCACTTACGCGGTCTTCGGCCGCCCGGGGGCCTTACTCGCGTGGCTTGGCGCGGACCGCGCGCCAGCGGCGAACTCCGGCCGCGCCCAGCGCCAGAGCGGCCAGCCCGCTCAGTTCGAAGGTCGAGGGCTCGGGTGATTCCGTTTCGCTTCCGGCGGCAAGGATCACGCCGTCATTGTCATACGCGTAGGACACGATGGTGACATTCGGCCCATTCGCGCCGCTGGAGCCTCCAGCGTTCGCCAATTGCAGACTCAACTCGACCCAGCCATAGTCGCCGGCGCTTGGCCCGAAGTGAAACAGGGCGTATTTGTCCGTGAAGGCCGGATTTCCGCCGGAGGTCGAATGCGAAAAGGTATTCAGACCGAAGAATCGTTTCCCGAGTGCTTCTTTGGTTCCCGAGCCGCTTCGCTCGCCCCACGTCGCGCTGGCACCGAAAATCTGCATGTGCCCGCTCACGGCAGCGAACTTGAGCCCTCCCGAAACGCCGGTACCGTAGATCCGCCGGATTTTCGCGTTGCCGGTGCTTCCTACGTTTCTTTGGGTCCTCTGAAAATTGAATTTCCCGAGCGTCCCGAGCGTCACGCTGAAGTGCGACGCCGAACCGTTAAAGCCCACGCTTTCGTTGATAAGACCCGAGGAAATGACGCCGGCAATTGCCGTGGATTCGCCCATAACCACCGCGCTCACGCCAATCGCAGATAAAGACGCAAGCTTGGTAACCGTTTCGCGCTTGAGTAGCATTACGGTTATCACGTTACCATCGTTTGAGCAGGCCGGCAAACAAGAAACGGCATGTTAGTCGCTTTCGACTATTGCTTCGGAATCGCCAGCAAGTAACTCACGATCCGATCCATGTCGTGCGAATTGAATTTGTACGCCGGCATGGTCGAACCCGGTGACATGCTCTTGGGATCGTTGAAATGGCTCTCCAGCCACTCGCGCGTGCGCTTGTCCGCCTCTCCGTTCAGTGGCGGGCCCACCTGCTGTCCGACCCCGTTCAACTGGTGACACAGTGCGCACTGGCTGTTCTGATATACCATCGCGCCTTCGACGGCGTCTTGCGGGGCGTCTTTCCACGCGTCCACCGCCTGGTCGTCGCGCTTGGTAACGAAGGTCGCCAGGGTCCGCAGTTGCAGCGCGTTCAGCGTGGTCGCGGGCGTGTTCGGAGCGGGCTGGCGGAAGTGCTGCATCAGCCAGTCCATCGGCTTTTGCGACGGCGCGACGGCCAGATCCGGCGCCGAGCCGGCCTTCCCGATCGTGTGACAGCTCGTGCAATTGTCTTTGCGGAAAAAGCCGATCGCCGCGAGCTGATCGGGAGGAATCTGTTGCCAGGGTTGAATCTCCTGTAAGCCCGCTTCTTCCGCTTCCGTGCTCGGCGGCGTGGTCTGCACCGCGCGCGCCGTCAGTCCCGCCCATCCCAGCGCAAAAAAGCACGCCAACCCGATCGCGCCGGTGCGCCTGCGAATGCTGATCATCTTCGCGCGATCGATGAACGGCGTCGCAAACAGCAGAAGCATCGCGATCGTCGGAATCACTAAGCTGCCGACGACCTCCATAATCGGCCCCTTGAACAGCTTCAGCATCTGGAACAGGAAGAGGAAATACCACTCAGGACGCGGGATGAAGGTGGTGTCGGTGGGATCAGCGGCGCGGCCCAATGGTACCTTGGCGAAAATCGCCATGCCGATCAGCACCGCAAACCACAGGAACGTCGCCACGGTGTCTTTGAACACCTGCTCGGGATAAAACTTCTTTTTCGGCTTGAAATCGTCGGGCGCCGGCGCGACGCCGTGCCGCCGCACCAGGATCACGTGAATCAGGATCAGCCCCATCACCAGCGGAGGCAGCAGCAGCACGTGGACGGCGTAAAATCGCGCGAACGTCACCACGCCGATGGCCCCGCCCTCACTGCCGAGCAGGCGCAAAATGTAAGGGCCCGCGCCCGGCGCCTGCGACGCGATCTGCGTGGTTACCGTGGTGCCCCAGTACGCGCGGTTGTCCCACGGCAGCAGGTATCCGGTGAGCCCGAAGGCCAGCGTGCACAGCAGCAGGATGCAGCCGAGGATCCAGGTCGCCTCACGCGGCTTCTTGTAGGCGCCCCACAAAAACACCTGCGTCATGTGCAGCACCACGACGATGATCATGAGGCTCGCGCCCCAGTGATGCAGCCCGCGGATCAGCGACCCTCCGGTCAGTTCCGTCACGATGTAGCGCAGGCTGTCGTAGGCGTCGCCGGGCGTGGGCGCGTAGTTGAACGCCAGCAGGATTCCCGTGAACACCTGTGTCAGAAACGCGAATATCGCCACGCTGCCCAGCACCTGGTGCCAGCCGGCGGAGTCGGGAATATCCTCGTATAAGAAGTGCTGTACCGCGCCGATCGCGCCCGTGCGATGCTCCACCCAATCCAGAACGTTCTTGAACATGGCTTTCCGTTACGCGGACTTGATGATGGTCTGCCCGATCATCAGCTTTCCGCTCTCCACTCGCGAGGCGTACCGGTCGAGCGGGCGTGGAGCCGGCCCCGCAAGCACCTTGCCGTCCACCGAAAACACCGAAGCATGACACGGACAAATGAAGCTGTTCTGTTGCGCGTCCCAGTGATAGGCGCACGCCAGGTGCGTGCAGTTGGGCGCGAAGGCCACCACTGACTGGTCGTTCATTTTGACCACCCACGCCGTGGTCTTCTCATTCACCGTGCGCCATCCGTCGATGCGCTTACGGCGGAACATCACTTCCTCAGGCTTGTTCACCTGCAACTGATTCACGTCCGCCGCCTGTACCCATTGCGCCTCCCTCTTGCTACTGGGTTTGACCAATAGATAAATCGCCGCGGGGACCGCCAGCGCCGCTCCGATCAGCGCGCCGAGCCCCTGTATAGCGGCTACATAAAACCCTCTGCGGGTAGTTTCCGGAGTTTCCATAGAACCTTAGATCATCGCACATTGTATACTGATGGGCGAGTGCCCTTCTCCCTGCTGTTAATCACCGCTGTCGCCGTGTTAGCGGCGGTGTGCGGAGCGGTGCTCGAGTCCGTGCGCGGATGGTCGCGCCGCATGCTCCCGTTCGGCGGCGGCGTGCTGATCGGCGTCGCGCTGGTCTGGATTCTGCCGGAAATGGCGGAATATTTCGGCTGGCCCGGCGCGCTCGGCTGGACTTTGGCGGGCCTCGCGCTGCTCGCCGTTATCGACCGCTTCGTGTATCCGGTGTGCCCCGCCTGCTCCACCGATCACCAGCACGCCGAGTGCTCGACGCGCCTCCACGGCTTCGCCGCTCCGCTGCTGATCGCGGCGGGATTGCACAGCGCACTCGACGGCTGGACCGCGGCCGCCGCTAACGCCTCGCCCATCTTTACCCGCGCCTTTCTGATCGGCATCGGCTTTCATAAGCTGCCCGAAGGACTCGCGCTGGGCGTGATCGCGCGCGCCGCCATGCGCTCGCGAAGCTCTGCGATTGTCTGGTGCGCGTTGGCGGAAGCGATGACGCTCGGCGGCGGCGGGATTCAAATCGCTGTTGCGCCGTACTTACATCCGTCCAGCCTGTACGCCGTGCTCGCCATTGCCGGCGGATGCTTCCTGTATCTTGGCGGCCACGCGGTGCACGGAGAGTTTCAAAGAAGCGGACCCGCTCCCGTTTTCTGGCCCGCTCTGACCGGCGTCGCCGGATCAAGCGTCCTGCGCCTGTTTGTTTCTTAGGGATGGTCCCCTCGCCGCGTTTGAGCCTCCGCGCCCCACCTGTTAGAATCGTCTCTTGCCGGCATCCCTAGTGACCGTGGTCGTGCCCACTCTGGGCGCGGACGACGCCCTTGCCGGTTGCTTACGCGCTCTGGAATCTCAAACTTTCGAGCGATTTGAAGTGGTGGTTGTCGATAACAGCGGAGAGAATCGTGTAGGGGCCGTGGGTCCTCGTGTGCGCGTCATCGCCAACCTGCAAAACGCCGGGTTCGGACGCGCGGTCAACCAGGCGATCCGCGCCTCCGATTCGCCCTATATCGCCGCCCTCAACGACGATTCGGAGCCCTCCCCAAGCTGGCTCGAAAAACTGGTATGCGCGGCCGAGGCGCGCCCGCGCGCCGGTATGTTCGCTTCCGAAGTGCGCCTGTCGGGCTCGGGAAAACTCGATTCCGCCGGCATGCTCATCGCCGCCGACGGGTCCAGCAAGCAGCGCGGCCACGGCGACGCTCCCGAAAAATTCGCCGCCACGACCGACGCCCTGTGCCCCAGCGGCTCAGCGGCGTTGTATCGCCGCAAAATGCTCGACGAGATCGGTCTGTTCGACGAAACCTTTTTTCTCTACTGCGAGGATACTGATTTGGGCCTGCGCGCGCGCCGCGCCGGATGGGAGTGCGCCTACGTTCCCGGCGCGGTGGTCGAGCATCGCTATTCGCACTCCGCCGGCCGCGCCTCACCGCTCAAAGCCTACTACGTCGAGCGCAATCGCCTGTACACCGCGATCAAAAATTTGCCGCTTGCGATGCTCCTCAGGACCCCGTTCTACGCCGCCGCGCGCTACCTTTTTCATCTCACCTCGATTCTCGAGGGACGGGGCAAGGCGGCCGAGTTCCGCCGCGCCGGATTTTCCGCGGCGATGCTCCCCTTTCTGGTTCTGCGCGCGCACGCTTCCGCTCTGTTTCGCATGCCGCGCCTGCTGGCCGAGCGCCGCCGCATTCTCGCCCAATCGCGGCTCACCCCGCGACAGTTCCGCGACCTGCTCGCTAGAAATTCCATCCCCATCCGGCAACTGGCGGCCTTGTGAATCACCCCAGCCTGCTCATCCTGATTCCCGCCTATAACGAAGAGGGCGCCGTGGCGAGCGTGGTTCGCGAGGTGCGCCAGGTGGTGCCAGGCACGCCCATTCTGGTGGTCGACGACTGCTCCACTGATGCGACGCCCCACGTCGCGCGCGAGGCCGGCGCCCGCGTGCTTCCGCTCCCCTACCATCTTGGCTTGGGCGGCTGCGTTCAGGCGGGATACCGGCTCGCCTTCGAGCTTGGCTACGACTATGTCATTCGCGTCGATGGCGACGGCCAGCACGACCCGCGCTTCATCCCCAAAATCCTCAACGCCTTGCAACGCGAGAATTGCGAGATGGTGATCGGCTCGCGCTTCCTCAATGGCGAGGGCAGTCATTCCGGATTTCTGCGGCACGCCGGCATCGTGTTCTTTAGAGCCATGCTGCGTCCCATCCTGGGGAAATCGGTGCGCGATCCCACTTCCGGTTTCGTCGGCGTCAACCGCACCGCGCTCGCGCTGTTCAGCCGCAGCTTTCCGCTCGAGTACCCCGAGATCGAGGCGCTGGTGGTGCTCCAGCGCAAGCGCTTTCGCTTTGTCGAAGTGCCCTGCGCCATGCGCCCGCGCCGCGCCGGACGCAGCTCCATCACCGCGCTCCGGTCGCTGTATTATCCGGTGCACGTGCTGCTCGGCGTCTTCGTGAATGTGCTGAAATTCGAAGGACGGAGAAAATAGGGTATGCGATTTGTCAATGTCGCCACCGCATTCAGCCTGACACTGATCGCCCTGGTGCTCGCGTCCTTGCGGCGCGAGCATATCCGCACGGAATATTCGGTAAGCTGGCTCGTCGCGGGCGTGGTCCTGTTGATTCTGGCGCGCTGGCGCGCCCTCCAGGACTGGCTCTCAGCCGGCCTGGGCGTCAACAACGCACCGCTCGCGCTGCTGATCGTCTCCGGCGCGGTTTTTCTGGTGGTGCTGTACCGCTTCTCCCTGGTCATCTCCCGGCTGAAAGATTCCAATATCGCGCTGATGCAACGCGTCGCCATCCTGGAATTCCGCCTCACCAATCTCGATGAAAAAAACCAAGCGACCGCAGGAAACTAAACCCGCCGCCAGGGCCGTCCCCGCGCCGCGCGGCTTCAACTGGATGCCCTGGGCGCTCGGACTCGCGGCGATCATCGTCGCCTTTCAGATTTACGCGCCGGCCATCAACGGCTACTTCGTTTACGACGACCGCTATCTCCCCTTCTTCGCGCCGGATCGCACCGCCGCGATCTCGCGCTTCGTCAACGACCTTCGTCCGCTGCTGATGCTCAGCTTCTGGATCGACTACAAGCTCAGCCCCGACCCCAAGCCGAACTCCGCGCAGTTTCACGAAACCAACGTCCTGATCCACTCCTTCGTCTCCATCCTGGTCGCGCTGATTCTGTGGAAAATTCTCGAGTGGGCAGGCGTCACCGGACGCATGCGCTCCGCGCTGGCGATCATCGGCGCGGCGCTGTTCATGCTTCATCCGCTGCAAACCGAGTCCGTCGCCTACGTCGCCAGCCGTTCGGAGCTATTGAGCGTCTTTTTTTATTACGCGGCATTCGCCGTCTTTCTCTATCGCCGGACTGAATCCATCACGTTACTGCGCTCTCTCGCCGTTCTGGTTCTATTCGGCGCCGCTATCGCAGTCAAAGAGCATACGCTGACCCTTCCCGCCCTCCTCCTGCTGACCGATTATTTCTGGGGTCGCGGCGGCCTTCGCAAAAACGGGATCCTCTACGGACTGATCGCCGCGGCCGGCATCGCCGGCGCGTTCTTCGTCGCCCACGTGCTGCGCCAGTCCAATTCCGCCGGATTCAGCGTGCCCGGCATGACGCCCTTGGACTTCTTCTGCACCCAGTGCCGCGTTCTGTGGACCTACATCCGCATGTTCTTCCTGCCCTACGGACAAAACATCGCGCCCGACGTCCCCGTCTCCCACAATCTGTTCGAGCACGGCGCCATCTTCGGTTTGATCGCGCTGGTCGCGCTTCTCGCAGCCGCCTGGATCTACCGCCGCCGCTTTCCGCTCGCCTCTTACGGAATTTTGGTCTTCTTTCTGCTGATCGCCCCGACTTCTTCCATCGTTCCCATTCGCGATCCGCTGGCGGAGCATCGCCTGTATCTCCCCTTCCTCGGATTGATTCTGGTCTGCGCTGAGTTTCTCCGGCGCCTCACGATACAACGCACCATCGCGATCGGCGCCGCGGCGCTGGTGGTGTGCTCGATCCTCACCTATCAGCGCAATCGCGTGTGGGCCAGCACGCTCACGCTGTGGCAGGACAGCGTCAACAAAGCGCCGAACGAATATCGACCGCGCTTCCAGCTCGCCTTCGCGCAGTTCGAGGCCGGCCAGGCGGGAGATCATTCGCTGTGCGCCAAGTCCGCCGACAACTATTCCGTCGCCGCCCAGCTCAAGCCTGGGCAGGATGACGAGTTGATCGACTGGGGGCTTGCCCTGGGCTGCGCGGGCAGGTGGCGCGAGGGCATCGAAAAATTCCAGGAAGCCGCGCGCATCAACAACACCGCGCATGTCCACACCCAGATCGCGATCGCCTACGCCAACCTCAAGCAGTTCGATACCGCCATGGACGAGCTCGCCATCGCCCAGACTCTTGACCCCAATTATGCGATGACCTACATGTTTCGCGGCCAGATTTACGAATATAAGGGCGACTATCACCCTGCCGCGCGCGAGTATCAGCGCGCCTGCCAGCTTAGCCGCGCGAGCGGCGGCTGCGCGGCATACCAGCGCGTGATCCAGCAGCCGCGCTATTAAATGCGCATCGGCGTCAACGCGCTGTACCTGATCCCCGGCGGTGTCGGCGGCACGGAAATTTACCTCCGGGAGCTGCTTCAGGCGCTCGCCGAAATCGATTCGGCGAACGAGTATTTTGTCTTTACGAACCTCGAAACCGGCGCTGACCTTACTCCCAAGCGCGCCAATTTCCACTGGAAGCCGCAGGCCGTCCATGCGCGTTTTCGTCCCGCGCGGATTTTGTGGGAGCAGATCGTTTTGCCGCTCGAAGCCGCGCGCTATCGACTCGACGTCATCTTCAATCCCGGTTTCACCGCGCCCGTCTTTTCCTCGCGCCCCTCGGTCACCGTCTTTCACGATCTCCAGCATCGGCGCCATCCCGAGTATTTCCGCTGGTTCGACCTGCCCTTCTGGAAACTGCTGGTGTGGGCCGCCGCGCGCCGCTCACGATCTCTCATCGCCCCTTCCGAGGCCACGCGCAATGACGTGGCGCGCTTTTATCCCTTCGCCTCCGGCCGGATTTCCGTCATTCCCCATGGCGTCGACGCCGGTTTTTTCTCACTCGACCGCTCGCGCATTGATCCGTATGTACTGTGCGTCTCCACGCTGCATCCGCACAAGAACATTCCGCGCCTGATCCGCACCTACACCCGCCGCAAGCGCGACTATAAGCTGGTAGTCGCCGGACTGCGCGGATTCCAGACCGGCGAAATCGAAAAGCTGGTCACACCGGACATCAGCCTCACCGGATGGCTCGCGCGCAAGGAGCTTCTGGATCTCTACACCCGCGCGCTTGCCTTTATCTACCCGTCGACCTTCGAAGGTTTCGGAATGCCCGTCCTCGAAGCCATGGCCGCCGGACTTCCCGTCGCGTGCTCCGACATCCCTCCGCTCCGCGAGGTCGCCGGCGACGCCGCACTGTTTTTCGATCCCCTCAGCGAAGACGCCATCGCGGGCGCGCTCGACCGCATCACTTCGGATCAGCCGCTTCGCGCCCATCTCGCGTGCGCCGGTCCGCAGCGCGCCCGAACCTTTACCTGGAAACGCTCGGCCGAGCTCACCCTGGCTGTCCTGATCGGAGGAAACGCTTAGAATGTAGGGAATGAACCAGCGATTCACCCTCGTCCTGTTCTTCGCCGCTTCCCTGGCCTTCGCCGATCAGTCTTCCGACGCCGCCCGTTGGGAGCGCCAGGCGCGCAACATCACCATCATTCGCGACAACTGGGGCATCGCTCATGTCTACGGCAAAACCGACGCCGATGCCGTCTTCGGCATGATCTACGCCCAGTGCGAGGACGATTTCAATCGCGTCGAGACCAACTACATCAACGCCATGGGACGCCTCGCGGAAACCGAGGGCGAGTCCAAGATCTGGCAAGATCTGCGCATGAAGCTGTTCATCGACCCGGCCGAGCTCCAGCAGCTCTATGGCGAAACTCCACCCTGGCTCCGCACACTGATGGTCGCCTGGGCCGACGGCCTCAATTTTTATCTCTACAAGCACCCCGAGGTGAAGCCGCGCGTCATCACTCATTTCGAGCCGTGGATGGCCCTCAGCTTCAGCGAGGGCAGCATCGGCGGCGATATCGAGCGCGTCAACCTCGGCCAGCTCGAAGCTTTCTACGGAAAAACCACGGAGCCAGCCACCGCTGCCAACGATGACGACGAATTCGCCGAGCCCAGCGGATCGAACGGCGCCGCCGTCGCGCCCTCCAACACGCGCGATCATCATGCGCTGCTGCTGATCAATCCGCACACCTCCTTCTACTTCCGCTCCGAGCTTGAGATGACCAGCAACGAAGGTCTCGACGCGTACGGCGCCGTCACCTGGGGCCAGTTCTTTATCTACCAGGGATTCAACGACCGCGTCGGATGGATGCACACCTCCAGCGGCGTCGACGCTATCGACGAATATCTGGAGACCATCGTCAAAAAGAACGGCCGCCTGTATTACAAGTACGGCAATGAAGAGCGCCCCCTGATCACGCGCGAAATCACCGTCCCCTATAAAACCGATCACGGCATGGCGGAGCGCAAATTCACGGTGTACCGCACGCATCACGGACCCATCGTCCGCGAAATCAACGGGAAATGGGACGCGTTCCGCATCATGCATGAGCCGGTGAAGGCGCTCACGCAATCTTACTTGCGCACCAAGGCGAAAAATTACAAGCAATATCTCGACACGATGGAGCTCAAGGCGAACTCGTCGAACAACACCATCTACGCCGACGCTGACGGCGACATCGCTTATTTCCACGGCAATTTCATTCCCCGCCGCGACACCCGCTTCGACTGGACCAAGCCCGTCGACGGCAGCGATCCGGAAACCGAATGGCACGGCCTGCTCAACATCGACGAAACGCCGCATCTTTTGAATCCGGCGAGCGGCTGGCTGTACAACACCAACAACTGGCCGTGGTCGGCCGCGGGTCCCAGCAGTCCCAAGCGCGAAAATTATCCCGCGTACGTCGAAAACGGCGGCGAATCCGCGCGCGGCCTGCATGCCATCCGCGTTCTCGAAAACAAGAAGGATTTCACGCTCGATTCGCTGATGGCCGCCGCGTACGACAGCTATCTGCCCTGGTTTGAAAAAACCATCCCCGCGCTGGTCAAAGCCTGGGATGCCCTCGACGCGTCCAGCCCCATGAAGGCGAAGCTTGCAGATCAAATCGCGATGCTGCGCAAATGGGACCTGCGCTGGTCCGCGTCGTCCGTCCCGACTTCGCTCGCGGTGTTTTGGGGTGACGAGGTGCAGCGCCGGACGCGCGGCGCCGGAAGAGGCCGGAATCTGCTCGGCGATAACATCGCGTCAGCCCCTCCGGAGACGCTTCTCGAATCTCTCGTGGCCGCCTCCGACAAGCTCGCTGCCGACTTCGGCACGTGGAAAACGCCGTGGGGCGAGATCAACCGCTTCCAGCGCATCAACGACGACATCGCCCCGCATTTCGACGACGCCGCGCCGAGCATTCCTGTCGCGTTCACGTCGTCACAATGGGGCTCGCTTGCCTCCTTCGGCGCGCGCGCGTATCCCAACACCAAGAAATGGTACGGATCGAGCGGAAACAGCTTCGTCGCCGTGGTCGAGTTCGGCGATAAGGTCCGCGCCAAGGCCGTCACCGCTGGCGGCGAAAGCGGCGATCCGAAGTCGAAGCATTTCGACGACGAAGCCGAGCGCTACGCGACCGGCAACCTGCGTGAGGTTTACTTCTACCGCTCGCAGCTCAAAGGCCACACCGAGCGCGAGTACCACCCCGGCAGCTAGTTTTTCAGCGCGCCAAGAACGCTTGCTGACGCGCGCGGCTCCGCTTTACGCCTCCCGATCGCGGGTCTCGCGAGCGGAGCCGCGACGGTCACGGAGCGGTCAGGCGCGCACGAATGACAGAGGCGCGCCACTAGATTCGACAAAGCGGTCGTGTGCCGGCGGCTCAGGCGCTCTGGCACAATGAGGGTTGCGACTCTTTTTGCTGATGACGATCCTTGCAGCCGCCGGCTCGGCCAAATCTCTCACCGACCGTTTTTTCGACGAATATTACTTCCCCTATAACCCGAGCGGAGCCACCTCGGCCGGCATCCACACCTACGATGGTCGCCTGGAGGATTTTTCGCGAGCGGCAGTCCGCGCGCGCGTCGAGATTCTGCACAAATTCGAACGCGAGTTCGCCGCACAACCTGAGGACGCCGATCGCGACCTGGTGCTGAACTACATTCGCGCCGCGCTGCTCGATCTCGAAACCATTCGAAGCTGGCAGAGGAATCCGGATAATTATTCGAGCGGAATCGCGGGAAGCGCGTTCACCATCATGAGCCGGACGTTCGCGCCTCCGGAGGCGCGGCTGAAGTCGCTCATCTCGCGCGAGCGCGCCATGCCCAAGATGCTGATGGAGGCGCGCGCGAATCTCGACAATCCACCCAAAATTTACACGCAGATCGCGCTGGAGCAACTCCCCGGGATCGTGGCGTTTTTCGAGCATGACGTTCCGCTCGCGTTCGGCCAGGTGAAGGAAGCGAAAGTGCTGGATCAGTTCCACGCGAGCAACGCAGCCGTGATCGCCGCGCTCAAGGATTACGAAAATTTTCTTCGTGCCGACTTGCTGCCGCGCTCCAACGGCGATTTCCGGCTGGGCGCTGAAAATTTCTCCAAGAAACTCGCCTATGAAGAAATGGTCGACATTCCGCTCGGCCGCCTGCTCCAGATCGGATTCGACGATCTGCGCGCGAATCAGCGCAGGCTGAAGGAGGTCGCCGCGAAGATCGACCCGGGAAAGACGCCTCGCGTGGTGCTGGACGATCTTGAGAAAGACCATCCGCCCGCCGATCAGCTTCTCCAAGCGTTCCGCGACGAATGCGTGAAGCTGCGCGATTTCATTGTCGCGAAGAAAATCATTACGCTGCCCTCGCCGGTGCTGCCGATCCTCGAAGAAACGCCGCCGTTCGCGCGTGCGCTGACTTTCGCGTCGATGGACACGCCCGGTCCGTATGAAAAAGTCGCGACGCAGGCGTACTTCAACGTCACGCTTCCCGAAAAGGACTGGCCAGCGGAGCGCGTCGAGGATTACATGCACAGTTTCAATCGCGGCACTATCCTGAGCACCGCGGATCACGAAGCGTACCCCGGCCATTACGTCCAGTTTTTGTGGATGCAGCGGGTGCATTCACGCGTGCGCAAGCTGCTCGGCGCGAATTCGAATGCGGAAGGCTGGGCGCATTACTGCGAGCAGATGATTCTCGACGAGGGATTTTCCAGTGACGCGCGCATGCGCCTGGGGCAGTTGCAGGACGCGCTGCTGCGCGATGCGCGCTTCATCGTCGGCATCGAGATGCACACGGGGAAGATGACCATGGATCAGGGCGTCGAATTTTTCGAAAAGGAAGGCTATCAGCCTCACGAATCCGCGCTCAAGGAAACCAAGCGCGGCACCTCGGACCCGACCTATCTGTATTACACGCTGGGCAAGCTTCAGATTTTGAAATTGCGTGAGGACTATCGCGCCATGAAAGGATCGCAATTTTCGCTGGAGCAGTTCCACGACGCATTCATGCAGCAGGGATTTCCGCCCATCAAGATCGTGCGCCGCGCGCTGCTGGGCAACGATTCGCCAACATTGTAGGAGTTTGTATGAAGTGGGTGTTTCTCGTTTTCGGCGCCTGCGCGGCGGGACTTTTGACCGCGCAATCGGTTTCTCCGGCCGAACAGCGCGGGAAGAAGATCATCGACAACGCGGTCCAGGGCTTGGGCGGAGAAAAATTTCTCCACATGGAGGATCGCACCGAGTACGGGCGCGCCTATTCGTTTTACCGCGACCAGATTTCCGGCCGCGACGATGCCACCATTTATACGCGCTACATCACCGTTCCCCAAGGCCGGTCCGGAACCTTCATCGGCCAGCGCGAGCGCGAGGCGTTCGGCAAGGAGGAAGAGAGTGCGGTGCTGTTCACCGAGAAGAGCGGCTGGGAGATCACCTGGCACGGCGTCAAGGAACTGCCCAAGGATCGCCTGGAGCGTTATCGCGACACCACGCTGCGCGATGTTTTCTACATTCTGCGCCAGCGCCTGCGCGAGCCTGGCATGATCTTCGAATCGCGCGGCGCCGACGTGTTCAACAATATGCCGGTGGAGATCGTGGACATCACCGATTCCCAAAATCGCCTGGTCACGGTGTATTTCCATCAGTCCACTGGGCTGCCCGTTCGCCAGGAGTACAAGCGGTTCAACGACCAGACCAAGGAGCAGGACGACGAAGTGACGCTCTATTCGCGCTACCGCGAGGACGACGGCGTGATGTGGCCGCAGCAGATCCATCGCGAGCGCAACGGCGAGAAGGTCTATGAGATTTTTTCGGAAACCGTGAAGATCAACACGGATCTGGCGGACGATTTGTTTACGCTGCCGCCGGAGGGGTCGGATCTGACCAAGCCGCCGCGGCGCAAGAAGTAATCGGCGACCAACGCGCTCCATCACTGTCGCGCCTCGTTGCGCCAGCGTTGAGGCGCGGCATTCATGCCGCGCGTTGGTCGGCAGCTTGCTCAGAACTTCTTCAGCTCTTCGATCAGCCCCGGCAAACCCTTCTTGAGATAAATTTGCGTGAGCCGCTGCTCCTCAGGCGACGGCGCGATCAGCTTGCGCAGGCGTGCGTCACTGAGCGAAGCACGCGTGGGAATCCAGTAGGAGCCGTCGGCGAATCCGACGGTGGACACAAACGCGCTCATGCTCTCGACCGGCGCGGTGAAGCGCAGCGCCGCATCTTCCACCACTTCGCCCGAGCGGCCCGGCGCCACACTCACGTCGGCGGGCATCGACGCGGCCAGGAATTCGCGGCCCTGCCGGTCCTTGATCACCCAGTCGATTTCCAGGTAGCGTACCGGCCGGTCGCCGCGGTTGTGGATCTCGAAATGCGGCGCGTGGGCTTCGTTGCCGGCGATCTTGGCCGTTCCCGAGGTCGGCTGGACCGGCGCTTCGGGGATCTCCAGCAACGCGAACGCCACGTCGCGCTCCGGATCAGCGTTGGTCGAACGGCCGCGGGCCATCTGCACTCCGGGCTGCGCGCGGTCCGCCTGGCGCGCGAGGCTCTCGATGATTCCCTTCTGCAACCCGTCGCGGCCGGCAGTTTCGAGCAGCTTCTTGAAATACTGGCGATCGCGCCGCGCCTCCAGCTCCCACAGCGCCATTCTGCGATGCGAATGCAGGACGTCGGGACCGTAAAAGCTCAGATCGTCGAACAGGATTCCGTCCAGCTTCACCTCGACCGCGGCGTTCGATCCGATGGGGCGCAGCAGCCGCAGATCGATGCGCACCGGGAAAACGTCGCCCGGAGCCGCGTCCAGGCTGGGAATGGAGACCGACCCTTTGCCGCCCGGCGCGATATCCTGCGCCGAAACCGACAGCGTGATGCCGCGCACACGCTTCTGGCTGACGTTGCGCAGCGAAAGCGAGGCATGCACGTCCAGAAAGAACGCGCCGCCGCGCGCATTGGCGCTCGAATCGCCCCAATCGTCGGAGACCAGCGCCACCGGCGAATCGGCGGGGAAATCCACTTTGCGGCTTAGGCTCTGGCCGTCCGCAGCAAAACACGCCAGAACGAAGATGGCGATGCTACTGCGCATAGACGCTCGTGATGGTCACCTGCCCGGTGTCCCCATCCACATATCGCGCGCTGGCCGATCCCGGCACGCTCACCGTGACCGCCAGCGGAGGCGCGGAGCCTTCGGAAATTCCCAGGCTGCCTCCGTTTTCGCGCAACTCCACGCCTTTTTCGTCCGCATTCACCACCATGCCGGGATCTTCCGCCGGCGACGGCGCCATGGTCCGGCCGTGCACCACCGAGCTGAGCGCGCGTCCCAGCGCGACCGTCGCGTCGTGCGGCATGTTCAGCCACCATCCGGTAGCCAGCAGCACGGCGACCCCCGCCATCACCGCCGCGGGCCTCCAGCTCAGTGTCACTGCCGATTTCTTGCGCCGCGGCGCGACACACTCGCCCGCCGCCAGTCCCAGGTGAATATTGGCGGTCATCTCCGCCGCCACACGATCCCAATCGAGCCCCGCGGGCAGCTCGGACGCGATCTGGCGGACACGCCGGCGATCGGCGCGAAACTCCTCCGCCGCTTTCCGGCAGCGTTCGCACCCGGCCACGTGCAGGCGCAGCATCACGGCGCGCCACAAGCTCAGGTCGCCCGAAGCGGCGAGCGCCAGGTCGATCTCGGAAACGTGCGCCGTCATGACTTGCGCCTTTCGAAATAGCGCCGCAGCTTCACCCGCCCGTTGGCGATGTGCGAGCGCACCGTCGCCTTGGAGCAGTTCAGGCGCGCGGCGACTTCCTCGGCCGGCAGATCTTCCACATCGCGCAGCAGCAGGGCCGTGCGCTCCCGCTCCGTCAGCACGCCCAGGCCGCCCTCCAGGTACTCGCGACGCTCCGCGCGCAGCAGCAGGTCTTCGGGGCTCTCCTCGCGCGACTTCGCCACCGGCTCGGGGAGATCTTCGAGTTCCGAAAAGTTCACGCGCCCGGCGCGGCGCAGAAAATCGATGGCCGTGTTGCTGGCGATGCGCGACAGCCAGTGCGCGGCCTTGTCCAGATCCTTCAACTGGTCCTGCCGCTGGAGCGCTTTGATGAAGGCTTCCTGGGTCAGGTCCTGCGCATCGGGAACGTTACCCACGATGCGATAGATCAGCAGGAACACGCGCCGCAGGTTCTCGTTGACAAACCGCGTCTGCTGATCGGAAGATAGCGACGTCGCGTCGAAACCGGTCGAGCCGGGAGCCTCGCTCATGCCACCTCGCCAACGCTCGAGAGCGGATATAGCAGCAGTCGCCATCTAAAACTCATTGACGCCTCGGCTCCCTCAAACGTGCATGTGAATCTATCGACCACGCGCGGTATTCTAAACAGTATATGAGACCTGTGGCCGTAATTGGCATCGGCAAAACCGCATTCGGAGCGTTCCCGGACCGCGATCTGCGCTCACTGGCCGTCGAAGCGGGCCAGAAGTGCATGCAAGATGCAAACGTAAGTCCATCAAAAGTGGAGGCTTTTTACCTGGGAAATTTTGCCGGGCCCTCCTTCGTCGGCCAGAATCACCTTGCGCCTTATATAGCTGGCGCGATGGGAATTACGGGAGTTCCCGAGACGCGTTTCGAGGCCGCTTGCGCCTCGAGCGGCTCTGCGCTGTTTCACGCAGTCTCGGCTGTGGGAGCCGGGTTATACGACGTGGTGCTGGTCGGCGGAGTCGAGAAAATGACCTCGCAGCCGACCCCGAAAGTCACTGAAATCCTCGCTGGCGCGGGCGACATGTGCGGCGAAGGACGCGCCGGGGCAACGTTTCCCGCGCTGTTCGCCATGATCGCGCGGCGCCACATGTACCAATACGGGACCACCCGCGAGCAAATGGCAGCCGTAGCGGTTAAAAATCACTTGAACGGTGCCAAGAATCCGCAGGCGCACATGCGAAAAGTGATCACCATCGAGCAGGCGCTCGCTGGAAAGCCCATCGCTGATCCACTCACCGTCTACGATTGTTCTCTGATCAGCGACGGCGCGGCCGCGGTGCTGATCGCGCCGCTGGAGCGCGCTTCGGAGTTCACCGGCAAGCCGGTGAAGATTCTGGGCATCGCACAGACCTCGGACCAGGTCGCGCTCGATCAAAAAGACGACATCACCACCTTCCGCGCGGTGCGGACCGCGGCCGACAAGGCGTACAAAATGGCAGGCGTTTCGCCCAACGAGATCCAGTTCGCCGAGGTGCACGACTGCTTCACCATCGCGGAGATCATCGCGACGGAAGATCTCGGGTTCGTGAAGAAAGGCGAAGGCGGTCCCTACGTGCAGCAGGGATGCACGGCGCTGAATGGACCGCGGCCCGTGAACACATCGGGCGGTCTGAAGGCGAAGGGACATCCGGTGGGCGCGACCGGGGTCGGCCAGATCTGCGACGTGGTGATGCAGATTCGCGGGGAAGCGGGCGAGCGGCAGATCGCGCGGCATTCGCTGGGCCTGGCGCAGAACCTGGGCGGAAGCGGTGCGACCGCGGTGGTCACGATTCTGGGAGTCGCGTGATGGATAATCCGGGACCGGGCAACGTTTACACCGAAACCGTGATCCACGCGGCGCCGGAGCAGTTCGTCGCCGACGCTCCGTATCAGCTCGCGATCATCACGCTCGACCACGGCGGCCGGCTGACCGGCCGGATCGACGGTCCTCGCGTGCAAATCGGCGATGCGGTGGATTTTGCGGAATACCGCAACGGCATCCCGTTTTTCAGGAAAAAGAACTGACGAAGACTTAGCGTCCTTCGTCGTCGATCGCGATTTTGAGGGCCCGCAGGAATTTCTGATCCTGCGAAGTCAGCTTGATCTTGCCGACCTTGCGCCGCGGCGCCTCCGGCTGCGCGTTCCCCAAATCGATGGTTTCGCCTTCCTCGGCTTCTTCGGCGTCTTCGCGCTTGTTGAACCCGATAGTGGCTTCGAGCACGAGGAACACGTCGTATCCCGCGCGCTTGATCTCTCCGATGGCGGCCGCAATGCGATCGGAATCCGACAGCGATTCGTTGATCGCGTTGCCCAATTCCTGCATGAGTTCTTTTAGTCGATCTTCCAAGTGGTTCCTTTCCGCCTTCGGGGGCTTCCCCCGTTCAAAAGCACCTGGCCCGCCTACGACCACCTTCAGCATATCACCTGATGCAAGCTGGGTCGATGTGGTTTCCAACCCTAGTATCGGCAGATTTTCCAGGGTTCCGCAGCGCAGTTTGTTAGCATGAGTATACAGCCATGCGTAAGGGCACGGGCGGCGCGATTTACCGGATGATGGTGCAGACGCTGCCCGGCGTGATCCGGCCCCTGCGCATTCTGTGGAACCAGTTGATTGGATTCATCTTCGTCGTCCTGGCCGTAGGTGCGGCGCCACAGCTTGTCAAGAACGTGCGGCACTTCACGGGCGATGGGGATAATGTTTTTCGCATCGTGCTATCCGGCATTTTTATCGGCGTGATGCTGTTTTTCGCGATCAGTTCCTTCTTGCGCGCCCGGAGGGTCGAGCGATCGTGAATTCCGAGCTCCCCGGAAAGTTCCCCTTCACGCGCGGCATCTACCCCGACATGTATCGCGGCCGCACCTGGACCATGCGCCAGTACGCCGGCTTCGGCACGGCCGAGGAGAGCAACCGCCGTTACCGTTACCTCCTTTCGCAGGGCATCACCGGACTTTCCGTCGCCTTCGACCTGCCCACGCAGATGGGCATGGATTCGGACCATTCCCTGGCCGCCGGCGAAGTGGGCCGCGTGGGCGTCGCGATCTGCTCGATTCACGACATGGAGCGGCTGCTCGACGGAATCCGCCTGGAGGAGATCACCACGTCGATGACCATCAACTCGACGGCGTCGATTCTGCTGGGGCTGTACGTGCTGGTGGCGAAACGCCAGGGCGCCGACGTGCGCAAACTTTCGGGCACCGTGCAGAACGACATTTTGAAAGAGTACATCGCGCGCGGCACCTACATTTATCCGCCGCGGCCGGCGATGCGCATCATCACCGACCTGTTCGCCTGGGCCGGCCGCGAGCTGCCCGAATGGAACACGATTTCGATCAGCGGTTATCACATTCGCGAGGCCGGCTCGACCGCTACCCAGGAGGTCGCCTTCACCCTGGCCGACGCGATCGCATATATTCAGGCCGCGGTCGATGTGGGGCTCGATGTGGACGCGTTCGCGCCGCGGCTTTCGTTCTTTTTCAACGCGCATAACAATTTTCTGGAAGAGATCGCGAAATATCGCGCGGCGCGGCGGCTGTATGCGCACATTATGAAGGAGCGCTTCAGCGCGAAGAATCCGAAATCGATGATGCTGCGCTTCCATACGCAGACCGCCGGATCGTCGCTGACCGCGCAACAGCCCGACGTGAACGTCGTGCGCACGGCGTTGCAGGCGATGGCGGCGGTGCTGGGTGGAACGCAGTCGCTGCACACCAACGGGCGTGATGAGGCGCTGTCGCTTCCCACCGAAGAGTCCGCGCGCCTGGCGCTGCGCACGCAGCAGATCATCGCGAAGGAGACCGGCGTCACCAATATCGCTGATCCTCTGGGCGGCAGCGAGTATCTGGAGAACCTGACGGACGAAATCGAGCGCGGCGCGCGCGACTACCTCGATCGCATCGACGCGATGGGTGGGACGCTTGCGGCCATCGAAACCGGATTCATTCAATCCGAGATTCAGAATGCGGCGTATGCGTACCAACAATCGGTCGAGCGCGGCGAAACGATCGTGGTGGGCGTGAACAAATTCCGGCAGGAGGAAGAGAATCCTCCGGCGACGTTTCGCATCGACCCGGAAATCGAACGCCAGCAGGTGGAGCGGTTGCGTGAAATGCGCGCGTCACGATCGGCTGACGAAGTGACCGCGGCGTTGAAAGCGCTGGAGAGCGCCGCGCGCGGGTCGGAAAACCTGATGCCGCGAATTCTTGATGCATGCGCGGCGTCGGCGACGGTCGGCGAAATTTCCGATGCCCTGCGTGGGGTATTCGGGGAGTACAAAGAAAAATAGCCACAGATTCACGCGAATAGAATTTGAATCTGCGGCTAGCCTTCACCGCCTGCAGCGGCGTCGGCCAGCGGCAAGGCGACCACTTCCGGCTGCTTGCGCATCGTCGGAAGCTTTCCGTAGGTCATCCCGCGCCATAGCCATTCCATCGGACCGAATCGATACCGCGCCAGCCACCAGTTGCTGAACAGCACTTGAGAGCCGTAGAGAACCACCGTCGGAATCAGGTCGACCGCCGGTCCCACGCGACCGTAGAGACCCGTTGTGTAGTTGTAGAAGAAAACCGTGCACAGCACCGACTCTGCGAGATAGTTCGTCAGCGCCATGCGCCCGACCGCGGCGAACGGAGTCAGCCGCCTGCGCCACGCTGGATTCTGAATCAGGACCGCGAGACCTGCCGCATATCCGGCGCTCAGGATGTGCGCCGCCGGCAGATCCAAAACCGCCGCGAAGTAGCCGATCAGCGTCGGCTTCCCGGTGGGCGGACGCAGATTGGCGAGCGTCACGAACGTGTTCAGCGCCAGTCCCACCGGAATACACCACGCGCACACGCGCATCAGCACGGGTTTATATTCGTCCAGCCGGTTGACGATCCCGCTGCGCCACACCCACATCCCCAGCAGGAACAAAGACACCGCGTAGAAGCCGAAGGACGTGTCAGAGAGCTGCTGTTTCCAGATCACGAGATTTTCCCGGAGAATTTGCGGGACGCTGCCGTGCGAATAGATCGTGATCACGCTGTTGATCTTGGCCATGTCCGGCGGCTTGACCGGCTGCGCACGGAACGGCCCGTGACCCAGGAACCCGGCGATCGCGAGCCCGGTCATGACTAGCACGGGGAGGCAGAAGATGCTTCCGGCCGACCACAGCAGAGTCTTCTGGGAGCGGTTGCGCAGTAGCAACAGTAATGTTCCTGCAAGCGCGTAGGCCAGCAGAATATCGCCCCACCAGATCAGCAGCCCGTGAATCAAACCGAACAGCGCCAGCGCGGCCAGCCGCCGCGGGTAAAACGACATGAACTTCGCTCCGCGCGCCTCGGCTCGTGAAAGCTGCACCGCGAATCCCAGGCCGAACAGGAAGGAAAACAGCGTGACGAACTTGCCCTGGATGAAAATATCGTTGAAGGCCTGCGCGATCATGTCGGCGCGGCCATGGAACAAAATCTTGATGTTGCCGTACACGCTCGCCGGTGCGTCGAATCCGCGCATGTTGGCAGCGAGAATTCCGAACAGCGCCATGCCGCGCAGAATGTCGATGTACAGAATCCGCTCGGACGCGCTGATGGGCCCCGGGGAGTTGTCCATGCTTCGCCTCTCGTTTGACAGACGTACCGGATCGCCGGTTATTTACATACGCTCATAATAGAAGGAATGGCGAAGGAAGTACATGTGGTCGGCGGAGGACTCGCCGGGTGCGAGGCGGCGTGGCAGATCGCGCGGGCGGGCGTGCGCGCCGTCTTATATGAAATGCGGCCGAGGCGCGAGACTCCGGCGCACAAGACCTCGACACTGGCCGAGTTGGTGTGCAGCAACTCGCTCAAGAGCGAGCAGGAAAACACCGCGCCGTGGCTGCTCAAGGAAGAGCTGCGCAGGTCCGGATCGCTGCTCCTCGAAATCGCCGCACGCACACGCGTTCCGGCCGGACACGCGCTGACCGTCGATCGCGAACAATTTTCGGCCGAAATCACCCGCGCCATCGAAAATGAACCGATGATCGGACTGATGCGCGAAGAGATTACGACGCTCGATCCTGAAAAAATCTGGATCATCGCCAGCGGCCCGCTCACTTCCGGCGCGCTCGCCGACGAAATCGGTCGGACCACCGGCTCGGACCGGCTGTTCTTCTACGACAGCATCAGTCCCATTATCGAGGCCGATTCGATCGATCCATCGATTGCGTTCCGCGCATCGCGCTACGGGAAATCGCTCGATGGTACCGATGATTATCTGAACTGCCCGCTCGATCGCGATCAATATGAAGCATTCGTCGATGCACTCCTCGCCGCCGCAAGCGTCCCCGCGCACATCGAGCAGGACCGGGCGCGCTACTTCGAAGCGTGCCTGCCCATCGAAGAGCTGGCGCGGCGCGGCCGTGACACGCTGAGGTTCGGTCCCATGAAGCCGATGGGGCTGGTCGACCCGCGCACCGGGAAGCGCCCCTGGGCGGTGGTGCAGCTTCGCCAGGAGAACGCGCGCGCCGGAAGTTATAACCTGGTCGGATTTCAGAATCACATGCGTTTCGGAGAGCAGGCTCGCGTGCTGCGCATGATCCCCGGCCTGGAGCGCGCCGAATTCCTGCGCTTTGGCCAGGTGCATCGCAACACCTACATCAATGCTCCGGCGCTGCTCGCTCCCGCGCTCAATCTGCGCGCCAACGCGAAGATTTTTTTCGCCGGACAGATTTCGGGCGTGGAAGGTTACGTCGAATCGATCGCCACGGGACTCGCCGCGGGCCGCGCGGCAGTTGCTCTCGCGCGAGGGGAATCGCCGCGGGTGTTTCCGCGAGAAACCGCGATCGGATCGCTGTGTGCGTATGTTTCGGGAGCCGACCCCGTGAATTATCAGCCCGCCAACATCACCTTCGACCTGCTGCCGAAGCTCGATCATCCGCCGCGCGACCGGAAGTTGCGGCACGCCGAGATTTGTCGGCGCGCGTTGGACGCTTTCGAGCAATATTGTTACGCGCATGCCTGAAAATCAACCGCTCGGGGCGGCGATCGAGAGATATCTCGCCTCGCTCGCGCGCGAAAACGCTTCGCCCCACACGATTCGCAACTACGCTGCGGATCTCGAGCAGTTCGCGGACTATTTTTCGGTGGGAGATCCCGTTGCGCCGACGGCGATCGGAGCGCTCGAGCTGCGCGAATGGATGAGTGATCTTTACGATCGCGGGCTGAGCGTGATCACCATTCGCAGAAAACTCGCGGCAGTGCGCGCGCTGTTTCGCTTCATGCTGCGCGAGGGCTTGATTCAAACGAACGCAGCGCGCCTGGTTCGGACGCCGAAAGCTCCGCAGCGCGTTCCCGTGGTTCCCACGGCCGAGCAGACCAACACGCTGATCGACGCGGTGGGCGCGGGAAAGATCGAACGCCCGCATCCCGAGCGCGACCTGCTGCTGTTCGAGCTGCTGTACGGCTGCGGACTGCGCATCAGCGAACTGGTGGGGCTCAATCTCGAGGATTTCGATCGCGCGGGCCGCTGGATTCGCGTGCGCGGAAAAGGCCGCAAGGAGCGGCAGGCGCCGTATGGGTCAAAGGCCGCGTCAGCGCTAGACCGGTATCTCGAAGTACGCCAAACGCGCGAGGGCGAGCGGGCGCTGCTGCTGAATCATCATGGCGCGCGGCTCACGGATCGCGGCGCGCGCGGCATCGTGAAACTCTACGCGCGGTTGATTTCGGGCGATGTGTCGCTGCACCCGCACAGTCTTCGCCACGCCTTCGCCACGCATCTGTTGTCCGACGGCGCGGATCTGCGCTCGATTCAGGAGCTGCTCGGCCACGCGCGCCTGGCGACCACGCAGAAGTACACCAAGGTTTCGTTGACGGATTTGATGGCCGTCTATGACCGCGCCCATCCTCGGGCGCGGAAGTGAGTTTCGCGCGGGTTACCATGGAAACTGCCATGCAGGCACGGCTGCGCGAGCTTCCTTCGGTCGATGAGCTCATCGCTTGTTTAAGCGACGCCGCTGCTCCGCGCGCGCTGCTGGTTGCGGAGACCCGCCGCGTGCTGGCACAAATGCGCGCGGACCTGCGCGCGGGAATCGACGTTGATCCGGCGAGCGCCCAGGAGCGCGTCCGCGCGAATCTTCACACGCTGGCGCGGCCGTCGCTGACACGTGTGATCAATGCGACCGGCGTGATCCTGCACACCAACCTGGGCCGGGCGCCGGGCGTGAAGTTTGCGCCTCTCGAAGGCTACTCGAATCTCGAATACGATCTCGCGCGCGGGCGGCGCGGCAAGCGTGACGCCCACGTTTCCGGATTGATCGAACGACTGGCCGGGAAACCGGGAATCGCGGTGAACAACAATGCCGCGGCCGTGCTGCTGACGCTGCACGAGCTGTCCCGCGGCGGCGAGACTATCGTCAGCCGCGGAGAGCTGATCGAGATCGGCGACGGCTTTCGCATTCCCGATATCATGGCGGCGTCCGGAGCGGAGCTGCGCGAGGTGGGCACCACCAATCGCACGCGCATCGAGGACTATCGCGACGCCATCGGCCCGCGCACGCGTCTGCTGATGCGCGTGCATCCCAGCAATTTTCATATTGAGGGATTCACCTCAAAGCCGGGGCTGGACGAGCTGGCCGCGCTGGCGCGCGAGCGCGCGCTGCCGCTCTATGAAGATCTGGGCAGCGGCTGCGTTGCGGACCTGAGCGCATATGGAATTCGCGAGCCGCGCGTCTCCGAAAGTTTGGAAGCGGGTGTCAACGTGGTCTCCTTCAGCGGCGACAAGCTGCTGGGCGGTCCGCAGGCGGGACTGATCACGGGCGATGCGGAATCGATCGCACGGCTGCGGCGGAACCCGCTGTTCCGCGCGCTGCGGTTGGACAAATTGATTACGCAAGCGCTCGAAACAGCGCTGCGCCACCTGGTGTTTGAAAACTGGGACGCGATTCCCGCTCTCCACATGATCCGCATGAGCGCAGAACGAATCCGCGAGCGCACCGAACGGATCCGTTCTCGAGTTCCCGCGCTCGACATCGTACAGGGACAGAGCGTCGCCGGCGGAGGATCGACTCCCGATCAGACGCTCCCGACGTGGCTTCTGGCTGTTCCCGGCGATGCGGCCGTGCACGAGCGCGCACTGCGCCTGGGCGACCCTCCGGTGATTGCCAGAATAGAAGACGACCGGCTGGTGCTCGATCTGCGCACGGTCCTCGCCGAGGAAGAGGAAGTGCTCATCCAGCGGCTGGCGGATCTGGTTTAACTGCCGGATCGTTCATTTTTCCAGAAACATATTCGACGGATAGGAGAAATAATCCGCGCGCGGGAGCGGTCGGGCCGGGTGGAATTTTGCAGTTGGGGCGCAGGCGCGCTTCGATATCGTGACACGCCAGGTTTGCTTTTCCAACTTCAAGCAAAACTCCCACGATATTTCGCACCATGTGCTTCAAAAATCCGCTGCCGCGGACGCGATAGATCAGGCGGTCGCCTTCACGAGCCAAGCGCGAACAGTAAATGGTGCGGACTTTCGAGTGGCCGAGCTCGTCGCGATCGTCCGAGGCGGCGAAAGCAGAAAAATCGTGCGTCCCTTCGAGCATAGGCGCGAGCTGGATCATTCCGCTTTCATCGAGCGGATAAGGATGGTGATACACGTAACGGCGTTCGAAAGGTGAACAGATTTCTGAGCGGAGGATGCGATACTCGTAGATTTTCGAAATCGCATCGTAGCGCGGACGAAAATTCTCCGGAGCGACGTCGGCGTCAAGGACGCGGATGTCGCGAGGGAGCAGCCGGTTCATGGCGCGGCGGAGATTGTCGACCGGAATCGGATTCGAGAGCGTGAACGCAGCGACCTGAGCGAGCGCGTGAACGCCGGCATCCGTGCGCCCCGAGCCGGCGACGTGCACGGGACCCTTTTCGATTTCGGAGAGGACGCGCTCAAGCTCGGATTGAATGGTCCGCAGACCGGGCTGGACTTGCCAGCCGTGGAAATCGGTCCCGTCGTAGGCGACGGTGATACGGATTTTTCTCACGTTTTGCGTGAGCCCGGTTTTTCCACCGGCAGACCCGCGCGGCAGAGCGGGCAATCGTCGGCAGTCCAGGCGACAGCGTCGAGCGTCGCGAGGGCGACGCGCGGGATGCCGAGATCGGCGCGGCCTCCGCTGCGGTCGATGATGGAGCCGGCGGCGAGGACGTTAGCGCCCGCGGCGCGAAGAAGCTCGATCACCTCTTTGGTGCTGCCGCCGGTGGTGACGACATCTTCGATCACGATCGCAGTTTCACCGGGCGTCACGGTAAAGCCCCGGCGGAGGGACATGCGGCCTTCCGGATCGCGCTCGGTGAAGATGAAGCGCGCTCCGGCGGCGCGGGCGACCTCGTGGCCGATGATGAGTCCTCCGATGGCAGGCGAGGCAACCAGCGCGGCGCGCGGGAGTTTGGCGGCGAGCTCGCGGCCCAATCGCTCGGCGATGTCGGGATGCTGCAAAACCAGCGCGCATTGCAGATATTCGCTGGAGTGGAGCCCGCTGGTGAGACGGAAATGACCTTTTAAATACGCGCCGGTTTCGTGAAAAACTTCCATTATGCCGCCGGATGACGGACTCACCATACGCGGCACGCGGGATAGCGGACCATCACCTGTCCGGTGTGGCAGGCGAACGCCTGCTGGAACTCGGGCATGTTGGACACAACGCCATTCACGCGATCCTTCCCGGGCGAGTGGGGATCGACCTGCGCGCGGACGCGGGCGCTTTCGTCGGTCCGATTCTGGCACCAGATCTGCGCCCAGCCCAAGAACAGGCGCTGCTGGGCAGTAAAGCCGTCGCGCTTGGGCGGGTTTTTTCCGGCGAGCGTATCCAAGAGCGCCATGTAGGCGAGGCGCAGGCCGCCGTTATCCGCGGTGTTTTCGCCGAGCGTCAACTCGCCATTGACCTTCACGTCGTCGACGGCATCGAAGTTCGAATATTCCTTCACCAGGCATTGGGCGCGCTCGGTGAAAGCCTTCGCGTCCGCGGGAGTCCACCAGTCGCGGAGGTTGCCCTCGGCGTCGAACTGGCGGCCTTCATCGTCGAAGGCGTGGGTGAGTTCGTGGCCGATCACCGCGCCGATGGCGCCATAGTTCACGGCGTCGTCAAGCTTGTTGTCCCAGAAAGGCGGCTGTAGAATGCCGGCGGGAAAATTGATGTCGTTCTGCTGCGGATCGTAGTAGGCGTTGACGGTGGGCTGGCTCATGTCCCAATCGGTTTTGTCCACGGGCTTCCCGATTTTCGAAAGCTGGCGATGCAGCTCGAATTCGTTGGTCCGCTCCAGGTTGCCGAGGGCGTCGTTGCGGGCGATGGTGACGCTCGAATAATCGACCCAGTTCTGCTTGGTCCCGATTTTGTTGGCGACGGCGTGGAGTTTGATCAGCGCCTGCCGCTTGGTTTCGGGGCTCATCCAATCGATGGCATTGAGATCGGCCTGCATCGATTTCTCAATAGCGGCGACCATCTGCGCCGTGCGGCGCTGGCCTTCTTCGCCCAATGTTTTTTCGACGAATTTCCGGCCGAGCGCGTCGGGGAGGTTGCGATCCACTTCATCCACGCAGCGCTTCCAGCGCGCCTCAATTTCCTTCGCGCCGGAGAGCGTTTTTCGGAAGAAGTCGAAATTTTCCTGCTGGAAGCGCGTGGGAAGCTCGCTTGAAAGGTCGGTCGCGAGCGTAGCCGTGAGATAGGATTTCAGATCATCGAGCGATGTCGAGTTGAGCACCGAGTTCATGGCTTCGATGAACGCGGGAACATCGACGTTGAGACTGTCGAAAGAGGGCGAGCCGGCGGCGATGAAGAAATTCGGCCAGTCGAACGCCGGGCCGAGTGAGACGAGCTCCTTGACGCCGAGCTTGTGATACATCTTGTTGGGATCGCGCCGCGAAACTACGTCGAGAGAGCCCTTGGCGAGCGCGGTTTCGACGGCCATCACAGCATTGGCGCGGTTTTGCGCGACGCCCGGCGAGTTTCCGAGAAGCTCGAACAATCGGACCACATGAGCCACGTATTTTTCGCGTAATTCGACGGATTTCTGGTCGGTTTTGAGGTAATAGTCGCGGTCGGGGAGCTCCAGGCCACCCTGGTCCAGATCGCCGATCATGTGAACGGAATCCTTGGGGTCCTGCGAGGAGGTGAAACGGAAGAAGCTCTCGGAGCCGGCGCGGTACAAGGACGCGACCACGGCCGTGATGTCGCCCTTATTGGACATCGCGTCAATGCGGTCGAGCTGATTTTTGATGGCGGCGAGGCCGCGCGCGTCGATGGTGCTCTGGTCCATGCAGGCGGCGTAGTAGTCGCCGATCTCGCGGTCAACACCGGTGCGGCCGGACTTGTCGGCCATGGCAGTTTCGAGAATGTTATGCAGGATGACTCGGTTGTGTTCCTGCAATTCGTCGAAGCGGCCCCAACTGGCGCGGTCGGCCGGAATAGGATTGGCGGACATCCAGGCGCCGCAGGCGTACTGATAGAAGTTGTTGCAGGGGTCGGCGGAGCGGTCCAGAGCGGCGGGATCGAAGCCGGTGAAGTGTTGGGCGAAACAGATAGCGGGGATAAGGAAGAGCAAAGTGCGCATCCTTTTCAGAATAGCGTTTTAGCCACGAACGAAAGCGAACCAAATTCGTGTTCATTCGTGTGCGGTGCGTGGCCTATTCTAAACCGCATCCAGGGCCTGCTCGAAGTCGGCGAGAAGGTCGCGCCAGTCCTCGATTCCGACCGAGACGCGGACCAGGCCGTCGGTGACGCCGGCTTCGGCGAACTGCTCCTCGGTGAACCCGGAGTGCGTGGTGGTCTTGGGATGGCAGACCAGCGTTTCGACCCCGCCCAGCGAGACCGCGTTGCGGGCGAGCTTCAAATTACGCAGGAATTCGAACGCCGCCTTCTTGCCTCCGTGCAGATCGAGCGAGAACATCGCGCCGGGAAAATCAGTCTGCTTCAGGCGAATCCGGATCTGCTCAGGGTCGTCGAACAGCGACGGATACAGCACGCGCGCGATTTTGGGATGGCGCGCGAGACGCTCGGCGATTTGCTGCGCGTTCTTGCTCTGGCGATTCATGCGCAGGCCGACGGTGGGCAGGCGGCTGTCGAGCATCCAGCATTCGTCGGGCTGGAGGATGTTGCCGAACAGGCCGCGCAGGGCGCGGACTTTCTGAATGAGCGCGCGGTCGCTCGCAAGAACCACGCCGCCGATCAGGTCGCTGAAGCCGGAGAGATATTTTGTGGCGGAGTAAACGACCAGGTCCGCGCCGAGCTGCAAGGGATGCTGGAAAGCGGGGCCGAGCAGCGTGTTGTCCACGATGATCAGCGGACGGTCGGAGCCGTGCGCCGCGGCGGCGGTGCAGGCGCAGCGCTCGATATCCGTCATGATGAGCGTGGGGTTGGCGGGAGTTTCCACAAGGATCACGCGGACATTTTTCGCGGCGCGGATGACGTCGTCGATTCTTTCGCTCTGTCCCGCGTGAACGGCGATTCCGCTGACTCCCCAGGCCGAAAGGAAATTCTCGATGAGTTTTTGCGTCCCGCCGTAGATCGGGACCGTGTAAACGATCGTTTCGCCTGGCCGGAGAAAGGCGAACAGCGCAGTCACGATGGCGGCCATGCCGGAATTGAAGATGAGCGCGGCCTGCGCTCCGGCTTCGAGCGGCACGATCTGGTCTTCCAGAATCTCGGCGTTGGGGTGGTTGAAGCGCGAATAGACCAGATCAATTTTTTCGCCGGGCTCGGGCGTGGCGCGGCCGGCCATGATATCGAAAGCGCGCTCGGCCGCTTCGGGACTGGAAAAAACGTAAGTAGAGCTGCGAAACACAGCGGGGCGCGCCGAGCCGACCGAAAGGCTGGGGTCGAATCCGCGGGTCAGGACTTCGGTTCCGGGACGCAGGAGGGATTTGGTGGGCGGCATCAATTCAAGTTTAGCCGCTTATTTCAGATTCCAGTACACCTTACACGTATCGAAATCCGCATGATCGGCGTATAAAGAATCGGCTTTCACGCGGTCCATGTCATCCTCGTCGCAGCTTTCAAAAGTCGCGAACCGTTTTGCGCGGACCATCTGGTCGAGCTTCGATTCCGGCAAAAGATGCAGTGATTGCGCCTGCGCCGCCGGCAGCTCCAGCTTGTGGCCATAGGAAAATTCCATTCCCTCGGGCGGCGGACGGCGGGTGAGGAAATAAGTGAGCTCATCGGCGAACAGAGTCGCTCCCGGCGGCGTCACTTTTTCCACCTGCACGGCGACTTTCTGCATCTGCCCCCACTTGATCGCGTCACGATCCCCAAAGAGCTGATTGGTCAAGCCGAGGACCGCGAGCGCCGCGGCAGCGCCGGCGATGCGCCAGGGACGGTCGCCGCGATATAATCGCGACCCGGCGATGTACAGTCCCTCCGCCGCGGGAATTGCGAAAAACGGGACCGTCAGCAGAAAATAACGGTCGAAGGTGGGACGCGCGGTCAGCAGCTCGGCCGAGGTCGCCAGCGCGATCGCAGCGCAAAGAAAATATTCCGACCGCACGAGCCGGTCGCCGCGCCGCGCCACGAAGTAAACGCCCGCCGCGCCCAGCAGAATCAGCAGGAGCGCCGCCGGCGATTCCGTCACGCCCAGAAATACCTCCGCATCGTGCGGAGTCACGTCGCCCCAGTTCACCCGCCGGTACAGCGCCTGATACTGCACCACGTTGAACCAGACCTGGCGGGGACCTTCCCGGAACAGCCACAGCACCGGCGCCCACGGGATCACGGCGCCAGCCAGAAACGTTGCAGCCGTTCTCCATC
>DATJVN010000065.1:0-2786 GCA_035501755.1 Bryobacteraceae bacterium | reverse complement strand
TGATCCGCCACTCCCCGCTGTAAATATTGAAGCGCTCGCCGCGAACGAACCCGGCGAGCGTCATTCCATAGCGCAGCGCCGCCTCTACGGCCAGGCTCGACGGCGCCCCGACTGCTGCGACGATCGCGATCCCGGCCATCAGCGCCTTTTGAATCAATTCGAAGCTGGCTCGCCCGCTGAGCATCAGCACGTGCTGTTCGAGCGGCAGCCCGCGCCTCAGCAACGTTGCCCCGATCAGTTTGTCGAGCGCATTGTGCCGCCCTACATCTTCCTTCAGATCAATCAGATCGCCAGCCGTGTCGAATATAGCCGCGGCGTGCAGCCCCCCGGTGCGATCGAAAACCGATTGCCGCGACCGCAAAACCTCGGGAAGCCGCGGAATCAGGTCCGCGCCGATCTTCGGCCGTTCCCGATCCAAAAACGGGCAGCCGATCGACTCAAGCGCCTGAATCGAGGCCTTCCCGCACACCCCGCAACTCGAGCTCAGGTAAAAATGCCGCTGCAGCCGGTCCAGATCCACCTCCGCCGACGTCGCGATCTCAATTCGGTTCCCATTGCTTACAATGGCTTGGGGAGGCTCGCGCAGAATCCCTTCGGTGAACAGAAAGCCCGCGGCGAGTTCCGGATCGTCGCCCGGCGTACGCATGGTGATGGAGATATTTGTTCCATTTACAAGGATTTCCAGCGGTTCTTCCACCGCCACCAGGTCTTGCTCGGCCGCCGCCGATTCGGCTTCGATTTTGCGGATGGGCACGCTGAGGATACTGCGTTTCACTTGTCGCTAGTATAGCCCGGTGCTTTATGCCATACTGTAGGTGCCTATGTTTGATGGTTTGTTCCAACCGATGCACTTGCTGATCATTCTTGCGGTGGGTGTGCTCGTGTTCGGACCGAAGAAGATTCCGGAACTCGGCAAAGGTCTTGGTGAGGGCATTCGGGGATTCAAGGACGCCCTGAAAAGCGCCACCGAATCCACCAACGACGTCGAGAAGAAGTAGACCCCGCTTTCGGTTACCTGTCGCCATCGCGGCGCAATACGTGTGAGAATTTTTCCCTCCGCGCGCAACTACGCTTGTGAGTGCGCGATCCGCTTGTTGCCCCGCTGATTGCGGTCGCTTCCGGCATCCTGCTGGGGCGCCTGTTTCAATTTTCGATCTTCGACGCCGCCTGGCCCATCGCGGCGTTTGCGGCGCTTGCAGCCATCGGATTGCGCCGCGCCAATCTGCTGCTCGCGCTGGTTTTTGCGGGCGTGTTGACCGAAGCGTGGCATCGCCCCGGACCACCGCCCGAAATCGACGCAAGCTCACGAGAAATTCTTCTCGCCCAAGGCTGCGTGGTCGAGCCGACGGTTTTTTCGCCCGATCGCGAACAGTTCACGCTGGAACTCGCGGCGCAGGCCCGCGCGCGCGTGAGCCTTTCGCTGCGCGACGGCGACACTCCGCAAAAGCTCGACTATGGGCAGCGCGTGGAGATCGAAGCCAAGTTCCGCCGCCCACATAATTACAACAATCCCGGTTCGTTCGACTACGCTGCGTATCTCGCGCGTCAGAATATTTTCTGGACCGCGTCAATGAGCGCAGGTTCGCAGGCGAAAATTTTGCCCGGCCGCTGCGGATCGCGCTTCATGGCGCTGGTCTTCGCGCTGCGCGTGGCCGCGCTCGAACGCATCGAGCGTTTGTACGGCGACGACACTTATTCGACCGGGATGATGGAAGCCATCCTGATCGGGGAAACCTCGAAGCTCGAAAAAATCTGGACTGAAAATTTCCGCCGCACTGGAACATTTCACGCGTTGGTGATCTCCGGCGTCCATGTCACCGTGCTCGCCGGCGTGCTCCTGTTTCTCCTGCGCATCTGCATGATTCCCGAGTTGCCGGCGCTGGCAATGACCGCGCAAGCTGCGTGGCTTTATGCGCTGGTTTCGGGGTTCTCCGCACCCGTGGTCCGCGCCGCCGGAGGATTCAGCGTCTACCTGATCGCGCGATTCCTGTTCCGCCGTGGGCGCGTGATGAATCTGCTCGCCGCCGTTGCCCTGGCGTATCTTGTGCTTGATCCCGAACAGCTTTTCGACGCGAGCTTCCAACTCTCGTTTCTGTGCGTGGCGGCGATCGGCGCGCTGGCAGCTCCGCTGCTTGAAGCCACTTCGCTGCCGTTTTCGCATGCCACGCGCGATATCGCCAATGCCGATATCGACTCGCATCTTAAACCGCGCGCCGCGCAGTTTCGTGTGGAGATGCGCCTGGCCGCGGAAGCCATCGCGCTGTGGATTCGCGCTCCCGTGCGCATGGTCATCCAAGCGCTCAATCTCGGTGCGCGATTCGCCTTTTTCGCGTTCGAGATGGCGCTGGTCTCCACCGTCGTGCAGATCGGCCTGGCGCTGCCGATGTCCGAATATTTTCATCGCGTCTCGTTTACCGGCCTGACCGCGAATCTCGCCATCGTTCCTTTGCTCAACTGCGTGGTGCCGATCGGATTCATCGCGATCTTCAGCGGTTGGCGCTGGATCGCACAAATCGCGACGCTTCTGCTCAGGTGGGCCGCCTCGATCGCCGAATGGCACGCGCATCTGGAACCCTCCTGGCGTGTCGCGGACCCTCCGTTGTGGATCGCGCTCGGGTTCGTGGCGTCGCTGATCGCGATGGCCCTGGTCATGCACCGGCGCTGGGCACGATGGACCGCGCTCGCCTCGGTTCTCGGATTTTTCGCGTTGCTTTTATGGCACCCGGTCCGCGCGGATATTCGTCCGGGAACGCTCGAGCTGACCGTGATCGACGTCGGCCAGGGCG
>DATJVN010000064.1:0-15955 GCA_035501755.1 Bryobacteraceae bacterium | reverse complement strand
CAGAAAATGTTCGAGCGACGTCTCCGGCTTGATCCGGAACATCGCGCTCCGGGCGTAGCTCGCGCCGATCTTCGCCGTCCTCCACGGACCGAGGTTGCCGAGCGTCTGCGGCGACAGCGCAATGGGGTATTCGAAAAATTTGCGCAAAAAATAAATGCGCGATTTGCGATTGCGGATCAGCATCACGCGATCATCGGTCTGCGGGTTCGCTCCGGCCTGCCCCGCCGAGAGCTCCCGATGCTGGTTCTGATAGCTGATAAAGTGGCTGGCTTCGGAGGTCGATTCGAGCGGCAGGATGTCCAGCCACCAGTTCATCACGCGGTCGGATTTCGAGAAGAAGCGGTGCCCGCCGATGTCCATGCGGTTGCCGCCATAGGTAACCGTTCGCGAAATTCCTCCCATCGCGTGCGATTTTTCAAGCACGATGGGAATGATGTCGGTCCGGCGTAACAGTTCGAGCGCAGCCGTCAGGCCGGCCGGTCCGGCTCCGATAATTACAGCGTAGCGACGGTCAGACGGCCCCACTTCTGAGCCCAGTATAGTGGATTCTGTAATTTGCATGAAGTCTGTACGTTTCTAAAGAGATAAATCGGGAGGTGCGAGAGTTCGCCGTAGCCCCTGCTTTGGACGCTTTTGCGGTGTAGCGCTGCCCCACTAACCGTTAGTGCTCCGCGGCGCGCCTTGCCCGAAATCCTGCGTCATATCACCCAGGAAAATCTGCTATTAGCCGTCAACAAACTGATTCACAAGGATATCTGCTTCGGATGGGCAAGTGCGCTCAAGGCGGGCGATGCAGGAAGAGTTCAACGCCGAGGAATTTTTGCGACGACTCGACGCCGGGGCGCTCGACGCGCGGTTGTCGGAGGAACTTCGTAAATTATCGACCGAGCAGCTCACGCAGGTCGCGGTGCTGATGGCGACGCGCCTGTGCGAGCGAGGATCGCGCGTATCCGAGCTGGATTGAAGGCACGGTATGTATGACTGCGAGTTGTGATCAGCCTTCCGGTCAATCCCGCAGCTTTCCGAAAAAACTCAAGGCGTTGTCGCCCTGAGTGATTACCCGCGCGCATTCGAGGAGCGGCGGCAGCGGCATGCGCGAGGGATGCTGCACGATCGCTAGCGCCGGCGGTTTCCGGCTGAGGATTTCAAGGCATCGCGCGTACTCGCCTTCCAAGCGATAGGGCGGGTCGAGAAAAATGATGTCGGCCTCGATCGAAGCCAGAGCGGAGGAGGCTTTTGCCTGCCGGACCATCGCTCGCGATTCGAGGCCGAGCGCGCGCAGATTCGCGCGGATCACCTCGCAGGCGGCGGCCTTCTGCTCGACGAAAATCGCGCGGGCTGCGCCGCGGCTCAGCGCCTCGATCCCGACCGCTCCGGTTCCCGCGTAAACGTCCGCAAAGCGTGCGCCTGCAATTCGCGGCGCGAGAATATTGAACAGCGTTTCGCGTAGCCGGTCCGTCGTGGGACGCACGTCCAGTCCCGGAAGGCTCTTGAGAGTGCGGCTGCGAAATTCGCCTCCGATAACTCTCATAACCCGGCACCCGCGAAAAAAAAGGGACAGCCCGCTCTGTCCACTGGCGCGCCAGCTTCCGCCTTTGTGGGTGGGTGCATTGGAGACAGAGTAGGCTGTGCCCCTTTTTTCGCTACCGTCATCAGCCGACCTGAACCAGTCCATAACGGCGCTGCCAGTGGTCGCGAATGAATTCGACGGCGCGCTTGAGCTCGTCGGGCGAAGGCGGGTTCGCCACGAATGACGCAGCCTCGTTCCGGGCGATCTCCAGAATGTCCCCGTCGCGCAGAATGTTGCCGATCTGGAGCTCCGGCAACCCGGATTGGCGCGTTCCGAAGAATTCGCCGGGTCCGCGCAGCTTCATATCCATTTCGGCGATGTAGAATCCGTCGTTCGATTCAACCAGCGTGCGGATGCGCTCGCGGCCCGCGTCGTTGAGCTTGCCCGTGACCAGAATGCAGTAGCTTTGCTCGGCGCCGCGGCCCACGCGGCCGCGCAACTGGTGGAGCTGCGCGAGGCCGAAGCGCTCGGCCTGCTCAATCAGCATCACCGTAGCGTTGGGAACATCGACGCCCACCTCGATCACCGTGGTCGACACCAGGATCTTGGTTCCCCCGCGCTGGAATTTTTCCATCGCTGCTTCTTTTTCGTCGGTCGCAAGCCGGCCATGCAACAATCCCACGGGCGTCCCCGGAAACACGACCGTCGAAAGATGTTCGTGCATCTTCTGCGCCGCCTTCATCGCCTGCGTCTCGGATTCTTCAATCACGGGATAGACGACATAGGCCTGACGCCCCGCATCGATCTGCGTTTTCAGGAAGCTGTACACCTGTTCGACGCGATCCTCGGCGACGTGCCGCGTCACGATGGGCTTGCGGCCGGGCGGAAGTTCGTCGATGACGCTCACGTCCAGATCGCCGTAAACGGTCAGCGCGAGAGTGCGCGGAATGGGGGTCGCGGTCATCACCAGAACGTCGATATGCCCGCCCTTTTCGACCAGCGCCTGGCGCTGCTCGACGCCGAAGCGGTGCTGCTCGTCGATCACCGCGAGGCCGAGTTTTTTGAACTCGACGTCCGGCTCCAGAATCGCATGCGTACCGACCACGACGTGCGCCAATCCCGCGGCGATCAGCTTTTTGAGCTGCATTTTGTCGCGCGCCGTGGTGGATCCGGTGAGCAGAATCGTCACGTAATCGAGCTTTTGAAACAGCCGCTTGAAATAAAAATAGTGCTGCGTGGCGAGAATCTCGGTGGGAGCGAGCAGCGCGACCTGGTAACCGTTTTCGATGGCAATAATCGCCGACTCGGCCGCCACCAGCGTTTTTCCGCTGCCGACGTCGCCCTGGAGGAGCCGATACATCGGGTGCGGCTCCGCCATGTCGCGCGCGATCTCGCCCAGCACTCGCTTCTGCGCGCCGGTCGGCTTGAACGGCAGCATTTTCTTGACCCGATCCCGTACGCGATCGGTCAGCGCGAAGGCGATTCCGGGATACACGCGCGCTTTGGCGCGTTTCAGCTCCAGCCCGCATTCGAGCCAGAAAAATTCCTCGAAGATCAGCCGGAACTGCGCGGGCGAGCGGAAGGAGTTGAGCAGGCGCAGATCGGAATCCGGAGCAGGGAAGTGAAGCCCGCGCAGCGCCGACCAGCGATCCGGCAACTTCATTCTGCTCACCAGATGCGCCGGCAGCGCGTCGGGAAGCGGCCCGCTCGACTCGAGAATCCGGTGGAGCAGCGTGCGAAAAATCCGCGTAGTCACCTTGCTCGCCGCTTCGTAAATCGGCACAATGCGGCCGGTGTGCAACGACGCGTCGCCCTCATCGTCGCCGGATAAAATCTCGTACTCGGGATGCATCATCGCCAGCGCGCCTGAATAGGAATCGAATTCGACTTTGCCAAACAGCGCGACTTTCTGGCCCGGATGAAACACGTCGGCAAGGTACGCGCCGTGGAACCATTTCCCGTTGAGAAGGGAATGCGAGGAATCGGCGAAAGTCGCCGTGAACAGTCCGAGATTGCGGCGCCGGAGATTCGAAACGCGAGCCGAGCGCACCTCCGCGATCACCGTCGCCATCTCGCCCGGCGCCAGATCGCGGATGGTTTTCACGTTCGAGCGGTCTTCGTAACGAAAGGGCGCGTACAGCAGCAGGTCCTCGACGGTTTTCAGGCCCTTCGATTCGAGCATCGCCGCGCGCGCCGGCCCGATGCCCTTGACATACATGAGTGGAGTAGCGAGGTCCAAGAAGATCTGTGGTATTTTTTATCATGCCTGAATCGCTCGCCGGATCGCTCGCGCCGATCGAGCTCCCGGATGCCGACGGGCGCCCCGTCCGGCTGGGATCGCTGTGGGAGCGCCAGCCCGCGGTGGTGGTTTTCCTGCGTCACTATGGTTGAATCTTCTGCCGCGAGCACGTCGCGCAGTTGCGCGAGAGGGAAGCGGAGCTCCAACAGAAGGGCGCCAACATCGCGGCCATCGGCTTGGGCGACACCAACTACGCGCGCATGTTCCGCGAAGACGCGGGAATCGATTTCCCCCTGCTGATCGACGAGGAGCGCAAGGCGTACCGCGCGGCGGGGCTGCGCCAGGCCAACATTTTTCACCTGCTGCGTTCCGATAACGCGGCGGCACGCAATCGCGCACGCTCGGCCGGCCACCAGCAGCACAAGCTGGGGAAAAATCCGTTCCAGCTCGGCGGAAGTTTTGTGTTCGGTCCGGGAGACACGGATTTATTTGCCCATGTCAGCCGGACTTTCGGCGATAATGCCTCACTAGACGCATTGCTCGACGCGATAAAATAATTTCTTCATGTCAAAACTGCTCGAGGGGAAAACTGCGCTCATTTTGGGCATCGCGAATAAATGGAGCCTGGCGTACGCGATCGCGCAAGCGTTCCGGCGCGAAGGCGCGAAATTGATTCTCAGCTACCAGGGAGAAAGGCTGAAGCGCAACGTCGAAGAGCTGGCGGGCGAACTCGGCGCGCCACGCGTGATCGACTGCGATGTCACCAAAGATGCCGATCTCGCGCGGCTGACTGAATCGCTCTCCGGCGAACGGCTGGACGCCGTGGTGCACAGCATCGCCTTCGCCAATCGCGAGGACCTGGAGCGGCCGTTTGTGGAGACCTCGCGCGCGGGGTATTTACTGGCGCAGGAAGTGAGCTCCTTTTCGATGGTCGCCGTGGCGCGCGCGACTGCGCCGCTGATGACGGGCGGAGGGGCGATGCTCACGCTCACCTATCTCGGCTCGACCCGCGTCGTCACCAATTACAACGTGATGGGTGTGGCCAAGGCCGCGCTCGAAGCGTCCGTGCGATACCTGGCAAGCGAACTGGGGCCTCGGGGAATTCGCGTGAATGCGATCTCCGCGGGCCCGGTGAAGACCGCGTCGGCGCGCGGGGTCAAGGATTTTTCGAAAATTTTGCAGGTGGTGAGCGAGCACTCGCCGTTACGCCGGAACACGGACCCTGCCGAAGTCGCCGACGCTGCCGTTTTTCTGGCAAGCGATCTGGGTCGCGGCGTCACGGGCGATGTGATGTTCGTCGATGCAGGATTTCACATCATGGGGTTGTGAGTTTTACGCCTGCCTCGTCATGGCTTGTTCGAGCGTTTCCCGGATGAAGCGCGTGTAGGGGATTCCGCGCGCCTTGGCTCGAGCCTTGACGGCATCCAGCAATGGCTTAGGAACCCGCATGTTGATCTGCTCATCCTTCTTTTCGAATTCGAAACGCGCCGGCTTGAATTGAGAGAAGTCGAGCCGGGAAAGATCCTTCGCCAGGAACGCCTCGGCTTGTTTATCCGTTCTGAGTCTCGGCACTTTCCTTTTCATAGGCTGCCACCTCCTTGGCGTGCATGTATCGAGCCGTCACCGGCCGGATGAATCGGTTTCCGCTTTTGTTCCGCACCGTGAAGGCTACGAACACCGGCCGTCCGGCTCTGGTCCGACCGATTGCAATCAGGCGATCTTCCACGTCCGAGTGTTTCGGGTCTGGCGCGGTCCTCGGGTTATCCGCAAAGATCGCCTCGATTTGCTCGACCGACAGACCATGCTTCTGGCATTTCGCCCGGTTGCCGTCGTCCCAGTCGTAACCGGCGACCTCCAAATTGATCATAGCACGGCGCTACACAAATGTATATACAATGCGCTGGTTACTTCTTCGCCAGCGGCTCCATGATTTTCGACAGGAGATCCGGCTTGGACTCGTCGCGCTCCAGGTACGGATAACGGTTGCCGCCCTGATACTCGATCCGGTGCACGCTGAAAAATTCGCCGCGCTTGATTAAGACTTCGATGGCTTGCGCCGAGTTCGCCGTTCCGTCGACCGCCTCGCGCAGCAGATTCCCCGCGAAAACCCGATTGTTCACCGCGATCACCTTGTCGTCCGGCGCGATGCCGGATTTCTGCGCCGGAGTTCCGATGATGACATCCTCCACGCGGCCATCCTCTTTGACGATCAGGCCGATCGAATAGCGGAAATCCCAATCCCGTTTTTCCTCTTCGTCCACGCGCTGCATGTCGGAGGGCGTGGAGCGGTACACCAGCTTCCATCCGCCGTTCTCGATACCTCCCATGGGCGCGTGCGGTTTAATCGAATCGATGCGCGCGCGGAAGAAGGACGCCCAATCGTATGGCTGGACCTGATTGAGCGCTGCAACCAGCTCGTCAAACGTGTACGGCTTCAGGGCAGGGAACCCGCCGGGACCGCCGTAGAACAAGCGGCAGAAATCGTTCAACGACTTTTTCCCTTTGCTGAGATCGCGGATGGTCACGTCTACGTCGAGCCACAGCAGCGTGCCTTCGTCGTAATAATCCACGCCGCGGCGCAGGTTGGCGTAATCGTCGCGAGCGTTGTAGAGAAGCTGCGCGGCGACGGCGGTATCTTCGAGCGGACGCCACAATCGGCCCGGCTCGTTATCGAGCTCGGCGGCGATAATTCCAATTTGTTCGCGCAGATCGCGATGGCTGAGCAATCCGGTCCGAGCGGTGAGCATTTCGCCGAGATATTGCGTCAGGCCCTCGTAGACCCACAAAAGATTGCCCTTCATCGGCTCGCTGTAATCGGGCGTCACCAGCCCCGCAGGACGGCGATATTTTCCATTCCAGGAATGCACGAATTCGTGGGGCAACAGATCAGCGTTAAAGCGCTCCGCCGAATCTTCGAGCAGGGTGCGTTCGCGCACGCGGTCATCGCTCGATTCGTGGTGCTCCAGGCCGAAGCTGGCGACGTGATCGCTCAGCGTGTACAGGAAATGATAGCTGCGGTAGTGGCGCGACCCGAACAGCGCGCCGGTCTCGGCCACCAGGTTCTTGTAGTGCTGAATCTCATCGTTGGAAATGTCGGTTGCGCGATCCGAATCGGCGCAGATGTGCAGGAAATGCTCGATCGACCCGTCGCGCCCGAGCTCGATGGTGCGGTAGTGTTTGCCGGTCGAGACGGGAGAATCGATCAGCGTGTTCAGCGGACAGGGCTGAAATTCGATTTCGTTGCCCGATTCGCGCGCCACCGGCAGCGCCGTGCCGTATTTCCAGCCTTCGGGAATGCGCAGGGTTGCCTGGTATTGCAATTGATCGGCGGGAGGTCCCTGCGGGTAAAGCACGGCCTGGTTCCACGCGATGACGGCCAGCTCCGACGTGGTAGATGCACCGGCCGAAAACGCGCCCGATTCCGGCGGCGAGATCTGATCGAAATGAATATCGAGCGTGCTCGCGCCCTCGGGCACGGTCACGTGATAGGCGAACATGTTCACGTTGTCGCGCGCCCACGCGATGCTCTGGCCGTTGGCCGAGACCGTGAACCCGACCATGTCGACCACCGGCCCGGTCGGCCCGTGCTCTCCGGGAATCCATTCCGGATAAAGCAGCGTGACGGGACCGGGCTGCACCGGCATGGTGATGTGCACGTGAAACAGCCGGCGCGGAGCATCGGTCGCGTCGAGCGTCACGCGAACAGGGTTCTGCGCGAGCCCGGCGCCGGCGAACGCGAGCGCGAGCAGGGTGAGCTTTCGCACTATTTCTTCTCCCGGAAATAGAAAATGAGATCGGTCGCCGGCGGCTGAAGGCCGATTTGCCGGAACATCGCCATCACCTGGCCGCGATGCAGCGTCGCGTGATTCACCACATGCAGCACGATCTGCCAAAGCGCCGATTCATGTGAGTTCCCGCGCAGGTCCTGATACGCGATCACGCCCGCAAGATCGGAATCCTGCGCCGAATCGAGAAAATCCTCCCAGCGCTGCCAGATCTGCGGCCACGCGACTTCGATCGGCTCGGATTGTTCAATCTTCGAGCCGGTGATGCGCTCCATCCACACGCGATCGGCCATATGGATGTGGGTGAGCGTGTCGAAAATCGTCTTGTGCGAAACATTCATCTCGCGATGAAGCTGGTCGTCGGGGAGCTGCATGGCTGCATCCAGCAAGCGTCGCGAGGCCCAGCTTGAGTAGCGCAGATGATTGCGGGCTTCTTCGGCGGTCATCTCAGTAACCACGCGCGCATCATTCGCGATACCAGGTCCGATGCGTCCTGCTGCACGAAATGGCCTGCGTCCGGGATGGTCACCAGCGTGTAATCCTTGCCCATCCACTCCCAGGTGTTGTTGAGCGCGGGCGCGAGCAGCGCCGTGTCCTTCAGGCCGTGAAATTCGAGCACCGGCATCTGCGTCTTCACCACCGGCGCATCAGCGGGATAATCCGTGTACGGCTCGCGTGGATAATTCGCTTTGTAGTAATCGAGCATCGCTTCGATGTCGGAACGTTTGAAGGCCTCGATGTATTTTTCCTTCGTCGCGGGATCCTTAACCCAAAAAGCCAGACGCTCCGGCGTCCAGCCCTTGGACCCCTCGGGCGTCTGGAAAGCGCGTGCGTAGGCGCTGGCCTTCTGCTGGTTGGGATCGGTGGCAAGCTCGTGCGCCAATCCCCGTGGATGCGGCAGATTCAGGATGATCAGCCGGTCGGTCATCTGCGGCAGATTCAGCGCGAACTGCCACGCGACCGCTCCGCCCCAGTCGTGGCCCACGATAATCGCCTTCGACTGGCCGAGCGACTTGATCACCGCGGCGACGTCGCCTACCAGGTACTTCATCTGGTAATTGTCGACGCCCTCAGGCTTGTCGCTGAGATTGTAGCCGCGCTGGTCGATGGCCACGCACTGAAATTTGTCGGAGAGCGCCTCCATCTGGTCACGCCAGGTGTACCAGTAGTCGGGAAAGCCGTGGATCATCACGATCAGCGGTCCGTGGCCCAGGCTGGCATAATGAATCTTGACTCCGTTCGAATCGGCGTAGCCGTTGGTGACGCGCGACTCGATATCGGACGCGAGGACAGCGGCCGCGCAAACAAGCGCAAGCGCGAAGGATTTCATATTGCCAGTATAGTGCGCTATGATGCGACACTGGCCGGATTCGAAAAGACTCATGCCGAAAGAGAAGTTAAAACCCGCTCCTGCTCCCATCCCAGAACCCGCGCCGGTTTCTGCTCCCGCTTCGCGCCCGCACCTGGGGCTGCTCCTGATTTTGTTCGTCGGCAGCGGATGCGCGGCGTTGATTTACGAAGTCGTGTGGTTCCAGTTATTGCAACTTGTGGTCGGATCGTCTGCGGTTTCGCTGGGCGTCCTGTTGGCGACCTACATGGGCGGAATGTGCCTGGGCAGTCTGCTGCTGCCGCGTTACGTTTCGCCGGGCGAGCATCCCCTGCGCGTCTACGCGATGATCGAAGCCGGCATCGGCGTGTGTGGATTGCTGGTCTTATTCGGACTCCCGCTGCTCGATCATGTTTACGCGGCCATCGCCGCGCACGGCCTCGCCGGAATTCTGATGCGCGCGATTGTCGCCGCCATCTGCCTGCTTGCGCCGACGCTGCTCATGGGAGCGTCGCTCCCGGCCATCGCGCGTTACGTCGAAACCTCGCCGCGCGGGGTCTCCTGGCTGGGATTTTTCTATGGCGGAAACATCGCCGGCGCCGTGCTCGGATGCCTGCTCGCCGGATTTTATCTGCTGCGCCTCTACGACATGCCCACCGCGACCTACGTTGCCGTCGCCATCAATGCAGGCGTCGCGTTCCTCAGCTTCCGCCTGGCGAAGAGCACGGCATATGAGCCGTCGCCGAAAGTCGAATCGGCCGCCCCCGAGGAACCCAGCGCCATCTACATCGCCATCGCGCTTTCCGGTTTGACGGCGCTCGGCGCCGAGGTCGTGTGGACGCGCCTGCTGTCGGTGATGCTTGGCGCGACGGTCTACACGTTTTCGATTATCCTCGCGGTATTTCTCGCCGGGCTGGGACTGGGCAGCGGAGTGGCGTCGCACATTTCGAAGCAGATGACGCGGCCGCGAATCGCACTCGGCGTTTGCCAGATGCTGCTCGCAGCCGCGGTCGGCTGGACCGCCTACACGCTCTCCGACGCGCTGCCCAACTGGCCCATCAATCCGCTGCTCGCCCGCGATGCAATTTTTAATTTCCAGGTCGACATCATGCGCTGCATGTGGGCCATCTTCCCCGCGGCCTGCCTGTGGGGCGCGAGCTTTCCTTTCGCCCTCGCCGCGGCGGCTCCGCGCGCGGAGGATTCCGGCAAGCTCGCCGGCGAGGTCTACGCGGCCAACACCATCGGCGGAATCTTTGGCGCGCTCGCCTTCAGCATCATCCTGATTCCCTGGCTGGGAACTCAGGACTCGCAGCGCCTGCTGATCGCGCTCGCGGCGATTTCCGCGCTGGTGGTTCTGGTTCCGATTCGCGAGTCGCTCGGCCGCGGCGGCGTCGCGCTGCTGATGGTGGCTGCGATCGCGGTGGGCTGGATGATCGCCAACGTTTCCGAGGTGCCCTGGCTGGCCATCGCTTACGGGCGCCGCATGTTGCTGCAAACCAATCCCGGCCGCGCGCTGTATGTCGGGGAGGGCCGCAATTCCTCCGTGGCGATCTCCGAGCTTCCCGACGGCAAGCATTATTTCCATGTCGCCGGTAAAGTGGAAGCCTCCACCGAATCCTACGACATGCGCCTCCAGCGCATGCTCGGCCACATTCCCGCACTCTTTCACACGGACCCCAAGTCCGTGCTGGTGGTGGGTTTCGGGGCCGGCGTCACGGCGGGAACCTTCGTGGTCCATCCGACCATTCAGAAGATCACCATCTGCGAGCTCGAACCGCTGGTCCCGCCCGCCGCGACGCAATATTTCGCCTCCGAGAACTACAACGTCAAAAATGACCGGCGCACGACCATTTATTATGACGACGCCCGCCATTTTATCCTCACTTCGAAAGATAAATTCGACATTATTACGTCCGATCCGATTCATCCGTGGGTCAAAGGAACCTCGTCGCTGTACTCCAAACAGTATTTCGAGCTGGTCAAGGAACATTTAAATCCCGGCGGAATTGTCACCCAGTGGGTGCCGCTTTATGAGAGCGACATGGCCACGGTGAAAAGCGAGCTGGCCACGTTTTTCGACGTCTTTCCCAACGGAACCGTGTGGGGCAACGATATCAATGGCGAAGGCTACGATACGGTCCTGCTGGGCCAGGTCGAGCCTGAAAAACTCGATATCGACGCGCTGGAAGCGCGCTGGCACTCGCCGGAATACGCGCGTGTCGCGCGGTCCATGGCTTCGGTGGGTTTTAACTCCGCAACGGATATGCTCGCCACTTACGCCGGACGCGCCTCAGACCTGAAGCCGTGGCTCGCAGGCGCCGCCATCAATGACGATATGAGCATGCGCCTGCAATATTTAGCCGGAATGGGACTGAATTCCGACAATCCCGGATTAGTTTATTCGGAAATGTTGACTTATCGCCGTTTTCCGCAGGATATTTTCAGCGGCTCGCCCGAGCGCGTCGCCGCACTCGCATCGCGGCTCGCCGCGCGCTAGCGTCTGTATGAAAAAGGGGACAGCCTACTCTGTCCCCGGACGCAAGCTGCCGAACTGGCGACACACGGGGGACAGACCCTTTTTCACACGCCGCTCACGCCTGAAACACCAGGCTCATACACGTAACCCCCGCCTCGGCTTTCTGTAACTCGGAAACATCGATTCTCCTCGTCCGGAATCCGGCGCGCTCCAGCCGGTCGCGCGTTTTCGGAAAACCGTCCGGCATCAGCACCGTTTCGCCGATACGCAAAACGTCCGCGCCCCAAGGCTCCGCCACGTCGATCATCCAAAGCTCCTCCAGCGGCCTCGCGTCGATCCATTCCCGATTCAGCAGCACGACCCCGTCGCCGATCGCACAGCACGCCGATTTCAAATGCAGGCATCCGCGCACTTCAACGGGAACCACGCTGTACCCGTATAGCGCGACCGCTTCCGCCAACTGCGCGCACCCTTCCCGATTGGTCCTGCCCGACAACCCCACGAACAATCGTTTCCCCATGCGCACCACGTCGCCGCCCTCGATCGTCGCCGGCTCTCGGATCCAGCGCAACTCGCGGTATCGCCCGACGGTCTCCGCCAGGCTCTCCACTTCACCGCGCCGCGATTCCGCTCCCATCCGGCACATCACCGCGATCTCGTCCAGCACGATCGCGGGATCCTCCACGAAAACCCCGTCTGGATACCGCGGATCGGCAGGCATCGAAACCACCTCCGCACCGAGGTCGCGCAAACACTTCTCGTAGGAGCCGTGCTGCCGTACCGCTTTCGCCGCGTCGATCGCGGAGCGCTCCACAAACGTAACCTCGCACTGCCCGATCGCCGGACTCACCTGGCGCGTGATTGCCATGAGCATGTCTTGTATTCTAGAAGGGAATGCGCGTGCTGATCATCGACGACGACACCGAGTTGTGCGCGTTGCTCCAGGAATTCCTGGAGCGGGAAGGTTTTCGCGTGACGTCGGAAAACGATGGGCACCGCGGCCTGGAGCTCGCCCTGGCCGGCGGATTCGACCTGGTCGTGCTCGACCTGATGCTGCCGGGGATGGACGGGTTCACCGTCCTCAAGCGCCTGCGCGCCCGCAGCCGGGTTCCGGTTCTGATGCTTACCGCGCGTGGCGAAGACGAGGACCGCATCATCGGCCTGGACCTCGGCGCAGACGATTATCTTCCCAAGCCGTTCAACCCGCGCGAGCTCCTGGCCCGCGTGCGCGCCATCCTGCGCCGCGCCCAGGTGCGATCGAAAACCCGCATCGAAGTGAACGGCGTCCTGATCGATCCCGGCACGCGCGAGGTGTTCTGCGACAACCGGCCCGTGGAGATCACCACGCTCGAATTCGATATTCTGGAGACGCTGGTGCGCTCGGCCGGAACGGTAGTTTCGCGTGACGCACTGATGGAAGCCATGTATAACCGCAAGGCCACGCCGTTCGACCGTTCCATTGACATGCACGTCAGCCATCTGCGCCGTAAGCTCGAAACCGATCGCACCCTGATCAAGACGGTGCGCGGCATCGGATACCAGTTCTGCGCCTCCGCCGAGGACGCGCGCGCCGAGGAGAGCGCCTGATGAGATCGCTGTTCGCCAAAATCGTCGGCTGGTTCGTTCTGACGGTGGTCATCGTTCTCACCGCGACCATCCTGATTTCCTCAGTCAGCTACAACCCATATTCGTCCACGCGCCTGACGCCGTTGTCCATGCTGCTGAGCGTCGAGATGACCGAAGCGCGCCACGCCTGGGAAACCGGCGGCGCGCCCGCACTCACCGCCGAGCTCGACCGCTTCAAGCGCGTCGCACACGTCTCCGACGCTTTTTTGAGCGACGGCGCAGGCACGGACCTGCTGACCGGCGAGCAGCACACCTCGCTCATCCAGGAAGCACATGGCTGGTCGCGATTTCCGTTTTCGGGCGGTCACGGCACTGCCTTCGCGCGCTTCTCCAACGACGGAAAATATTGTTTCTTCCTGATGGCTGCGCCGCGCTCGCTGATGCTCGGAAATTTCCATCCCGCGCATCTGTTTGTTCTCCTTCTGGCCGTGCTGCTGTGCTACGCCCTGGCCTATCACCTGACGGCTCCGCTGCGCCGGCTGCAGAAGGCGCTCGATCATTTCGGCCGCGGCGATCTGGGCGCGCGCGCCCATGAAAATCGCGGGGACGAGCTCGGCGACCTGGCTCGCGCTTTCGATCGCATGGCGGATCGCATCCAGACCCTGGTCGCGGCCGAGCGCCGCCTCCTGCTCGATATTTCGCACGAGCTGCGCAGTCCGCTGGCGCGCCTGAGCGTCGCCGTGGAGCTGGCGCGCTCCGGCGGCAACGCATTGCCCCTCGACCGCATTCAAAAGGAAGCCGACCGGCTCAACGCGCTCATCAGCCAGATGCTCGAAGTGACCCGCGCCGAAGGCGACTCGGGCAATCGCCGGCAGGAGCGCGTGGATCTCGCGCAGCTCGTGGGCGCGCTGGTCGACGCCTGTTCCATCGAAGCCCGCGCGCGCGGCTGTTCCCTCAATTTCACCGCGCCGCTTGGCGCAGCCGTCGAAGGCGATCCCGAGTTGCTGCGGCGAGCCATCGAAAACGTGGTCCGCAACGCCATCCGCTACGCTCCCGCGAATTCGAAGATCGAGATCGGTGTCGATCACGTCGGCGCGCGCACTCGCGTCCGCGTTCGCGATTACGGCCCCGGCGTTCCCGAAAACGCGCTCCCCCACCTGTTCGAGCCCTTCTATCGCGTCGAACCGGACCGCAATCGCGGGGCCGGCGGCGTGGGCCTTGGCCTCTCTATCGCGCGCCGCGCGGTCGAGCTGCACCAGGGCGTCCTGCGCGCGTCCAACGCCAACCCCGGTCTGCTGGTCGAAATCGACCTGCCGGGAATTCGCACAGAGGCCGAGCTTCAGCCCGCGTCCGGCCTCAGCGCCGCTCCCGCCCTAAAATAGGTCTTGCGGCCGTTCGATCCTTTCTTCAGAAATCCGCACCTCGCCACCATCGCCGGCAACTTCTGGCCGCGGCCGGATAGCAAGAAACGCTGGCCCGTCCGCTCGGTTCTGTATCAGACCGAGCCCGGCGTCCAGATTCTGGTCCACACGCAGCGCCCCGACGCGACGCCGCGCGGCGAAATCGTCCTGGTCCATGGCCTCGAAGGATCGAGCAACGCCGGCTACGCCCGCAGCCTGGCGCACGCCGCGCTCCACGCCGGTTTCGCCGCGCATCGTGTCAATCTGCGAAGCTGCGGAGGCACCGAATCGCTGGCGCTTTCCAATTACCATTCCGGCCAGACTTCGGACGTCCTGCACATTCTTCGCGAATTGCGACGCAACTCCGCCGCGCCCATCTTCCTGTGCGGATTTTCGCTCGGAGGCAACGTGAGCCTGAAGCTCGCGGGTGAACTGGGCGACGCGGCGCGCGATCTGCTCTCCGGCGTCTGCGCCGTTTCAGTGCCCATCGATCTCGCCGCCTGCGCGACCGCGCTGGGGAAACGCGAAAATTTCATCTACGATCGCCGTTTTCTTTTCGCGCTCACCCGCAAAATCCGCCGCCGCGCCCGCCAGGCGCCTCATCTGTACACGCTCGAGCACCTCAAGAAAATCCGAACGATTTACGATTTCGACGATTTCTACACCGCGCGCATGTTCGACTTCGGCACGGCGGCGAACTACTATCGCACCCAGTCATCCAATCAGTTCCTCGAAAAAATCCGCGTCCCCGCGCTGCTCATTATCGCCAAGGACGATCCCCTGGTTCCGTTCGAAGTCTACAACCACCCCGCGTTCCGCCGGAACCCGTGCCTGAAATTGCTTGCCGTCGAGCACGGCGGCCATCTCGGCTTCATTGCGCGGAGCCGCCCGCGCTTCTGGCTCGACAGCGTCATCCTCGACTGGATCCAGACATCGAGCGAACGCGCGACCTGATGCTCGCGCCCACACGTCCGTTTGAGGCGCACCCTTCAGGGTGCGCGTTCAGTGTCTGCACTGAAGCGTGCGCGTTCGCCCCGATCCCGAAATAACCCTACAATTGTGAACGTGAACGAGACCCACGACCCGACTCTCGAAAGCTGGGTTCGATCCGCCAATTCCCCCGGCGCCGATTTCCCCATTCAGAATCTCCCCTTTTGCGTTTTCCGCCACGGCCACTCCGCGCGCCGCGTGGGCGTGGCCATCGGCGATTCGATCCTCGACGTTCCCGATTACACCTCGCTCAATGACCTCGCCGCGCGCGGCCGCTCTGCCTGCTCCGAACTGCGGCTCAAACTCAGCCGCGCCCTCCGCGCCGATAATCCCTACCCTCCCCGATCGTTGCTTTATCCAATTTCGGAATGTACGCTCGAACTTCCGCTCGAAATCGATGATTACACCGATTTCTACGCGTCCATCTTTCACGCCACCAACGTCGGCAGCATGTTCCGGCCCGACAGTCCGCTCTTTCAGAACTACAAATACGTTCCCATCGGTTATCACGGCCGCGCGTCATCCGTGGTCGTCAGCGGAACGCCGGTCCATCGTCCCTGCGGCCAGCTCCAGCACGACGATGCGCCGCCTGTCTTCGCCCCCTCGCGTCAGCTCGATTATGAAAGCGAGCTCGGCCTGTTCATCTGCTGCGAAAACGCGCT
>DATJVN010000063.1:0-7154 GCA_035501755.1 Bryobacteraceae bacterium | reverse complement strand
CGGTTTCGTGGTTCCGTCGCTCACCATGTAGTAGGCCAGCTCGCCGCGCGGCGACTCCAGCGCCACATAAACCTCGCCCGGCGGCACCGTGAAGCCCTCGGTGATCAACTTGAAGTGATAGATCAGCGCCTCCATCTGCGTCTTCATCTTTTCGCGATCCGGCAGCACCACATGCGAATCGTCGGCGCGCCAATCGCCCTCCGGCATTCCTTCCAGCGCCTGCGTGATGATCCGCGCGCTCTGCCGCATCTCGCCCACCCGCACGCGGTATCGCGCGTACACATCGTTTTCCGAATAAGAGGGCACTTCGAAATCGAACTTTTCGTAGCTCGAATACGGCTCCGACTTGCGGATGTCCCATTTGAGACCCGCAGCGCGGATCATCGGGCCCGTCACCCCCAGGTCGAGCATGTCTTCCAGCGAAATGAATCCGACATTCTGCGTGCGCCGCTTCCAGATCGGGTTGGCGTTGAGCAGGTCCTCGTATTCGTCCACTTTCGAGGGAAACGCGCGAATGAACGCGCCCACCCGCTTCTCCCATCCGCGCGGCGGCTCGAGCGCCAGGCCTCCGATGCGGATGTAGCTGGTCATCATCCGCTGCCCGGAGAACATTTCGAAAATTCTCAAAATGTCTTCGCGCTCGCGGAAGCAGTAAAAAAACACGCTCATCGCGCCGATGTCCAGCGCGTGCGTCCCCAGCCACACCAGGTGGCTGTTCAGCCGTGACAATTCCGCCAGCATCACGCGCATCCACTGCGCCCTGGGCGGAATCTCGAGCTGCAACAATTTTTCGACCGCCAGCGCGTACACCAGATTGTTCGAAAGATTCGCCAGGTAATCCACGCGATCGGTCAGCGTCACCGCCTGCTGCCAGTTCTTCTGCTCGCACTCCTTTTCGATGCCTGTGTGCAGAAATCCGATATCCGGCACCGCCTTGCGGATCACCTCGCCTTCGAGCTCCAGCATGATGCGCAGCACGCCGTGCGTCGACGGATGCTGCGGACCCATGTTGAGCGTCATCAGCCGCGGCGCGGCCGGACTTTCCGGCTCGACCGCTGGCGCCGGTAATGTTGCTACAGAATCTTCGTCGAGTGGTTTCGCCATTTCATTCCTGCGAGTAATCGTACTTGTGCCCGTGCACCGGATAATCCTTGCGCAGCGGATATCCCTCCCAATCGATCGGCATCAAAATCCGCACCGGGTTGGGATGATGGCGGAACTGGATGCCGAACATGTCGAACACCTCACGCTCGTACCAGTTCGCGCCGCGCCACACCTCGCACACCGAATCGATCGCCGGCTCATTTCCGCTCAGCCTGCACTTCACCCGCAGCCGCGCGTTGTTGTCGATCGAATGCAGGTGATAGATCACCTCAAAGCGCGGCTCGCCCGGGTGCCAGTCCACCGCGGTCACCGCGCTCAGCCGCACGAATTTTTCGCTCGATTTCAAATACCGGCATAGATCGACGATGCGCCCAGGATCGGCGATCACGGTGACTTCGCCGAACGCTTCGCGCGTTTCGAGAATCGCGTCGTGGGTCATTCTTTTCGCTCTTTCCTTGCCGAAAGCAATTCGGGCGAAACCAATTCCTTCTCGCTCGACCAGTCGAGCGCGCCCTTCTTCCACACGTAGAAGAATCCCACCAGCACCAGCGCCACGAACACAAACATCTCGGCGAACGCGAACAGTTTGAGTTGCCGGTACACCACCGCCCACGGATACAGGAACACCGCTTCGATATCGAACAGGATGAAAATCATCCCCACCAGGTAGAACTTCACGCTGAAGCGCTCGCGCGCGCTCCCCACCGGCGCCATTCCCGATTCGTAGGGCGTGTCCTTGAGCGGACTGCGCGCGCGTTTTCCCAGCAGCGTGGAGGCGCCGATCAGCCCCGCCGCGAGAACCGCCGCAATCACCACTTGCACCAGGACAGGGAAGTAGATCTGGGGGTAACTTTCTGGCATTTCAGATTGACGCCGTAACACTTCACTATAATGATCGTGGAATCGGGGTGTCAAACTCGCGAATGCAAAACGCGCAATCCAAAACGATCGAAGTTGTGGTAAACGGCCACGCGCGGCGAGTTCCGGAGGGCCACAACATTTCAACGCTGCTGCGTTTTTTGGAAATCGACCCCTCCCGCGTCGCCGTCGAGCTCAACCGCGAGATCGTCCGCAAGCCCGCCTGGGACTCCACCGCAATCCACGAAGGAGCAAACATCGAAATCGTGTGGTTCGTCGGCGGAGGGTAGAATGGCCGCGAATCAACGCAAATAAACACAAATTGTATTCGCGTTCATTCGCGGCTAATGTCTTTGAGCGAATCCTCATAAGGCGGCCGCGCGACCCCCCGCTCCGTGATGATCGCCGTCACATATCGCGCCGGTGTCACGTCGAACGCCGGATTCTCCACCTCGATATTCTCCGGCGCCACCGGCACTCCAAAGACGTGCGTCACTTCCGAATCCGCCCGCCGCTCAATCGGAATCTCCGCGCCCGACTTCAAGGAAAGATCCAGCGTCGAGACCGGCGCGGCGACATAGAACGGCACTCCATTCTCCTTCGCCAGCACCGCGACGCCATACGTCCCGATCTTGTTCGCCACATCGCCGTTCGCCGCGATCCGGTCCGCGCCCACCACCACGCATCCCACGCGCCCCGAGTGCAGAAAATATCCCGCCATGTTGTCGGTGATCAGCTTCACCGGAATGCCGTCGTGTTGCAGCTCCCACGCCGTGAGCCGCGCGCCTTGCAAGAACGGACGCGTCTCATCCGCAAGCACGTCGATTTTCTTCCCCGCGCTCACCGCCGCGCGAATCACCCCCAGCGCGGTCCCATAACCCGCCGTCGCGAGCGCCCCCGCGTTGCAGTGCGTCAGCACCGTTTTGCCGTCCGGCACCAGATCCGCGCCGTTGCGCCCGATCGACTCGCAAATCGCGATATCTTCCGTCCGGATGCGCTGCGCCTCTTCGATCAGCGGCCGCGCATCTCCATCGCTCGCGGCGCGCACACGCCGCATTCGTTCGATCGCCCAGAACAAATTCACCGCCGTCGGCCGCGTCGCCGCAAGCGTTCTGCAAACCGTCTCGAAATCCGCGCCTGCCCTCGCGCCCAGCGCGACACCCATCGCCGCCGCCACGCCGATCGCCGGCGCCCCGCGAATGGTCATGTTGCGAATCGCCTCGGCCACTTCCGTATAGGTCCGGCACGTGACGAACACCTGCTCGCGCGGAAGGCGCCGCTGATCGATCATCACCACGCCCGCATCGGTCCACTGAATGGTCTCCACCATGAACCTACATTCTCCCACTCCCCGCCTGTTGCTACCCTGGAGTCTTCATGCCGCGCCGGCGATTCGAATGGAAACTCCGCGACCGCACGCTGCAACTCGGCGATCGCACGCTGCTCATGGCCGTGCTCAACGTCACCCCCGATTCTTTTTCCGACGGTGGCAAGTATCACGACCCCGACCGCGCCTTCGCCCGCGCCGTGGAGCTCGAAGAACAAGGCGCCGATCTCATCGATATCGGAGCCGAATCCACGCGCCCCGGCTCCGCCCGCGTCTCCGAAGCCGAGGAGCTGCGCCGCCTGGTTCCCGTGCTCAAGCGCCTGCGCAACAAGCTCAGCATTCCGGTCTGCGTCGATACTTACAAAGCGTCGGTCGCCGAAAAAGCGCTAGAGCTCGGCGCCTCAGCGATCAACGATCCGAGCGGCCTCACCTTCGAAGCCGATCTCGCCCGCAAAACCGCCAACGCCAACGCCGGACTGATTCTGAATCACATGCGCGGAACGCCGGAAACCTGGGCGAAACTTCCTCCGCTCAAAAACGTGATGCGCACTATTTCAGCCGAGCTCGACGCCTCCGCGCATCGCGCCATTCGCGCCGGAATCGACCGCAAGCAACTGGTGATCGACCCCGGCATCGGCTTCGGCAAGCGCAAGGAGCAGAATGCCGAGATCCTGGCGCAGCTCGGCGAGCTCGCGCGGCTGGAATTTCCCATCCTGGTCGGTCCCTCGCGAAAATCATACCTTGCGCGCGAATCGCCGCTTGAAACCGAGTTCGCCTCGGCCGCGGCCGTCGCGGCCGCCGTGCTCAACGGAGCGCACATCGTCCGCGTCCACGACGTCGTGGCAATGAAGGCGGTGGTCGAAGTCGCCGACGAGATCGCGCGCAGCGAGGCAGAGGTATGAGACAAGCAGAGCAATGAGAATCGCCGCACTTCTCGCGATCGCGGCGCTGGCCCCCGCTGCGACCCCGCAATACGGATACAAAGTGGTCCACGTCTACCCGCACCGCCGCGACGCATTCACCGAAGGACTCGAATTCCGCGGCGGACTCCTGTATGAAAGCACCGGCCTCCAAGGCAGCTCCACCATGAGCAAGATCAAGGTCGAAACCGGGCAGGTGGTCCAGCAGGTCCGGCTCGACCCGGCGCTGTTCGGCGAAGGCATCACCGTCATCAACGAGCGCATCGTGCAGCTCACCTACAGAACCGAATTGGGATTTGTCTACAACCAGTCGAGCATGCGCCAACTGCGCACCTTTCACTATCGCGGCGAGGGATGGTCGCTCACCAACGACGGCGCGCATATTTATATGGATGACGGCTCGGACCAGATCCGCGTGTGGGAGCCGGTGACGCTCGCCGAGCAGCGGCGCATCACCGTCCACGACGGAGCGCGCAGGATCGACAACCTGAACGAGCTTGAATGGGTGCGCGGCGAGCTCTACGCCAACATCTGGAAAAGCGATCGCGTCGCACGCATCTCTCCGTCCGATGGTCGCGTGCTTGGCTGGATCGATCTCTCCGGTTTGCTCACCCCGGCCGAAGCGGTGGGAGTGGACGTGCTCAACGGCATCGCCTACGATTCCTTCGGCGACCGCCTGTTCGTCACCGGAAAGCTGTGGCCCAAGCTGTTCGAGATCAAGCTGGTCCGGCGCTGACGCGCGTCGCTGCTACCATGGACTTCGACCTATGATCAGCACCCAGCTCCTGGACTCCGCGCAGGGTCGCCCCGCCGCGCGAGTCCCCGTGGACCTCGACCTGTTCATTACCGGCCGCGGCTGGCACCAGGTCGGCCACGGTTTGACCAACAGCGAAGGCCGCGTCGATTCCTTCGGAGCGCCGGCCGCCGCGGGTGTCTATCGCATCGTCTTTGACCTGGCAGCCTATCTTCCGGACGCCTTTTTCCCCTCCGTCGCCATCACCTTCGAAGTGCGCGACCCCGAGGATCACTATCATCTGCCGCTGGTGTTCAGCCCCTTCGGCTACTCCGTCTACCGGGCGTGACATCCACCATCGCGCTCCATGACTGTCGCGCCGCAATCTTCCCCGCCAATGAGGCGCGGCATTCATGCCGCGCGTTGGTCGGGATTTTGAATGTCGTGCAGCTGCGACCAGAGGGAGCGGTCTAAAATGACCCTGCGCGTGAAAGTGATCCCGCGCAGCGCACGCTCGGAAATCGCCGGCGCGCTCGCCGACGGGACCCTTAAAGCCCGAATAGCGGCGCCTCCCGAAAAAGGCAAAGCCAACGCCGAACTGGTCCGTCTGCTCGCCGCGCATTTCAACGTCGCGCCTTCGGATATCGAAATCGTCGCCGGTCACTCCGCGCCGTTAAAGCTGGTGCGCATCAATAAATAATTTTCACTTCAGGAAATCGAGGAACCGCGCACGAAGCTGCTCCGCAGTCGCCGCATCCGGTGCGATCACCAGGATGGTATCGTCGCCGGCGACCGTCCCCGTGATCTCCGGCCAACTCGCCCGATCCAGCGCCACCGCGACAGCGTTGGCGCGGCCCGGCCCGGTGCGCAGCACCAGCAGATTCTGGGCAACGCGAATGTCCTGCACGAACTCGGCCACCAGCGGTCCCACATCGGTCTCCGCGCTGGAAGGCTCCGCGCCCGGCTGGGCGTATCCCTCCGCCGTCTTCACCAGCCGCAGCTCGCGGATATCGCGCGATAAGGTCACCTGCGTCGCCGGAATTCCGATCGCGCGCAGCGCTTTCGCCAAGTCCTCCTGCGTGTGCAGACGCTGGCTGCGGATGAGCTTCAGAATCTGTCCCTGGCGATAGTTTTTGTTCATCGCGCTCAGGAAAATGCATCGAGGCGAGCTTCGGCGTCATCGAGCGCAAGCGCGACCACTTTCGGACCGGTCCCGCCCGGAAGCTCGCGCGTTTCGATGCCCGCGGCGGGGTCGAGGTAACGCTCGATTCCCGGCTGGAAAGCCGGATCGAATTCGGCGAGCGATTCCGCACTCCAGTCGGACGGCTTCTTGCCTTCGCGCACGCTTTCAAGCACCAGCCGTCCCACGATCTGATGCGCCTGATGAAAGGGGACGCCGCTGCGCGCCAGCGCGTCGGCAAGATCGGTGGCGACGGCCCAGCTCTCCTCCACCGCTTTGAGCGGACGCTCCGGATGGAGCCGCGTGGTGTTCACCACCACCGCGGCGATCGCGAGCGACCCGCGCAGATGATCCGCGGCATCGAAGATGCGCGGCTTGTCCTCCTGCATGTCGCGGTTGTAGGTGGTCGGCAGGCCTTTGAGGACGGTGAACAGCGCCGCATAATCTCCGAACACCGCGCCGCACTTTCCGCGGATCAACTCGAGCGCGTCGGGATTTTTCTTCTGCGGCATCATGCTGGACCCGGTGGTGACGCTGTCGCCCAGCTCCAGCCAGCCGTACTCCTCGCCCGAATACAGAATCCAGTCTTCGGCGAGCCTGCTCAGATGCAGCATCGTGGTAGCAGCAGCGTGCAGATAGTCGAGCGCAAAATCGCGGTCCCCCGAAACGTCCATCGAGTTGCGGCTGATCGCCTCGAACCCCAGGTCGCGCGCCAGCCCGTCGCGATCGATGGGGAAACCCGAGCCTGCCAGCGCTCCGCTCGCGGCCGGCATCACGTTCACACGCGCGCGCGTTTCTTTAAAGCGCTCGCGGTCGCGGGCGAACATCTCGAAAAACGCCAGCAGATAGTGCGCCCACAGCACCGGCTGCGCGCGCCGCGTATGCGTGTAGCCGCACACGATCGCGTGCGGCCTGCGCCGCGCCATGCCGATCAGCGCCGCCATCAGCTCGCGCAGCAGGCGCATATCCGCGTCGATCTCCTCGCGCAGCCACAGACGCAGGTCGAGCGAAACCTGGTCGTTGCGGCTGCGC
>DATJVN010000062.1:0-6528 GCA_035501755.1 Bryobacteraceae bacterium | reverse complement strand
GTGGTCGTTGAGGGCGGGACCATCCGGGAGATCCGCGAATCGCGGCGCGACGCCGAACCAGACGTTGAAGTGATCGACTGCGGCGGCCGCGTGCTGATGCCCGGACTGATCGACGCGCACGTGCACGTGTACATTTCGGGGCTGAACCTCCCGCGCGTGGTGGCGACTCCGGTGTCGTACCTGGCGCACTTTGCGGCGGAATTTTTGCACGCCTGCCTGGATCGCGGCTTCACCACGGTGCGCGACGTGGGCGGCGCGGACGTCGGGATTGCCTCGGCGATCCGCGACGGCCTGCTCGATCGCGTGCCGCGCCTGTTCTATGGTGGCCGGGTGATTTCGCAGACCGGCGGCCACGGCGACGCACGGCCCGCGGAGCTAATCGACCAGATGCAGTGCTGCGGGTGCGCGTTTCACGAGAACTTCCTGAGCGTGATCGCCGACGGCGCGGATGCGGTGCGGCGCGCGGTACGCGAGGAGCTGCGCCGGGGCGCGTCGCACATCAAGATCATGGCGTCGGGCGGCGTGGCGTCGCCCACCGATCCGCTTGAACGCAACCAGTATTCCGACGAGGAGATTCGCGCGGCGGTGGAGGAAGCCGAGCGCGCGGGTTCCTACGTCGCGGCGCACTGCCATCCCGCGCAGGCCGTCCGCCGCGCCGCGGCGCTGGGCATCCGCTCCATCGAGCACTGCACGCTGATCGACCGCGAAACCGCTGAATACGTCGCCGAGCGTGGAGCTTTCGCGGTGCCGACGATGGCGACCCTGGTCGCGCTGACCGAAGAAGGCGAGAAGCTGGGATTTCCGGCGGTGAGCATGGCGAAGCTGCGCAAGATCGGCGACGCGGCGTTTTCGAGCCTGGAGATTATGAAACGTGCGGGCGTGAAGATGGGCCTCGGAACCGATCTTCTGGGCGCGCTGCATGTGCGCCAGAGCACCGAGTTCACCATCCGCGCCAAGGTTTTGCCCGCGATCGACATTCTTCGCTCGGCGTGCGTGGTGAATGCGGAGATCCTGAATGAGTCGGGCCGTTTAGGCTGCATTCGCGCTGGCGCTGCGGCGGACCTGCTGGTAGTGGACGGAAATCCGCTCGAAGATATTTCGGTGCTGGGTTCGGGCGGCGAGCGGATTCCGGTGATCATGCTGGACGGAAAATTTCACAAGCGTAGGATTTGATCCGCGGGGTCGACGATCTGTAGGAATTCAGCGCGTTGAAACGATTTTTGAATCCACCTGGAATTTGCGGTAGTTCCTCCAGGTGATCTCCTGCTGCTCGGACAATTTTTTCAGCAGCGCCAGACGGCCCGATCCGCTGAGCACTTCGCGGCTAGGCAGCCAGATTTCATCGTTGATGCGCGTTTGTTCGAACCGCAGCGTAGCGCCGGGATTCAGCCGCGCCAGAAACCATCCTGCGGCAATGGTGCCGAGCGTGCGGGCCTCGATGCGCACCCATTGAAATTCGTGCTGATCGATCCAGATCTGGCCTTCGATTTTGGAAAACGCCTTGGCGTCGCTATGCTTAGCGCGATAGCCGGGCTTGGGCCGCGCCGCGATCACCCAGGTGTCTCTTCCATCGATTCTTTCGGCGCCTTCGAGCTTGAAATCAAACGCGTCGGGAATTTCTCGGAAAAATTCGCGATCTTTTTCGCGCTGCCGCATGTATTCGTCCAGGCGGCGATCACGCTCGGCCGGCGTTTGACGTTCGAGTTTCGCGGTGAGCTCATCGATTTTCTTCTGCTCGCGGCGCTGCTCGTCGGCCGAAAGCGGCTTTCCATTGCGCTCGAGCATTTTGCGATACGGCTCGCCGAAAAGGATCGTGGTTTCCCACGCTTCACCTTCGGTCGACTTGACGTTGCCATCGGAATCCAGATGACGCGTGGCCTCGCGCGCGATCCAGGTGTAGTCCTTCATGCGCATCCAGTTCGCCTGATCGAGCTCAATCGATCGGCGGACGATATCCGCGGGATCGGGAGGCGCGGCCAGCGCAGCGGACGCGATGGCGAAGAACAACACAGCGCGCATACCTCGATTTTATCGGTTCCGCTCCGAATAATCCGATTTTCCGGTATCGTGAAATTATGATTCGATTGCGCGGACGTTGCGCCGCAATTTTCCCGGTTTTTTGCCTTGCGTCGATTCTGGTCGCGCAGGAGTCGAAACCCGCTTCCCCGGCTGCCAAGGAAACGCCTGCGGCGGACAAGCAGCCGCCGCTCCCGCCCGATGCGCACGCCGCGCAAAGCATGCAGTTAGACGGGAAAACGCTTGTCTACACCGTGACCGTCGGGACGCTGCCGGTGTATCAGAACGACAAGAAAACCGGCGAAGTGGTTTACACGTCGTACACCATCGAGGGCAAGGACCGGCCGGTGACGTTCGCGCTGAACGGCGGTCCCGGCGCGGCGTCGGTGTACCTCAACTTCGGCGCCATCGGACCGAAGCACATCAAGTTCGGCGACGTGGGCGACAGTCCCTCGGACCCGGCTACGCTGACCGACAATCCGGGAACGTGGCTGGATTTCACAGACCTGGTGTTCATCGATCCGATCGGAACGGGCTTCAGCCGCTCGCTGGTTTCACCGGACGACACCAAGAAGGAATTTTATTCGACCGAGAACGATATCCATTATCTTTCGCGCATCATCTATGACTGGCTGGTGAAGAACGGCCGCATCACTTCGCGAAAATACCTCATCGGCGAAAGCTATGGCGGGTATCGCGGCCCGCGCGTGACGCACTATTTGCAATCGCAGCTCGGCGTGGCGATGAACGGAGTGGTACTGGTCTCGCCGTACCTGAATCCGACGCTCGACGAAAATGAAAACGTTTCGCCGGTGCCATGGATGCTGACGCTTCCCTCCATCACCGCGGCGCACCTTGAGCGCATCCACAAGCTGACGCCGGAAGCCATGGCGCAGGTGATCGCCTACACGCGCGGCGAGTACGCGACGGACCTGATGAAAGGCCGCAGCGACCCGCAGGCGCTGTCGCGGCTGGTGAAAAAAGTGACCGAGCTGACCGGGCTCGAGGAGCAGTTCGTGCAGCGCTCGGGCGGACGGCTGGAAATTCAGGCCTACCTGCGCGAGGAGTTCCGCGAGCAGGGCAAAATCGGCAGCGTTTACGATTCCAACGTAACGTCCTTCGATCCGTTCCCGTTCGCGCCGGAGCAGCGCTCGAGCGATCCGCTGCTTGAAAGCATTATCGCGCCAACGACTTCGGCCATGGTCAACTTCGTGACGCAGACCGTAGGCTGGAAGACCGACGCGCGCTATAACGCGCTCAGCTTTGAAGTGAATTCGCAGTGGGATCATGAGAGCCGCGCGCTGCGCGCCGGAGCCACCGGCGATCTGCGCCAGTCCGTCGCGGCCGACCCCAAGCTGCGCGTGATCATCGCGCACGGCTGGAACGATCTCTCCTGCCCGTTTATGGGCTCGGTGCTGACGGTGGACCAGATGCCGGCGATGGGCGATCCCACGCGCGTCGCGGTTCACGAATATTCCGGCGGTCACATGTTCTACACTCGCCCGGACAGCCAGGCCATGCTGCGCAAGGACGTGCGAGAGATGTTCGAGAAGCACTGAAGCGGGGTAAGGGCTGTTCGAGACAGGCCCACAGGCTTTCCACAAAGACCACTCCCTCACGGTTGGGGCTCTGTAATGCTGTGAACGCAACGCACCGATTCCGAGCCGCGCGCGTCAGCAAGCGGATTCTCAGGCGCGCTGGACCCGACGCAGTGTGAACAGATCCGGTTTTACGCTGCCCCGCTTTAATTTTTTCCACTCGTCCATCACGCCCACCAGACGTCCGCTGATGTGATTGGATTCTTCCGACGCCAGAAACATGGCCAGTTCCAGTTGCCGCTCCGGCGGAGTTCCTCCGGTGAGCCGGGTCTGCTCGGCATGTTCGTGCTCGCGCCAGCCGGCGCGTTCGCCCGCCGCCAGTATCTGATCAGTCATGTGGGTGTAGGTGTCGCCGGGCGAGATGCAGTTGATCTGGACGTTGTGGTCGCGGACCTCTTCGGCCAGGCTCTCAGCGAAGCGCGCGACCGCGGCCTTGGTCGCCGAGTACAGCGCGAAGTTAGGGCGCGCGGAGAACGCTCCGCCGCAGGCCAGCACGATGATTTTTCCCGACCGGTGCTCGATCATCTGCGGCAATGCCGCGCGGCAGGCGTTCATCACGCCCATGATATTGGTCTGCAAGATTTCGTTCCAGATTTTCGGCGAAGTTTCGACGAACGGGCCGATGGGGCCTTGCGCGGCGGCCGCGCAGATCAGCACCTGCACGCCGCGGTTGAAGTGGACCCGCATGCGCTCCACCGCCGCGCTCATCTGCTCGTAATCGCAAACGTCGGCGCGCAGGCGCAACGCCGAGCCGCCGGCGTGCTCGATTTCCAGGTGACACAGATCGAGTTCGGTCTTGCTGCGTGCGATCAGCCCGACGCGCGCGCCCTGGGCCGCGAAACCGATAGCCAGGCGCTTCCCGATGCCGCGTCCCGCGCCGGTGACCAGCACGGGGACGCCCTTGAAAGAGTACACCTCATCACGTTAGTACAAAACGCGGGGTTAGGATAGCCGTGGCCGCCGTTCCTCCAGCTCTTCGAGGGTCCGCGGCCAATCCTCGCGCAACAGCCGGCTCAAGGCGCGATCCGCCAGCAGTTTTCCGCCTGTCTGGCAGCGCGCACAGTAGTTGGTTTCATTTGAGGCGTAGCGGATTCGCTGTACCTTCGCCCCACAGCGCGGACACGGCTGGCCGTAGCGGCCGTGCACAGCCATCCCTTCGCGAAAGGCCGTCACGTGTTCCGGAAATTTGCCGCGAGCCTCGTCGCGCAAGCGGCCGGTCCATTCGGTGAGGACCTCGCGCGCAGCGTCCCGGAGCGCCGCGACCTGCCCGTCCGTCATCTTGTGCGTCAGCAGCACCGGCGAAAGTTGCGCCCGGTGGAGAATCTCATCGGAATACGAGTTGCCGATCCCGCTAAAAATACGCGGATCCGTCAGCGCGCGCTTGAGTGTGTGATTGGCGGAGCCGAGCGCCGCGGCGAACTCCTCAGGCGACGCTTGGAACACGTCGATCCCGCCGGGATCGAGGCGCTCCAGTTCACGATCGCCGGCGATCACATGTAGCGAAGCGCGCTTCCGCGATCCGGCTTCGGTCAATGTCAGCGTTCCGGAATCGAAATCGAACGCGGCGAGCACACGCCGGCCGTCGGGTATCTTACGCTTCTCGCTCCAGTGCAGCCTTCCCGCGATCATCAGGTGCAGCACCAGCCAGATGCCGTTGTCCATCCCGATGGCGATGCGCTTGCCGATCCTGCGCAGCTTCGAAACCTTCCGTCCGAACGCGGCGCTTAAGGGAGGGTCGGCGGTGCGCAGCAGAAAAGGTCCTCCGACCAGCACGCGCTCGAGCGTGTGGCCTAAAATGCGCTCTTCAAGCGCATCCAGGTACAACGTGATGTCCGGCAACTCAGGCACTCTTGTATTCTGGTATCGAGATGCCCTCTGCCGCCACTCAGGATTCTTTGCGCCAGCGCGGCGTGCGCCTCACGCGCCAGCGTAGGCTGCTGCTCGACCTGATCGATCAGTCCGGAAAGCATCTCGATGCCGAAAGCCTGTATCGGCTCGCGAAGGAAAAAGATTCGCGCCTCAACCGGGTGACCGTGTATCGGACTTTGAAGCTGCTCAAGGAAGGCGGCCTGGTGGACGAGCTCGACTTGATGCACTACGGCGGCGATCAGCATTATTACGAAACGCGCCTCAAGCAGGAGCACGCCCACATCATCTGCCTGCGCTGCGGCAAAGTGGAGGAATTTTTCGGCGAGCCTTTGCAAAAGCTGCGCCGCCAGATCGAAGCGCATTTCGGATTTCAAATTTTGCTGGCGCGCACCGAAATCGGCGGATATTGCCCGCACTGCCAGGCATTGCGCGCGCAGGAGATCGCTCAATGCAGGGGTCCGGCATGACCCCCGGCGTGGTTGCGGAACGGCGGCCGCTTCCACCCGCCGCGATCCTGATTCTGCACCCATCCGGCCAGCGCTCGCGCGTCCCGCTCGAGCCGGTTCCGTTCACCATCGGCCGGCACGCCGACAACAGCCTGGTGCTGCGCGACAATCGCACCTCGCGCAGTCACGCGCGCATCGTCGAGGAGAACGGAAATTACGTCATCGAGGACCTCAACAGCCGGCACGGCACCTGGGTCAACGGCGAGCGGGTGGCGCGCCATTCGCTGCGGAACTCCGATCGCATCGAGTTTGGCGTGCGCGAATCCTACCAGCTCACCTTTTCGCTTGAAACCGGCGAGATCCATCGCATTCTCGACCAGATTACCGGCACTTCGCACGCCGAGGACGCTGACAAAAATAATCTCACCAAGTTGCGTTCTTTGGTCGAGGTCGCGCGCGCGCTGCAGAATTCGCTTTCGACTCACGAAGTGCTGACCGCGGTGGTCGACGCGGCGCTCGCCGTCACCGGCTGCGAACGCGGATTCCTGATGCTGCGCAAGGACGCCGATCTCGACGTGACGGTCGCGCGCGACCGCTCC
>DATJVN010000061.1:0-37528 GCA_035501755.1 Bryobacteraceae bacterium | reverse complement strand
TCCGCTCACATCGCCGTCCATCGACCAGGTCCCCATCTGATCGGCGGGGCTGTCCGCCAGCGGCCCGATGACCGCGACCTTGCCGATCGTTTTCTTGAGCGGCAGCGCGCCCCGGTTGTTCTTGAGCAAAACCACGCTCTCTGTCGCGAGCCGTTCCGCTGTCGCGAGCGCATCCGCTTCCGGCCGATCCGCTGCCGGATGCCGGCCGTCGAATAATCCGAGCCGGAATTTCAGCCGAAGAATGTTGCGCACCGCAGCGTCGATCTCACCCATGGTGACCTGGTCCGCCTCGAGCAGCGATTTGAGATGGTCGAAATATGTGGTGCTGACCATTTCCATGTCGACGCCAGCCAGAAGAGCTTTGCGCGCGGCGTCGCGCGCATCGACCGCGTACCCGTGCGCGACCAGTTCGGATACGGCGTTGTAATCGCTTACCACCAACCCGTCGAATTTCCACTCGCCGCGAAGAATATCATTGAGCAGGAAACGATTTCCGGTAGCCGGCACTGCGTTCAGTGTGTTGAACGCCGTCATAAAAGTGGCCACACCTGCGTCGCGCGCGGCGTGAAACGGGCGAAGATAGACGTCGCGCAGCAGGATCTCCGGAATCCACGCGCTATTGTAGTCGCGGCCGCCTTCAGCCGCGCCGTAGCCGACATAATGCTTGGCGCAGGCGGCGAGCGAATCGGCGCGATCGAGCGATTCGCCCTGAAACCCCTGGACCATCGCCGACCCCAGCACGCTGGTCACGTACGGGTCCTCGCCGAGGCTCTCCGCCACGCGGCCCCAGCGCGGATCGCGCGCAATGTCGATCATCGGCGCGAAGGTCCAAGCGATTCCTTCGGCAGTCGCTTCCAGCGCCGCTTCGCGCGCCGCCTCGCGAATCAAATCCGCATCCCAGCTCGCCGCCTGACCCAGCGGAATCGGAAAAATCGTGTGGTAACCGTGAATCACGTCGCGCCCGAAGATCAGCGGGATTCCCAGCCGGGTCTCCTTGGTCGCGATCCTTTGCGCCTCGGCGCGGTCGGCCGCATTTCCGGCATTCAGAAAAGAACCCCATCGTCCCGCGCGAATTTGTTGTTTGATCTGCTCGCTGATTGGAGCCGCCATCGACGTCGATTGCGACATCTGCCCCAACTTCTCCTCGAGCGTCATTTTCTGTAGCAGTCCGTCGATGCGCTGCTCGATCGACTGCGCCGACGCGGTGCTCAACCAGAAGGCCGCGAGAATGGTTACCTGGAAAAGATTGCGGGCTCGCGTCGAGGCCTGCAGCGCGGCGCATTGGAAAGGAGCCCGCCTCATCGGAGAGCATTCGGCCGCCGCTGCCTCACGGGAATGCGCGGCAGACTCCAGACATCGATCACGCCCGAGGTCGCGTGTTCGTTCGCGCTTCCCTCGGGCAGGATGATTTTCCCGTCCACTACGATCGGACTGTTCCAATGTCCGCCGCCGCTTTCAAGATCTGCAAGCTGCGTGCCGTGCTCCGGATCGTACACGTAAACGCCACCCTGCGGATTGTAGACGTAAAGCAGACCGCCGGCCACAACCGGGCTGGTCCCACCGGTTGCATGACTCCACATCTTCGTGAGCGTGCCGCTATTGAAGGTCCAGGCGGCCGTCGCCCCGCCATCCGCGGCGAACATCCAGGTCTGACCGTCTTTCATCCACACCGCCGGAGCGGTAAAGAGCATGCTGCCCGAAGGCGTGGACATGACTTGCGACTCGGCGCCGACATGCGGGGTCGTGCCGCTAATCGCGCCCGTGTCGAGCGTTCGAATCAGATTGTCCTTGCCCCCTTGCGCCACAACTCCCGCGCTGAGCAGCACCGGAGACGTGGATCCGATATCGAGATCGTCGTCTTCGAGTTTGGTATTGTCGCCCGGCGTGTAGTTGGCGAGGATTTGCGTGGCCTGCGGGTTCAGCTCGATTACCGAGTCGCCCCAATTTGCCGATCCATCGTAAGGGCCATTGCCCGTCGCGACGAAAATGTTGCCCGTACTGGCATCGATCACCGCTCCGGCGCGGCCCCAGATCGCCGATCGCGTATTGGAACAGGATGCGGGAGCGATCAATCCGGCGCGGTTGCTGCACAGTGAGTTCCACACGTGAAGCAGCGCGCCGCTCTGCGCGTCGAGGATGGCGACGTGTCCCTGGTAGGGAGGCGCATCTCCGATATAACCGCCCGTGACGGCAATCACGTTTCCGTTGAAAATCTTGAGAGGCGACGCGATTTTTTCGTACTGCGGCAACAGAGTGATGGCCGTTGTCCAAACCACCTGGCCGTTAGAGATCGCCAGCTTCCGAATGTTTCCATCCGGCGCCGCGGCGTAGATGTATTGCCGGTCCGGATCGGCCGCGGGAGTGCTGGTCGTAATCTGCGCGCTCCCGGCCCAGGACGTGTACTGCGGCGGCGTGAACTCCCACAGAATCTGGTCGCTATCGCCGTCGATCGCGATCGTCTTCCCGTAGGTGGTCGTCACGAAAAACACGTCGTGCCCCGCGCCGTTTATCGTGACGCCGTGCAAGTAAATGGCGGATGCATCCACGGTCCCATCGATCTGGATCTGATGGTGCACGAGCAGTGCAAGATTGCGGGGGCCGATGCCGCTGAACGCCTGAGAGCTTCCGCTGCTTGCGACATCCCAGCCGAATTGCGGCCAATCCGCGCTCTGCGCCAGCGCGATTCCCGCGGCGCCCATCCACCCGAATAAAACGATACAAGCGGCTGAACGCGGCGAGATCCTCGTACCGCGGAGCATACATCCCCATCATACCGCCGCGATCTTTTTGCACCGTAAACCGCTAAACCGCTGCGCCGGAACGGGCAAATCAATCATCCGCGAATCGCACGGGAAAGATCCTTGCCGCCGGCGTGGCAACCGGCTCGCCGCGCTCTACTGATAAAGCCTCGGCATCGGCCCAGAGCCGTTTGCAGGAACACCCAGGATTTGAGCGGCATCGCCCGAAAGGACGGATCGATCTGCGGGAACCAGGGTTGTGTGCGGACGCCGCAGCGGGCCTGAAGAATGACCCGCTTTAATCCCGCGGCCCCCGGCGGAACCGCCAGATCGCCATGGGACGTTGGTTGAGGCCGAAGCTGTGCAGAAACAATCTTTGAGAGCGCCGTCGATGCCGTGGCCCTGAACCAACTCGCGCGGGAAAGAGAACGTCTATTGAATCTTGGTGCTGACGGAGACACTGTAGTATGCCACTCCATTACCCGAGTCGAGTCCCTGCGCCGAGAATGGCGCGTAGGGGGCGAGATTCTGCACTCCGGCAGCTCCTTTACCCGCCGGCAGCGCCGAGAGGAGGAATGGCGGCACTGTGAACTGCAGCGCACTTTGCGGAGCGTAGCAGCTAACGGTGCCCACCGCGCTCCCGCTCGACGAGCTAATTGAAATGTGCACGTAGCTCCCTGGAGCGCCGCCAGTCCAGGTGAGCTGCAGCCCCTGGCTGCTGACGATGGTCGCAGCCGCACTCTGATTGGTCCAGTTCAGGACAGGTGTGGGAACCGTCACGGTGGCAGTGAACGGACCGACATCCGCTCCGCCGCCACCCGTAAAGACGAATGTTCCTCCCTCTGTTGGGGTCGCCGAGGCCGGCAGGGTCATGGAAGTGACTCCCGAGATCGCCGGCACCGAATATGTGCCCCCGGGCGCCTGGACACTCAGGTTCCCGAACGTCAGGGGGTTCGCTTGCGACCACGGGGTTGCTGCTGGCTGTATCGAGAATCTCGAGTATGCTGCAGCCGCCGGCCGAGACCGCCCCGGTTACGGCGGAGTCGGGGAAAACAGAGCCGCCGATGTTCACAAAAGCCACCAAGGCGAGTGCGGACGATACCCCATCGGCAACGCTTTCCCCGATTTCCACCTCGCCAGTTCTCACCAGGCTCTGCGATCCGAGCGAACTCCATATGCTCCCACTCATGCCGGTCATCGGGTCCGAGCAGGAGCCGCCGCCATTCATGATGGGCAGTGTCGCGATGTTGCTGACCGCCGCGTTCGCTCCGCTTCCCGTCACCAGCGCGATAGGAACGAAGCATCCGTTGAGAACCTCCGCCGGGACGGTGACCCGATCACGTCGACGCCGGGATAGACGGAGGCGCCGGAATAAGCGATGGCAGACGCGGCCACCGCCACGTTGCCGATGTACATTTGGACCGGGGTGTCGATGTTGTGCGGTGACGCCGTGTAGGTGGTGTCGCTATCAGCCGGGTCGGAGCCGAGGCCGGTGCCCCAGAAGATCAGAACCTCGCCCGGTTGGGCGGAGTTGGTCTCGGTGATCAACGCGCCGCTGGTCGCGTCGGTGGCGACGGCCCAGCCGTGATAGGTGTCGAAGCCGAAGACGCTCGACAATACTTGAATCGGGGCGGCCGCGCTCGGAGTGCCGTTATAGCTAACCGTGATCGTGCCGGCCCCTGCCGGCGTCGCCGCCGGAAACACGCCCGCCACCAGCGTCGGCGAGCTGTAATAGAGCGCCGGGGTGAGCGTCACTCCCGCCACGGTCACCGACACGCTGGTCCCGTTCAGCGTCAGCGGAAGTCCCTGGGTGCTGTCTTGCAGAACCGGTACGGTGCCGGGGGTTGCCATCCCGCTGCCCTGGATCTGGAACAGCGAACTGGGCGCGATCCCTGAGTTGGGAAATCCTGCGGGGATGGTGCTTGATCCGTTCACGACGGCGTTGACCACCGGCGCGTCGCCGAAACCGGCGACCGGCAACGTGAGGGACGCAACGGCCACCGCTATGTTTATTCGCATAAGACAACACCTCCGCCAACGCGATAGTGAGCAGCCCGACCCGACGGGTCAAGCAATTTCACCTCGCATTGCGAGAACGTTCCCCCAAACCCGTCACCGGGCAATCAAAAGATTGGTGGTGATCAACTGGAAGCTAACCGACACGCAGGAAGCGTTGCGTCTGGCGCCCCAGAACGGCGCGCTGACCGCACAGCGGAAGGTGGATCCGAACTCCGAGCGCGTTCGTTTATTGATTGCGCTCGGCCAGGAATTGCTCCCTGCACTGCCTCGCGAGGACGCGCACTTCTTCAAAGCCCGCCCTTGATCGGATTTCCGCGAGCATCGGGTCCGGCTCGACGCCGGGATAAGAGCAATATCCGGCCGACGGTAGCAGCTCGCTTCCCAACGTCTTCAGTGACGGAAGCATTGCTTCTCTTCTTACCGCTGGGACAAACTGGCTCTACATCGATGCGGTGAATCTGGGTGCGCAGGAGGGCTTGGACTTCTCGGCAACCATCACCTACGCGACCGCCACCTCGACGGCGCCGGAACCTTCCAGCCTCCTCATCTTGGGGTCCGGGCTCATCTTGATCGGGATTGCCCGGCGGAAGCTTTCATTCGATGCCCTTCCGCCTTGGGTGCCGCTCGGTGGAGTTTCAATGGGAGAGACGTATCACCATCGTCATAAAAACGCATCTGAGGCGCCCCTTATCTCTGGTTCTGCAAAGGTCCAACGGGCTTGTAGGCGTTGACGAGAATGCCCGACGGCAGAGCTTTGGTGTTATCGAGCGCAAATGCGCGTGGCGGAGTTCCCTCCGCAAAAAAGCGTTTCCCTTTGCCCAGCAGGACAGGATAGACCAGCAGAAGCACCTCATCCGCGAGCCCATGCTCAAGCAGCGCCGAAGTCAGCGTCGAGCTGCCCGAGAGGATCAGGTCCGCGCCGTCCTTCGCCTTGATGGCGCGAACGCCATCCACGACATCCGGTCCAATGCCCTCGAAGGGGCCCCATACCAGGCTCTCCGGCCTGTGGGTTGCGACATACTTCGTCGCCGCATTCAGTCTGTCCGCCATCGGACTCTTTGGCGCCTTAGGCCAGTAACCCGACCAGAGATCGTAGGTTCGGCGGCCCAGCAGCAGATCGAAGCTCCCGCCGTATGCCGCAAGGACTATCGCTAAGCCGGTAGGAGTGCGATACGGCGCGGTCCAGTCGCCGTAGGGGAAGTCGCCGTCTTCGCCCGGACCGCCGGAAACCTGGATCACGCCATCCAGCGACATATGTTCGACGAGTTTCAGTTTTCTCATTTGAAATCCTCCTTCACACTGGTTTTTCTACTCGCAGCATGTCATAGATGGACATGAAGCGGCCGAAACTTATGGCGGGTCGAAGCAGTCAGGCACCTCTCTAGGACTGTTCGGGTGTAGCGATTCGAATCCGTTATTGTACTCCCAGTTCTAGCTCCGCTTGGCGACGATTACGGACTGTTAAGACGTGTGATCGCTTCTTCGGGACACGCCCGCCAATCGTCATCCCCGGTGCGCTTGCCTGGGCGACGGCGGTTGATTGGCCCGCAACAAAGATGGTCGTGCCGGGAGGGCTGGTCGCGTTGCCGACCGTCACTTGGATGCTGATCGCGCCAATTCTCGAAATACCGGCGGGAATTACCATATTGACCTGCATCACGCCGGCTATCGTGTCCGGATGACGTGATTCTGGTACTACCTCTGGCGCAGGCGGCGGTGGAGAAGGCCGTCGCGATCGATCCCGCGCTGGGCGAGCCGCACGCATCTCTCGCCATGATCGCCGGGAGCTACCACTACGATTGGGACAGCGCCGAGCGCGAACTCCAGACCGCCATCCGCCTCTCGCCCAGCTACGTCACGGCCCGCCATTGGTATGCCGAGTTTCTTACGATGATGGGCAAATTCGAACAGTCCGAAGCGGAGTTCGAAATGGCTCGGAATCTCGATCCCGGATCGCCCATCCTTCTTGTGGATATCGCCCAGCTTCGGCTGTTTGAGAATAAACCGGAGGAATCGCTGCGGGTCCTCGATGAGGCGCTACAGCTTGATCCCAACTTTGTTCTGGCGCACGATCGCAAAGTGTTCTCGCTGATGATCATGCGGCGCGCGCGGGAGGCCCGCGCGGAGCTGGAGCTCGCCGACCGGATGGCGCATCGCGAAGTGCCGCCGGTGCTCAATGCATGGATCGCGGCCGTTGACGGCCAACGAGCCGATGCCCTTCGGTTCGCGGCTGAGGCGGAGGAGAGCGCCGATAATGCGATGATGCTGGCGGTGGTGTGGGCCGAACTGGGCGACATCGATCGTGGCATGGCCTGGCTAGAACAGGCCTCCGAACGACATAGCTCGGGAATCATTTCGGTCAAGGTGAACCCCGTGTTCAATCCGCTGCGCAAGTCGCCGCGCTTCGACGCGCTATTGCATCGGATGAACCTTACGTAGTCCGATGAGTTGTAATCGCAGACTTAACACCATCCTTCGCTACGACTGCGGACCTGCCCGCACGGACCGCAAGATTGACCGGATCTTTGCGACAGGTCCGAAGGTATGCGCCCAGTGGATTTCACCGCGCGCGCCACGGCTGCTTGATCAACAGTGTCGGATCGGCGCCTCGCTTCGGCACGAACTTCTGTGTGCGGCCGTACTGGTTATCACCGCCGTAGAGATTGCCGTTCGAGTCTACGCTGAATGTGTGGACTTCGAGATAGCCGTCGGGCAGCTCGCGCGGCACCATCCAGGTATAAAGATGTTTGCCGTGAAAGTCGAGTTTGTTGAAGCGCAGCGGGTTGAGGTCCGTGACCCAGATCGCATCGTCGTTCACGATGATGTCGAGCGGAAGGGAGAAGCCGGTGAAGGCTTCGACGAAGTCGAACCTGCCGGGATCGGAGGTCGTGCGGAAGACGTTGATTCGGCCGCCCGAGCGGTCTAGCGCGAAGACGCGTCCCTCAGGACCGACCGCGACTGCGTGCACCCCGTTGAACTGGCCGGGGCCGGTGCCGTGGCTGCCGAACTCGCCGAGGTAGTTCATGTTGCGGTCGAGAATGACAACGCGATGGTTATCGAGGCCGTCGGCGACAAGGATCCGGCCGTCGGGAAGAAAGGCGACATCCTGCGGTTTCGCGAAGTGACTGGCGTCGGCGCCTTCGACGCCTTTCTCGCCGAGCGTGCGGATGAGCCGCCGGCCGTCGTTCGAAAATACGTGGATGACATTGTAAGTTTCATCGACCACCCACACGCGATGTTCGGAATCGTAGGGGCTGATGCGGATGCGATGTGGCCCGGGTCCCGGCGCGTCGGCGAATAGCGAGTCCCACTGGTTCCAGCGCTCCCTGACGCGGCCATCGCCGTCGAGCGTGTAAAGGAAATTCTTCTTCATGACGCGGCGGTCGGCGGCGGAGAGAACGTTGATGCCGATCGACCCGGCGAAATAGGTGAACTCGGGCGGGACAGGATCGGGCAGACGGGTCTCGCCGCGCTGAAGAATGAAGATGCGGTCAGGCGATTCGGCGAAGACGCCGGAGTTGCCGCCGAAAGCGTAACCAGGCTCGGAGAAAGGCTTCTGCCAGGCGCGGACGACGTCGTATGGGCTGGGGCCGACAGCACCGCCGACCACGGCCTTTCGCGACTGCGCCAGTGCGGGTGCGACGCTGACGACGGCGGTCAGAGCAATTGCAACTCGGTTGACTGTTTTTCTAAGAGTCATCGCATGGGCAATTCTATCCCAGTTTGCTTTAGCCCACTAGCAGCGGAACTACCCGCCGCACGATTCGTGGCGCAATCCGATCGGGATTGTGGATACCGCCACCGGCCGAATTACGCAGCGCGGCAACGAACTTCCCGCTCAGTCGACTTGTCGATCGCCGTGAGTGTTTGCGACACTTGGAACTGCTATGTTCAATCAAGCAGGTCCGACCATCTGCTGTGCGCTCGCCCTTCTGGGTACTGCCCGGGTGGCGCACGCCCAGAATCCAGCGCAGGCGGGTGCCGCAACGGACAGCACCGTGGTAGCCAATCCGACCTACATATCGATCCCACTGGAAATCACGGTAAACCGGCCCGCGGCCGAAGTTTGGAAACGAGTCGGCAAATTTTGTGACATCGGCGAGTGGTTTCAAATCCCGTGCAAAATCACTTCCGGCGCGGATGGTGAATTGGGCGCGGTACGCTCAGTCGCGGGCGAGGTTCTCGTGGGAAAGACGGACCTGTCGTACACCTACACGCAAACCGTGAAGGCCGGGCGTCCCTACAATCTTTATCACGGAACGCTTGAGGCACGTCCGGTGACCGCCACTACATCGAAGCTGGTTTACACCTTGATGTTCGATAATTCGATGCTCGCCGACGATGCTGCTCGAGAAAAAGACAAAGCTCAAAAGACAGCGCTGTTCACCCGGGCGCTCCAGAACATGAAAACACTTGCTGAGGGCGGCACACTCCCGCCACCGCCAGCGCGCCGCGGCAGAGAGTAACCCAATTCTGCCTGCGATGTTCTGAGCCGGTGCTCGTTTCGGATGAAGCACGATTTGAATGGTGCGCCGCGACCGATCTTTCCGCATCCGGCGGTATCTCACTATGCGTTTGGATTTGGTGGTGGGCGGTGAGAGCCTCGAACTCCCGACCTTCTGGGTGTAAACCAGACGCTCTAACCAACTGAGCTAACCGCCCGGACCTGTCGCCCGATTCAGTTTAACAGAACAGCGTCGGCAAACAGCTTTTGCGCTAGAATCGAAGGTACGGCGCGGGAGTAACTCAATGGTAGAGTCACAGCCTTCCAAGCTGTTGGTTGCGGGTTCGATTCCCGTCTCCCGCTCCATCGTTTTCAAGAACTTACGGATCGCTAAAAATTCCCCTGCTCCGTTTACTCCGATAAGCTGATTTTCGGGCCTCCGCGCCCGGCTGATCATCGCGTCTAATTTTGGGGACTTCAGCGCGCTTCTGCAGCAGCCTCCCTTCGATGGGATCCCGGCGGTGCCGAGTATCATCCCGGCGCGCGTTGGCGAAATGGTCAGGGTCGGCGAGTCTTCCGGATTCGATCCGCTTGGTTCAGCCGTTTTCGGCAGCCCGAAATCGAGCACTTTGACGACGCCACCCGAAGTGATGAGGATGTTGGCCGGCTTTAGATCGCGATGGACGATCCCATGGCTTATGCGCCGCCTCCAAAGCTTGGGCGATCTGACGCGCATAATCGAGCGCCTAGTCGAGCGGCAGCGGACCTTTAAAGCCGCGCCGTCGATCAATTCCATCACCAGGTAATTGGGGCCAACGTCGTAGAGATGGCAGATATTGGGTTGGTTCGGTGCAGCGATGCATCGAGCCTCTCGCTCGAAGCGCCCAGTGAATTCGATGGAGACTTTGATTGCGACATCGCGCCCCTGACGAGTATCGCGCGTGCGATACATTTCGCCCATGCCTCCGGCCCCGATCGGGGCGAGGATCTCGTAGGGTCCGAGCAGGGTTCCAGCCGTCAAAGGCACAGATTTGAATGATTATACGCGGCTAAAACGGCCAAACGGAAGCAGCGCCGGCAAGCACGTACACGTTGAGCATCCTCGGTGGTGGTCTCGATTGAATCGAGACCACTACCCAATTGATGGAAGCGGAGGTCAACCTGGAAGAGGCGACGGTTGAAGTGGGCGCTGTGCGACGCGTATTCACCAGAATGACGCCGGCCGGCGGCTATTCTTGGGACATATCCTTCGATGGCCAGCGCGTTTTGGTCGGTGTTCCGGTGGAAACGCCGGCCGAGCCGTTTACACTCATCCAGAATTGGATGGCTGTGCAGAGGAAGTGAGTTTAGGACCGTGCGACGTGCCGCTCACGGCCGGCCAGCTCTTTCAACAGCCATGCCTTCGCGAGCTTCCAGTCGCGCATCACAGTTTCGGGTGAGACGCCGATCGCTACGGCGGTCTCCTTTATTTCGAGGCCGGCGAAAAACCGCATCTCGATGATGCGAGCCTTCCGAGGATCGACGCTGGCCAGCGTGTTCAACGCGTCGTCGAGCGCGATCAGCTGAGCGGAACGTTTCGTGGAGACATCGAGTGCGTGCTCGATGTCCACGGCCGCGGGTTTGCCTCCACGCTTGGCAGCCGTCCGGCGCCGCGCGCGATCCACCAGAATCCGGCGCATCAGCGTCGCGGAGACCGCAAAGAAGTGACTGCGGTGCTGCCACTCGAGCTGCGAGACATCGGCCAGATGAATGTACGCCTCGTGGACCAGGTCGGAAACCTGCAAGGTCTGGCCGGGACGCTCGTTCTGAAGACAGCGGCCTGCGAGTCTGCGCAATTCCCTGTAAACTCTCGGTACGAGCGCCGCAAGGGCCTCCCGGTCCCCGTCGGCCCAGGCCCGAAGTAATTGAGTAGTTTCGGAAACGGACGAATCGTCCATGCGCCTCCCAAAGGCTAAAAAAATTTTAACGCCAATTGCAGTTTTCGCGTGCCGATTGCGCCTTATGGGCGTCGCAGAGGTCAACGAATTTATGCCTCCGACAGAAAGAGGAATCTCCATGACGCTTAACACTCGATTCACAAGACTCGCTGTTCAGGGGCTCGCTGTAGCCGTGCTGGCATCGAAAGCGATCGCGGGATGTGGCGACGTCAGCAGTCTTCAGCCGCCGTTCCAATTCGCATCGCCACAGACCGGAGCCCTGGCCATGCGCGCTCCGACCGCGCTCAACCCAGCGGACCGCTCCGGCGACGCGATGAACAACACCGCCAACCCGATCGGAATGTGGAACTTCCAGTTCATTTCGCAGGGCAACGGTTCGCACAATCCTCCCATTCCCGACGGCGCGAATGTCGATTTCGGCTATATCCAGTGGCATAGTGACGGCACCGAAATCATGAATTCAGGCACGCACGCGCCGTCCACCCAGAACTTCTGTCTGGGAGTATGGGTGCGCACCGGAATGTTCACTTACGAAGTGAATCATTTCGCGCTCAGCTACGACGCAACATCGGGAGTGCTGGCGAATAAAATCAGCATTCGCGAGCAGGTCACGCTCGACCCGAGCGGGAACCAGTACAGCGGCACATTTACGCTCAACATTTTCAATGCGGCCGGCACGCAACAGGTGGATCAGGTGGTCGGAACCATCGCAGCGACGCGCGTCACGGTCGATCAGATGACTCCCTAAGTTCAACGACATACTCTCGATCGCGGGTCCGACATTCGACTGCGCAACGCGCCGGAATCGTCTGCCGGTCGCTGGCTCCGGCGAGCGATCCCGGCGCGCTTCATCTCTTCAACGTGAATCTGGAGTCCTCCTGCGATTGCCCTTGCTAGGGACGCAATAATAAAGCATGCGCTGGTTGCTGGCTCTGGCCTGGTGCGTTGCCGCCGCACAGGATCTCCGCAGCGTCGCCGAGCCGCATTTTCCTTCGCTCAATTGCGCCGTGCTCGAAGCGAGGTTTTCAGCTGAACCGGACGCACCTCGCTTCGACACGCAACGGATTCAGGACGCGATCGATCGCTGCACGGCCGGCGACGCCGTTAAACTCGTCCCGCGAGGCGCCAACAACGTTTTTTATATCGCGCCGATCCGGTTGAAGTCCGGCGTCACGCTGATCGTCGATTCCGGCGCCGCGGTTTTTGCGTCGCGCAATCCTCGCGACTACGATCTGACGCCGGGCAGCTGCGGCGTCGTCAACCCCCAGGGCCACGGATGTAAGCCGCTGATCCTCGCCGATCACGCGCCGGGGAGCGCGATCATGGGCGACGGCGCAATCGACGGCCGCGGCGGCGCAACGCTCACGGATCAGAACGAAACCTGGTGGGATCTGGCGCATCAGGCCAAGGTAACCGATCAGCAGCAGAGCTGCCCGCGCATCCTCGTAGTCCGCCAATCGGATAATTTCACGCTGTATCGGATCACGCTGCGCAATTCGCCGAATTTCCACGTGAGCGTGGACCGCACCAATGGATTCACCGCGTGGGGCGTCCGCATCCTTGCGCCCAAAACCGCGCGGAATACCGACGGGATCGATCCTTCGTCCTCGACCAACGTGACCATCGCTCATTGTGTCATCTCGACCGGCGATGACGATGTCGCGATCAAGGCGGGTAACAACGGGCCTTCGTCGCACATGAGCATCGAGGATAATCATTTTTATTCGGGCCACGGAATGTCAATCGGCAGCGAGACCAACGGCGGAGTGAGCGCGATTCGCGTCCGCAATCTCACCATCGACGGCGCGGATAACGGCATTCGAATCAAATCCGATCGTAGCCGTGGCGGCCTGGTGCAGGACGTCGCTTATGAAAACGTATGCATGCGCGACGTAAAGAATCCGATTCTGCTCACCACCACCTACAGCTTGCGCGGAGGCGACAAGCTTCCGGTGTATCGCGATATCGTTTTGCGCGACGTCCGCATCGTGACGCCGGGGAAAATCACCATTACGGGTCTCGATGACGAGCACAAAATCCAGGCGCGGTTTATGAATGTGTTCGCCGACGGTGAAGTGAAACAGGAGCACGCGGAAATCGCCGGACGGATCGCGGTGGACGGGCAAGCGCCGCGGTGCGAGTTTCCGCCGCTGCCGCGCGATGCGAGCGCCCCAGCTTCGGCAGGCGCCGTGCCGGCCGAGGATCACGCGTTGTACGTCGCTGCCGACGGGAGTGGGGACTTTTCCTCGATCCAGCGGGCAATCGACGCGGCTCCGGAGACGGGCGGCGAAATCGTGATCGCGCCGGGAATCTATCGCGAAGTGCTCACGATCACCAAGCCGCATATTCGCATGCACGGCGCTCCCGATCCGTCAAAGGTCGTGATTGTGTTCAACAAGAGCGCCGGAGATTCGGGAAGTACGTTCAATTCGGCAACGATGAACGTGCGGGCGGACGATTTTCGCGCCGAGAATCTGACCATTGCGAACGACTTCAACGCCACTCATCCGCAGCTTCCGCAAGGCTCGCAGGCGCTGGCTGTTTCGGTGACCGCGGATCGCGCCATGTTTCGAAATGTTCGGCTGCTGGGCAATCAGGATACCTTGTATCTTGCCAGCCAGGGATGCAGGCCCGGCAACGGCGAGCCGTGCACCTCCACGCGCCAGTATTTCGAAAACTGCTACATCGAAGGCAACGTCGATTTCATTTTCGGCGACGGTAAAGCGTGGTTTGAAAATTGCGAAATCCACAGCACGCCGCATAACGGCGGGTTCATCACGGCGCAGGGGAAGCACTATGCGAGCGAAGACAGCGCGTTTGTTTTCGATCACTGCCGACTGACCGCCGCGCCGGGAGTGCGCGAAGTGTGGCTGGGGCGTCCATGGCGTCCATGGGCGAACGTCACGTTCGCGAATACGGACATGGGCGGCCACATCGCCGCCGCGGGATGGCGCGAATGGCATCCCGGCGAGACGCACTATCTCGATACGGTCGATTACTCCGAGTTTCGTTCGAGCGGAGCGGGCGCGCATCCGGACGCGCGCGATCCGCATACGCATCTGCTCGAATCGTTCACGCTAACCGTGACGCAATTTTTCGGCGGCTGGGACCCGCGTTGACTCACCACACCAGCCGCGCGCCGAACTGGAGCTGGCGCGGCAGGTTCGCCTGAGCCGTGATCATCCCAAAGCTGCTGTTGGTGACGGTGGTATTCGCCGCCGAAAATACCGGGTGGTTCACGATATTGAACGATTCGAAACGCAACTGGAAGTAAGCGCGCTCGGTGAAAGTGAAACTCTTGAGCAGCGACGCATCCAGGTTGTTGATGCCTTCCGCGCGCAGATTGGGGAACGTGGTCGAGAACGTTCGGATGTGGAAGTCGAACTGATCGGCCGATTTGGTGTCGAAATCGGCGATGTTGAACGCGTGTCCGTTCACCTGACGCGGATCCAGCTCGAGATTGCCACCGAAATAGACGTAGTCGCCGATGTTAGTGGTGCTGCCATTGGCCCACAGCAGCGGCGCTCCAGTCTGCGCGGTGTAAATTCCATTGAGAATCCATCCACCGAACACGGCATTCATCCAGCGCGAGCTGAGATTCAAGGCGCGACCGCGGCCGATGGGCAGCTGGTAGCTCGCGGCGAGGACGAAGTGCTGCGGATGGTCGAACGGCGAAATACGCTTTTCAAGTGAGTTGTCGGTGTCGTTCAGCCAGGTGTCTTCCTCGATCAGCCGCGAATACATGTACACGCCGATCAGCGAGAGCCCGTGCGAAAGCCGCTTTTCGACACGCGCGTTCAGACTTTCAAAATACGAGCTGCCGATGCTCAGGTTCTGCTCGATCACGCCCGTGCTGCCGCTATCCTCACCCACCGGAAATTCGGGATATTTCGCGAGCAGTTGTTCCACCGTGGTCGTCGAAGTGTTCAAGCTGGTGCCTGGAATGAGTCCGGAGAAGGGATTGGCGGTGGTCGCGGTCAATCCGTTGACCACGTTCTGGTCGCGCGTGGGCAGCGTGCTCAAGTCCTGGCGCGGAATCGTGTTGAGCTGCGTCACCGCGACCGGCAGGTGCACCGAATGATTGCCCATGTAATCGACTTCGAGCACCAGGTCCTTGCGGAATTCGTGCTGGAATCCGAAATTCCACCGAATCGAGTAGGGATCCTTCATGTCCGGATTGAGAAACGACACGGTCTGGCCGAGAAACGTCGAAAGGCCCAGCGCGGAGCCGGCCGGCTGCATGATTCCGGACGGGAAGGGATTGGAAAGCGTCGCTGACGGCGTCAGAAAATTGCTTGGCACCACCATCGAAGTCGTCTGGCTGAAACCTTCCTGATCGACGATCGGATTGCTCGAATACGCACCCGTGGTTGCCAGGTTGGCGACGGTGACCGGCGCGGTGAAAATTCCGAAGCCGCCGCGAATGACCGTGTTATGCAGTTTTTCCGGACTCCACGCAAACCCGACGCGCGGGCTGAAGATGTGCGACACGCTGTTGTAGGGCGCGCCGTTGTTGGCGCCGGGGAAGGTCAAGCCGCCGGGAACGGCGAACGCGCTCGCAGGAATCTGCGCGATCGGATTCTTCGCGTACGCGGCCAGGGCGGCCTGCGCGATCGGGCTTTCCGCGGTGGTATCAAATCCGTCGACGGTTCTGCCGTATTTTTCGTCGTAAGGCGTGTCGTGATCGAAGCGCAGGCCCAGGTTGATGGTGAGATTCTTCGTCGCGCGCCAGTCGTCCTGCACGAAACCGGCGTAGTAATAAGATGTGTACGACCCGTTGGAATTCAAGTCGAACTGGCCCGCGGTGGGAAGGCCCATCATGAACGACGCGAAGTCCTGGCCTACAACGGTAGTCGAGCTGCTGTTGCTCGCCTGGCGCACCCATCCGTTTCCGAACGTGTACGACCCGGCCGAATTTCCGGTGATGTAAGTATTCAACCGGTACTGCCGCGCGTCAACGCCGAACTTCAGAATATGTGCGCCGATCATCTTCGACACCGTGCCGAACGCCTGGTAGGATTGCGAGGGATCCCGCGACGCGCTGTTGTCGCCCAGGCACTGGAAGCTGGTCTGGCTGCCGCAGCTCCCGAATTCGACGTAGGGCATCACCGGGTAGGTGGAGGTGCCGGCGATATACGACGGGTAACCGAGCGTAGTCGCATTGAAGCCCTCGCTCGGCTCATAATGCACTTCGTTCATGCGCGTGAAGTTGAAGCGCGCGTCGATTACCGTGGTGGGGTTGAGCGTGTAGACTTCATCCGCGGTCGCGCCCCAGTTTTCGCGAGCCAGATCGGTTCCCGTGGCGATGTTGTCGAAATAATTGTTCTTGGCCTGCACGCGATTGTTGTGGCGCATGTCGAAAAAGATGCGACTGCGATCGGTGGTGTTGTAATCCAGCCGGCCGAGCTCGTTATCGTAGGTGTCGGTGGCGAGAAAATTACTGACGTAATTATCGAAACCGTTGGCGCCCAGCGGCGCGATATTCGGCTCGGGATAGTATTTCAAATACGCCTGTGCTATGGGACTCAGCAGGTTCGAGGGGATCGTATTATTCGCAAAAGGCTGGCGCGTGACCGTGGAGCCGTTGAGCGTCGCGCTGAAGGGATTGTAAATCGTATAATTCAGCGCGGAAAAATTGCCCTGCCGCTCGGCATCCGTCGGGACAGTGGTGAAATTCGAAGTTGAAGTTCCCAGAGTGCTGTTGTTGGGCTGAGCGTCAGCCAGATTTTCCCAAGCGAAAAACCAGAACAACTTATTCTTTCCGTTGAAAACTTTGGGAATCCAGACCGGCCCGCCGGCGGTTAATCCATACTGATTGAAATGCGTCACCGGAACCACCGTTCCGCTGCGATTGGTGAAGAAATTCACCGCGTCGACGGCGGACGGCTGCGTGAACTCCCACATCGATCCGTGGAATCCGTTGGTCCCGGTTTTGAGAATCTGGTTCGCGGTGCCGCCGCCGGTGTGGCCGTAGGCCGCGTCGTTATCGAAGGCCTTCACCGTCACTTCCTGCACCGCGTCCTGCGGAGGACTGTAGGCGAGCCGGCCGTCCCAGGTCGCATCGGGCGAGCCATCCATCAGCAGTTCGCTATATTGCGAGGGCGTTCCTCCGATGCTCCAGTTGGCTGCACCGGCATTGTCGAAAGGATGCACCTGCGTGGGCTGCGCGGTTGCGATTACGCCGATTGAAAGCTGCGCCAGCATCATCGGCGTGCGGCCATTCAAAGGAAAATCCTCCACCTGGGAAGCCGTCACCGCCTGCCCCATCGAGGCGTTTTCGGTGTTGACCATGGGGACCGCTTCGGTCACCGAGATCGACTGCGAGGTCTCGCCCACCTCCAGCTTGATATCGATCACGGGATGCTCGGCGGAAGCGAGTTCGACGTCCGGGTGAACATAGCGCTTGAACCCGGTCGCTTGCGCCGAGAGCTCATACGTCCCCGGAAGCAGGAAGGGCAGCGTGTATTGGCCCGCGGTATCCGTAACGGTCTGGGCCTTGGTTCCCGTGTGGGTTTCTGTGGCGACGACGGTCGCGTTGGGAACCGCGCCTCCCGCGGGGTCGGTTACCACCCCGCTGATGGTGCTGCGAAATTCCTGCGCCGAAAGCGCGGCGCAAATGCATAAGAGCAGGACAGCGACTCGGCTGAACCTCATAATTCGGCCCCTTTTCTCGTCTGCGGAACGGCCCGGGGGCGCCCCCGGCCGCATCGGCATGGCTACAGGGAATATACCCGCCGCAAACCACGGTTTCAAACGATTTTTCCTCAATGAATCGTTTAGAAAATCTAACGCTTCCTCGTATCGATTCTTTAAACGTTCACTTCAGTGAAACTGCTTTGACGCGACCGGTGCAACGACTGTATAGTTCTGTGGGGTGCTCCAAGTGAGCCACATTGCTCTCGACGGCCGCGTCGCCGTGGTGATCGGAGGTACTTCCGGCCTGGGACGAGCCATCGCGCTGGGGCTGGCCGCTGCCGGCGCCGATGTTGCCGCAACGGGCCGCCGCGCGGAGCTGGTCGGCCACGTCGCGGATGAGATCGAGCGCATGGGACGGCGGAGCCTGCGCGTCGCCGCGGATGTCCTCTTGCGCGAATCGCTCAACCAGTTTCGAGAAGCCGTGATGGATGCGTTCCGCGGGGCAGACGTCCTGGTGAACGCGGCCGGCCGTATGTCGAAAGCGCCGCTCTCAACCGTCGAGGAAAGCGAATGGGATTCGGTGCAGGACACCAACGTCACTGGCGTTCTGCGCGCCTGCCAGGCATTTTATGAGCCGCTGCGCGCGAGCGGACGGGGGCGCATCATTAATATCTGCTCGCTCAATTCGTTTGTCAGCCTGAACGGAGTGGCCGCGTACGCGGTTTCAAAGGCCGCGCTGCTGGGCCTCACGCGAAGCCTCGCGGTCGAATGGGCGCCGGCCAACATCAACGTCAACGCCATCGCGCCGGGCGTTTTTCGCACCGATTTGAATAAAGATCTGCTCGATCACACTGAGCGCGGGCGCGAGCTGCTGTGCCGTACGCCGATGAAGCGCTTTGGAAAACTTGAAGAGATCGCCGGCGCGGCAGTTCTGCTCGCCTCCGATGCCGCCAGTTTCATTACCGGCCAGTGCCTCGCCGTGGACGGCGGATTCCTAGCCTCCGGCGTGAACGCCGCGATCCCTATGTAAAGTTATGACGACCACGACTCCGCAAGTTCCCGTCGCTCCCGCCGATTTGCCGGCGGTGGTCGAGCAGGAACTCAACGCCGCGCGGTTTATCGATGTCCACACGCACCTGTTCATGCCGTCCCTGGGAAACCTGGGGCTGTGGGGCATCGATGAGCTGATCACCTATCATTATCTTGAAGCCGAACTATTCCGCTCCTCCACGATCACGCCCCGCGAGTACTTCGCGCTGTCGAAACGCGGGAAAGCGGACGCGATCTGGAAAGCGCTGTTCGTTGAGAACACGCCGGTTTCCGAGGCGGCGCGCGGGGTGGTCGCTGTGCTCCACGCGTTCGGGCTTTCCACGTCCGATCTCGGCGAGGCGCGGGAATTCTTCGCTTCCCAATCGCTCAACCGGCATATCGATCGCGTTTTCGAACTTGGCGGAATTTCCGAAGCGGTGATGACCAACGATCCGCTCGATCCGGACGAGGCTCCCGCGTGGGAAAGAGGCGCCGGTCACGATGCGCGATTTCATCCCGTGCTACGCCTGGATCGCATTCTCAACAAGTGGCCCGATCATTGGCGCGCGCTCGAATCCAAGGGTTACCAGGCCGACGAGCGGGCCTCATCGGTCACCGGTGTGCGGCGATTTCTTGCCGACTGGGTCAAGCGCATGCACCCGGTATACATGGCGGTTTCGCTGCCCGACACGTTCGAATTTCCGGAAGATTCAATTCGCGGCCGGCTCATTGAGCACGCGATTCTTCCGGCCTGCCGCGAATTCAATCTGCCGCTTTCGCTCATGATCGGCGTGCGCTATCAGGTGAATCCCGCGATTCGGCTTGCCGGCGACGCCGTCGGGAAGGCCGATCTTCGCGCGGTGGAGCGCTTGTGCGCCGGTTTCCCGGCCAATCGGTATTTGATCAGCGTCCTATGCCGTGAGAACCAGCACGAGCTGTGCGTTTACGCTCGCAAATTCGCGAACCTGATGCCGTTCGGCTGCTGGTGGTTTTTGAATAATCCTTCGATTGTCGAGGAGATCACGCGCGAGCGCATCGAAATGATCGGCACCAGCTTCATTCCGCAACACAGCGACGCGCGGGTGCTCGAGCAGGTGATCTATAAATGGCGAAACACCCGGCGCACCATGGCTCCGATTCTCGCAAATGCCTACGCGCTCCTGGCTGCAGACGGCCACGCGGTCACGCGCGAGGAGATCCGCCGCGACATCGCGCGCCTGTTCCGCGGAAATTTTGAGAAGTGGATCGCGGCATGACAACTTCGATTCTCGATTACAGTGCCGCCGCGGATTATTTGGGCGTTTCGCGCGACAATATTCGCGCGCTGCCCCAATCGCTCACACAAACCGGCCGCGCAACGTATATCGCGCTCGATTGCGGCGCACGGTCGTTCCTTCTGCAAACCGGCGGCGATCCGGAGATCGGCGAGCCTACGTGGGTCGATACCGCCGCGCGCCAATATCTGTATCCGTTTTCGTCCTCCGACTACACGTATCTGGGCGCGTTTGCCGAGCGTATCGATCCGTCGTTTCTTCCGCGCCCGCAGCGTGACCGGCCGGCGATCGCCGCGGGAAATCGCCACCCGGAGATCAGCCTTCCCGCGGTCTTCGATGCTTTTCACAAAATTCTGCGGCGCACCGGAAGAAATCTGGCGTCGACCGTTCAGTTGAGCGCGACGCGTGAAATGACCACGGCGAAAGAGCTCGCCGCGCGCGACGGCTCGAACCCGACCGCGCCCGGTCACACGCGCGTGAGCATCCGGCATTTGTATCACGCGGGATTGTGGGCTGCGATTCGCGAAGGTTATCGCGAAGGCTACAACGCGGAAGCCGATCATTTCATCGTCAGCGGCAGCGATGACGCCGCGATTGCGAAATCGGTCGAATGGGTGAAAGAAGCGATTCGCGAGGCGGCGGGCTACACGAAATTCACCACGGATACGTCGCGGGTATTCGAGCTGCGCGCCGATTCGCGCCATCCCCAGCCGTGGAGCGAAGCCGCAATCGACGCTCTGTTCGAAGAGCGGCTTACGCCGCAGGAGCGCGGTTGGGCGCTCGCCGCGTTTTCCTCGCCTTTCGAGTGCGAGAACCGGAGCTACCGCTTTTCCGAACGCGAAATCAAACGGCTGGCCGTGAAATTCGGACCGAGCCTGAAGCTTAACGAAGAGCTGTACGACGCGATCGGACGCGCGAAAAAGGGCGCGGCTTTCGATTTCGAGCCGTCGCTCGATGAAGCCGAAACGCTGACCACACCCGAGGAGCTCATCTTCTACATGCACTGGCTGCGCGAGCGCGGGAGGCCGGCGCAACTGGTTCCTCCCAATCTCGGATTCAAGAAGCGGCAGGCGTATCCGGAATCGCGCGACGCGCTCGCCCACTATGCCGGTCACAAGATGTGGCCGGAGCTGCTCGATCGTGTCGATGGCGAATTCGAAGGAAATCCCCTGGCGGAGCTGAAAGCTCGCGTGGCCGAGTTGGCGGCTGTCGCGCGATATTTCGACGGTACCCTGAGCATCCATTCGGGCAGCGGCAAGCAGGCGGAAGTACTGCGGGCGATCGGGTCGGCGACGCGCGGTCGGGTGAACTACAAAATTTCCGGCGAGCTTCAGTTGCAGCTTTTCGACGTTCTTTCCGAACAGCCGGAGGGTTCGGCGGAACGAAAGCTGTTCGAACACATGGCCGCGGCCTGCGAGAAATTCGCTGCGGGCGGCGCATTCGGAGAGGAGAGCGTGCTCGCGGCCGAATACCACGCATCCCACGGCGCGTATCTGGGCGATGCGAAGCGCGGGCGCGTGGACGGCAATCTGTTTCTGGTTTTCTGGCTGGGAAATATGGTTGGAAGCCGCGATGAGGATGGACGCTTTTTCAAGGAATCACTCGATTCGGTGCCCGGGGCGATAGTTCAGGAAACGCGGCGCCGCAATAGCGAATACATCTGTTGGCTGGCGGAGAACCTGTTTGAAGGAGCGCCCGCATGACGCGTCGCGTGTTTCTCGGCACGGCCGCCGCGGCGATCGTCGCGCGCGGCGAAAACGATCCGGAAGCCGAAATTATCGCGCGGATCAAGCCGCCGGTGTTCCCCGATCGTGATTTCGAGATCACCCGATTCGGCGCGCGTGGCGACGGCGCGATGAACTGTGCCGAATCGATTCGAAAGGCGATCGAGGCGTGTGCCAATGCGGGCGGCGGACGCGTGATCGTCCCGCCGGGAGTTTTTCTGACCGGCGCCATTCACTTGAAGAGCCGCGTGAATCTGCACCTTGCCGAAAACGCGACGCTGCGTTTCAGCCGCGATCCGAACGATTACCTTCCCGCGGTTTTTTCACGCTGGGAGGGTACCGAATGCATGAACTATTCGCCGTTCCTGTACGCCTTCGAGCAATCCGATATCGCGATCACGGGCGCGGGAACGCTCGACGGGCAGGCGGATTGCGAGCATTGGTGGAACTGGAAGGGGAAGGCCGGCTGCGGATGGTCGAAAGGCGAGCCCGACCAGTCGAAAGATCGCGCGGCGCTCGAAAAAATGGGCGAGACCACGACTCCAGCAAAGGATCGCGTGTTCGGCGCGGGTCACCTTTTGCGGCCCCAGTTTATTCAGCCATATCGATGCCAGAATGTTTTGATCGACGGCGTGACAATTCTCAATTCGCCCATGTGGGAGCTCCATCCGGTGCTGTCGCGCAACGTGATCGTTCGGGGGGCCAAAATCAACAGCCACGGTCCCAACAACGACGGCTGCGACCCGGAGTCGTGCTCAGATGTCCTTATTGAAAACTGCGTCTTTGACACGGGCGACGATTGCATCGCGATCAAGTCGGGGCGCAATGGAGACGGTCGGCGGCTGGCTGCTCCGTCAGAAAACATCGTCATCCGCAATTGCGTGATGAAAGACGGTCACGGCGGCGTGAGCATCGGCAGCGAAATTTCGGGCGGCGCGCGCAATATCGTTGTCGCCGACTGCACCATGAGCAGCCCGCACCTGGAGCGCGCGCTGCGCATCAAGACCAATTCATACCGGGGCGGCGTGATCGAAAACGTGTGGTTTCGAAATGTCTCGATCGGGCAGGTGGCGGACGAGGCGGTGCAGATCGATTTCAGCTACGAAGAAGGCGCCGGCGGACCGTTTTCGCCGGTGGTGCGCAATATTTATATCGCCCACGTAACCTGCGGGCGCAGCGCCTCAGCATTTTCTCTGCGCGGCTACGCATCTGCGCCGATCCGCGATGTGCATGTGACCGATTGCGCCTTCGACCACGCCGCGCGGCCGGATTCGATCGAGCACGTCGAGGGTCTGGAGTTCAAAAACGTCACCATCAACGGCCGCCCCGCGCGCGCGATATGAATGGGTTAGCGTTCCTGCGCGAGCGCGGATTGCAGGAATTCCGCGATCGAGACGGCCAACGGGCGCGGATGTTCGCTCTTCGCCATCGCCAGCGCCTGCTGCCGCGAAACGCGGTTCCCCGGCACTCGAAAGGCATGAAAAAATCGCGGCTGCCCGCGCAGCGAAAACTCCGGCAGAATCGAGCAGCCGAAACCGGCGCCCACCAGTTGCTTGATCGCCTCGGTATCGTCGGCTTCCATGATCACCGGCGGCGCGAGCGCGTTCTCGCGCAGAAAGCGATCGATGATCGTGCGCATGTTGCTGCGCTTGGGATACAGCAAAAACGGCGCATCCGCGATCTCGGCCGGCTGGATCGATCCCACGTGCCATCCGCGCACTCGCGTTGCCGACGGTTTCACGATCAGGAGCTCTTCATCGAACAACGGAGAAATCGTCAGCCCCTCGCTTTCAAACGGGAGCGTGATCAGCGCGAGATCGAACCGGCGGTCGAACAGTCCCGAGACCATCTCCTCGGTCGCCGCGACGGTGATTTTGATGTTGGTGTTGGGAAATTGTTTCCGTAACTTGCGCAGCGGCCGCCCCAGGCGGTGGATCAGCGCGGTCGCACCGGTAGCGAAGTGAAACGGACGGCGATCGGCGCCCGGGCTGCTCTCGAACTCCTGCTGGATTTGTTGCATTTGCCGCACCACGCCGCGCGCGAGTTCGGAAAGCCGGATCGCGGCCGGCGTAGGAATCAGGCGCTTGCCGGATCGCACGAAAAGATCCGTACGCAGATCGGCGGCGAGGTTTTGGAGTTGAAGACTGACCGCGCCAGGCGAGAGATTCACGCGCTCGGCCGCGCGCGTGATGCTCGAACATTCCATGACCGCGAGAAACAATTCGAGTTGATGAACGTCCACCGGAATCCAATCTCCGACCGCGACCGACCATTATCTCCCGACCGCTTCCCCGCGCGTGCGCGGCAACGCGACGAAGCGGGAAGAGTATGCTTAAAACTCGAATTCGAGTCCACCCAGGGCGGTTCGGCCAGGCGTCAGAAATCCGCTTTCGAAATAAGTCTGATTGAGCAGATTCTCGGTCCGCACGAAGAACCGCACCGCCCGGTATTCGGAAAGCGGCAGCCGATAGCTGGCGCCGAGGTTTACCTTGGCGAGTCCCGGGAAACGGTACACCTGCGTCAACGTCTCGCCATACACGGGTGCGAGATAGCTGCTCGACCCGAGCGTGTCGAATGTCAACAGAATCCGCGGCGTCACTCTTTCGGTGGCCAAAACCGAGAATTGATGCCGCGGAATTACGAAGGTTTGTAAAACATCGCTGACGATGGGCGTGCGTTCGATCGCGTTCACATACGTGTAAGCGGCAGTGATGTCGAGGGAACGCGTCGCCGCGGCGGCCATCCTCAGCTCGACGCCGCGTGAAATTCCGCCCGTGGTGTTGACGTACCCGATCGATCTGCCGAATGGGTCGGTTGCGGGGTTGATGTCGCCGCTTGTGTCGAAATTGATGACGTTCTGAAGAACCGTGTAAAAATAAGTCGCCGACGTCTTCAACCGCCCTCCTCGAAACGTCCGGTCGATGCCGGTATCGAACCCCAAAGAATGCTCCGGCGTGAGCCGAGGGTCTCCGTAAACCGAGTATCCAAACACCGGATCGAATCCTGCGCCGAATCTCTCGAACAGCGAAGGCGCGCGATAGCCTCGTCCGGCATGCGCACGGAGCTTGGTGCCGCTCTTGCGGAAAAAATACGCGATGGAAGCATCGCCGGTATAGGCGGGCGCAGGCGAGGGAAACGCGATGCCTTGATAGGGAGCCGACGCCGCGGGGCTGAACAGCGGTGCGTCGAGCGTAAAGAATTGCGCTCGGAAGGCTCCCGAAATCTGCAGCCGGTCGCCCAAAAGTCTGACTTGGTCTTGAAGGAACACGGCATGGCTCGACTGCGTGACGTTGACGGCCGAAGCCGCTAGCGGATCGCTACGATCGCTGTAGTCGTTCGCGTAATTCTCCGATTCGAGCTCGTAGCCGCCGGTAAGCAGATTCCATCTGCTCACCCGGTAATTGAAATGAGCATTGACCGTCTGAATACGGCCGTCATAAAGCGAACGTGTGCTGCCGTCGGGCTGGAACCCGACGCCCGCCGGTCCGTCACCGAACCTGCGGCTGTTCGCTACCGCCTGGTAGCTGACCGAATAATCGAAATTTGCGGAAGGCTGCGCTGCCAGCGTGAGCGCCCCGGCAAGAAACCGCGCCGCACGGGTCGAATCCGGATCGTCAGGCGCGGGAATGAAGGTCGCATTCCCGGCATTGATCTCGGAAGGCGGCGCGCCCGATTCGTAAGAACCCAGCAGCGCGGGCGCGAGCGGCACGGCCTGCACGATGCCGACTCCGTTTGCGGCGCCGATGATATCGGGCTCCCCGAAAACCTTGGTGAACGTATCGCCGCCATAGATTCGCATGGTCAGGCGCACGCGCGGCGAGAGCCGGAACGTAACGCGCCCCTGCGTGCTCAGGTCGCGGAACGGCTGGTCGCCGCCAACACCGGACATAACGTCGGTTTCCGCGGCTCCAAAGCTGTATTCGATTCGGCCATCCAAAGCCCCACCCGCCAGCCGTGCGCGCGCGCGCAAAGTGCCGAGCGAGCCGCCTTCGACGAGCAGGCTTCCGCGTGTACGCCCGCCCCCTTCATCTGTAATTACGTTGACCACCCCGCCGATGGCATTCGTCCCGTACAAAGACGATCCGGCCCCGTTCATCACCTCGATGCGCGAAGTATCGGTCAGCAGCAGGTCCTCGATCATATCCGACGCGTCGCCCTGAGTTGCGGAAGCGTCCCGCAATCGCATTCCGTCCACCAGCAGCGCCGTATCCTCCGTGGGGAGTCCGCGAATCTGAATGGTGGTATAAGCCCCCGGACCGCCGAGTTGCTGAACGCGAACCCCGGGCGCAAGATCGACGGCATCCGACAGGGAGGAATTATCCCGCGCCTCCGCATCAGACGCGTCGATGACCGTCACGGCTTTTGAAACCTCGTCGGGAGTTTGCGGCGTGCTTGCCGCGGTGACCACCACCTGCTCGCGTACGCCGGCGACCTGAAGCACAACGTCGCGCGATTCCTCGACTCCCGCGGCCAGATGAACGTCTTCGGCAAGAAATGTCGCGAAGCCCGCAGCCTCAACCCGCATCAGATAATCTCCTGCCGGCAAATCTTGAAAACGGTACGCGCCGTTCGAGCCGCTGGTGGTGGCGCTTCCCGCGCCTCCGCTCCTCGATACCACCGTCACCGAGGCCCCCGGCACCGCGCGACCCTGCGGGTCTTTAACCGAGCCGGTCAGCGACACGCTCGACTGTGCATCGATGCCGACGGCAAACGATCCCACGGTGATGGCGATCCACGCGCATCGGATGTTCATCGGTCTTATGACCTCCTGGACGGGCGCCGCCGGGAATCAGGATTCGCATGGTCGCGGAGTCCGTAGCTTAGGGAAATTCGCTGCGCACGCCTCGACAAGAATCCGGGAAGGAGAAGAGCAATCATCCCGCGAAACGGGGATGAGTTTTGCACGACCTGCCTTCGTCAGAAGCATGGCGCAAAGGCCTAAGGCAGGTCTCCTGACTTGCAGGTCATCGCTGCGCCGGCTTGCCTTCCCATTCCGAAGAACAGTGGCCTGTTGCGCCGGCCGCTCGCTGCTTACAGTGGCTGGACCGTGGGGTTTCTCACCCGCTTCCCTCTTCACCCGCCTTCATCGGAAGGCGAGCACCTCAGGCGAGTCTCAACATTATCACAGGAATTTCGCCTTTTCAATCCCGTCGGGAAAACCCCTGGTTTTCTTCTTAAATTAAGGAGTCTCTGCAATTGTCCTGTAATATTCGTCCGTTAGGCTGTTGGTTCGCTTTTGACGGAAGGCGGGGAAAATGAACCTGTTCGGAGAAACGATCACGATCGGAAGCGGGATTTTTCTGCTGCTCGCGCTCGGCCTGGCGCTCAGCTTCGAATTTGTCAACGGATTCCACGACACCGCCAACGCGGTGGCGACGGTCATCTACACCCACTCGCTGCGTCCCACGGTTGCCGTGATCTGGTCGGGGATGTGGAACCTGCTGCTTCGCTTGGGACTCAAGTAAGCCGCGAAACCTGCTAATAATCGTTACAGGTGAACCCCGGCGAGCCGGATCAGGAGCGTTCCGAGTACGAGCGCTTCGCGATCCCCTATTCCTTTAAGCCCCGCATGAGCGTCCGCCAGGCGGCCGAAGCCACTTTGATCGCATTTCTGAGAATTCTTCTCGGGTCGCTCCTGTTTGCGTTTTGGGGATCTCCCACGCTCGCCCTCCTGAGCAGAATCCCAAACTGGCCGCTGCGGATCGTGATCTTTACTCCGCTCCTGGTCCTGTTCGCGATTTGTTTCGCGCTATTGATGCGCATCATTTCGAGAATTGCTTCCGCGGTAAGAACTTCGCGGTCCCCGAACGGTACGGCAGCGCGCTAGGTCGTTTGCGCGCCGGCTTCTGCTAAACTGAAGGTTCCTCTCCTATGATTCCAGCAACACAACTGCGCCCGGGAATGGTAATCAAGTTCAACAACGAGCTTTATTCCGTTTTCAAAATGGAGCATCGGACGCCCGGCAACCTGCGCGGGTTCGTGCAGGCGAAGATGCGCAACTTCAAAACCGGCACCATGATCGAGCACCGGTTCAGCTCCGAAGACCGTGTCGAGCGTGCTTCGCTCGATGAGCATGAGATGGAGTATCTCTACGACGACGGCGAGTACTTTTACTTCATGAACACCGAGACGTTCGAGCAGATGCACCTCATGAAGGATCTGCTCGGCGATGCAGTCAATTACCTGATTCCGCAGTTGAAGGTGAGCGTCGAATTTTACGAGGGCCAGCCGATCAGCGTGGAACTGCCGCCCTCGGTCGACATGACCGTCGTTGAAACCGAGCCGGGACTCAAGGGCGCGACCGTTTCGAACGTCACCAAGCCGGCCAAGCTGGAGACCGGCCTGGTGGTTCAGGTCCCCCCGTTCATTAACGAAGGCGAAAAGATCCGCGTCTCGACATCCGAAGCGACGTACCTTGAGCGCGCTTAAGCGCCCTCTTAATGCAGCGCGTGGATGTTGACCTGGCTCTCCGCGATCTGCGTCAGCTTCTGGTCGGCTTCATTTTCTTCATCAAGGGTCGTCTGCAACAGGCGGACAGCTTCGGCGTAGCCCAGATGCTGCGCGAGCGAACGGGCGGTGCCGTAGCCGGCCATTTCATAATGCTCCACGCGCTGGGCGGCGGCGATGATGGCTGCGTCGCGGACGTCGGGATTTCCCTTGGCGTCCACCATCTCCTCGCCTTCACGTAACAATCCCTTCATCGCCTCGCAGGTTTCCCGTTCAGGCGACTTGTTGAGCTGGCGGAAAATCGTATCCAGCCGGTCGACCTGCTGGCGCGTCTGCGCCAGGTGATGATCGATCGCCCGTTTCAAATCCGGGCTGTGCGCCGCTTCGCTCATCTTGGGCAGCGCACGAATGATGCGATGTTCCGCATCATAAAGATCCTCAAGCTGGTTCAGCAGGAGATCCTCTAAAGAATTGAATTCCTGGGTAGAAAAAAGTGCCATAACTGCTCCCAGGAGTGTGACGCCCGCTTGAGCTTCGCGTTTCTTACACCGCCGCGACGCCGTGGCTGTGGGCCGCCTCGATCTCCGTCAGCAGAATGCGGCGCGCCATGCCGGTGAACTTCGGCATGGTCCGCAGCGAGCTCAGACGGGGATCGATGGTCAGGAACGCCATCCAGGGCTCGCGTTCACGCAACGCTTCTTGAAGCAGCGCCAGCGCCTCGTTACGGTTGCCCAAGCCGGCCTGCACCACGGCCAGATCGTAATTCGCGATCCACAAGCCTCGATCGCGACGTTCCCTCAGCCGGGCGAGAGCTTCATGCGCCTTATCGTGCTCACCGGAGGCGCCGCAGATGTGGCCCAGCGTCGCGATCATGTGCGCGTCTCCATTATGCGCGGAAAGCAGCTCTACCGCCTGCGCGGTACGTCCAGTAGCCGCCAGCGCACAACCGCGCAGCCATTGGCGCCACGCCGGCATGCTCGCCGAATCCGAGGATCCCTCCGTCAGCCGCAGCACGCTGTCGTGCTGCCCGGACAGATACAGCGCCAACAGGTGAGCTTCGTCCAGGAATGCGGCGGGCGCGAGCTCGCGCGCCTTCACCAGTTCCTCCTCGGCTCCGCTCAACTTTCCGATCGGCATCAATCCCGCAAAGGCGCGCCACAGGCGGCCCGAACCGGAATAGTTGTCCCGCTCGATGCCCTTGTTGAAGTGCGATTCGGCATCGCGCCAGCGCCATTCAAACAACGCGCAGACCAGTCCCAGCAGGGTATGCGCATCGGCCGACATCTCGTCGAGCTGCAACGCCGCGTCGGCCTGCGCGCGAACCAACGGCCAAGTCTCGCGAGGCCGGCGATAATTCAAAAGCGCCTGAAACGCGTAGACATAGGCCAAGCCGATGTGCGCCTGCGGCCACTCCGGGTCGGCGTCGATGGCTTCCTCAAAATGCGCCGCGGCTTCGGCAAGCGACGGTTCGCTCAACTTGGTTGCGGCGAAGCGTCCTTGCGAATAGGCATTGCGGGCGCGCAGCTTCTTTTCGACTTCGGTCTGAAGCTGCTCGCGGCGCTGGAAGCGGGGAACGTACTTCCCTTTCGGGAATTCGATCACCAGCGGATCTTCGCTGCCGCCATCGCTATAGTATTCCTTGAGCTTCACGCGCAGACGGCTGGCGAGTACGCGGACCAGGGAATCGCTGCGGGGATCGTATGAATCCGGTTTTTTCAACACTTCCGTCCCGATAACGTACTCTTTCAACATGTCTGCATTGCCTTGAAGCGTTTGGGCTACCGTGAAGCGGAGCAGGCTGCGGAGGCGCTTGGACCGGGCGAATTTCTCACTCGCCAGAATCCGTTCCACCTCAGTCTGAATCGCATCCGGGGTGAGCTCCTCAGGTATAACGGCCTTCTCGTAACGCGACATCTCATCTCTCCTTGTCAGTTAGATTCTTACCTTGGTATCGCGTAACATTTTTTCTTAGAACTCTTAGGCGGCGAAGAAAAGGAGTAAAACGTTGAGAATGCACGACGGATACGATTTGTCCGCCTCCGGGTCTTACTTCCGAAAGGAAGAATTTCAGTGGCTCAAACGGCGTCGGATGTCTTGATGGACACGCTTCACGACTGTGGCGTGGATGTGATCTTTGGGCTGCCCGGAGACGGGATCAACGGAATGATGGAAGCGCTGCGCCAGCGCCAGGATAAGATTCGATTTATCCATGTGCGCCATGAGGAAGCGGCCGCGTTCATGGCCTGCGCCTATGCGAAACACACCGGTAAACTCGGCTGTTGCATCGCGACTTCGGGACCCGGAGCGCTACACCTGATGAATGGGTTGTACGACGCCAAGCTCGACGCGCAGCCGGTGATCGCCCTAACGGGCATGCAGTTTCACGATCTGACCAACACGCACCAGCAGCAGGACCTGGAAATCGACCGCGTGATGATGGACTTATCCGTGTACAACGTGCGCATCATGGGCGCGGCGCACGTCGAGCCGGCGACCGAACTGGCCTGCCGCAAGGCGATGTCGCTGCGCGGTGTGTCGCACATCACTATTCCGGTGGATTTTCAGGAAATGCCGGTCAACAAGGATAAGCGCAGCGGGCGCAATGTTCCGCATCATGCGGCTACCGAAACGCTTGGTATGAGCGCGCAGGTTCCCCCGCGCGCCGCGCTCGCCAAAGCCGCGGAGGTGCTGAGCTCGGGAAAACGCGTCGCGATTCTGGCGGGCCGCGGTGCGATAGACGCAACCGATGAGCTGGAATTTATCGCCGAAAAGCTCGCGGCACCGATCGTGAAGGCCCTGCTGGGCAAGGCTGCCGTTCCCGACGACAGCCCGTTCACCACCGGCAGTATCGGATTGCTGGGAACCAAGCCATCAGACGAAGTGATGGAGAATTGCGACGCGCTGCTGATCGTGGGCAGCTCGTTTCCCTACATCGATTTTCTTCCCAAGCCCGGCCAGGCGCGCGCGGTGCAGATCGATATCGCGCCGGACCGGATCGGCCTGCGTTATCCGGTCGAGATCGGGCTGGTTGGCGACAGTAAACAGACACTTGCCGCGCTGCTTCCGCTGCTCACGCGCAATTCCGACCGCCATTTCCTCGAAGAAACGCAGGCCGGGATGCGCGACTGGTGGAGTCGTATGGATAAGTACGCGGCGCGCGAGGACAAACCGTTGAAGCCGCAGGTGGTGGCGCGCGCCATCGGCGACCGGCTGTCCGACACCGCGATCGTGAATTGCGATTCGGGAACCATCGCGACGTGGTGGGCGCGCCAGATCAAAGTCAAGCGCGGGCAGAAGCACACGATTTCGGGAAATCTCGCGACCATGGCGTGCGGCCTGCCCTATACCATCGCCTCGCAGGTGGCGTTTCCGGACCGGCAATGCGTCGGATTCGTCGGCGACGGCGGATTCACCATGCTGATGGGCGAAATCGCGACCGCGGTGAAATACCAACTGCCGATCAAGATTTTCGTGATCAAGAACGACACGCTGGGACAGATCAAGTGGGAGCAGATGGTGATGCTCGGCAATCCGGAATTCGGATGCGACCTGAATCCCAATATCGATTTCGTCAAATTCGCCGAAGCCTGTGGCGCGCGTGGGTTCCGCATCGAGGACCCGCGCGAGTGCGGGAATCTGGTAGACGAGGCGCTGGCGCATCCCGGCCCGGTGGTGGTGGAATGCATCGTCGATCCGAACGAGCCGCCTATGCCGGGCAAGGTGAGCGCGGATCAGGCGCTCAAATTCGCCGAGGCGATGGCGCGGGGCACCAAGGATCGCGGAAAGATTCTGGCGACGATCATGGGCGACAAGGCTCGCGAGCTGGTGTAGAGCCGCAAAACCAAACAGAGGGCGGACGCGCAGGCGTATAATAGACCCTCGTTCAAGGAGGATCCAGGTATGCCTCGCGTGGTCCGCTGCGCCCTGATTCAAGCGGCCAATGTCGCGCCGGCCGAATCCCCGCTCGACCGGGTGAAGCGAGCCATGCTTGAAAAACACGAGCACTACCTCGCCGACGCGGCCTCGCGCGGCGCGCAGATCGCCTGTCTTCAGGAAATTTTCTACGGTCCCTATTTCTGCGCCGAACAGCAGACCCGCTGGTACGAATTCACCGAGCCCATCCCCGACGGCCCCACCATAAAGCACATGCAGGAGCTCGCGCGCCAGCATCGCATGGCGCTCATCGTTCCGATTTACGAGGTCGAGCAGGAGGGCATTTTCTACAACACCGCCGCGGTGCTCGACGCGCAGGGAAATTATCTCGGCAAATATCGCAAGACGCACATTCCGCATGTGGCGCCGGGATTCTGGGAAAAGTTTTATTTTCGCCCCGGCAATCTCGGCTACCCGACCTTCGATATGGGCTTCGCGCGCATCGGAGTATACATCTGCTATGACCGGCACTTTCCCGAAGGCGCTCGCGCGCTGGGGCTGAACGGCGCCGAGATCGTGTTCAATCCGTCGGCGACCGTCGCCGGGCTAAGCGAGCATCTGTGGAAGATCGAGCAGCCGGCGCACGCCGTCGCCAACGGATACTTCATCGGCGCGATCAATCGTGTGGGCGTGGAAGCGCCGTGGAACATCGGCGAGTTTTACGGCTCCAGCTATTTCTGCAATCCGCGCGGCCAGATCATCGCGCAGGCGTCGCGCGATAAAGATGAAGTGCTGCTGGCCGATCTGGACCTGGACGAGATCCGGCAGGTGCGGCAGACCTGGCAGTTTTTCCGTGACCGCCGGCCGGAAGCCTACGGCGACCTGGTGAAGGCGTGATGGCGTCGTTCACGCGCGAACAGCTCGCTGAGCGTTTCGCGGACCTGCATCCTTCCTTTACTCCGCAGGCCGCCGCGATCGAGGCGCAGCGCTGTCTCAACTGTTTCGACGCGCCCTGCACCGCGGCGTGCCCCACGCACATCGATGTTCCGGGGTTCATCAAGAAAATCGCGACGGGCAACCTGCGCGGATCGGCGCTTACGATTCTCGACGCCAACATTCTCGGCCTGAGCTGTTCCCGAGTGTGCCCGGTGGATGTTTTATGTGAAGGCGCGTGCGTTATGAATCACGATCATCGCCAGCCCATCGAGATCGCGCGCCTTCAGCGCCACGCGATGGAGTATTTTTACGGCCATTCGCCATCCATCGCAGTCGCGGAACAAGGACCGAAGCGCGTTGCCTGCATCGGCGCGGGGCCGGCTTCGCTCGCCTGCGCAGCGGAGTTGCGTAGGCGCGGCCTGGCGGTCACCGTTTTCGAAAAAAATGAACTGCCCGGCGGGCTCAATACTTACGGTATCGCCGAATACAAGCTTCGCCCGGCCGACAGCTTGAAAGAAACCGAGCTGATCCGTTCCATGGGCGTCGAATTCCAGCTCGGCGCCGAGGCCGATCTTGAAAAAATCGAGAGCGGATTCGACGCGATTTTCATCGGCGTGGGTCTCGGGCCCGCGCACCGGCTGGGGATTCCTGGAGAAAATCTCGCGGGAGTCATCGACGCGCTGCGCTTTATCGCGGATTACAAAGCAGGCTCAGTGGAGATGGGCCGGCGCGTGACGGTGATCGGCGCGGGAAACACGGCAATCGATGCGGCGACGGCGGCTCGGCGCTTGGGTGCGGAAGAAATTCATATTCTGTACCGCCGCGGCGAAGAGGACATGCCGGCGTTTGAATATGAATATGAAATCGCCCGGCTCGACGGCGTCCGTTTTCACTGGAACATGCGGCCTCTGCGGATTCAAGGCTCCCAGAGCGTGGAAGGGATCGAATGCCTGGACCGCGACGGGCGATATTTTCAACTCGCCTGCGACACCGTGATCCCGGCGATCGGACAGTCGCGGCTGCTGGATTTTCTTACTTGCTGCCGCGGCGTGGAGATTTCCCAGGGCCGCGTCGTGGTGAATCGCGAAACCGGGCAAACGGGCAATCCGAAATTCTTCGCTGGAGGCGATTGCGTGAACGGAGGCCGTGAAGTGGTGGACGCGGTCGCCGACGGAAAACGGGCGGCGAGGGGGATCGCAGCATGGCTGACCTGACCACCAATTTCGCCGGCCGCATTCGATGCCCCAATCCGTTCTGGCTGGCGTCGGGACCTCCAGCCAACTGCGGCGACCAGGTGATGCGCGCTTTCGATGCGGGCTGGGGCGGCGCGGTGTGGAAAACGCTGGGCGAGCCGATCGTCAACACCTCCTCGCGCTACAGTTCCATCGACTGGAACGGCCAGCGCATGATGGGGCTGAACAATATCGAGCTGATCACGGACCGGCCGCTCGAGACCAATTTCAGAGAGATCGCGGAGGTGAAGAAGCGCTATCCGCACCACGCCGTGATCGCGTCGCTGATGGTCGAATCCAAACGCGAGACGTGGCATGAGATTGTCCGGCGCACGGAAGACGCAGGCGCGGACGGCCTGGAGCTCAATTTCGGATGCCCGCATGGGATGAGCGAGCGCGGCATGGGCAGCGCGGTCGGGCAGGTGCCGGAATATTGCTCGATGATCACCGAATGGGTGAAGGAAGTGGCGCGCACTCCGGTGCTGGTGAAGCTGACGCCGAACATCACCGACATTCGCCCCGTGGCGCGCGCGGCGCGAAAGGGCGGCGCGGACGGGCTGTCGGCGATCAACACGATCAACTCGATCACGGGAATCGATCTCGACACTTTGATTCCACGGCCGAACGTGGATGGCGCTTCGGCGCACGGCGGATATTGCGGACCGGCAGTGAAACCGATCGCGCTGCACATGGTGCAGCAGATCGCGTCGGATCCCGAAGCGCAGTTACCGGTTTCCGGGATCGGTGGAATTGCGACGTGGCGCGACGCGGCGGAATTTATCCTGCTCGGAGCGCAAAGCGTTCAGGCGTGCACCGCGCCGATGCACTGGGGATTCCGCATCGTCGAAGACATGATCGATGGTTTGAAAAACTGGATGGATGAAAAAGGTTTTTCATGTATCGAAGACTTTCGCGGAAAAAGCCTTCCGCGAGTCCAGGATTGGAAACACCTCAATCTCAATTACAAGATCGTCGCGCGCATCAACCCCGAAAAGTGCATCGGGTGCGACCTCTGCCACATCGCCTGCTGGGACGGCGCGCACCAGTGCATCCACGTCGATCCCGAGCCGCGGCCGGCGATCACCGTGACCCCGATTCCGAAATTGGACGGACCCTCGAACGGCTCACGCAAGCGTATTCCGCGCGTGGATGAATCGGAATGCGTGGGCTGCAATCTGTGCTGGCTGGTATGTCCGGTGGAAGGCTGCATCACGATGGAGCGCGTAGACACGGGTCTGGCGCCGGAATCCTGGGACGAGAGATGCCAAAAACATTGATCAAGAACGGAACCGTCGTCACCGCAAAGGAGACGCGCAGAGGCGACGTGCTGATCAACGGCGAACGGATCGAGAACGTCGCGCCTTCGATCGCGGTCGACGCCGAAACCATCGACGCGAGCGGCATGTTGGTGATGCCCGGCGGGATCGACGTGCACACGCATCTCGACATGCCCTTCGGCGGCACCACGTCGAGCGATGATTTCGAAACCGGCACCAAAGCCGCTGCGTTCGGCGGCACCACCACGCTGATCGATTTCGCCATCCAGCCCAAAGGCACGCGCATGCGCGATGCTCTCGACACGTGGTGGAAAAAAGCCGAGGGCCGCGCATCGATCGATTACGGCTTGCACATGATCGTCACCGATCTGGGCGAAGCCGGCCTGGAAGACATGGACGAGATGGTGCGCGAGGGCGTGGCCAGCTTCAAGTTGTTCATGGCGTACCCCGGCGTGCTGATGGTGGACGACTCGACCATTTTTCAGGCGCTCAGCCGGACGGCGAAAAATGGCGCGCTGATCTGCCTGCACGCGGAAAATGGCGGAATCATCGACGTGATCGTGAAGCGGGCGGTCGCCGAAGGAAAAACGGCGCCGATTTATCACGCCTTGACGCGTCCTGCCACTGCGGAGGCGGAAGCGGTGCATCGCGCGATTGCGATGTCGGAAATTTCGGGAGCGCCCGTGTACATCGTGCACCTATCGTCAGAGGACGCGCTGAATGAAGTGCGCGCGGCGCGCGATCGCGGCGTGCCGATTTTCGCCGAAACCTGCCCGCAGTATCTGCTGCTTTCGATCGACGACCTGGCGCGGCCGGGGTTTGAAGGCGCCAAGTACGTGTTTACGCCTCCGCTGCGCGAAAAACATCATCCGCCGAAATTGTGGGACGGATTGAAAGACGATCATCTCCAGGTGGTTTCCACGGACCACTGCCCGTTCTGCTTCGAGGATCAAAAAATCCTTGGGAAAGATGATTTTACGAAAATCCCCAACGGCGGACCGGGCGTGGAGAACCGGCTGCAATTGCTGCATCATTTCGGCGTAAATCAGGGGAAATTGAGCCTGAATCGTTTTGTCGAGCTGGTTTCGACCACTCCCGCGCGGCTGTTCGGATTGTATCCGCGCAAAGGCGAGCTCGCCCCGGGATCGGACGCCGACATCGTGATCTGGGACCCGGCGGTCGAGCACGAAATCAGCGCAAGGACGCATCATATGCGCGTCGATTATTCGATGTTTGAAGGATTTCGCGTCAAGGGCAACGCGCGCACGGTTTTTTCGCGTGGTGAGAAAATCGTGGACCACGGCGTTTTTCTGGGCCGCACCGGACGCGGCGCGTTTTTGAAGCGCGAAGCTCGCGGAGGCGCGTGGAAGTAGGATAAGTACGATGCTCACCAAATACATCCAGGCGGCGATGCGGCGGGCCAAATATGAAATCCTGGATGATGGCTCGTTCTATGCCCACATCCCTGAACTTCAAGGAGTCTGGGCGGACGCGGATACGCTGGAGGCATGCCGTGAGGAACTTGAAGAAGTCCTGGAGGAATGGATCACGTCCGGCATCGCCTGGCATGATCCCTTCCCGGTGGTCGATGGAATCGAGCTGAATGTGCCGGTCGAAGCAGCCTGATGCCGCCATTCGGGCCGATCAGCCGTACCGACTTGATTTCAGCGTTTCGCCGAGCCGGATTTTCGGGGCCCTTCCCAGGGAAGAAACACCAGGTGATGCGGAGGGCGCGATTAAGGTGCGTGTGCCGAATCCTCACCGCGGCGACATCAGCACGGCGCTGCTCAGCCAACTTCTTCGCGAGGCATCGATAACACGGGCGGAATGGGAAAAGCTCTGACCCACGATTCGACGCTTTACAACGAAGACCTCGCGCCAATTCCACTCGACCGCCGCACCTGGACGCTGTACAATTACGCGTCGCTGTGGGTCGCCATGAGCGTGTGCATTCCGACGTAC
>DATJVN010000060.1:0-5888 GCA_035501755.1 Bryobacteraceae bacterium | reverse complement strand
AGCTCGGCGTGGTGGTGATGTCGAAACGCAGCGATCCACGCATCGGCGAGACGGTTTACAGATTGACTAACGTGAGCCGCGAGGAGCCGGCGCAGTCGCTGTTCCAGGTGCCTCCGGATTACACCCTGACCGACGGCGGGTTGCCGATGATGCGGATGAAAGACTAGGTACTGGGGATTGGGAATTGGGGACTGGGGTTTGGGTAACCGGAAGCTGACCGCCCAACTCCCAGTCCCCAGTTCCCGTTATGCAAGGATATGGGTAGATGCGGCGTACGCTGATCCTTACCCTGTTCCCCTTCGCAGCCGTAATTCATGCACAGACGGCGACGACAAACGTTCCGTTGCAGACCCTCAGCGATTCGCTCGAAGACCTCGCTGCGCGCGTGCGGCCGGCCGTGGTGCAGATTTTTTCGACCGGCTACGTCACGCCCGATGAAAGCGAGAGCACGAAGGCCAGCAGCCTGCTTTCCACGCAGCGCTCCACCGGCTCGGGCGTGATCCTGACGCCGGACGGTTACATCATCACCAACAATCACGTGATCGAGAACGCGCGCAAGATCGAAGTGGTGCTGCAAGCCGCGCACCGGGTGCCCGGGCGCGAGATCCACATCGACGCGACACTGGTCGGCGCGGACCGGCAGACGGATCTCGCGGTGATCAAGATCGACCGCACCAATCTTCCCTTTCTCGAGTTCGCCGATTCGAACAAGCTCCACCAGGGCCAGCTGGTGATGGCGTTCGGCAATCCGCTGGGTCTTGAAGGATCGGTGTCGATGGGGGTGGTCAGCTCGGCGTCGCGGCGGCTGCATGCGGAGGATACTTCGGTCTACGTGCAGACCGACGCGCCCATCAATCCGGGCAACAGCGGCGGTCCGCTGGTGGATACCGACGGCCATGTTGTCGGCGTGAATACGTTCATCCTGACGCAATCCGGCGGCAGCGAAGGGCTGGGGTTCGCGATTCCCAGCAACGCGGTGCGCAACGTCTACGAGCAGATCAAGAAAGATCACCACGTGCATCATGGCGAGATCGGCATCGTGGCGGAGACCATCACGCCGCCCATGGCCAAGGGCCTGCAACTGGTGCAGGACTGGGGCGCGGTGGCGGCGGATGTGACTCCGGACGGTCCCGCGGACAAGGCGGGGTTGAGGATTCGCGACGTGATCTTCGAAGCCAATGGCGAGACCATCCAGGACGCGCCGCAACTGGAAACCATCATTGACCGCATGAAGCTCGACGAAGTAGTGCACCTGAAGGTGATGCACAATGACGAGCCGCTCGACATCGACGTGCCGGTGAGCGAGCGCAAAGACGACAGCAACCGTTTCGCGGACTTCGTGAGCCCGGACAAGAACCTGGTTCCCAAGCTGGGGATTCTGGGCGTGGAGATCACCGACAAGCTGTCCAGCATGTTTTCGGATCTGCGCCACGAGTACGGCGTGGTGGTCGCGGTGCGCTCGCCCGATCCTCCCTATAGCGGAGGTCCGCTCGATCTGGGCGACGTGATCTACGAGATCAACCGCACGCCGATCGCGACGGTGAAGGCGCTCAGGGACAGGCTCGACTTGATGAAATCGGGCGACACGGCGGTGCTCGAAGTACAGCGCAACGGGAAGCTGATGTACATCGTCATTGAGTTGGAATGATCGTCAAGCGATTTTTAGCCCTGGCGCTGCTGTGCGCGGCGCTGGCTTCCGCGCAACAGAAAAAGCGCGCCCCGGCTACGGATCCGACCCCGCCTGACGCGCCCCAGGCGTTTCCTCTCGAAACGCTCACCGTTACCGGGAACCGGCGCATTCCGGCGGAGCGCATCGTGGCGGCGTCGGGGCTGAAGATCGGCGCATCGGTGATGAAGGACGATTTCGATAAGGCCCGCGCGCGGCTGATGGCCACCGGCGCGTTTGAAAGCGTCGGCTACGAGTTCAAGCCGAGCCCGTCCAAGAAGGGCTACGCGGGCACGTTCGAAGTGGTCGAGGTGTTTCAGCTTTTCCCCTACCGCATCGAGGATCTGCCCGTTCCGGAAAATACTTTGCGCGCGGATCTGCGGCAGATGAATCCGGTGCTCGGCGACGAGATTCCGGCGACCAAGGAAGTGCTCGATCGCTACACGGCCGAGATTCAGAAATTGGTCGGCGACAAGGTGAAGGTGGTCGGGAAGGTCAGCAGCGATATTCCCGGGCAGCTCACGATTCTGTTCCGCCCCGACACGCCGCGGCCGCAGGTCGCCGAGGTGCATTTCACCGGCAATAAAGTTCTGCCCGCGGCGGATCTGATGCGCGCCGTCGACGACGTGGCCATCGGGACATCGTTCAGCGACACCAGTTTCCGTATTCTGCTCGATGCGAGCGTGCGGCCGCTGTACGAAGCGCGCGGGCGTATTCGCGTGACATTTCCGAAAATCACCACGTCGCCGGCGAAGGACATCGACGGTGTGATCGTGACGGTCGCGGTGGAGGAAGGCGAATCGTACAGCCTGGGTTCGATCGCATTCGCCAACTCGACGCGGCAGGAATCGGAGGAATTGCGCGGAATCGCGAATCTGAAGAGCGAGGACATCGCCAATTTCGACGACGTGAAGGCCGGACTGGATCGCATCTATGCGGAGTTCCGCAACAAAGGGTACCTGAACGTCACAGGGCACGCGGACCGGCAGATTGACGACCAGAAGCACCGCGTGGACCTTTTGATTACGCTGGACACGGGTCCGCGCTACACCATGGGGAAGCTGACGATCGCGGGGCTGGACCTGATCAGCGAGCCGGTGATCCGCAAGATGTGGGCGCTCAAGCCGGGCGACGCATTCGAGCCTGGCTATCCGGATTCGTTTCTGAACGACGTGCGCAACGAAGGGCTTTTCGACAACCTGGGCAAGACCACTCCTGCGACAGACATCGACGAACAGAAGCACATCGTGAATGTCACGCTGAATTTCGCGGGCGGCGGCGGGAAGGAAGAGAAGAAGAGGAAGAAGCAGCCCTAACAAATGTGCGCGCCGACCGTGTTCACGTACACCGCATACAACGATTCGCTCGCGGCCATGAACAGGCGGTTGCGCTTGGTTCCTCCGAAGGCCACGTTGGCGCAGGTTTCCGGCAGGCGGATCATGCCGATGCGCTCTCCCTCAGGCGTGAACACCTGCACTCCGGGAGGCGCGCCGCACCACAAATTGCCATCCGCGTCGCAGCGCATGCCGTCGGCGAAGGAGGGCGCGCCGGTGCCGGGAATGTCGAATTGGATGAACCGTTTTCCGTTGCGCACCTTATCGCCGTCGATGTCCCATACGCGGACCTCGCGCCCCGGTCCGGTGTCGGCGATGTAGATCTTTTTATAATCCGGCGAAAAACAGACGCCGTTGGGACCACCCATTTCGTCGGTGATGATGGTCATCCTGCCGGTTTTTCCGTCCACGCGATAGGCGGCTTCCTTCAGCTCCTTCTGCGCCTTGAAGCCTTCGTAGTTGCCGTTGATGCCGTAGGTGGGATCGGAGAACCAGATGCTGCCGTCAGGATGCACCACGATGTCGTTGGGCGAATTGAGGCGCTTGCCTTCGAAATGATCCGCGATAACGGTAACGGAGCCATTGGGCTCATAGCGCGCCACGCGGCGGTTGCCGTGTTCGCAGGAAAGCTGGCGTCCTTCGAAGTCGAAGGTGTTGCCGTTGCTGTAGCCGGAGGGATTGCGGAAGACGGTGACGTGCGCATCCTCCTCGAGCCAGCGCATCTGGACATTGTTGGGAATGTCGCTCCAGACGAGATACCGTCCCACGCCGTTCCACGCGGGACCTTCAGACCAGAGCGTTCCGAAGTACAGTCGCTTGATGACGGTGTTGCCGACGATGTATTTGCGGAAGCGCGGATCGAGCGCGACCACATCGGGATCGGGATAGCGGATGGGCCCTGGATGGTCCCAATCGCGCGGCGCGGGGAAGGGCGAAATCGAAGATTGCTGTGCGGCGGCGATTCCGCCGAGAGCGGCGCCCAGGAACGATCGGCGTAGCATACGTTATCTATACAATATCGGGGAGTGGGTAGTGGGTAGTGACCTACGGTCTATGGACAATCCCGATGCGGGCGCCGCCGGGGTCGATCCAGTGGATGGTTTCGGAGAACCACGTTTCGGCGCGGCCCGGCCAGGCTTGATCAGACGCGAGCACGAAGGCACACGGCGCTTCGCCGAATTGTTTCAGGCGATCCGCGAGGCCGGCTTCAAGAATCACCGGCGTGCCGGGAAACCACGCGCGGTTGTGTTCCATTTTCGGCTCGGCGAGATGAAACGCGGCGCGATACTGCGCGATCGCGTCCTGGAGATTCTTTACGGCGATCACCACGAAACGGACGCCCGAGATTTTCGTTGTCGTCGGTTTGCCGCTGGGATAAACGCGGCGCTCGCGCGGGGTTTCGTCGTGGATCAGGAAAGGGAAAAACGAACCGGGCGTGCCGGGGCCGGCGTCCACGGTTTCCCATTTGAGCTCGACTCCATCGGGGCGCGTGCGGCCGTTGCGCTGGGAGCGGACCGCGACGCCGGCTTTTTGTAGGCGCTCGCGATCGGCCGCGATGTCCGCGCTTGCAATCGCCCAGGCGCAGGGGCCGGCGTCGTTCAACATGAATTTCGACCAGTAGTGCGGCGCAACATTGGCGCCGGGCTGCGGGGCGATGATTTCGAGATACGAGCCGTCGGGGAAACTCGACAGCGCCATCTGGGTCTGGCCGTTGGCGTGTTTGCCGCCGAACTCGGTTTCGATGCCGGCCTCAGCGAACGCGCGTTGCGCGGCGGCGAGATCGCGCACCGCGACAGTGATGTGATCGACTTTCAAATCGGCTGCGCGGGCGAGCATCGTCACCGCGATGAGCGCGAGCGCGCGCATCACATCTTCTTTTTCAAAACGTCGATCAATTCCTGCACCGCGGCGGCGCTCTTTTGAAGCATAGCTTTTTCGTCGTCGTGCAGATGGATCTCGTAGATTTTCTCGATGCCCTTGGCGCCGAGTTTTACCGGGACACCCACAAAGAGACCGCGGATGCCGTATTCGCCTTCGAGATACGCGGCGCAGGGCAGAACTTTTTTCTTGTCCTTGAGAATCGATTCGACCATTTCGACAGCAGCCGCCGCGGGAGCGTAATACGCGCTGCCGCTTTTCAAATGCTTGACGATTTCGGCGCCGCCGTTGCGCGTGCGGTCGACGATGGCGTCGAGCTTGGATTTCTCGATCAGCTCGCTGAGCGGAATTCCGGAGACGCTCGACAGGCGCACCACCGGAACCATCGTGTCGCCGTGGCCGCCCAGCACCACCGCGGTGACGTTTTCGACCGAAACGTTCAGCTCGGCCGCGATGAAGGTCCGGAAGCGCGCCGAATCGAGCACGCCCGCCATCCCCACCACGCGATGGCGCGGAAATTTCGAGACCTGGTGCGCGACCCAGCACATCGCGTCGAGCGGATTGGTCACCAGCACCAGAATCGCGTTGGGCGAATGTTTCACGGCCTGCTCGGTCACGTTCTTGATCACTTCATAATTGGCGAGCAGAAGATCATCGCGGCTCATGCCGGGTTTGCGCGCGAGACCCGCGGTGATGACGACCACATCGGAATTCGCGGTAGGCGCGTAATCATTGGCTCCGGTGACATGGCAGTCATAGCCTTCGATGGGACCGGTCTGGAGCATGTCGAGTCCTTTGCCGATGGGCACCCCTTCGACGATATCCACCAGAACGACGTCCGCAATTTCCTTCATGGCGAGATTCATGGCCAGGCTCGCGCCGACGTTCCCGCCTCCGACTACAGTGACTTTATTGTGCATAGAAAGTGAGATTATAGCGTAGTGAAATCGTGGTCAGCGATCAGCGGTCAGTCGGGAGGATCGATTGTATTTTGAGGATTACGTTGTCGA
>DATJVN010000059.1:0-14933 GCA_035501755.1 Bryobacteraceae bacterium | reverse complement strand
GATGGACGCAGGCAATACCGGGCTCGTTTTCTTCTTTGCCACGGCGGTTTGATAGGTCGGAGCAACCCGGACAGGCGCTTTGATTTCCGGAGCGGCGGATGGATTTACGGCCGGCGTTTTTAAGACTTGCGCCGGAGCTGGCGCCACGGCCGTGAGCTGCGGGGCTGAAATTCTTCCCACCGGTAGATTATTCGGAGGAGTGCCGTCAAGTTTCACCACAGGCGGCGCGTCCTGAATCACAGTGGGCGCGGCCGGCATCGCATTTTGCTTGGCCGGCGGCAGCTTGAAAGTTTTGGGACTGGACCGCGCGACGTCGTCCTCTTCGGGTTTTCTCTTGTTGGCAGCGGGGTCCGCGGTGGGGCGGGCCAGAGGAATGCTTTGTACGCTCTTGTTCGTTTTCGATGACAAGGCAAGGACGAACTCCTCGGTGCTCGCACCGCTGTCGTCAACCACTTCCAGCGTAAATTCCACCTGATCCGCCGAGGGCTGATAGTAAACGTGCCCGCGAATCAATTGCTGCGCACTCAATGGGATCACACGCGTATTGCCGTTCTCGACAATCGTCAGCCGCCCCTCACGAGCCTTGGCGACCGTCCTGCTTGCGGGATTCCAGTGCACGCTCAATCCGTTGCCTCGCCGTTCCACTTGCAGTTGAAGAGGCGCGGCCGCGAAGATCCTTTGCGTTCCCGGCGGCCGAGCCGCCGGCTGGCTCGGCCTCGGGATCGCGGATCTGGTCAGGTTATAGGCGAACACGGCTCCTATCGCAACCAGCACAATCAAGGCTGCGGCGAGCATGGTTCGCGTCACGCGACCGCCCGGCGCCGCACGAGACGGCTTGGCCGGGGGGACCATCTCCGGCTTCGAATCCGTGAAATCGCGCGCGGCTGCGTTGCCGCCGAACCCATCAGCTTCAGAAGCTGGTATCGCATCCTTGCGAAATCGTGGTTCACTTGTTCCGCGCTGCGACGAAGACGGCGGCTCAATTTCCGCCGGCTTTGCCGTCGCCGGTCGCGACATCCGCGGAATGACCATTTCCCACTGATTGTCTCCGTTGCCAGGAGTCGCCGGGGGCACTATCTCCGTTTGGGCTCCGCGATTCGTCGCGACGATTCGGCTCGGCATCGTCGATCCGGCTGCGGCAGCCAATGCGAGCGGCTTGTCTCGACTGCTTTCGCCGGACGAGAGCGCCGTGGAGAGCGTCTTCCAGCTCATTGGAAAGGCAAATACGACGGGACGTTCGCCACTCGCGCTCAGATCGAACTCGGACGAGCCAACCCGTACCGATGACATAACCGCTGGTACTCCTGGTTTGATTAGTACTTATACACGAAACGCCCAATGCGTGTCAAACGTTGTTTTCCCTTCTTGTTCTATGCGTTATCGCCGGCAGCAACTCCGCCTGCCGGCAGCAACGTGCATAGAACCTGAACGCACCATCCAGTATCGGCTACGATTCCGATTCGGGTGCATTGCGGAAGAAGGTCGGCCAGGAGATTTGCGAATGCCCGCGAAGATTCTCGTCCAGAAGCAGCTTCACGTCGCAGACTGTGATCCGCAGGCCGCGGACGCGGGGCTTGCCGACCATTTTGTTCGGCTCAACAGTGATACGTTCGCTGTAATCCACGCACACATGATGAGTCGCGGGTGCATCAACCGGCGGCGCCTCGCAAATCGTGCGGTAGAATGTATCCGTGCAGCCGGATACAGCTCTTCAACTCGCGACCTCGCAGCTTCAGCGCGTGCGCGAGGAAATTGGAAAAATCATTGTGGGTCAGCAGGATGTCGTCGACGGCGTGCTGATCTGTCTGCTCGCCGGGGGGCACGTGCTGCTCGAAGGCGTTCCGGGACTGGGGAAAACCACGCTGCTGCGCACGCTCGCGCGCGTCCTGCACCTCAAATATTCGCGCATTCAATTTACGCCGGACCTGATGCCCGCCGACATCGTCGGCAGCATGATCATCGACACGGAAGGCACCTCGAAGCTGCTGCGCTTTTCGCCCGGGCCGATTTTCGCGAACCTTGTGCTGGCCGACGAGATCAATCGCGCCACGCCCAAAACGCAATCGGCGCTGCTGGAGGCGATGCAGGAGCGCACCGTCACCAGCGGCACTTCGACGCACGAACTGGAAGCGCCGTTTCTGGTGATGGCGACGCAGAACCCCATCGAGATGGAAGGAACCTACCCGCTCCCGGAGGCGCAGCTCGACCGGTTTCTGATGAAGATCCTGGTGAACTACCCGTCGCGCTCCGATCTGAACACCATCGTCGAGCGCACCATTCAAAGAGACGAAGTTTCGCTCGGGCAGGTGCTCGATCGCGAGGCAATCATGGGCTTGCGCGACGTATGCCATCGCGTTCTGGTGGCGCCGCATGTGCAGGAGTACGCCATCGACCTGGTGATGGCGACGCAGCCGGGTACGGCGCAGGCGCACGAGCTGGCCAACAAGTTCATCCGCTACGGAAGCTCGCCGCGAGGCGCGCAAGCGCTGGTGGAGTGCGGGCGCGTGCTGGCGCTGATGAAAGGCCGGCTGCATCTTTCCACCGAAGATGTCGAGGCCGTGGCGCCCGCCGTGCTGCGCCATCGCATCATTTTGAATTTCGACGCCCATGCCGAGGGCCAGACGCCGGAAACAATCCTCGGCAAGATCATCCCCGGCGTCGCCGCGGCGGCTGCGAGATGAGTTTTTCGCCGCAAATGAACGCGAATGAACGCGAATGAACGCTAATATAAAAAGGATTCGCGTCCATTAGCGTTCATTCGCGGCTAAGTACTGTATGTCCTCCGAACCACTCCTCGAAACCGCGCTGCTTGAAAAACTCGAGCGGCTGACCGTTCACTGGCAGAAATCTCTGCCCGGTTTGGTAGGGGGACATAACACTTCGCGATTCGCGGGGCCCGGCCAGGAGTTCCTCGATCACCGGCATTTTCATCACGGCGACGATCTGCGCGCGGTCAACTGGCGCGTATATCTGCGCCTGGAAAAGCTGTTCCTGAAAATGTTCCAGCTCGAGCCGCGCATTCCCGTGCGGCTGCTGTTCGACACCAGCGAGTCGATGAAGACCGGCGATCCCTCGAAATTCGATTACGCGCGCAAGCTCGCCGGCGCGCTGTGCTACGTCGGCCTGGTGCGCCTGGATTCCATTTGTCTCCAGCCGTTTTCCAACAAGCTGGGCGACTCGTTCGTCGCCAGCGGCGGGCGCCATCGGTTTCAGCCCGCGGTGAATTTCCTTTCCGCGATCCAACCCTCCGGAAAGACGAATTTTTTCGAGACCGCGCGCGATTTCGTGTCCACTTATCCGCAGCGCGGGCTGGTGATCGTCATCTCGGATTTCCTGGACGACGGAGATTGCGAAAAGCCGCTCCAGTATCTTTCCGATTTCGGGCACGAGCTGATTCTGGTGCAAATTTGGGCGCCGGAGGATCGCGAGCCGCCATGGGAAGGCGAGCTGGACCTGGAAGACGCGGAAAGCGGCCAGCGTGTGGAGTTATCCTTCGATTCCGACGCGCGTGCCATGTACACGGCCGCGTTCGATCAGTATTCGCAATCTCTTCGCCGCGTGGCGTTGCGCAACAATGGCCGTTACGTGGGCCTGCCGGCCAACGTCCCAGTGGATGAAGCGATTTTCGGCCCGCTGGTGAGGAGCGGGGCACTCGAGTAAGTGAATTTTCTCAATCTCAATCTCGCCGAGCTGCTGGGAATCGCGGGCGCGATTTCGGCCGGCGTGGTCGCGCTGTATCTGCTGGACCGGTCCAAGCGCAAGCAGATTGTGGCGACGCTGCGCTTCTGGAGCGCGGCCGACGTGCGCACCGAGCTCAAGCATCGCCGCAGGATTCAGCAGCCGTGGAGCCTGGTGCTTCAGCTCGTCAGTCTCGCGCTGCTGCTTTTGGCGCTGGCCGGTCCGCGGTGGGGCGGTGACGAGGAATCCGGTCGCGATCACGTGGTGATTCTGGATACGTCGGCGTGGATGGGCGCGCGCACCCGAACCGGAATGCTGATCGACGAAGCGCGCAATGCCGCGCGCGACTATATCCATGCGCTGCCCTCGCGCGATCGCGTGATGCTGGTGCGCGCCGACGCGCTGGCCACTCCCGCCACGGCTTTCGAGCTGAACCGGGGCATGCTCGATCAGGCGTTGCAGGAATCGCAGCCCGGCGCATCGGCGCTGAATCTGGAACAGGCGATCGCGTTCGCCCAGCGCGCGCAGAAATTGCAGTCGCAACGCGCGGGCGAGATCGTTTTCGCCGGAGCAGGCCGGATCAAGGAAGATGAGCCGGCCTTCGCGCCTCCATCGAACCTTCGCGTGCTGCCGGTGAATTCCACACAGGAAAACGTCGGATTGCGCAAAATCGGACTGCGGCGGTCGCTGAGCGATCCGGATTCCTGGGATATCTACGTCGCGGTGAAAAACTACGGAACGCGGGCCCGCGACATCAGCCTGGCGCTCGCATTCGGCGGTGCGCCGGCCGCATCCAAGGCGATGACGCTGAAGCCCGGCGCCGAGGAGCAGGCGAGCTTCACCTATCGCACCAGCGTGGCCGGCGTTCTCGAAGCGCGCATCAACCCGCGCGACGCCTTTCCTCAGGACGACCGCGCGGCAATCGAGCTGCCCGCGCACCAGCCGCTTGAAATCGCCATCTATTCGGCCGAGCCGCAGGCGCTACGTGCGCTGTTCGCGTCGAATCCGCAGGTACACGCGACATTTGAGCCGCCGGAGAAGTTCGACGCACGCACGAAGGCCGCCATCGTCGTGCTGGATCGTTTCGTGCCGCCCGCGGCGCCGCGCGTTGACTCGATCTGGATCGAGCCGCCCGCCTCGGGCTCGCCGGTCGCGGTACGTGAAACGAACAAGAACGTGAAACTGGAGCGGTGGCGCTCGGACACTCCACTGGGCGCGGGCCTCCGAACGAAAGACCTGGAGCTAGCCTCCGCGGAAATTTTCAAGCCGGCGCCGGGTGACATTCCGGTCGCCGAAGTGAACGGCGGCGCGGTGATCGTCGCGCGCGCGAGCTCGCCCAAAATCGTGGCGCTGGGGTTCGAGCCGCTGGCTTCATCGATGAAATACGAGCTCGCCACGCCGCTGCTCGCGGCCAACATCCTGCGCTGGATGGCGCCGGAAACATTTCGCCGCTGGGAGGTGCAGGCCGGCACGGTGGGTACCGTGAGCGTGCCGATGGATCCCGGCGTGGATCCGGCGAACGTTCGCGTGGTAACCGAAGACCAGCGGCCGCTGCCGTTCACCGTCGACGGCAATTCGCTGCGATTCTTCGCGGGCGCACCGGGGACGGTCCGGGTGCTCGCGGGCGAACGCGAAACCGATTATTCGCTCACGCTGCCCGATCCGGGTGATAGCGTGTGGCGCGCGCCGCAGAACGTCCGCCGCGGAGTTCCGCGCGCGGCGGCGATCGCAAGCGCGGTGACGGATTTCTGGCCCTGGCTGGCGCTCGCCGGCGGACTCGGCCTGCTCATCGATTGGCTGCTGTTCGGCCGTTCGCGCGCCTTCCGGCTGCGCGCGTCGAAAGTAGCGGCACGCGTGCAGACGGCGTGGAGGAAGGCGTCATGAGCTTCGATCGCGCCTGGGTGCTGGCGATCGCCTGGCTTCCGCTGGCGTGGATGTTTTTCGAATGGCGGCGAACAGCGCGCCGCGGTGCGCTGGTGATGAAAGCGCTGTCGTTCGCCGCGATCCTGTTCGCGCTGGCCGAGCCAAGGCTCAGCATCTCGGAAACCAAGGTCGCTGTCGCGGTTTTGGTGGACACGTCGGCCAGCGTTTCGCCGTCCGACCTGGAGCACGCTTCCCGGATCTCCGATGCGATCGCCGACCAGCGCGGCCGCAACTGGATGCGCGTGATCCCCTTCGCGCGATCGACGCGTACCCTCGACCGCGCGGAAGGACAGAAGCCCTGGCACCTGCGCGAGACGGCCGGCGAACCCGGACGCGCGACGGATCTGGAAGCGGCCATTCGCGAAGCCGCCGCGTCGCTGCCCGCGGGCCTGGTTCCGCGCATCGCGCTGATCTCGGATGGGCGGCAGAATAAAGGAAGCGTCGCGCGCGCCGCGTGGCAGGCGAGTCAGCTCGGGATTCCTATCGACACATGGGCGATGAAGGGACGGCCGGAACCCGCGCTGCGTCTCGAATCGGTCAGCCTCCCGGAGATCGCGTTTACGGGTGAGCGCTTTCCCATCGACATTGTTGTCTCCGCTCCCAAATCCTTAGCGGCGGAGGTCGAACTGAGCGCGGAAGGCCGCACGCTGGGCAAGACGCAGGTGCAACTGGCGTCCGGCGAAACGCCGATCCGCATGCACGCGAGCCTGAACACGCCCGGTGCGCTCGATCTGTCGATCGCGGTGCGCGCGCAGAGCGCGGGCGAGGTCCGCGTGGATCAGGCGGTCACCCTGCGCCAGCCGAAGGTTCTCTACGTCACCGGAGACTCGCCCAACACCAATTCGCACCTGATGTCGACGCTCGCGGCGGCGCAGTTCGACGTGCAGCGCTCGAGCGAATTTTCCAATCAAAATCTTTCCGATGATCAGCTCGTGGTGCTCGACAACTGGGACCTGGAGAGCGTTCCGGCCGAGCGCAAGGCCGAGGTCGAAAAGTACGTGCAGCACGGCGGCGGACTGCTGGTGATCGGCGGCGAGCGCAACATGTACGTCGAAGACAAGGAAAAGACCGAAGACGCGCTGGAGCGTGCGCTGCCGGCCAAGCTTGCGCCGCCGCGATCGCCCGAAGGAACCGCGGTGGTGCTGATCATCGACAAATCGTCGTCGATGGAAGGGCGCAAGATGGAGCTGGCCCGGCAAGCCGCGGTGGGCGTGGTCGATAATCTGCGGCCCATCGACACGGTGGGCGTGCTGATTTTCGACAACTCCTATCAATGGGCCGTGCCGCTGCGCCGCGCCGAGGATCGCACGCTCATCAAGCGGCTGATTTCCGGCATCACACCCGACGGCGGTACGCAGATCGCGCCCGCGCTCACCGAGGCATACAAGCGTATTCTCACCTCGAAAGCGACCTACAAGCACATCGTGCTGCTGACCGACGGAATTTCGGAAGAAGGCGACTCGCTGGATCTGTCGCGCGACGCCGTGCAGAAGCGCGTGACGATTTCGACGGTGGGGCTGGGCCAGGATGTGAATCGCGCCTACCTCGAAAAGATCGCGCAGCTGGCAGGCGGAAAATCGTACTTCCTGAACGAGCCCGCGGGCCTGGAGCAGATCGTCCTGCGCGATGTGATGGAGCACACCGGGTCGACCGCGATCGAGCGGCCGCTCAAGGCCGAAGTGAAGAAGCAGACCGAGATTCTCGATGGCGTGGAGATCGAGACGGCCCCGGCGCTCAAGGGCTACGTGAAATTCGTCGCCAAGCCGAGCGCGGAGACGATTCTCGAAATCGATCGCGATCCGCTGCTGGCGCGCTGGCAGTACGGGCTGGGACGCGCCGCGGTGTTCGCCTCCGACGCGAAAGCGCGCTGGGCCACGGACTGGGTCACCTGGAAAGGCTACGACAAGTTGTGGACCAACATCGCGCGCGACCTTCTGCCGCACGCGCAGTCCGGTGAAGCGACGGTGGAGTTCGACAGCGCCAACAGCGACCTGGTGGTGGATTACCGTCTGGGGCGCGACGTCGCGGAGCCGGATAAAATCCCGGAAATTTTCGTGTTCGGACCGGACGGGTTCGAAAAACCGATCGCGGTGAAAAAAATCGCCGCGGGGCAGTATCGCGGGCGCTTGCAGATCGGCTCGCGGGAGGGCCTGTTCCGCGTGCGCCCTCTCGTCGAATCGCGCGCGTTTCCCGAAGCGGGTCTGTACCGGCCGGAGTTGGAGTTGACCGATTACGGATCGAACCCCGCGCTGCTGAAGCAGGTGGCCGAGTTCACCGGCGGCCGGTTCGAGCCCGATCCGAAGAACGTCTTCGACGCCGGCGATCGCGCCATCGCGTCCACCATGCAGCTCTGGCCTGGATTCCTCGCGCTGGCGATCTTGCTCAGCCTCGCCGAGCTAATCATGCGCAAATGGAAAGGCGTGCTGGGCCGCTAAGCCCGCGCGCGATTCCTGCCCGTTCTATGCTGTAAGCATGTACCCCCTCAAAAAAGGCAAATTCGCCCGCCAGGCCCATGTGGGTCTGCCCGAGGGCACCTATGAGGAAGAACACGGGCGCAAGGGATTTTACGGAAAATCCGCGCACATCTATCACGCCCACCCTCCTACCGACTGGATCCGCTTTGAAGGCAAGCTGCGCCCGCATTGTCTCGACCTGAACAAGCTGCATCCGGCCGATCTCGACGATCCGGGCGGCGCGCCCATCGCGTTCTTGGGCAATGACGATCTGAAGCTGTACGTTTCGCGCCGCTCGAAGCCCATGCCGTTTTACTATCGCAACGCCGACGGCGACGAGCTGCTGTTCGTGCATCGCGGCGAAGGGACGCTGGAAACCGATTTCGGCCCGCTGCATTTCGAACGCGGCGATTACATCGTGCTTCCGCGCGCGGTGACGTACCGGCTCGCGCCCGAAACGACGGACAATTTTTTCCTGATCGTCCAATCGCAGGGCGAATTCGAGCAACCGGAAAAAGGATTGATCGGCCAGACCTCGCTGTACGATCCCGGCGTGATCGTCACGCCCGATCCGGCGCCCGGAACATTTTCCGGCCGCAATGGCGAATGGGAAGTCCGCATCAAGTGCGAAGACGACTTTTCGAAAGTTTTCTATCCTTTTAATCCCATCGACGCGGTGGGCTGGAAGGGCGACCTGACGGTGTGGAAGATCAACCTGCGCGATATTCGCCCGATCATGAGCCATCGCGCGCATTTGCCTCCCAGCGCGCACTCGACGTTCGTAACTCCGGGCGCTGTCGTGTGCAGCTTCGTGCCGCGTCCGCTCGAACAGGACCCCGACGCGCTACGGGTGCCCTTTTATCATCGCAACACCGATTACGATGAGTTCATTTTCTACCACGACGGCGATTTCTTCAGCCGCGACAACATTCGCGCGGGTATGTGCACGCTGCACCCGCGCGGCATTCATCACGGCCCGCACCCCAAGGCGCTCGCCAATCAGCACAAGAAGACGCAGACTGACGAATACGCGGTGATGCTGGACGGTCTGAATCCGATCCACGTTCTGCCCGCGGGCGAGCAGGTGGAGTGGAAGGAATACTGGGCGAGCTGGAGTCCCGCGCAAACGGCAAAGTAAATTTCTGCACGGGCCGTCCGCTTGCTCAGCGATGCTGGATCCGACGATCGCGTTCTTTAGACCTGCGTTCCCGGCGCTGCCGCTCCGTGCGGCCACGCGATCGGATTCCCGCAGCCGGGACAGAAATTCTGGCCCGCTCGAATCGGCGTCCGGCACACCGAACAGCTCGGTTGAACCGAAGCTCGGGGCAGGGGAGCGGCGTCCACCGTCAGCGCCCACACCAGCGCGATGATCCATCCGATCACGGTCCATCCGAGCAGCAGATTCAAAATGAAGATCGCCGCGAAATTGCGCTTGTTGCGTCCGAGAATCGACGGCAGAAAATACAGCGAAAGACAAACCGCGAATGCGATCAGATGGAACATAGACGGTGCGATCCTATCAAAAGGAAATACGCAAAACGCGAGCTTAACGTTCCGTAATTGTCAGCCTACTTCGCCCCGCTCAGGATCGCGTCAAGACGGGCGCGCGAAAAATAACGTCCTCGCGCGAACACTGCCGCGACTTTGCGAACGTTACGGATATCATCGAGCGGATTGGCGTCCAGCAGCACCAGGTCCGCGACTTTTCCCTTTTCGATGCTGCCCATGTTGCCGTCCCAGCCGAGGAAGCGCGCCGGCTCGATCGTCGCGGCTTCAAGAGCCTGGTGCGGTGTCATCCCCGCGGCCACCAGTTGCTCCAGTTCGTCATCGAGCGTCGCGCCAGGAATCGTGTAGGGCTCGCCGGTCTCGGTCCCGGCGAGCACCTGCACCTTCGTCTCGGTCGCCAGCGAAACCAGACGATAAATGTTGTCTTTCCGCTTGCGAATCTCGCTCACCTCGTTATCAGTCGCGAGCTTCGGCCAGCTTTTGCGAATCGACGCCGCCACGTATTTCAAACGCGGGTCGTTTTCAAGAGCCTCATCGTTCTGGTGCGCCATGCGCTGCCACTTGACCAGCGTCGGCGAGACGCTCACGCCGTGCAGAGCGCAGTCTTCGAAAAAAGCGATCGCTTCATCGTCGGTCGAGACCGCGTGAGTCACGCCGTCCAGGTGCTCCAGGCTCGCCTGCCGGGCCTCGATCGCCTGCCGCGCCGGAACGCCATTGGGGATCGGCCCCTCGATCGGAATATGCCAGTGCCGCGCGAGCTCCGCGATCGCCATGTAGGAATCGAACGGCAGGTCGCCGCCCACGCGAATGAAATCGACGTTCATGTTCCACAGCCGGTCGAAAGCGCGCCGCGCCTCGGGGCCGTTCCGCGCCACGATCACGGGAAGATTGCCGTGGTCCGCCGCCTCGCCATCCACCACCGGACCGGACGTCACGATGTGCGGTCCGATCGCCTCGCCCTTTTCGATCGCGGTGCGCCACGCCGACGTGCGCTCGAAATCGCTGCCCATGTCGCGAACTCCGGTGACGCCGAAGGCGATGAACAGCGGAAGCTGATTTTCCTTGTACCAGAGATGGACGTGCATGTCCCACAGTCCGGGGATCAGAAATTTTCTGCGGCCGCGGACCACGCGAGCGCCCGCCGGAACCCGCGCGCCGGTCGCGGCAATGCGTTCACCCTCGATGAGCACCTTCTGGTGGGGATGCAAGGAAGCCGTGGTTACATCCACGATCGTAACGTCTTCGATGGCGATGGGACGGTCCGCGGCGCCCAGCAACGAGCACGTGGCCAGCGCAAGCAGCAGCTTCAAGCGCAACAACCAGGATATCAGCGGATCTCAGGCGAGCGTCGCGCGTCCGCGCGAGCTGCCGGAGGCGTACGCACAGCGCTCGCGTAGCGAACATCGGTCGCACGCGGGCTTTCGCTTGCAGACTTCCTGGCCGTGGCGCTTGAGCAGAAGAAAAGCGCGCTGGCGAGCTTCAACGCTCGCCGGAACCTGCGCTTCGATCGCCTGTTGCGCTTCGCGATAGGTCACGCCGTAGTTTTCGCGCTCACGCCCGCGAAGAATTCGGACCAGCACGTGCGGGCAGTTGGACGGAACCGCCGCGATGGGCGCGATTCCGGCGAACAGGAGAATGCGATCCGCGCCGGGATCGCCGATGGTCGGAAATTTTTTGAGCAGCTTGCGGGCTTCGGCGAGCGATCCGGAGAGCCGCTCCCGCAAATTGCCGCCGCACTCGTCGACGACGCGCGCCGCGATCTCTTTAAGCCGCGCGGCCCGGCTTTCCGGCACCATTCCTCCCGCCGTGGCCGCGCGCACGAGCTGCGCATCCGAAGCGGCCAATATCTGCTCCGGCCGCACGCCCACGGATTTACTCAACGATTCCCAACCGCGCGCGCAGTTCGCGTCGCTTTGCGGATAGCCGGCGTTCCACCACAGCACAAATTGGCAGGGGTCGGCCGGCCATCCCGGCTGCTGCGGACCGTAAACGGATTCAAGCTGCTCCAGAATTTCCGCGACCGTGATTTTCGACGATGCGCCCACTGACTCCGTATAATAATCCGATGCGCACCCTCGCGCTTGCCCTGGCGCTCGCCGGTCCCGTGTTCGCGAGAGTGAACTTCGTCCGCGACGTGAAGCCGATTCTCGAATTGTACTGCGTCCGCTGTCACGGGCCCGAAGCCGCGATGAAGAATCTGCGCCTGAATCGGCGCGAGCGGGCCATGCTGGTGATCGTGCCACACAAACCGGAGGAGAGCCGTCTGTACCTGGCCGCGAAGTCCGGATTCATGCCGCCGGGCGAGCGCAAGCTTTCGCTCGCGCAGCTCGAAATCCTGCGCCGATGGATCGCGGAGGGCGCGCGCTGGCCTAAGAACGTCGAGCTGACGCCGAAAAATCCGTTTTTGCCCCACTGAATCGGAATGGCGACTCCCGCTCAATCTCCGCGTATCCCGAAACTGCGCTCGCCTGCGCGGGCGCTGTTCGACGCGCATCGCTACAATGACGCATTCATGATGGTTGCCCTCACGCCGCTCGTTGGCGCATTGATCTGGTGGCTGCTTCCATCGCGCGCAAGGCCCGATCAGCGCGAATGAGCGCTATGCACCGGCCCCGATGCTAAGCTGATAAACATCGGTGTTCCTTCATGGCCAAAAAACATTCCCTGCATTCTCAACCACATCGATATTCGCGCTAACTTCCAGCTCCCCACGAACCACTACCCTTGAATCAGAAAGGTTGGCGCTCTCATCGGCCTCCAGCCTTACCGAGTGGCGATCAAGTTCTCGAGACACTGTCGTCGCAACGTCATATCCGTAGCATGCTTGTAGGATGACGATGGGCGAACGCCTGATGCGAGAAGTTCGGGCGAGCAGTCGCACGTGGTTGTGGCGATGCCGTGCCGTTGCGGCCAATTGACGGCCCCAGTCGATGGGGGTATTAGCGTCGGCGAGCCGGCTCATTTAGAAAAGGTGGTAAAGACGGAAGAGCGCAGATAACACACCGATGCGGGCGTGCTACGTCCAGCGGATCGTAGAATCGTTGGTATGCAACACGGCCTGAACATCCGCGCGGAAGCAGCGCTCGACCTGGTCTCGCTCGGCGCACTCGTGCATCGTCTCGACCCCGGTCAAGTTCCCTTCCATAAAGCGCACCAGTACGCGATCCACGTCAGCGGAGGTGAGTTCAACGTCGCGGCCAACCTCGCCGATTGCTTCGGCATGCAAACCGGGATCGCCACCGCCATGGTCGATTATCCCGTCGGCGGACTGATCGCCGAGCGCGTGAAGGCGATGGGCGTGAAGCCGTTCTACAAATGGTTCGAGCATAACGGCGTGAACGGTCCCAATCTCGCGGCGGTGTACAGCGATCGCGGATTCGGCGTGCGCCCGCCGGTGGTTTTCTACAATCGCGCCAACGAAGCGGGCGCGCTGCTCAAACCCGGCGATTTCGACTGGAACAAAATTTTTTCGGGCGGCGTGCGCTGGTTCCATAGCGGCGGAATTTTCGCCGCGCTCTCCGCATCGACCCCGGAGGTGATCATCGAAGGCATGCGCGCCGCGCACGCCGCCGGCGCCGTCGTTTCCTTCGACCTCAATTTTCGCGAGAAACTGTGGCGCGTTTCAGGGGGCCAGGATCGCGCGACGGAAGTGATCGGGCGCATCGTCGAAAATGTCGACGTGCTGGTGGGCAACGAAGAGGACTTGCAAAAAGGGCTGGGCATCGCCGGACCGGAAGTCGCCGTGAAATCCAGGCTCGATCCGGGCGCATTTTTCGGCATGATCGATCGTGTGGTGGCGCGCTACCCGCGCATCAAGATCGTCGCGACCACGCTGCGCGAGGTCCATTCCACCAATCGCCATAGCTGGAGCGCGGTGGCCTGGATCGACGGAACAACGCACGTCGCGCCGGCCTGCGAGCTGGAGATTTACGATCGCGTGGGTGGCGGCGACGGCTTCGCCTCGGGTTTTTTCTACGGCCTGCTGACGGGCGAGCCCGCCGAAAGCTGCGTGCGTCTGGGATGGGCGCATGGCGCCCTGCTCACCACCTTCCCCGGCGATACGACCATGGCCACGCTCGACCAGGTGAAGAGCCTCGCCAAAGGCGGTTCAGCGCGCATCCAGCGCTAGTAAGCGATCGGCCTCGGCCGGACGGCTTAGATGGCACGGCTTCAGCCTGAGGACGCCGCGACCTCACGAATATCGCGCGACTCGAGCACCTTTTTCGGAGCGCCCCGCCGCGCGACCGCCAGCATCGCTCGACCGATCTGCTCCGTCGTCAAAATCGAACTCGGGAAGAGAACACGGACCAGCGGCAGCACCGGCCCTGCCAGCGAATAAAAAATCCGCACAGCGCGAGTCCTCGACTTGATTCCATCGAGCGGCTGAATCAGGCCGGGTCGAAACATATACGCCGCCTGGAACGGCAGCCGCAGCAGCGCGTTTTCGGTTCTGCCTTTCACGCGCGCCCAGGCAACGCGCCCGCGCTGGGAGCTGTCCGTGCCGGCCCCCGATACATAGATGAACGTCATCTTCGGGTTCAGCCGCGCCAGCGTCTGCGCCGCCGCAAGCGTCAGATAGTAGGTGATGCGCTCGTATTCCGCTGCGTCCATCCCCACCGACGACACGCCCAGGCAGAAGAAACACGCGTCGAGACCCGAAAGCGCCGATTCGATCGCCGCATAATTCCACAGATCCGCGTGAACGATCTCGCGCAGCTTGGGATGACTGAACGCCGTCCGCCTGCGAACCACGATCGTCACCGCGCTCACTTCCGAATCGAGCAGACATTCGCGCAGCACGCCCTGACCGACCATCCCCGTGGCGCCGAACAGGATGAGGTTCATGCGTTCGGCGGAGGCGGCAGCGGACCGCGCGCGTCCTCGAGCCGCGCGCCGATTTCGAGCAGCAGCTCCTCCTCCCACGGCCGTCCCACGAGCTGTATGCCCACCGGCAATCCATCGCTCACCGCGAAGGGAACCGTCAGGGCAGGGAAGCCGAGAAGGTTGAAAGTCGTGACGCTCATCATCGCCTGAAACAATCCGATCTCTTTTGTTTCGGTCGTAAAACGCCGCTCCCGATGATGAAACGCCGCGATGGAAGAAACCGGCATCAGGATCACCGGGAATTTCCGCATCTGCTCGAGCAGGCGGCGGCGCATGGCGTCGCGAGCGGCGAGCGATTCGGCAACTTGCCAGCCCGAAGCGGGCGGACGTTCGAGCTGGCGATCGAGTCCTTCGGTGTAAGTCCAGTGCGCCTCCGACTCGCGGCCCGCGATGCGCTCCTTCGCGTCGCGCGCCGGAAGCTCGCCGAAGAAGAAATTCCACAAATTGGGCGCGCGTTCGATCCCCTCGGGGCGGAATTCGTCGACCGTG
>DATJVN010000058.1:0-36545 GCA_035501755.1 Bryobacteraceae bacterium | reverse complement strand
GCGCACCGGCGGGCGATGCGGCTATCGCGAGGATGAGCGCTTCCCCATGTGCAGCACGTTCAAATTCCTGCTCGCAACCTGCGTCCTTCAGCGCGTCGACCGGTGGGAGGAGAAACTGGATCGCGGCGTTCCCATTCCGCGGAAGCCGCTGCTGTCCAATTCGCCGTTAACCGAGCCGCACGCCGGCGGGGAGATGAGCGTCGCTGCGCTGTGCCACGCGGCTTTGACGCGCAGCGACAACACCGCCGCCAATCTTCTACTCGAAAGCATCGGCGGACCCGCCGCGCTCACTCGCTTCGCGCGCACGATCGGCGATCCTGTTACACGTCTGGACCGGAACGAGCTGGCGCTCAATGAATCGCTCGCCGGGGATCCGCGCGATACCACCTCGCCCGCGGCGATGGCCGGCGATCTTCAGTCGGTGCTGCTCGGCGGCGTGCTTTCACTGGGCTCGCGCGATCGGCTCACCGCATGGATGGAAGCCAATCTCACCGGAATCGACCGGCTGCGGGCGAACCTGCCGGCTGGATGGCGCGCAGCGGATAAAACCGGTGCGAACGGCACGCACACCAGCAACGACATCGCGGTGCTCTGGCCCGCGCGCAGGCCGCCTGTGGTCATCGCGGCCTACATCACGCTCTGCGCCGGCGAGGAGAGCAAGCGCGCGGCCATGCTTGCCGAGATCGGCCGGCTGGTGCGCGAATCGGCCGGGTAGGTTGCGGAGCGGCTATGAGGAAGTCGTTGCGCGCTAACATAGCGCCATGCGGATTGTTGTCGTGCTTCTGGCGGCCCGCTCGATTTGCGTGGCGCAAGACTTGGCCGATCGCTATCGCGCGGCTGCTGAAAAGCTGATCGACACGGCGATGGCGGATCGCGATGGCTACGCCAAGCTCGAATACCTGTGCGACCGAATCGGCAACCGGCTGAGCGGGTCGGAATCGCTCGAACGGGCGATCGAATGGGCGCGCGATACCATGCAGCGCGACGGGCTGAGCAACGTGCGGACGATTCCCGTGAAGGTTCCGCATTGGGTGCGCGGAACCGAATCGGCGCGTTTGGTCGAACCGGAAGATCGCGCGCTGCACATGCTGGGATTGGGCATGAGCGTCGGAACGCCGCCGGGAGGAATCGCGGGCGACGTGGTGGTGGTTTCCGATTTTGACGAGCTGAACCGGCTGGGCCGCGCCGGCGTGCAGGGAAAGATCGTGCTGTTCAACGAACGGTTTCGCGGATATCCGCAGACCTCGCCGTACCGTGTCGATGGACCGTCGCGCGCCGCGGCGCTGGGCGCCGTCGCGGCGCTGGTGCGATCGGTAACGCCGCTCCCCATGGAGATTCCGCATACCGGAATGCTCAGCTATGACCCGGCGCAGCCCAAAATCCCGGCGGCCGCGGTGAGCGTGGAAGACGCGCTGATGATGGCCCGCTTCGCGGAGCAAAAAATGCCCGTGAAGGTGCACCTGGAAATGAACGCGCGCATGGAGCCGGATGCCGACAGTTTCGATGTAATGGGCGAGATCCCGGGACGCGAGCGGCCCGAGGAAGTGGTGGTGCTCGGCGGCCACATCGACTCCTGGGACGTGGGGCAGGGCGCGCAGGACGACGGAAGCGGAATCATCGCCTGCCTGGAGGCGGTCGAGCTGATCAAGAAGGCGGGGCTGGAACCGCGCCGGACCATCCGCGTCGTGTTCTGGGTGAACGAAGAGAACGGCGTGCGCGGGGGCGAAGCCTACCGGAAATGGCTTAAGGGCCAGGTGCGCGATCACGTCGCTGCGATCGAGATGGATGGAGGAGCGGAGACGCCGCGCGGATTCGGATTCGGTGGTCCGCTCGCATCGCTGCCGACTGTCCAGCGCATCGGAAAGCTGCTCGACCGGATCGGCGCCGGCGAGATCGTCGCGGGCGGCGGAGGGGCCGACATCGCGCCGCTGGCGCTCGAAGGCGTTCCCCCGCTCGGAGTGCGCACCGACGCCGAGCATTATTTTGACTGGCATCACAGCGTGGCCGACACTCTGGACAAAGTGGATCTGCAAGAGTTTCGCAAGAACATCGCGAGCCTGGCGGTGATGAGCTACGTGCTCGCGGATATGCCCGGCAGGCTTTCCGGCACACCGGAGAAGTGATGCGCCAGGAGACGCAGTCGGTTCAGGTTTTTCGGGAGTATCATTGAATCTGGAGTTGACGGAAGTGCGCGTAATCGCCCGACGCCGTTCAGGGCGGAACGCTCCGAAATGAAACGCATCCGGGTTGCGTCTCTTAGGTTAAGGAGGCAGTATGTGTGATTACTCTCTCTGTGGCATTCCCAATCGGCTCGCTCAGGAAGGCGAGGAACTCGTAGTTCACAAGTTCTCGACGGGTTCGATGGGGCTGGCCTCACCGGCGGATCTGCCGGCGCCGCAACCAGTCTCGAAGGAAACCACCAAAAAAACATTTTGGGAATCGTTGAAAGCTTTCTTCGAGCCCATTCGCCAACCGGCCGTCGCACCGGCGGTTTGCATCCCGCCGGGAGCGCACCTCATCATGAGGGACATTCCCGCGGATTTGCAGCGCCAGTACCGGGTCTCGGCCGAGGAGGGCGTCGTCTTCACGCAGATCAGCGCGGACGTCAACAGCTACCGTGACGCCGTTCGCTTCAGCAACGGCTTCCAGGTAAGGCTGCAAGACTTGCGCGAAGGGATGCGCTTGGAAGTGCTTTCGCTGGCCGGCGTCACCGAATACACGCCGGTAATGTCTGAAGTGCTGCGTTAAGCCAGCGCTAAGCTGCCGCGGAATGGCGGCGGCGCAATTTGGAAACGTTACGCGAGTGGATAGCGGTAAACTCCCGGATCCATTCGCGCTGCGTTGCCGGATCCGGGAACAGGGTCGCCCAGAAGCGGTGAAACTCGCGAATACGCTTGGCCTGTTTCTGCTTGAGCTGGGCGCGCACGGCTTTGCCTCCGGACTCCTCGCTGACGATCGCCCACGCGGTTTCGTAATCGTTGATGCGCCCCAGCATGGATTGCAGGCGCTTCACGGTTTCAAGCCGCGGATGATCGGGCGCGAGCAGTTCCAGCGTGTAGCGCAGCTTTTTGGCGGCGATGCGGATGCGATGCAGGCGAAGCGGATCGCCCGATTTGGCGGCTCGCTTGAACATGCGCCGGGCGGTGCCAACGATCGCGGCAGGCGATGTCGCGGACGCGATCGGCAAATCGCGTGGGATCTCGCGCGGATCCAGCTTATCGAGGGCTTTTTTGAGTCGCCTCTCGGCGTCTTCGCGCCGGCGATGTAGCCGTGAGACCAGCCGCTTGGTTCCCTTTATCTTCGCCACAAGGTTCAGCGTGATATCCGCGTTGCGGACCTCGCCCGCGAGACGCATGATCTTTTTCAACCGGCGGAGGAGTCGTTTGGGACGCTCACTTCGGGGACGGAGTGCCAGCGCCTGATTGAAGCGCCGGATCGCGACGCGCAGATCGTGAACGTGCGTTGCGTCCGGCTGCGCGAGCGTTCTCCGGATCTGAAGCGCCAAGGTCTGGGGGAGGCTGGCCATTCTTCTTATTCTTCTGAATTGGAACCGCTTTCATTCTATCGGCGCCCGAAGGCCGCGGGGGGATAGCGATCAGGACGGCAATGCCGAACGCCAGGAGGCTGGTCATATCAGACACCCAAAGTTCCGGCGTGCGGACGAAATCGGCGATCACCACGTGATGCCCCGGGGGCACATCGAAGCGGATCAAGCCGACGTCCTTGGAGGGCTGGACTTGCACGGGCGCGCCATCCACACGAACTCTCCATCCCGGGAAATAAGCGGTCGACATCTGCACGGTAGCGGGCGTCGTCGCATCGACCACCGCGGCCCAGGAAACCGGAGTGCGGCCGGTCTGCTGATACGACGCGTAGCCGGAAACGACCTCGGCGGGCCGAGGATCGTACCGCGGCCAATCCACCATCCAGCGCGGCCGATATTCCCCGAAAGTGCTGGTTTCGATGCCGCGCTGCGCGATCTGCTGAGGCGTCCACTGGGTTTCATCGATATCAAGCGCATTCTGCGGGTGCAGATGCGAAAGATTGGGCACGATCAACAACGCCAGCGCTCCGGCAAACGCGGGCCGGCGCCTGGAATCGAGCGACGCGATGACCGGTCCCAGCGCCGCGACCGCTACGGCGATAGCGGCCGCGATCGGCCCCAGCCAGCGCCAGGGGTACGCGACGAATTGCAGCAGCGGGAAGAGATCCCACACGGGCTCCGCGTAGGGAAGAATCATCCAGCACAGCACCACGGCCGCGGCTGAAAAGAACCAGAGCCAACGGCGATTGGGAACGCGGCGGATGAGCACCAGCGCAAGAATGATCAGCGCCACCTGACTCCAGCCGAGCGCGAACGACATTTGGTCCTGATCTCCGGCGACCGACAGCCCGTAGCCCCAGAACGTATCGAAGAGCTGATGCAAGTACACGAAATGATTCATGTAATTGGAATAGCCCTGCGTAATGAGCCGGACCTGAATGGACTGGTTTTCGGCCAGGCTTGGGACCCAGATGAACGCGCCTAGCGCGAGTCCCAGGGCGAGTCCGCCGCCCTCGCGCACGAGCAGCTTCCAGGATTTCGCGAACCACGCATTCGCGGCCAGAAATGCGAGAAGCAACGGCGCAAACAGAAGTGCCGCGGGATTGTGGCACAGCAAAACGGCCGCGAATCCGGCCGCGCCGATCGCGAGGTGCTTGCGCGCTCCGTATTTCGCGTAAGCGCCGAAGCCGTAGAGTGCGAAGGCGAAGAAGGGGAACGCCGCGAATTCGGCGAGCGCCGAGCGAACATACAGATCGACCGCGAAATACGGCGCATAGAGATACGCCGCCGCGCCCAGATATCCGCCGATGTCGCCGAAGTAGAGGCGGGCAAACAGAAACATTCCCGCGGCCGAGGCGAGCACGATCCCCATGCAGGCGAGATTGATGGAGCGCACGAAATCGAATCCCAGCAAATGCCAGAATTCGGCGAGGTAGTAGAAAAACGGCGGATTGAACAGGAACAGCGGCTGCCCGGTTCCGCGGCTCAGGTCGGGCGCCCAGCGCGGAAGCAGAATTCCGTGGGCGATGTTCTGATGAAATTCGACCAGGCGGGGAAGGTACTCGGTCGCGTCGTGCCCCTGCGGGAGCTTCCCGGTCGCCAGCGCGACGCACACCGGAAGAGAGATCGCGGCGACACCGATCGCCGGATAAAGCCACGCGGGCCGGGTGAACGCGGGAATCGAGAAACGGAAACTGGACGCGAACCCGCGGCGCTCTCCGACGGCGATCAAGCCCACCAGCAAAAACCCGGCGATCGCCAGAATCGATTTCCACGTCTCGGGCTGATAGCTGAGGTCGACCAGATGCCGGCCTGGTTCGACAGGAATGCCGATGAAGCCGGGCGAGAGCATCGCGGTCGCGGCGGGGTGGCCGTCGACGGTCGCTTTCCAGTCGGGATGCCAGGTCATCTTGAACAGGACGTAGCTGCGGCGCGCGGCGTGAATTTCGGCCTGGTAATGCTGGTTGTCGTCCTGTTCAGAAATCACCGTGCCGGGAAAGGGAAGCGGCGGAGGAGCAGGGAGCGCATCGCCAGGATTGAGGCGCGGCATGTAGCGCGGCGCGTCGCCCTTGAAATCGAGCAGCAGATGCTGGCGATTGTTGACCCAGGGGCTTTGCAACCAGCGGTCGTTGACGTCGTAAAAATTTTCCTTGCTGGAGCGCACGGCGTAGAACACGTCCACGACGTCGAAATATCCGTCGCCGGGAGCTTCGAGCACACGGAAGGGGCCCGTTTCGACCAGCGGATGCAGGAACTGCGGAAGATTGATTCCGTACGGCGCGATCACGGTCTTGATGTCGAACAGGCGGTAATGAGCTGCGCTGAACTCATTGAAGCGCGTCATGATCTCCGAGGTCAGCGACATGGAGTGGTACATGAACGACAGCGCCGGAATCCGCGCGACGCTCAAGAACGAATAAAACTGCGGGTCGCCGATCTTGAATTTGCCGCCCCAGGCCGCGGCGAGCCCGGCGTAGGCGCGTCCGCCGCGATCACCCGCCACCGCCAGTGCTGCATCGATCGGAGTTTTGTTGGCGTTGTAAGCCGCAAGGCTCTTTTCGCCCCAGTCATGATTATTCTTGAGGTATTGCGCGCGCTCGAGCACCATCGGGAGGAACAGAAGCGCGGTCACAATTACAGTGACGATCGCGCCGGTGCGCTCGGCGAGCAAGCGCCACAGCGCGGCAAGTCCGATGGCCGCCAGTAGCACCAGAAAAACCTGCGCGCCGCCGGCCACGCGATGAAGCTGCATATCGGACGATACGCCCACCAGGGTCAGCAGGGGTCCCCACAAGGGGCGTCCGCAGAACAGCAGAATCCACAGCCCGGCCGAAAGGAGAATGAACGTTCGCGCGGGATATTTCTGAACGTTGCGGTCGCGAAAATAGACGAAAACGCCGGCTGCCGCGAGCAGCGTCATCACTGGAAGACGGCCGTGATCGAGCACGTCGCCGGTGAACAGAAGCTTCATCACCTGTCCCGCGCCGAAGCTGTCCCATTTCCACACCGGCTCCCAACGGCTGTGATTGATGATGGAGCTGTCAAGAAGCAGTGGAAGAAGCTCGAAGGCCGAGAGCAGAAAGGCGATGCCGCCAACCCACGCGGTTCGCGCGATGCGCGTCAGAACCGGTGTTTCGCGATTGGGAATCAGCGCCAGCAGGCACAGCGTCAGCGCGCCCATGTAGCCGAAGATGAAGTGAGCGAGAAAAGTGAGGCCGAGGAAGATCCCGGCGATGGCGAGTCCCGATCCTCGCCGCAGCGCGCGATAGCCGAATCCGATCGAGAGCAGAAAGAAGTGGCACGCGATCGCCTGCGTGAACAATCCGCTGCCGGCCCACAGATAGCTGCCGTATTCGAGTCCGAACAGGCTGGCCGAAGAGATGAGCGGCGCAAGCATAGCTGCGGCGGCCGAGGTCATCCAGGAAAGCGAGAGCAGGCGCGCTGTGAAGAAAAACGTCAGCGGCAGCAGCGCGACCGAAAGATAACGCACCCACACGAACACGGTCATCAGCGAGACGCTTTTGAACAACGCGAAGTAGGCCAGCGCAACGATGAAATGTCCCAGCGGCTGATACGTGCGAAGGACCGGATAACCCAGGCACCATTCCGGCGCCCACCAGTCGAACGGATTGTGACCCTGCTCCATCTGCCGCACCATGTCGGCGATCAGCGGGTAATGGAACGCGTTGTCGTTCAGGTCGACGCGGCTGATGGTGAGCTCGGGCACCAGTCCGGCGCAGTTGAGCAGCAGGATTCCGGCGAGAAGGGACAGCGCCAGCAGGCGTTGGCTATTCATGAAACGTGGACGAAAACGCCCGATACACCGAGTATCGCAAAGCGCGTAGGTTAGATTTTCTTCGGGCCGTGGTGTTACCCGGGTAACGTTACCTGGCGAAGCTCGCCACGTCGCGCTCGCCTCGCTGCACGTTCACTCTGAGGAGCACGGACAGTCCGGCCATGAAAAACAGGATCAGCGACAGAATCGCGATGCGATAACTCTTGGTGAACTGGAGCGCGAGACCGAAAAACAGCGGGCACATCCAGCTTGTTCCTTTGTCGCTCACTTCGTAGATGCTGAAATATTGCGCTTCCTTGAGCTTGGGAATCAACTGCGCGAAAAGGGAGCGGCTGAGCGCCTGGCTCCCGCCGAGAACCATGGCGACTACGGCGGCCATCACGAAAAACTGGAGCGTGGTTTTCACCGCGAGATAAATGTAGATGAGCACTCCGGTCCAGATCACCAGGCTCGCCTCGACCGCGCGTTTCGCGGTGACAATCGAAGCCAACCATTTGAAGGAAAGCGCGCCGAAGAACGCCACGAATTGAACCATGAGGATGGCTAGGGTGAGCTGGGAGAGCGGGATTTTCAGCTCGTCGTGACCGAACTGGGTTGCCAGCACGACGACGGTCTGGATCGCGTCGTTGTACAGCAGGAACGCGATCATGAATTTGAGCGCCTGGGGAAAATTTCGCAGATCGGCAAGCGTGTGGACCAGCAGCCGCAAAACCCCGGCAATCGCGCTTTCGCCGGGCGCGAGCGTCTGCGCGGCGCCGTGATTCCGCAGCCTCACGAGCGGAAGAATCGTGAACGCGGCCCACCAGGCGCCCGCCGAAGCCAGGCTGATGCGAACCGCAATCTCGTCGCTGATGCCGATGCGGGCGGCGTTCAGGTACAGCAGCAGATTCAGCGCGAGCAATGAGCCGCCGCCGACGTAGCCAATGGCCCAACCCTTGGAAGAAACGGCGTCACGTTCCTCGATCGGCGCAATCTCCGGGAGAAACGAGTTGTAGATCACCACGCCGGCCCCGAAGGTCACGTTGGCGACGAGAAACAGTGCGCCGCCCAGCAGATATTCGCTACCGTGGAGCACGAACATCATTACCGTGGCGCCCGCGCCGACATAGGCGGTCGCCGCGAGCGCCTGTTTTTTCTTTCTTCCGAAATCGGCGACCGCGCCGATCAGCGGCAGAAACAGGACCTGGAGGATCACGGACAGGCTGACCAGATAGCTCCAGTAGCTCAGCGCGTCGACTTTGATCCCGAGCGGATAGATCATCCCGCTCGAATCGGCCCCGGCCTTGGCTAGCGAGGTGAGGTACGGTCCCAGGAACAAGGTGACGACGGTGGTGGAGAACGCCGACTGCGCGAAGTCGTACATGTACCAGCCGCGCCGCTCGGCGACGGTACGTTCCGTGGTCATCGTTCTACGGTAGCGCGAAACGTCCGCGCTAGAATCGAGGTTCATGAGCGGTTCCCTCGGGAGGGCAATTCTTGCGGCGCTGTGCGCGACTGTTTGCACCGCGCAGGTCCCGGTGATCCTGATCTCGGTGGACACTCTTCGGGCGGATCACCTGGGCGTGTACGGATATCGCCGCGCGCGCACGCCGAACATTGATTCGCTGGCCGCGGGCGGTACGATTTTTCAACAGATCGACTCGCAGATTCCGCTGACACTCCCGTCGCATTTTTCGCTGTTTACGTCCAGCTATCCGTTCACCAACCGGGTGCAGGAAAACGCGCAGCAGGTTCCCTCGGACGCGGTCACGCTCGCCTCAATCCTCCACGATCACGGCTACAGCACGGCGGCGTTCATTGGATCGATCTATCTCGAGCGCGAGCTGGGAATCGACCGCGGCTTCGATTTTTACGACAGCCCTTTTCGCTTCGAGGCGTTTTCTTCGCTTGCCGGGTCGATGTTCTACGGCGATCGCAACTCGGACCCGCTGCGCGCCCGGACCCGCCGCGAGGGCGCGCTGGTGATCCGCGCGGCGTTGCAATGGCTGAACGACAATCGCGGCAGGCCGATCTTCGCTTTCGTCCACCTGTTCGACCTGCACCAGCCATATCGGCTGCCGCAGTCGGCCGAGCGGCGCGCGGGCGTTTCCGATTACGATGGCGAGCTCGAATATATCGATCGTCTGATCGGCTCGCTACGCGACGCGCTGGTCCGCGACGGATTATGGGACCGGTCCCTGGTGATTTTTCTCTCGGATCACGGCGAGAGCCTGGGAGAGCACGGCGAACAGACGCACGGCTATTTCATTTATCAGAGCACGCTGCACGTCCCGCTGATCGTGCACTGGCCCAAGAGCACGGCGAATTTTCTCGCGGTTTCATCGCAGCCCGGCGGGCTGATCGACGTCGCGCCCACGATTCTCGATTTCCTGAAGCTTCCCGTTCCAGCTTCGTTCGCCGGGCACAGCCTTCTCAAGGCCGACCAGCAGCGCCCGGTGTTCAGCGAGAGCGATTACAGCCACGACGCGTTCGGATGGTCCGCGCTGCGCAGCCTGCGCGTGGGGAAACTGCAGTTCATCGCGGCGCCGCGGCCGGAGCTGTACGATCTCGAACAGGATCCGGGCGAGCGCAACAACCTGTTCGCCAGTCACGCTGTGGAAGCGCGATCGCTTCAGGCGCAGCTTGCAAACTTGATGGCAACTCATGCGCCGGACCGGCCCGCGCCCGCTCCGATTTCACCCGAAAAGATGGCAGCGCTCAAATCGTTGGGATACGTGGCGCCCTCGCCGCGCCCGCCCGGAATTTCGGGCGCCGATCCCAAGGATCGCCTCGCGGAGTACGTTCTGTACGAGCGCGCGCAGGACGAGATTCTGTCGGGGCGCAACGCCAGCGCGATCGCGATCCTGGTCCGGATTCTGGCGGGCGACGCGAAAAATACGCTGGCGCGCCGCGACCTGGGAGTCGCCTATAATGCCGAGGCCGAGTACACGAAGGCGCGCGAGAACCTGGAACAAGTTGTCGCCGCCGCGCCGGGCGACTTTGTTGCGCATTTCGAGCTCGGGATCGCGGAGGAACACCTGGGACTGCTCTCCGACGCGATCGGGCAACTCCGCAAGGCCTGCGGCATCGCACCGCAATCGGCGGGCTGCAGACGAGAGCTCGAATCGGCGCAGCAAAAGGGGGTGCGGAAATAGCGCCGCGTTTTCCGCGCCTGCGATAATGAAGGATATGTCCTTTCGCCTGGGCATTGACTATAAGCCGCGCGGCGATCAGGCCACGGCCATCGATTCGCTCTCGCGTGGCCTGCGCGACGGCGAGCAGCACCAGGTTCTGTTGGGCGTGACAGGCTCGGGGAAGACGTTCACCATGGCCAAGGTGATCGAGCAATCTGGTCGGCCGGCGCTGGTTCTGGCGCACAACAAGACGCTCGCCGCCCAGCTTGTCCAGGAATTCAAGACCTTTTTCCCGGGAAATGCGGTCGAATATTTCGTCAGCTATTACGATTACTATCAGCCGGAAGCTTACATTCCCTCGGGCGACGTGTACATCGAAAAAGAGGCGACCATTAACGACGAGCTCGACAAGCTGCGCCTGTCCGCGACGCGCTCTCTGTTCGAGCGCCGCGATTGCGTGATCGTCGCGAGCGTAAGCTGCATTTACGGCCTGGGGTCGCCCGAAGCCTACTATGGGATGTTGCTGATGCTCGAAAAAGGGCAAAAGATCGAGCGCAAGGAAATCACCGCGCGTCTGGTGGACATCCTGTACGAACGCCACGAGGGCGATTTTCGGCGCGGAACCTTCCGGGTGCGCGGCGATGTGATCGAGATTTTCCCGACCTACGACGACAACGCCTACCGCGTTACACTGTGGGGCGACGAGATCGAGTCGCTCGAGCAAATCGATCCGCTCACCGGTCAGGTGAAGCAGAATTATCTGCGGCTGCCGATTTATCCCAAGACGCATTACGTGATGTCGGCCGAAACGCGCGCGAACGCGCTGCGCAGCATCGAAAACGAGCTCAACTGGTGGAAAGAGGAACTTGAAAAACAGGGCAAGCGCATCGAGGCGCAGCGCCTGTGGCAGCGCACGAATTTCGACCTCGAAATGATCCGCAATATCGGATATTGTCACGGAATTGAAAATTATTCCCGGCACTTTTCCGGCCGCCTTCCCGGCCAAGCGCCGCCCACGCTGCTCGATTATCTGCCGCATGACGCGATTCTGTTTCTGGACGAAAGCCACCAGACCGTCCCGCAGCTTCAGGGGATGTATCACGGCGACCGGTCGCGAAAAGAGACGCTGGTGAAGTACGGATTTCGCCTGCCCAGCGCGCTCGACAATCGTCCGCTCACGTTTGAAGAATTCGAAAATCGCGTACACCAGGCGATCTACGTTTCCGCCACTCCGGGTCCCTACGAATTGACCAAAACGTCGGGGGTGGTGGTGGAACAGGTCATCCGTCCCACCGGACTGCTCGATCCGGAAGTGGAGGTGAAGCCGATTCGCGGGCAGGTGGACGATCTGCTGCACCAGATTCGCCTGCGCGCCGAAAACAATGAGCGCGTGCTGGTCACCACGCTGACCAAGCGCATGTCCGAGGACCTCGCCGAGCATTACACCGAAGCGGGCGTGAAGTGCGCGTACCTGCATTCCGAGGTTTCGACGCTCGATCGAGTGAAGATTCTGCGCGACCTGCGCCGCGGCGTGTACGACGTTCTGATCGGAGTCAATCTTCTGCGCGAGGGCCTGGATCTGCCGGAGGTGTCCCTGGTAGCCGTCCTCGACGCCGATAAGGAAGGATTTCTGCGGTCGGCCGGGTCGCTGATCCAGACCATGGGCCGCGCGGCGCGCAACATTAATGGACGCGTGATCCTGTATGCCGACGTGATGACCGATTCGATGCGCCGCGCCATGGCCGAAACCACGCGCCGCCGCGCCTTGCAGAGCGCCTACAACGAAGCCAACGATATCCAGCCGCAATCCATCGTCAAGCCCATCGATTCGACCCTGGTGGCGGTCGCCGAGGCTGATTACGTGACCGTTCCGCTTGAATCGGAAGATGAGGTCGCAGCGATTCCGCCGGAACAGATGGAAAAATATCTGACCGAACTCGAGGAACGCATGCGCGAGGCCGCGCGCAAGTTCGATTTCAAACAAGCCGCCGCGTTCCGCGACCGGATCAAGGAGCTGCGCGCGCGCTCCATCGCCGCGGTTTCCTGAAGCCGCATGAGGCCGCCGAAAGCGGGGCTGATCTGCGCGGGCGGCGTGCGCCGGTCGCTGGTGGCGAGGATGCCGGCGCTCCTCGCCACGGTCTGTGCGGTCAAAGCAGGGTCGCTGCGGGTCGCGCGGCGGATCGCGAACGCGCTGCGTATCGGATCGCCCGTGGAAAATTATTGTGGCCTCGCGGGCTGCGACGTGATCTGGATCGCGGTCGCGGACGACGCGCTCGACCGTGTCGCACGGGAGCTCGCGGCCGAGACGCGGCTAGCCGGAATCCCGACCGTGCTGTGCGATTCGGTGCGGGATAGCTCGGCACTGCGCCGCAGGGCAGCGGCGTCAGTCAACGCGCCGGACGATGACGGGCGGATGCTGGTGGCCGAAGGCGACGCGCTCGCTCTGCGCTATCTTCGCCGGCTGGCGGCTGCGGACGGCCGGAAACTGGTGGAGATCCATCCGGGGTCGAAAGCGTTATTCCTGGCGGGAGTGCGCCTGGCCACCGATCTCGCGCTGCCATGGATCGCCGCCGCGGTCGAGAGCCTGCGCGCCGCCGGATTCTCGCGAATCGACGCCACGCGCGCCGTCGAAGAACTGGGGTCGCGCACCGCGCGCTCCTATGCCAAAGCTGGATGGAAAGCGTGGCGTCCGGGGGCGGCAGCAGAGTTGATGCGGGCGCTCAATGCCAGGCTCGGCGATCCCCGGCTCCAGGAGATGCATCGCGATGGAATCGAGCGCGCCCTTCGGTTTTTCGAAAAACAAGCCCGTTCATCCTGAATTTGCCTGAGAATTTTTCCTCTCCGCCGGCACAAAATTGCATGGCACTTTCAGAACGCGCACGGATGATCATGCAGACGCTGGTGCAGATGGACAAGCAGTTCGGCAAAGGCGCCGTGCTGCAACTGGGCTCGCGCGACACGCAGCAGGTGAGCGTGATTTCCACCGGCTCCATATCGATCGACTCGGCTTTGGGCGTCGGCGGAGTCCCGCGAGGGCGGATCGTGGAGATTTTCGGACCGGAGTCGTCGGGCAAAACGACGCTGGCGCTGCACGTCATCGCCGAAGCGCAGTCCGCCGGCGGATGCGCGGCCTTCATTGACGCCGAACACGCGCTCGACCCGGCGTATGCGCGCAAGCTCGGCGTGGATATCGACAATTTGCTGGTCTCGCAGCCGGATTGCGGCGAGCAGGCGCTCGAAATCACCAACGCACTGGTCACCAGCGGCGTCGTCGACGTGATGGTAGTCGATTCGGTGGCGGCGCTGGTTCCCAAGGCGGAACTCGAAGGCGAAATGGGCGACAGCTTCATGGGATTGCACGCGCGGCTGATGTCGCAGGCGATGCGCAAGCTCACCGGCGCGCTTTCCCGCGCGAACACATGTCTGATCTTCATCAACCAGGTGAGGGAAAAAATCGGCGTGATGTTCGGGAATCCGGAAACCACCACCGGAGGCCGCGCGCTCAAGTTTTACGCGTCGGTGCGCATGGACGTGCGCCGAACGGCAACGCTCAAGGACGGCGAGCAGGCCATCGGCAATCGCACCAAGGTGAAGATCGTGAAGAACAAGGTCGCCTCGCCGTTCCGCGAGGCCGAAATCGACATTGTTTACGGTGAAGGCATCTCGCGCGAGGGCGATCTACTCGATCTGGGCGCCGCGCAGGGGGTGATCGAAAAAAGCGGGTCCTGGTTCAGCTTCAGCGGCGAGCGCATCGGCCAGGGCCGTGAAAATGCGCGTGGGTACCTCAAAGAACACGCGGACGTCCGCGCGCGCATCGACAGCGCGATCCGGCAGAAACTCGGATTGACGGCACAGCCGGCCACGGCGGCTCAAGCCGCGAGTTAGCGCGGCAGACCCGACCAAGACGCGTCATGACCGGCATCATTACGCGCCGATCAATTCTCCGACCTCGCGAATTTGCCCACCTGGTCGATACTCAGAATCATCTCGCCCCGGTCGTCGATGTGGAAGGCCGGGCGGAATTTCGCGCTCCATTCGATTTCGTCGTAGCGATAAGAGTAGCGCGCGTTCACCGTCTGGGCGAAGGTGTCGTCGAACGCCTTGATGAGAATCAGGACTTCGGCTTGCAGGCGCTCCAGATCGGCCGCGGTCTTGTTGAAGAAAGGGCTGGATGCATCGATGGGATGCACCACGGTCCAGGTGAGCGGCAGGAAATAGACGCTGTCGCGCTCAAGCGCCAGCGTCGCGAACTGGCGCGTAGGGCGCCCGGAAGAGCCGTCGACGGTCATCAGGATCGCGATGACCTTCAGCTCGATTAGCACATTGGGCCGGCGGTTGACCACGCGGAACTGGAGGCTGCCGCCGTCCTGGTAGGGGGCCATCAGAACGCGCTCGCTGAATCCGATCCGCGCGGACGGTTTTGACACGCGCCCGAACAGCAGGCCGGTGGCGAGCGCGAACCCCATCAGCCCGACCAGAGCTTCGAACGCCGCCACGGAATTGGCGATCGCGCCGCTGGGCGCCAGGTTTCCGTAGCCGACCGTAGTCAGCGTGTGGGCGCTGAAAAAGAAATCGTTCAGAAAGCGCTCCATCGCGCGCGGCGCGCCGGCGCCCTGGATCTCCCCCGCCGGAATGGCGAAGTAAATCGCCGCGAAAATCGTGTTCACCAGAACGTAGCCAACCAGCACCCAGCCCAGAAAAACCGGCCAGCTCGCGCTGATCAGGTACAGGTAAGGATGCACGTCGCGCCAGTTCGCTCCGCGGCGCTGCACGTTGAAGCTGCCGTCTTTATTGATCGCGCGGCGCAGGATTCCGGTGGCCTGCTGGGTGAAGCCGGGGTCGAAGGTGGCCCTTTGCATACTCGGATGTTAGCAGCCATCCGGCGCGATGCGGATAGTCGAAATCCGCGATGGTCTCAGTGGCAAAATCCGGCGGAAATTCGCGGCTCGATGCTACTCTGATCGGAAGACGGCGCGTCCAGGAGTTCTGTTGTGTTCCAGCCTGCTTTCGGAGCCTGATGACCGGTCTCTTTGTTGTCTCCGGATTGTCCGGTTGCGATGACTGGAGCGTCGCTTATCGCGTGCCGGAGGGCACCGAATTCGTTGGGACTTTCGGGGCGGACGCTGTTTCCTTATATTGAGCAGCTTTGGGCAAATCCGCGCGGGAATAAAGACGATCGCACAGCGATTCGCTCGGGAGCGGCGGACGTTGAAATCCGCCGCTCTCCGACTGTACGGGCACTCGGAGGAAGATACCCGTTTGGCCGACATTATACGCTTTTTGTCAGGGCGCAAGTCAACCCGCCTGCCCGCACCCATCACGGCCGCGATAACCCAACACTAACGGGAGCCGACAGACCGTCCTCCAGGTCGAACCCCTGGATGAGAAGCGCGCCTTGCCACGCGCTCTCCAACGTCTGGATATAGTCGACTTCCAGTTGGAACAGCGTGCGCTGCGAGATCAGCACTTGAGGATAGGCTCCCGCCATGTGCTGATAATTGGTCTGATATAGGCGATACGCCTGCTCGGCGCGGGGCAGCATTTCCGTCTTGTACTGGCGAACCGCAACCAGGGCCGAATCGTAGTCGCGGAAAAGGCCCGCCAAATTGCGCTCCAGGCGCAGTTTCACGCGCTCCAGTTCCGCTCTGGCGCTCTCGACCTCGTCCTTTGCCGCGGCGATCTTGCCCTGATTGCGATTGAAAATCGGCAACTGGACGCCGACCTGCGCGCCGCCGATCAATCCTGTCTGCCTTCCAGTGGTCGGAAGAGCTTCCAGGCTCTGGGCAAGGATTCCCATGACCTGCAGATCCGGAATCGGCGCCCTGCGTTCCTCGACCAGAGAAGCCTGCGCGCGCTCGACATTCTGCTGCGCCAGCTTCAGTTCCGGACTGGTGTGGAGCGCGGTTTGAAGCGAATCCTGATAGTTCAGCTCCGGAATCGCTTCGAGGTCGCCTTCGAGCGTCGCCGCCGGCATTTCGGGTCTCCCGGCCACTGCGGCTAACATGCGCCACGATGCTTCGAGGTTCCGCTCGGCCTGGCGCAGACTGACAATCGCCTGCTGCTGTTCGACTTCAGCTTGCAAAATGTCGGGCCGGTCGGCCTGGCCGACGTTGCCCAACTGCCGCGAGGTTTCGACCACGTCGCCCGCGAGCGTGACCATGCTCTGGCGAACCTCGACCATCCTTTGCGCCGCCAGCACCTCATAGAAAAGCGTGCGAACGTTGTTCAGGATGCGCTGTTTTTGGAGCTCGCCGCCAGTTTCCACTTCGTCTGCCTGAAGTTTCGCGACGCGCTTCGCCGCGCCGAGCTTCCCTCCCAGCACAATGCTCTGGCTGATGAACGCGCCCTGTTCGCCGCCGCCATACGAACCGCCGCGAATCTCATCCCCGTAATAACCCACCGTCGGATTCGGATACAGGCCGGCTTGCCGCGTGAGCGCCGCCGCCGCGCGCAGGTTGGCCTGCACCTGTGCCATGGTCGGATTGCTGGCGAGCGCCATCTGCTCCAGGTCCTGCAAATGCAGCCCGCCGGCCCAAACGTGCGCATTACCGAGCCACAACGCCGCGCCGAGAATGATGATGCGATTCGATGTCATCACGCCGGGTTCTCCTTCGACTGCCGCGCTCGCTGCGCTGCCTTCAACTGCATGATGGCGTCGTACTGTTCTGGCGGCAGGACGCGAACCAGAGTCATCATGCCGCCGATGTATCCGCTCCATCCTTCCGGCAGGTCGTGCGTCTCGGGCTTTTCGACCTCTTTGTCCATCGCCATCATGGGACCCTCCATGAACGCGTCTTGCGGAAACAGCGGCATCTGGCCCGCGCGGGCACCGATCACCGGCATATTCATGCCGTGCATGCCGCCGTGATCCATTCCCGGCATGCTCTGCATCGTCTTACCGGCTTCAGCCTGGGTGAGCGGTCCGTTGGCGCGCGCCTGATCGGAGGTCGATCCGACACCCAAGCCGCGTCCCACGCTGGGAGCTTTATTTTCGGCCGCGGCGCCGCCGTCGCGAAGCATGCCCATGGCTTCCTCCATGCTTGCCCCGGCTTGCATTCCGCCCCCGGAACGGGTCATCGGTCCGACATTCGACGACATCTGGTTCATCATGTGGTGCGGAAGATGGCAGTGGAACATCCAGTCGCCCACGCGATCGGCCACGAACTCAATATCCTTGGCCTGGGCGACCCCGACCAGCGCTGTGTTCCCGCGCTGCCAGATGGCTTCCGGATGCCGTGCGCCCTCGCGGCCGGTTTCCCAGAACGTGAATCCGTGCAGATGAATCGGATGGTGGTCCATGCCGAGGTTAATCATGCGGATTCGCACGCGCTGTCCCAGTCGGATCACCAGCGGCGTCGCAGCGGGCCCGGCTTTGCCGTTGAACGTCAGCCAGTTGAACTCCATATTCATGCTGTTGGGAATGGTGCTGTTGGGCAGGACCGCATATTCCTGAAGCGAGATCAAGAAATCCTTGTCCACGCGGGGCAAGTACGCCGTTTTGGGATGAATCACGAAGCCGCCCAGCATTCCGACCATCTCCTGCATCGCCATGTGCGAGTGATAGAAGAACGTTCCGTTCTGGTGCAGCGAAAACTCGTAGACGAAGCGCTCGCCGGGCATCACGGGCTTTTGACCGATTCCCGGAACGCCGTCCATCTCGACCGGCAGCTCCAGCCCGTGCCAATGGATCCCCGTGAGCTCGGGAAGATGGTTTTCGAAGACGATGCGCACGCGGTCGCCTTCATTCGCCTGGATGGTCGGCCCCGGCGCGCTTCCGTTGAAGCCCCACAGATCGAATGTCCGTCCGGGGATCACCGTCTGCTTCACCGGCTCGGCGACCAGATGAAAAACTTTCACGCCGTTATCGATGTGGAACACCAGGTCGCCGACATCCGTGGTCACCACGGCAGCGGACGGTTCTGGATCCTGCTGTGCCGCGACGGCGCTCATCGCCGCCGCGCCGAAGCCAAAAATGTTACGGAAAAACGCTCTTCTTCCCTTCATGTTTTCTCCTGATTCCAGTCGCTTCCCTTCGGCGAAATCGCGACACTTCGGTCCGATTTACCGAGAATTTGGCCGAAAATCAGATGAGATTAGATGCGGAGAACGGCGGACGGGAGGCGCGGAAATTCCGGCGGCCGCAAGCTTCGAGCCTCGGTCCTGCCGGCGAACATGCCCGTTCCGAATGAGGAAGGCTCGCCATCGAAGACCGCCAAAGTCATCAGTCGCGAAAGGATCGAGTGCGAATGCGGCGCGGTCGAGGGCGCGATCACCACGCGATCCTGGCACGGCGCCGGAGCGCGATCAGACGAGTCGCCATGCTCGTGGCAGGGCGTCGATTTCGAATCAGGAGCGCAGGAATCGCCCACGCAGGCAGCTACGCACTGGAGCTGTGCGAAGGCCAATGCGACAACCAGAACTACGATCCATTTCGCGCGCGGCATGCCTTTTCCCCGAGCATAACACGCCGCGCGCGTCGCGCCCGCGAGCTATTGTGCGTTCTTGAATTCCAGCCCGAACGGCGCCAGTTCTTCGCGGATCACCTTTTCATCGCCCACCGCGACCACGGTCATGCGCCACGCCGGGAAATATTTCCGCGCGACGGCCTGCACTTCGGCGGGCGTGACCTTCGCGATCTGCTCCGCCTGTGACGCAAGCGCGTCCGGCGGCAGCGAATCGATCCACAGATTCGCCAGTTGCCGCGCGACCGCTCCGCGCGACTGCAACTGGATCGCGAGCGACCCCAGCAGGTAGCGCTTGGCGTGCTCGACCTCGTCTGTACCCGGCGCCGTGGTAGCCATCCGGTTCAATTCATAAACGATCTCGTTGAAGCTGGCGCCGGTGACCGCGTTGCGCACGTCAGCCCGCGTGAGCACGATGCCGGCGTCATGATTCAAAAGAATGGCCGCGCCGGGAGAGTACGTGTACCCCTTGTCCTCGCGAATATTGTTGACCAGCCGCGAGCCGAACATCCCGCCGTAGATCGCGTTGGCGACGCGCGCCGCTGCGTAGTCCGGCGCCGGGCGCGTCGGCCCGAGCGTCCCCAGATAGAAGGCGGTCTGCACCGAACCCGGACGCGGCACAACGATCACTGCCTTGGAAATCACCGCCGCCGGTTTCCCCGATTCGATCGGCGCGGCTTCTCCCTCGGCTTTCCACGAACCAAACGCGCGCTCGATGGTCGACTCCATCGCCGATTCGGAGAAATCGCCGGCCGCGACCAGCAGCGCGCGATCCGGCCGGAAACGCCGGGCGTACTCGCGCCGCAGATCGGCAGGCGTGGTTTGCGTAATCGAATCCTGGGTAGGCGAAATAACCGCGTAAGGATGGTTGCCGAACAGCGCCCGATATAGCGCGCGCCTTCCCAGAAAAGCGGGGCTGGCTTCGTCAGCTTCGAGTGACGCCGAAAGATTGCTTTTGGCTATTGCGACCTCCTGGTCGGCGAACGCCGCGTGCCCGGCCACGTCGGCCAGCAGTTCCACCGCCTTGTTCGCCCTCGAGCTCAACACACTCGCGTCCACCAGAATCGAATCCGCCCCGGCGCTCGCCGAAAGATCCCCTCCAGCCGAGGCGATCTCCTCAGCAACCTGCTTGGCAGACCGGCTCGCGGTGCCTTGCGTCACCGTCGCGGCGAGCAGGTCGGCGAATCCCGGACGGTCCTTAGGATCCGCCGTGTAGCCGCCGCGCAACTTCAGCGCGAAGGCGACCTTGGGAAATCCCGATTCCGGCACCAGCCAAACGGTCAGCCCGTTTGCGAGCTTCCGCTGAATCACGCGCGGCGCGGCGAGCGGCTTCATCGCGCCGTAAGGCGGAAGATCCTTGGGCAGCGCAGGCTCTTTGTCCGCGGCGCTGGCGGTTCCGCACAAGACCACTGCCAATGCGAAAGACTCGATTTTCATTTTTCGCCTGCTCCCTTCGGCGCGGGGACGCGCCAGATGATCGTCCGGTTGGTCTTCACCAGGTACTTGGCGGCGAAGCTTTGAATGTCGGCGGCGCTCACCGCGGCGATCTCGTCGGGCACGGAGCTCACCTGGTCCGCGTTGCCGTCGAACAGCACCGCGTGCGACAGCGCCGATGCACGCTCGATCGGGAGCTCGAGCTCTGCGTACCAGTCGGAGCGCATCTTGGCGCGAATACGGTCCAGTTCAGCCGCGTCCGGCCCGCGGCGCGCGAGGTCGGCGATGGCGGAATCGTACGCGGAAATGAGGTCGTCTTCGCTGGTCGCAGGCAGCGCGACGATGAAGGACACCAGCAGCGTCGGCCCGTTGAATTCGAATGGATTCCCCAGCGGCCAGTTCAATCCACCATCGACCGAGTTCGCTTTGCGGCTTTCCTTGACCAGCGCCTGATACAGCCGCGAGGCCTGCCCGTTATGCAGCAATTCTCCCGCGACCGCGGCCACTACGGCATCGTGCGTTCCCCGCGCAGGCATGCGGTACCCCACCGCAAGCGCCGGTAGATTCGCAAGCTTGTCCGTCTGCACCGCGCGCCGTTCGGCGGTCTGCGGAGCTTCCTCAAGTTTGGCGCGCGGCGGCGCGGGACCCGCGGGAATCGCGGCGAAGTATTTTTCCACTTTGGCGAAAACATCCGCCGCGTTCACGTCGCCCACGATCGCCAGCACCGCGTTGTTGGGCAGGTAGTACTGACGGTAGAATTTCTCGACATCTTCAATGCGCGCCGCGTCAAGGTCCTTGAAATCGCCATAGAAGTTGTGCGAGTTGGGGTAGGTGTCGAACGCTTTTCCGGGAAGGTCGATGGCGAAAAACAGTCCATAGGGCTGGTTCAGAACGTTGACGCGCACCTCTTCTTCCACTACTTTTCGTTGATTTTCGAGATTCGCCGGCGAAAAATCCAGCGTTTTCATGCGATCCGCTTCAATCCACAGAACCGGATCGAGCGCCGAAACGGGCGCCGTCTCAATGTACTCGGTGAAGTCGTAGCGCGTGTCGCCGTTGTTGTTCCCGCCTCCGCCTTCGATCACCCGGTCAAGTGTTCCTTTCGGCGCGTTGGGCGTGCCTTCGAACATCATGTGCTCGAACAGGTGCGCAAAGCCGGTGCGGCCCTCCGGCTCCAGCCGAAACCCGATTCCATACGAGACGCAGATGCCGAAGGTCGGCGCGGAGTGATCTTCCGAGACCACCACTTTGAGTCCGTTGCCTAGCGTTTTCATCGCCACGGGTACCTTCCAAGTCTGGCCCGAGGCCGCGGAAAACGCGCCCGCGGCGAGTACATAAACCCAGAGTTTTCGGAGCACCTGAATAGCCCTCCTCTTCGCGGTCTTTTCGATTCTACCGTTCAATCTTCGCGCAGGGCCGAGCCCGGATCGGTGCGCATGGCGCGGCGCGCGGGAAACCAGCTCGCTCCCAATGCGACCAGGATCAGCAGCGCGGTCGCGAAAACGAGAGTGGCCGGATCGCTCGGTCCGATGCCGAACATCAGGCTCGCGAGCATGCCGCGAATCGCGAGGCATCCGGCGAGTCCGATGACGGCACCCGCCGCGCCCAATCGCAATGCGCGTCCGGTCACCAGCCGGAAAATCGCCCCGGGTTGCGCGCCCAAGGCCATGCGGATCGCGATCTCGCCGCGATTGCTGGTCACCATGTATGCCAGTACTCCGTATAATCCGATCGCCGCGAGCGCCATCGCCAGCAGCGCGAATCCGCCCAGCACCTGCAATTGAAAACGCTGGCGCGCGACCGATCGCGAAAGCACCTGGTCCATGGTTTCGAATTTCACCACCGCTTCGCGATCCGCCTCGCGCAGCCGTTCGCGCACCGCCGCGACGATGGTCTCTGGATCGTGGCTCGTGCGCAGCACCAGATTTTCATCGAGCAGCCGCGACGGTATTGCTTGCGTGTGCGAAACATAGGCCGTCGGCTCGAGCGGCCGCGCCAGTCCCGCGTCGCGCACGTCGCCCGCGATTCCCACGATGGTGAGCCACTGCTGCTGAGGCACGAAACTGTCGAACCAGATGCGCCGGCCGATGGGATCCTCGCCGGGCCAGTAAATGCGCGCCATATCCGCGGTGATGACGGCCACCGGCGCGCTGCTGCTCGTGTCGCCCGGGCTCAGGTCGCGGCCGCGCAGGATCGGAATGCGCAGCGTCGTCAGATATCCGGGACTGACCACGTTATAATTCGCATCCGCCGTTCCCGACGATTGCGGCCGGTTCTCGATATTGAAATGGCCGTCGGGAATATCCACATCGAGCGGCAGATTTTTCACCAGCCCCGCGGAATCGACGCCCGGAATCGAGCGCAGCGAATCGACCAGCCGGGTGAACATCGGGCTGAGCCGGCCGAAGCCGTTGGAAGGGACCTCGAAGGATACGCGCGCAACCAGCACGTGGTCCGCATCGAAACCGGGATCGACTGCCCGCAGTTTTGAAAAACTTCGCGCCAGCAGTCCCGCCGCCGCCACCAGCACCAGCGACAGGCAGATTTCGGAGATCACCAGCGCGGCCTGCGCCCGGTGGGCCGATCGTCCCGCGGTGTGCGCGCGTGATCCGGCTTTGAGCGACTGATTCACGTTCAGCCGCGACGCGCGCCACGCGGGCAGCAGCCCGAACAGGATTCCCGTCGCGGCGGAAATCGCAACAGCGAACGCGGCCACGCCGCCATCAATGCGAATGTCGGCCGAGCGGGGCAAATCCGCGGGGAGAAGCACGCGAATCAGGTCCATCGACCAGAATGCGATCACGAATCCGAGAGCTCCGCCCGCGCCGGCAAGCGTCACGCTTTCGATCAAAAGCTGCCGGAACAGTTCGATGCGCCCCGCTCCCAGCGCCACGCGAACGGAGAGCTCGCGCATGCGCGCCGTTACGCGCACCATCAGCAGATTGGCGACGTTGACGCACACGATCAGCAGCACAAATCCGACCGCGCCGAATAGCATCAGCAGCGCGGGACGCACTTCGCCCACAATGTGCCGGTCGAGCGAAACGACCGCCGCGTCCTTGGCCATAAAGGGCGACGGATACTCGCGCTTCAGCCGCCTCGCGATCGCGCCGATATCTTCGCGCGCCTGCTCAGGGGTTACGCCCAGACGCAGCCGCCCAACCACCCGGAAATTATGCGCGGTTCGGCTGTTCGCCGGAAAAAACGCTCCCGCCGCGACCCACAATTCCGATCCGTTGGGATAATCGAAACCCGGCGGCATCACGCCGATCACCGTGAACGGCTGGCCCATCAGCTTGACTCTCCGGCCTACGATCCGCGGATCTCCGCCGTACGCCTTGTGCCACAGGCCGTCGCCCAGCACCACGGTTCCCGCCGCGCCGAATTTTTGCTCGCCGGGATCGAACGTGCGGCCCATCCGCGGCTGGACGCCCATAACTGTGAAGAAATCCTGTGTAACTTCGGCGCCGTGGGTGCGCTCCGGCGTATCGCCGCCGCCGGCGTTCACCGGCCCTTCGCCGAACGCCGTCATCGCGGCAAAGCTGTGATTCCCCTGCTGCCAATCGTCGAAATTCTCGAGCGGAACCTGCATCGCGCCGCCCTTCTCGTTCACTTCCGCGACCCACATCAGCCGGTCCGCTCGCGGATACGGCAGGGGATTGAGCAGCACAGCCTTCACCACGCTAAAGAGTGCGGTTCCGGCTCCCACCCCTAGCGCGACCGTCACGATGGAGATCAAGGTCAGTGCCGGGGCGCGGCGAAGCGAGCGCACCGCGTAAGCGAAGGAGCGGAAAGGCATAGGACATATTATGCACGCAGGAAACCACGGGTCCGCGCTTTCCCGTCATTGCGTCACGCCCGCGCGCTGTTCGGTTCCGGGACGCCGGGGACCGTGAGATGTACGGTATCGACAGGATGGATGCCGACCGCGCGGCCGTTCTACACTCGGGCAGCGTGTAGGAACAAATCCATTTCGGGAGGTTCAAACAGATGTATCGCAGCATTCTGACCGCGGCTGGCTGCGCCGCGGTCCTCGCCGCTCCGATCCTGCTCGGCGCCGCGACGCTGGGCAAAACCGACATGCAATTCATGAAGATGGCTGCCGAAGCCGACATGACCGGAGCACATCTCGGGCAGATGGCGGAATCGCAAGCCACCCAATCCGACGTAAAGGGTTTCGGCCAGACGCTCGACAAAGATAACACCCACTCTTACCAGGGTTTAGAGACGCTCGCCGGCAAGGCGGGAGAGACCATCCCCAAGGGAATCGATATCCGGAAGAATAAGGGGGTCGCGCAGCTGGAACACATGAAAGGGAAGAACTTCGATCAGGCTTTCCTGCGCGAAGAGATTCAATCGGATCAGAAAGTCATCGCCGAGTTTAAAAACGAAGCGCAGCATGGCTCCAACGCCGACGTGAAGGCCTGGGCTACATCCATGCTCCCGACCCTTCAAACACACGTCCAGACCGCGCAGAATCTTGAAAAACAGTTGCAAAAAAAGTAAATTCCGGCGAACACGTCACTGTGTCGGTTTGAGCTCAATGTTGCGCGCGGAGTAAAGTTCGATGGCGATGCGGCCCGTGTTCTCCACCCAGTGGTAATTGAGCGCGCCGGCGCCTCCTTTTTCCGGCGCGCTCCTCAGTGGCACAACCGCGTCGCCGATCTTGAGCGTCACGTTCTCAAGCGCGATGTGCGTTGTGCCGTTCGCAGTGGTCGTGTAACCGATTTCTCCGCTCGCTTTTGACCCCGCCTTGGCTACGACCGCGCCATTCACCGTCAGGTCTCTGGCAAGCACAAACGTGACCGGTCTTGCGCCTGCGGTCGAACGCACGTCCTCGGTCGAGATCAGCGACACCGGAGTTCCTTCGGGCACCACCGGCCGCAGGCGCGCCGCGATTTTCGGGACGTGAGTGGTCAGCTTGTTGTAGATGAATTCCTGAAACACGTGATCTCCCGCGCGTCCTGCAAAGCCGAGCAGAACGCCGTGGAACAGCCGTAACCCGACGCGGGAGCTGGCCGGATAGTACAGCGTGGAGATCTCGCCCGAAGCCAGCCCACCGACCACGTCGGAATAGTCCGGCTGCCAGTGCCCGTTGTCACCCTTCACGATGAATGCGGTCCCGATCGCGTACAGCAGCCGCGAGCGGAAACTGCCTGTGCCTTTGTAAAAGTAGCGCGGGTCCTGGCGAAAAACGGATTGCGTGACGACGTGGCCGATGAACACGCCGGTCGCCCGATCCGCGTAAGCCGCCCCCAGTCGTTTCCCGAATCCTTCCATGCCCTGCCCGAATTCGGGATAAGAATTGCGCGCCTGCTCGATTCCGGCGATGAGCGGAGCGCTGATGAGCACCTCCGGGTCGATGGTGGTTCGCCAGCCGAGCTGAAATTTCTGCGCGGCGGTTAAAGGCGCGGCGTTGGGGTCATAGCTCACGTAGAAATTCGGGAATATGCCCAGCACCCGCTGCTTCTCCTCCTGGTGCTCCTGCACCGTCGCGAGTTCGTGAGGCGGAAGACCGACGTTAACCGTGCTGACCGAGGGCGCTACTTGCAGCACGACCGGCGGCACGGTCCGGCTCTCTCCGGACGAGACGGTCACTTTCATTTCCCGATCCGCAAAACCCAGCGCCTTCACCGTGAGGTCGTAAGTTCCCGGCGCCACCGCGGAGAAATCGAATGAGCCGTTCGGTTCGGTAATGGTCGTGCGTTGTTGTGTGGACCCGGAAGGCTGCAAAATGACGATCGCGCTGGCCACCACGGAACCCGAGGGGTCGCTTACGACTCCGCGAATCGCCCCAGTGGCGGTCGCGGAAGGAGTGGGCTGCGCCGCGCACGACGCCGCGGCCAGCACCAGGGAAGCAACTCGGCTCACCACGGTCCCGCGCAGCCGGGATAGCCGGTCGAGGCGCATACAACGAAGCTATTTTCCCACGCTTACCGGGCGCGCGTGGTCGTTATTGATGTTCTAAATTTCGGCGCGCTCCGCTTCTCGCGCGCGCTCCCAGGCGAGCTTGCCCTGGTGTTCTTCCCACAACGTCGTGCCCGCGGCCCAATAATATCCACCGACGAAGAGCAGCAGGAACGGAATCGCCAGATAGTTGAAGGACGCGATCGCAAATACCGTCATCCACAAAAAGAACGTGCCCGCCGCGAGCTCGGCGTAGGGCAGCCATCCGCTGCGCCGCCGGTACTTGATGTTCTTGATCCGCACCTTCTGCGCGCCGCCGATGGCGTACTTGGGAGTACGCGCGAATCCGGTCTGGTATCCGATCAGCGCCTCGATCACCGCGCGTGTGTTGATGATGGTCAGCGCGACTCCGGCCGCCATCAGCGCGGGTAGGAACAGCAGCGCGCGCTTCCACGATTTGGGAAACAGCTCTCGCTGCGCGATCACATAAAACGCTGAAATGGACCAGAACGACGCCGCAATCAGCGGAAGATCGATCACCAGCATCTGGAACCAGCCCATGTAAAACCGTACGATCATCACCGGCAGCATCAGCGCCGAAACAGCGATCATCAGCGGATAGGAGATGTTCGGAGTCAGGTGGAAAAACGCTTCGAGCTTCACGCGCCAGGGCAGATCCGCGCGAAGGATGCGCGGCAGCAGCTTGATGGCAACCTGCGTCAGCCCCTTGGCCCAGCGCGACTGCTGGACCTGGAAACCGTAGGTCTCCACAGGCAATTCCGAGGGGCACTCGATGGACGGCACGTAAACGAACTTCCAGCCCTTCAACTGCGCGCGATAGCTTAAATCGGAATCCTCGGTGAGTGTATCGTGCTGCCAGCCGCCGGCGTCCTCGATCATGGATCGCCGCAGCATTCCTGCGGTCCCGTTGAAGTTGAAAAACAGGCCGGCTCCGCAGCGCGCGACATGCTCCAGAACAAAGTGCCCGTCGAGCAGCATGGCCTGCACTTCGGTGAGCAGGTTGTAATGCCGGTTGAGATAGGCCCAGCGGGTCTGCACCATCCCGACCTCCGGCTCGGCGAAATAGTGCACTGTGCGCTGAAGGAAATCCGCGGGCGGCACAAAATCTGCGTCGAAAATCGCGATGATCTCGCCGGTCGCCGTCTTCAGGCCGTTTTGCAAAGCCCCGGCTTTGAATCCCGCGCGATTGGCGCGATGAATATACTCGATCGGCCGACCCGCGGCGCGATACTCGCCCACCAGCCGTTCAGTGAACGCGTGGGTTTCATCGGTTGAATCGTCGAGCACCTGGATCTGCAGCAACTGGCGCGGATAATCGATCTTCGCGGTCTCCTCGAGCAGGCGTTCCACCACGTAGCGCTCGTTGTAAATCGGCAACTGGATGGTGATGCGCGGCAACTCGGCGAAACGCCGCGGCGGATTTTCAGAAAACTGCTTGCGATGTTTCAGGTACCCGCGGATCATCTCGTAGCGATGCAGCCCGTAGCAGGAAAGCACCGCCAGCACGGCGAAATACGGCACCAGGACCAGGTAGTCGAAGGGAACCAGATGATAAACTCCGGCGAAGGGATTGTTGAACAACGAATCCCAAATCCGGTTGAAGTTCGAGGGAGCGCCGCTCGAAAGCAAAATTGCCGGCACGAACGCGCCGCTAACCATAAACAAACACTCCGTCTCAAGGCGCTTTGCGCCAAAATGGTACTGCGACTGCGATGGTCCTACCCCAGGAACCCAAGCCGGAACAGGGGCGATCCGGCAACCCCACCATTATAAGGGATTTCACCGGTGCTATAATCTTCAGTTTCGCACCCACAATCCAGCGCAGCACGTTTTGCGCCACCCGAGGACGATGCATGAAATTCTTTCTGGACACCGCCAATCTCGAAGAGTTGAAGGCGGCAGCCCGCTGGGGCATCATCGATGGCGTGACCACCAATCCTTCTCTGATCGCCAGAGAAGGCGTTGCGCTTGAGGAGCAGATCCGCCGCATCTGCGACCTCATCGATGGCGACGTGAGCGCCGAAGTGATTGCGACCCAAGCGGATGAAATGGTCTTGCAGGGGCGCAAGCTAGCCCAGATCCACAAGAACGTAGTGGTAAAAGTACCCCTCACCCGCGACGGCATCCGCGCCTGCTCCCTGCTGAGCCGCGAAGGCATTCGCGTCAACGTCACACTGTGCTTTTCGGCCGGACAGGCGCTGCTTGCGGCCAAGGCGGGCGCGTATTTTATCAGTCCCTTCGCCGGGCGCCTGGACGATATCGGCGGCGACGGCATCGGCCTCATCCGCGATATCGTCCAGATTTACAGAAATTACGGATTCAATACGCAGGTACTCGCGGCATCGCTGCGCCATGCCGCTCATGTGATCGAGGCCGCCAAGGCCGGCGCGCACATCGGCACTCTTCCGTATAAAGTAATAGATGGGATGTTTCATCATCCGCTGACCGACAAAGGTCTGGACCAGTTCATGAAGGATTACGCCAAAGTCTTTCAAGCGGCATCGGCGGCCCGATAGCTGATTTCGATGTCCGCCGGAGTTCAAGTCGCCGCGCTATGCGGCGCTGCGGTACTGCTGATCGCGCTGGCGATCTACATCGCTTCGCGCTTTCAGAACTCCCCCGAAAAAAAAGAGCGCAACCGCCGCCTGGCGGTGCACCGACTGGGCCGCCTGGGCGACGCGCTCATCACCGAAGCCACCGATCAGACGCTGTATTATTCCTACTCGATTCGCGGCGTCCAGTACACCGCCTCGCAGGACATCAGCACACTGCGCGAGCGCCTGCCCGCGCCGCCCGAGCGACTGATCGGCCTTGCCAGCCTGAAGTACGCTCCCAAAAATCCCGCGAACTCGATTCTGGTGTGCGAAGAGTGGAGCGGCCTGCGCGTCACCGGCCGCGAGTGATTTCCCGCTGCTTAACGAACCTCCAGCATCACCCAGCCCGGGAGACTTGCCGGGTGATTCTGCTGGAAAATGACGCGGCGCGTTTTGGGGAACGGCATTCCCGTCTGGATGGCTCTCTGGTACAGCGGGACGTGGCGTAAAATCTGGCGGAAGGACTCGTCCTCAGTGTCGAGGTACGCCGATTTTCCCAGCAGCCCCGCTCCCCAACCCATCGACAGTACGCACACGTCGGTTCGTTCCCCGATCTCCTTCAGGCGGCCTTCGAGCGCGCCGAGCGTCGCGGCCAGGTGGGGCAACCCGGAGAGAGCCGCGTAATGCTTGTGCCGCTCGATCAGTGCCGCGGAGTAACGATTGGCGGCCTGGAACAGCTTGCCGCGGTCGCCGGGCGAGCGCTCGCGCCAGGACCCTTCGAACGCGGTCGCGGGCGTCGCCATCTCCGCGAAAATCGCCGTGCTTTCCTCGATGCGCCGGGAATCGACGCTGCCGCGCGGCGACTTCCAGCCGAGTTCGAACTTCCCCGCGCCGCGCGCCACTAACGTGGATACGCGCAGCAGGTAAACCTTCATGGGCGCATGCGTGATGGGCGCAGAATCAGCCGCGGAGATGCGCCGCATCCGGCTTGAACCGGCGCCTCCCAGAACCGCATCCTCGGCCTTCGCCGCTGGATTTCGGGGCGGGCGATCGTCCTCGGCAAGCCTCGCCGCCAGATCCGCCATGGTCTTCTGGTTCCAACGCTCGAAAACCGCGCCGGTGCGCAGCGCGCCCTTGATCGCGGTGCCGGGCAGGTACGGTCCCGAGGGCGATTCGGCGAAGGTGGGAATGAAAAGATTCTGCGCCATGGCGCGTTCCCAGTAAGGGATCGCGCTGGGATGCTCGAATGGAATGCGGCGCCCGGCGAAATTCTGCGCGAAGCCTCCCCACGATGCGAAATCGAGTTTTTCGGCTTTCTTGAGCTGCGCGAGATACCCGTCCAGACGCGGACCCTTGGCCAACAGACGAAAGATCCTGCGTTGATCGAGCACGTTCACATGATCCTTCCAGACCATGTAATCGATGGGCGAAAGGCGCTGGCCGTCGCCGACGAGCGTGGGGGTCAGGCAGGTGAGGCGGTATTTCACGCCGCGATGCTCCCTTGGGACCGCTCGCTCACGCGCGCGGCTCCGCTTGACGCTGCCGTAGACGCAGCCGCCCGTGGAGCCGCGACAGTCAGGAAGCGGTCGCCCGCCGAGTTTGTCCGCAGGATCAAGTGTGGGTGCGCCACGTGTTTCACGCCGCCCTCCATGGAATCGCGACCGCGACCGCGAAACCGGCGCGATACACAGGATGCGCAAAATTTTCCGGCGCCACGTCCATCGCCGCGCCGCGCGGTTCGGAAGGCGCCACAATTACGGACCCCTCGGCGACCATGCGCGTGGACCGCTTCGCGTCGCCCGATCCGTCCACGCGTCCGGTGCGCGTGGTCAAGGCGTAATCCCCGCGCTGCCAATCCACCGCGTCGCTTTCGGCAGGATGAAACAGCGACAGCATCCACCAGGCGGCCTCTCCTTCCGTCGCGGCGACCAGGGGTGTTTCATCATCGGAAAATGCAACCTCCGCGCGGCCCCACCCGCGCGAGCGCTCCCCGCCGAAACCCGAATCGGCCAGCAGGCGCAGCGCGGCCTCGACCGGCTGTTTCCAGCGATCCGAATCGCGGAATTGCGTCATCATCCACATGCCGGCGTGTGGCGCGAACTCCAGGCACGCGCTCGAATGCGGCTCAACCGCCGCGCCGTGCCGGTCGACCGCGGCGTTGGAGCGCACCGCCACGCGAAACGGGCCGTGGCCGCCCTGCGGCACCAGGCACTCACTCGGCCCGTCCACCGACCAGTTTTCTTCCGAGACCGCGCGGCCGTGAACCAGATCGCCGACCAGGCTCAGCGGCACGAAGCGCGCGCCCTTCCAACGCACTTTCGCCGACGGGGGCGGAGGCCACAGGCTGCGCGGCGGCACCACAAACATCGTGTCGCCCTGAAATGGAAAACAGGAGCTGAACTTGACCGCCGGCTCGGTCGCGCGCGCCGTCGCGTCAAGCCATTCTTCGAGCATTCCCAGGCGCGCCATCGCGGTCGAGACAGCGGAGTACACCGAGTCGCTGTGATACACGCGGTCCACACGATCGCGGTCGCCCGAATCGGGTCCGATGCGCCAGGGTCCGGAGGGATGAAGGCGAATAATCATGGAAAGAGTCATAGACTGAAGTTCGTGCCACGTGGCACAGGCTTTCAGGCTGTGAAATTCAACTCGACAATTTCATCGCAAACTCCCCGTTCGAGGCGACCTGCTGAATCGCGGCGAGGTCCGTGCCGGAGGCCAGTTCCGTCTCCGCCCCACCCGACGAATAAAACGCGCGATTGCGCCAGGCCAGCTTGAGATTCGCGAACCTCACGCGCCCACTGCCGCGCGACCCTCCGCCTCCCAACGCGTCGTCTTCAAGCAATCTCAGCCCCTCGAACAAGCGTGCGACCAGCGCCTTGTCCTCCTCGCACAGAACGTCCAGCACCATGCGAACCTTGAAGCGCGCGCCCGCGGGAACGCGCTCCAGCGTCCGCGGATTGGCTTGCGCCGTGATCCGGTCGATGGCGTTCTCGCTCTTGACCTCCGTAATTTCGTCGTCGAGGTTCTCGCGCATCTGCGCGGTGATGCTCTCCTGCTCGAGTGGCGCGTCATAGACCGTGAGCCGCGCCGGACTCGCCGCGCGCGTTTCGATGGGCTCGCCTTCCATCCTCTCCACGCGGCCCGGACTGCGGCCGAACAGCAGGCAGATTTCGTCGTCGGGCCGGTCGCTCTGGTGAATCCGCACCTCCTGCCCGCGGCGCTTGGACACGTACACCAGCTCCGAGGGCGTGGTCAAACCCATCGCGTTCTCAAGCAGCGACCGCAGCCTGCCCCGCAGCGAGCTTCCCGGAATATAGGGCAGCCCGAAGGCGTCCTTCACCACGGGATTATCGGCGCCGCCGATTTCGAGCGACCCCTTGCCCGCGCCGATGTGCAATCCGGTCTCGCAATGCAGATCGCCGTATAAAATCAGTTTCCCCACCAACTGCAATTGTGTTTGAGCAGTGTGTGCGCTCATATTCCTCTATTCGTTGTAAGCGACGATCGCTTCAAAAAGATCCTTGAACCGTTCGTAGCCGCGCGCGTCGTTTTTGCGCGTGACTTGCAGCAGCAGGCGCTCGAGCGCGTCCAGACTGCGCAGCGAATGACGCGCAATCGTGTACGCCAGGCGCGCGCGCAGCATCACGAACTGGTGCTGGCGTTCGCTTTCCGGCGCCCGTACCGCGCGGCGAACGGCGTTGTACAATCGCCGCAACTGGCTCTTGGTGCCCGAATCCATGTCGCGCATTCTCGCCACCACCGCGTGCGCCTGATTGTCGAGATACAGGCTGTCGGAGATGAGTTTTTCGAGCTCGATATCGGCGAAGCCTTCAAACGGACGAGGGCCGCCGGGACGCCCGCCCTCGCGAGGCCCTCCTCGATGTTCGGGGCGATGTTCGCCGCGCCCGCCACCGCCCGGACGATCGCCGCGGCGCTCATTCTGCTGCGGGCGCCGGTCTTCACGGGGCTTCTCCTCGCGCGGCTTTTCTTCGCGCTTTTGGCCCTGTGGCTTACCTTCCGGCCTGGGCTTGGGAGCTTCCGCTTCGGGCCTGGGCTTTTCGGCTTCCGGAGCCGACGCTTCGGCGGTCACCGCCGGCGCCGCGGGTTCCTGCGGAGCCTCGTCCTGAACCTGATTCTCTACCGCGTCATCCATTGTATTTCCTTCCCGCTACCACCGCGCTCCATAATGTCGCATTCGCCGCTACTCCGCCGACAGCCTCGCCCATTCTAGCGCCACGCGACCGGCGGGCCGCAACTTCACCGTCACCGCGCTGCGGCCGATCAGATCGGCGATCAGCGCCGTCCGCGCTTTCTGAAAATCGCCGCGCCCGGGCGATCCGTCGCGCGCCGCACCAAGAATTCTGCGGATGCGCCGGTGATAGCGCCACGGCCGCTCGCCGCCGGTGCGCCGCGCCTGGCGGCGCGACATCTTCGACTGCGTTTCCCGGTAAATCCCGCACAGATCGCGCAAATATTGCGACGACACGCCGAAATCCGAAACCATGCGCATCAAAGAATCTTTCAAATCCGAGGCTTCGGAAAACTGCTTCCATTCGAGCGTCCGCCCCAGCAGCCACACGCAATCCTTGTCCGCGGATTTGGCGATCTCCAGCCGCTCGCCCGCTTCTTCAAACACCGCGCCCAGCGACGCGTCCACGGCCGGCGCGAGCGCCAGCGCCATGCTGATCGTCTTCCCTTCCGGCCCGGCGAATTCCTGAAGCGTCGCTTCGACAAATCTGTGAAACAATCGCTCGATCTCGCGCGCCAGCGCAATCAGCGCGTCCCATGCGCCATATACCGCGAAATCGTCGCCGCCCGAATAAATCACCGTCACTTTGCGCCAGAACTCGGGCATGGAGCACAACACTTCCAGCTCGCCCGCGAAAAACTGCTTGTACATCACCGAAAGCTGGATGTGCTCCTCGATATTCTGTGCGCGGCGGATGCGGATGCCGAAGTTATCGACATCGCCGCGCAGCACGCCCCACGTGTTCAGCCCCGACGCGCGCGCGGCGAGCGTCGCGGTTGACGCCGGTTCGCGCCCGTCATCGCTCGGCGCCGCGTGCCGCGCAAACGGCAGCGCCTCGGTCGACGATCCCGCCAGACTCCACACGTGTTTTCCTTCGCCAATCTGGATGCGTCCCGGCGTTTCCGGCGACCACCCCGCCGACTCCGCGTCGCGCAGCTTCATTCCGAGCTGCCCGGCGAAATACGCCTGGGAGCTTCCCTCCGGTGAAGCCGGCGCGGCCTCGAATCCCGGCGTTCCGCGGCGATGCTCCATCTGCTCGGTCAAGCGTCGGCGCACGTCGCTCCAGTCGCCCAGGTTTTCCGTGACGCTCCAGAGCAATTTGAGCAACCCATCGCTCAACTGGGCGATTTCGTTGGCCGCGGCTTCAAGGAATGCCTCGGCCGCGCCGCGCGATTCCTCCGGCAGAACAACCAGGAACTGCCCACCGCCGCTCGATCCCAGCAGAATCTTGGACAGTCCCAGCTCAGCGAGCAGTGCTCGGGGCAGTACTTCGCTCAACAGGCTGATCCAGTGCGAGCGTCCGGTAAAGACCTGGTCGTGGTCTTCCGGGGCGGGCGCGAAAAGAAACTCTTCGATTCCGAGGAGCTTTCCTTGTAGGAAAATTTGCACGGACATCGTGGGGCGAAATCAACACTTTAGCACGTATTACAACCGCCTCACAGCCACTTCTTCCCGCGCCAATCCTTCACCGCCGCCCGCGTCAGCCGATCGAGTTCCGCGATCTGCTCCGGCTCCGGAACGCTCTTAAAATTGAAGCACGTCTTGCCCTGCATTCTCTTGTGGAGCGCCGGCGAAATGGTCGCGACCAGCGGGTCGTTCATATACAGCGGCATCAGGTGATAGCTCACGTACGCCTTTCCCCGGCGCACCTCTCCGAACCACATGGGCTGCCCTTTATGTTGCGGAAACGGCGAGGGCGATTTAGTCACCAGCGTGTACGCGGACCGCGTGTCCGTCTTCACGTTCAGAGTTTTCGCCTGCCTGGCGAGCACCGACTTCAGCGCGTCAAACACGGAGTCCATTTTCATATCATCGATGATCTTCGACCGTCTTGAGCTATACTGACGCCGCGAGGAGAGATCCCAAGGAGACGACAATGACCAGCGCATCACGGCTGATGTCAGGCATCATCCTGATCACCGTCCCGACTATCCAATACGGCGGCTACTTTCTGCTGACGTCGCTGATGAACCGAAACTCGGGCTACATGGACAATGCGCTCCGGCAGAACTTTTTTCGCGCGGGCCACGCTCACGCGGGAGTGATTGTTCTGTTATCGCTGATCTCGCAGATGCTCGCCGATTCCGCCACGCTTCCGTTCGTGCTTATCTGGATTGTCCGAGCCGGCATCCCGCTCTCGGCAATTCTGATTTCGATGGGATTTTTCATCTCCATGGGCCCACCCGACGCGCAGGCTCCCAATGGAACCGTCAGCCTGATTTACGTGGGCGCAATTCTTCTGGCCGTCTGCGTTCTCACGCTGGGGATCGGACTGCTGCGTCCGGCCGCCTAAGACCTTACTGGAGTTTTTTGAGCAGTTGTTCCGCGAGTTCAATCTGATCCGGATTGCCACGCAAGACCAGCGCTCGCTCTGACTCGCACGTGTTCGCGACCTGGATTCCGGTCTGAGCTTTCACCTGGGTGGCTGCATTCTGCAGATCCTCAGCGCTCCCCACGTGGCTCAGAAAGAAAACGCGAATGGTGGGTCCATAATCCCGATAAGGCGTCTCGTAGGCGTAGACTGGCGAGGCCTGCCGCGGCTGACCTGTGTTGAATGCATCCAGGCTCAAAGGCTTCGGCCGAATCTTCTCACGTTTTGAAAAACTCGACGTCGTGTTTCTGGCTTTCCTCAACTTTGCTCTGATCGTCGAAGCGCTGCGCGTAACGTGAACAGGCCCTAAAATCTTTCATTTTCGCTTGCAACTTTTCACCTCGAAGAGCACTCGACTGTAGTGTAGGACAGATACGGTAGCGCTGCAAGAAACAACAAGGAGAAAACGAGCATGTATTTAGTCATGGGCATTACTGGAAAAGCTGGGGGCGCTACCGCGCGGCGTCTGCTGAAGCAAGGCAAACAGGTGCGAGCACTTGTGCGCAATCACGAGAAAGCGGCGAAGTGGGCAGACCAAGGCGTGGAGTTGGTGGATGGAGACTGGAACGATGCGACAGCCATAGCGGCAGCGCTCAAAGGTGTTGAGGGCGCGTTTGTAATGTTGCCGGCTGTATGGGCACCCTCGCCCGATTACAGAGAAGCAAAGGGCGTGATTGCGAACTATGTCGAGGCGCTGACCAAGGTAGTGCCCCCGCGGGTGGTAGCGCTCTCGTCGATGGGCGCGAATAGAACAAGCGGGCTGGGGATGATCACGGCCTTATCACTTCTGGAGCAAGGTTTTCGCAGCCTGAGATCTCCGGTCGCATTTGTGCGCGCAGGCGGCTTTTTCGAAAATTTTCTTTTCGGCTTACAGGCCGCCCAAGGCGGAACACTACCGGTCTTCTACAATCCTACAAACCGGAAATCAACAATGGTCGCGACTAACGACATCGGCGCAGAGGTAGCAAAGCTTCTGACCGGGCCGGCGTGGTCAGGGCATCGCGTCATCGAACTGGGTTCGATGGTAAGCGCGGATGAAGTGGCGGGACAATTGGGTGAAGTCCTGACACTCGACGTAAAAGCCTTAGCAATCCCGCGTGCAGGGTGGGCG
>DATJVN010000057.1:0-7029 GCA_035501755.1 Bryobacteraceae bacterium | reverse complement strand
ATGTGCTCGGGCACGGCCAGCTTGCCGATATCGTGAAGCATGGATGCCGCGCGCAGGGCTTCCTGTTCGTCGGCGGTCAGTCCCAGGTCCTTGGCGAGTTCCATGGCATAATGCTGCACGCGCTGCAAATGATCGTGCGTGGTGTGGTCCTTGGCGTCAATGGCCAGCGCCAACGCCTCGATGGTCCGAAGGTGCAGGCTGGAAACCTCTTCGGCGTGCTTTTTCTCATTTTCCAGGCGCTCCAGGTACAGCCGGTAGGAACGATAGATGAGATACATGACCGGTCCGCTGAGCAGGACGGCCTGCCATCCGAGCACCTGGTTCGCGAGACTGGCGACTTCAGCCAGCGCCGCTCCGCCCAGATAGTAAGGCAGCGACCAGAAGTAGCTGTCGCGCCAGACGGCAATGAAGCTGCGGGCTTCGGAAAGCGCGATCATGATCGCCGCCGGACCCGTATTGAAGACGAACAGGACGCAGGTAGCGGCGGCCAGGCGCAGCGGAGGCTCGACGGGATGCGACGCGAGCGCGGACGCATGATAGGTCTGCTCGGCCAGGGCGATCGCGAGGGCCATCGCGCTGACGTTGAAAATGGTGTGCCAGGCGCGCGGCAGCACTGTCCGGCCCCAGCAGCACTGGACGAATGTCGCCAGCACGCCCAGGAGCAGAGTTTCAGGAGCATTCAGCTCCAGGAGTCCGAATAGAACGAAAAGGAAGGTCACCGACAGGGTGCCGGTGATGCCGGGAATGCGGATGCGCATTCCCGAAGTCGCGATGGCGGCCAGCAGAAATCCCGCGTACTTGAACAAGTCCGGCGATTCCCAGTTCCACAGGGCCCGGGCAAGAACGACGGCAGCCAAAGCGGCAGTGATCAGGGCATACGCCCGCGCCTTCCTGGGCAAGGACTGCTTGGCGGCCTCCATGTTCTTTGGGGGGGTATCTGCAGCCCGGCTTCCACATGACGCCAAGCGAATTCAAGTACTTGCGCGCACGTTGGCCTTAGGGAACGCGACACTTTGGCCCGTTCGCCGCAAAGTCATGCGACAAGTTGTCGCAAGCGGCGGGTAAGATTCGCGGCGCGGCTAAGGTGTTCCTCGGAGGGCGCCGGCAGCCACATCGTGGCGAAATAAATTAGAGCATGAGCGCTGCGCGTCAAGAGATGGGATCGGCTCAGGGTCGCGTATTTCTGGGCATGACGGCGATTATCGCCAGCGAGCCGATGCTGCGCCTGATGGGCATGGTGGAGCGTGTGGCGCGCTCCAACGCGACCGTCCTGGTCATCGGCGAAAGCGGGTCGGGCAAGGAATTGATCGCGCGAGCCGTGCATCAATACTCCATGCGCTCCCATCGGCCGTGGGTGGATCTAAGTTGCGCCGCGCTGCCCGAACATCTGCTTGAAAGCGAGCTGTTCGGTTACGATAAAGGCGCTTTCAGCGGCGCCGATGCGCACAAACCGGGGTTATTCGAGCTGGCGCACCAGGGGACCATTTTCCTGGATGAGATCGGCGAACTGGATCCCAAAATGCAGGTGAAGTTGTTGCGCGTGCTGGACGGCGTCCCTTATTACCGGCTGGGTGGAACGAAAAAAGTGACGGTGGACGTGCGGGTGGTCGCGGCGACCAACCAGGACCTGGAGGCGGCCGTCGAGGACGGGCGTTTTCGCAGCGACCTGTATCACCGGCTGAGCCAGATTTCGCTGCGCGTTCCGCCACTGCGCCAGCGCATGGAAGATATCGCTCCGCTGGCGCGCCATTTTCTCGCGCAGCACGACCCCGCTCTGCAATTTTCCGAAGGCGCCGTCGCCGCGCTTGAAGCGCATTCCTGGCCGGGAAATATTCGCGAATTGAGGAACGTGGTCACCAAGGCCGCGGTGCTCGCGCAGCATGAGGTGATTCACGCGGAGGATCTGGCGCTGAGGCCGGCCGCCTCCGGCGCGCCTCCGGCGCCGACGCATCGAAATGGGGACGCTTCCCTCACCAGCATTGACGGCATGGAACGACGCATGATCCTCGAAGCGCTGGAGGCCACCGGCGGTCATCAGCAGAAAGCAGCGGCGCGGCTGGGGATCTCCCGGCGCACCCTGAGCCGCAAGCTGAAACTCTACGAAACCGAGCGGGCCGGCGCCGCGGTATGATGGCACCCATCGCCACTAAACGTACAGAGAAACGTCGTGAGCAGCGCCGGAGGACGTCGGGAAGGGTAGTGGTGCGCTGTCCCGGTCCGCGCGCGCGCCAGATCGAGGGCCGCCTGATCGACGTGAGCGCCAGCGGATTCCGCATGGCCCACGCCGAGGCCTCGCTCGAAGCCGGCCAGGTGGTGGAGTTCACGCATCAGGAAGCCGCCGGCACGGCGCGCGTGATGTGGAACCGCATCGTCGACCGGAACGTGGAAACCGGATTCCTGCTGATCAGCCGCGAATGACGCCCGCAGCGCGTGTCAGCGCCAGTCGTCGATCACGTAAACGCCCGCGCGATTGAATCCCTCGGCGTGCGGACGCTGCATCGCCACGCCCTGCATGACGGCGCGGTAGCCATGGGCGCGCATGCGGTCGAACGCGTCTTGGCGCGCCAGGTTTACTCCCGCCTCGAGGCCCGCGCCGCGCGAGGAGGCGAAGCCGTCGCAGGCCTCCAGCAATTTTTCGAAATCAGCGGAGGTCCGCGCCGCGGCGAACTTGATATAGCACACCTTCTCACCACCCTCCGAGCCGGGACCGTTCAGGCAGATCGCGAATCCGGCGATGCCGCCGCGCGAGCGCGTGAGCACAACGTCGCCGCCCTGCTGGAGCGCCGCGCGAATTTCGCCCGAAAGATCCAATCCCTTATCGATTCTCCCGGTGAGCCGGGCGCACGCCGCGATCGCCTCTTCGCGCTGCTTCCTGTTCAAACTCGATAGCGTCTCCGGGGCGGGCGCGTTCCCCTCCGGAACCCGAGACATCACCGCGGTGAGATAACGCGGCCAATATCCGAATTTCTGGTACAGGCCGACGTGTTTGGCGCTGTGCGGGAAGGTGAACAAGCCGCTGTGCCGGACTCCCCAGGCGTCGAACACGCGCATGGTCGCTTCGAGCAGCCGCTGCGCTACGCCGCGATCCCAATATTCCGGCAGAACCGTGAGCGGGCCGAAGAAGCCGAACGATCCCCATCGCGTGATCACGTTTGACCCGATCAGCCGCGCGCCCTCGCGCGCCGCGAGCACCTTCACGTGCTTCGAGCGCCAACGCGGCCGCATGAAATCGCGGTCGCCCATGAAGTCGAGCGGATTCGGAATTCCCAGGAACGTGCCGAAGGCGAGCCGCACAATGCGCGTGGCTTCGGCGATCTCGCTTTCCCGCAGCGTTCCGATGCTGAGTGCCGGACCCGGCGCCATGCCTGAGATTCTATCAGGCGAGCTGTTTCTTGACAGGCAGCTCCCGGATGCGTTTCCCGGTGGCAGCGAAAATCGCGTTGGCGATCGCCGGCGCCATGGGCGGAACACCGGGTTCGCCCACGCCTGCCGGAGGATTGTCCGTGCCGATGATGGTCACATGCGTTTCCGGCGCCTGGCCGATGCGCTGAACCATGTAGTTGTTAAAATTCGACTGCGCGATGCGCCCGTTCTCCGCGGTGATCTCGCTCATCATCGCGATGCCCGCTCCGAACACCGCCGCGCCTTCAAACTGCGCTTTCACCCGGTCCGGATGAACGACCAGTCCCGCATCCACCACGGTGTCGACGCGCGGAATCGTCACGCGGCCGTGGTCCACTTCCACCTGGACCACCGTCGCGATGTAGCTCAAAAAGCTGCGGTGAACGGCGATGCCGTAGCCGGTCCCATTGCCCGATTTCTTCTTCGCCCAACCGGACTGCTCGGCTACTGTTTCGAGCGCGCGGCGCGTGCGCGCGGTGTCGAGCGCGTAGGGATTCGGCCGGCTTCCGCGTCCGCGCGAGCGCCCCATTTCGACAATGCGGTCCGGTCCCAGCAGGTCCAGCAGGTATTCCACCCGATCGCGATTGGCCAGCGCGGCCAGTTCGTCCACGAAGGAATGGACCGCGAAGGCATGCGGAATGTTCGCCACCGACCGCAGCCATCCGATGCGCACATGCGCCGCCGCTTTTCCGTTTTCCGTGCGGATATTAGGAATGTCCCAGGGAATGTCCTGCCATCCCATGCTGCCCAGATACCCGTTCTGCGGCGTGTTGAGCCCCTGCACCATCGGCGGATAGGCGCTGCGCCCGAGCCATGCTGTGGGCCTGCCCTTTTCATCGAGCGCCGCTTTCAGATACATCCACGCGGGGAAATGGAAATAATCGAAGCGGATATCGTCTTCGCGACTCCACACCACCTTCACCGGCTTCCCCCCGAGCTGCTTCGAGAGCACCGCGGCTTCGGCGACGTAATCCGGCTTGGATTTGCGCCCGAAGCCGCCGCCGAGCAGCGTGACGTAGCACGTCACGTCGTTGGATTTGATTCCGAGCACGCGCGCCACGGTGGTCTGCACCTGCTGCGGGTCCTGCGTCGCCGTCCAGGCGGTTACTTTTCCGTCCTGAAATTGCGCGACCGCGGTGGGAGGTTCCATCTCGGCGTGCGCCAGGTGCGGAACGTAGTAATCGGCTTCGTGCGTTTTGGCGGTCTTCGCGAATGCGGCTTCCACGTCGCCCGCGTTGCGTTCCACGCGACCGGCGACGCGCGTGGCCTGCTTCAGCTCGTCCTTATAGGCCGCCGAATCGTAGCTCGCGCCGGGACCGAACTCCCATTCCGGTTTCAATTTCTTGCGGCCCTGCATCGCGGCCCATGTGTTGTTGGCGATCACCGCCACGCCGCCCAGCGGCTGGAACATGTAGGGCGGCTTGAACGGATCGATAATCGCCGTCTGCAACACGCCCGGCACTTTTCGGGCTTCCGCGTCATCGACGCTTTTCAATTTCCCGCCGATCACGGGGCAGCGCTCGATCGACGCATAGACCATCCCCGGCGCTTTCGCGTCGATGCCGTAGATCGCCTTGCCGGTCAGAATCTGGTCAAGATCGGTGACGGGAATGTCCTTGCCGATGTAGCGGTATTCTGACGAGGGTTTGAACTTCAGCTCGTCTTTTTTGGGCACCGGCTGCGTCGCCGCGGCCGCGACCAGCTCGCCGTAGCCGAATTTCCTTCCGCTCGGCGTGTGCAGGATCTCATGATTTTTCGCCGCGCATTCCGACGCCGGGACGTTCCATTTCGCTGCGGCGGCGGAAACCAGCATCATCCTCGCCGTCGCACCGGCTTCGCGCATGGGCTGGAAAAAGCTCGTGATAGAGGTCGAACCGTCCGTGTTCTGATCGCCGTACTTGCGATTTCCGGTGGCCTGCTGGATGGAAACGCGGTTCCAGTCGGCTTCGAGCTCGTCGGCGACCACCATGGGGAGCGCCGTGCGGATTCCGGTGCCCATCTCCGAGCGGTGCGCGACGATAATGACGCGGCCGTCCGGCTCCAGTCCCACGTAAACGCTCGGATGCCACGCCGATTCGTCAACCGTGGTCGCGGCTTCGGCGGTCTGCGGCAAAATTCGCGACGCCAGCACTAATGCCCCGGCGGAAAAAATCCCTTCGAGGAACCCGCGTCTGCTGACGATGGTTACGGTTTGCCGGCTCATACACGCCCTCCGTTCTGATCCGCCGTGCCGGTGGCGGGTCGCGCGTGATTGCGCGAGTTCGCTGCCAGCTTCACCGCCGCGCGAATGCGTTGATACGTTCCGCAGCGACAGATATTGCCGCTCATGACGTCGTAGATGTCTTTGTCGGTCGGCTTGGGTTTTTCCTTGAGCAGTGCCGCGGCCTGCATCATCTGGCCGCTCTGGCAATATCCGCACTGGGGAACATTCAGCTCCCGCCAGGCGCGCTGAACGGGATGATCGCCCTTCACGCTCAGCCCTTCGATCGTCACCACCGATTTTCCGGCGACTTCCTTCATCGGCGTGATGCACGCCCGCGCGGCTTTTCCGTCGATATGCACGGTGCAGGCGCCGCACTGGGCGATGCCGCACCCGTACTTAGTCCCGGTAAGTTCAATCACATCACGCAGATACCAGAGCAGCGGCATGTCAGGCTCACCGTCGAATTGGCGGGCACAGCCGTTGACTTTCAATCGGATCATGGAGTCTCCCTCAGAGAAAAGGCGCAGAGCCTATGTGTATAACGTTAACACGTCCGGATATAGTGTCAGGCGGATAACCCGGCGCGCCGCGCCCGCAAGCGTTTGGTCTGCTCGCGATGACATGCCACGCACAACGTCCGGATATTGTCCAGGTCGCACTCGCCGCCGCCTTCGATTACCGGCACGATGTGATCGGCATCCCATAGCGTCTTGCGATTCAGCTTCTTCAATCCCCATTTTTCGAGCAGCCGAAGCCGATGCGTCCCGCGCGAGCGCTTCAGATCGCGCCATGCCGCGACGGTGTCCACGCCGCAAGCGGCGCACAGGCCGCGGTCGCGCAGGAAAACCTGGTCCCGAAGATAGCCCGGATCGGTGCGCAGCCTCCATTCGTGGACGCACCACTCCGAACAGAAGGTGAATCGCCCGGCGGGGACCTCCAGGTTGCACCAGCGGCACAACGGACGCCCGCTCGCGCCCGAAGCAAGCTTGGCGCGGTCCGCAAATCCGCCCGGCATGGTGCGCGACGTGCTCACAACATTACCAGGATAAATTGTTTCGGCATTGGAGTGAAACGCCGCCGGGCGCTTGGTATTCTTAAAAGAAGTGTCGTCCGGGCTGAATTTCCACCTCGAGCATTACGATGGGCCGCTCGATCTGTTGCTGGACCTGATCCGCAAGCAGGAGATCAACATCTATGACATCCCCATCGCCCAGATCACCGCGCAGTACATCGACTACATGCAGCGCGCCGCCGGGATGAACATCGAGCTGAGCGCTGAATTCGTGTACATGGCCGCCACGCTGATCCACATCAAGTCCAAAATGCTGCTGCCGCGCGATCCCGAGCTGGAGAAGATCTCCCCGGAAGAGGACCCGCGCCGGGAGCTGGTGGACCGGCTGCTCGAGCACGAGCGCTTCAAGACT
>DATJVN010000056.1:0-39331 GCA_035501755.1 Bryobacteraceae bacterium | reverse complement strand
GCCGTCGCCCTGAGACGCTACGTTGCCTGGCTCAAGGCGTTTGGCGGACGGCCAGTGTTTGTCGGGTACCCGGCCGCTTTCGATTTTTCCTTCGTCTATTGGTATCTCACCGAGTTTGCGGGCGAGAACCCATTCGGCTATTCGGCAATTTATATCAAGACCTATGCGATGGCATTGCTGCGCAGACCATATCGAGCGTGCGGCAAGCAGTCGATGCCCCCGGAGTGGTTCGATCCCGTGCGTCATACGCATGTGGCGCTCGACGATGCCATCGAGCAAGGACAACTCTTCTGCAACATGCTTAAAGCCAACGTCGACGCCAAACTAATCGATCATTCGTAGTGGATCTTTTTTTGGCCGGGAGCCAGCAGCAGAGCCTTGCAGAGTTTCTCTCTCTCTTTCAAGTAACGAAGCGCAACACATCCCGAGTTAAAGGGCTTTGACTCAACCAGTTTCCATTGCACCTTCTCGGGCAGGTTTACGCCCTCCAGCAACCGTCTTCCCTCTCCGGCAAGGATTGGCTGAACGACAAAACGACATTCATCCACCAGGCCAAGCCTTATAAGTTGTGAAGGAATATCCGCACCGCCGATAATATTTTGCCCGGCTCTTGCTTCAACTTGAGTATTTCGTCGCGAAGATTTGTGCGGACAACCCTCGCATTTTTTCGCCTTTCCTGGCTCTAGCATCGTCTGACGATTGCGTAAAAACAACTTTGCTGGCGGATTCGAATGCCTGCGCAAAATCGCGGTCCGCTTTGCTTGCAGACTGGTCTTTTGCGACATCAGGCCAATAAGGAACCATCAGTTGAAAAGTCTTGCGTCCATAGACGAGCAGGTCGGCATCTCGCAGGAGCTGCGTAAAATATTCAAGTATTTCGCCGTTGGCAATTGCTTCGTGTGGTCACAGAGCCATCCAGGATAATGTTGACTGCGTAGAGTACATTTCTCATTGAATTGTCCTACCCCCCTCTTTCGCGCCCGCGCTCATGAGGGTTCGACGTAGGATGCTCACAAAGTATAGCGAGTAGCCGTTCATAGGAGACTCACCCGCATCAGCGGCAGCCCGACGGTACACTCTTCGCCATTCAGGTGACGCTCGCCGGGAAGGGGCTAGTGGGTCAGCTTGGGTCTCGACCCGAAGCCGGCGTGACGGGCGGCGCAGTCCGACGGACGAGTCACACGATTAAGCAGGAACGTACGTCAGCCTGAACGCGTCCTCGCCAATTCGATCGCTGGCCACAAGGCGGAGTGGCGGCCGGGGGCCGGCGAAGAATGGCGTGCCGCGACCAAGCACAAAGGGGCGGAAATAGAGTCGATACTCATCAATGAGGCCAAGGTCGGTCAGGCTCTTTGCCAGGTTCGGTCCGGCAACTGCAATCTCCCCAGGTAGCTTCGCCTTCAGTCCGCGTATCGCCGCCTCGAGGTCATCCTCAACGAGTGTGGCGTTGGGGCCGACTGACTTCAGCGAACGCGACGCGACCCACTTCGGTTGTCGTCGCCACACCGCCGCGAAGTCGAGGTCCTCCGCATCCCAATCAGTACGGTCTTCGTCCCAGTAACGCATTATTTCGTACACGCCGCGACCGTACACAATGCCGGACTGGTCGCGCACCTGCTCGGTGAAGTGACGAGAGAGCGCGGGACCGGGTGGGCCGATTTTCAGGTGGTCGACATAGCCGTCCAGGGACTGCTGCAAACCGAAGACGAGCTTCGCCATGGTTGGAAACCTCCACTCCAGATTCTTCAGAATAGCTTAAGCAGACTTTGCTCAAAACGGGGAGTGTCAGGCCGAAGACGCCCCAGTCACAGTGCGAGCCGTGCCGCCGGTAGAGATTCAACAGGGCCATATTTCGCCCCGATCCTACCATGCGTATTGCTCAAAATTGCTCAAACGGGAAAGCGCAACCCGTTTAACCTACAGAAAATAAACTGGCGGAGAGAGAGGGATTCGAACCCTCGATAGAGTTTCCCCTATACACGCTTTCCAAGCGTGCGCCTTCAACCGCTCGGCCATCTCTCCGAAGGGTTCTCTCCAAGTTTATCGCATGCGGAACAGGTAATCGCGGATTCGCAAATACGATTCGGGATTGTCTTCCGCGCTGCGTTCGCATCCGACCGCTTTCACCAGCTCGTCCCGCGAGAGGTGCGACGCCAGCGCAGCGTCCTGTCTCCTGTTCCGCTCGCGAAACCTCCAGGTCTGCAGCAACTCGCCCGGAAGATGATCATCGTTCACCTCAATCATGAAGGGCTTGCAGAAATTGTCGTAGAGCGGGGGAAACTTCTCCGCGTTCTCTGGAACCTGCGCCTCCATCACCCGGGCCTCCATCGGATAGCGGACCCAGTCGCCGTCCACCGCCAGCTCCGGCTCGATCTTCACCCGCCGGACCGGAGCGCCGTGATCGCACCATACATCCATCCACAACACCTGCGTGGCACCGCCGTGGAACGGAAGATCAATCGGCACCAGGATTCCGCGGTCCGATTCGGTATACACGCGGATGCGGAACGCGTCCGGATTCTGCCCGATGTGCAGCCAGTACGAGGTCCCGTTTTTCACCTGGACCACGATCTGAAACGAAGTGAACCCGTTGCGTACGATCGCCGGCGAGAGAATTTCGCGCGGCGTCGCGGGAGCCTTCACCGTTCCCGATGTGTCGATCCGCGCGAACTCCGAATACACGTTCAGAGATTGCGCCCACGCGGAAACGCCCAGAAACGCGGCGATCGCGGCCCATCTCACGCGCTCGATCTTAACAAAAAGTGTCTGCGCGAAAAAAGGGGACAGACTACTCTGTCCCCAGACGCACGCGGTTGATCCGGCGACGCATGGCCAGAGTGGACAGAGCGGTCTGTCCCCTTTTTTCGCACGGACACAAAAAAGCGCGCCCGAGCGTGGCCTTCGCTCGAGCGCGCTTGCACCCTCCAGGGCCGACGCCCTGTTACCGGCGAGCCATCTTCACTTTCGGCGTCGCCAGGTATCCGACGATTTCATCCTTTTTGATCTGGTTCACCACGATCTCGTAAGGCTGGCGGCTGTCGCTCACGTAGAGCTGCACCGGCTCGTCGAGCGTCTTGTCGCGCTTTTCGACGCGCTTGTCGTCCGCCATCACCGTAACCGAGTACTTCTCGCGCTTGGGGTCCGACTTCTTGAACGCAATGGTGATGTCTCCCACCTTTTGCGTCGGAGCCGATTTCTTCAGATCGAATTCGAAGTAATTCCGCTCGCCCAGCTCGCGCAGCGCGGCGAGATCCTTCGAGTTGGTGGCGATCAGCCCGCTCATCACTCCCAGATCGCCCATGGCGCGCTTCAGATCCGTGTTGGTCTTGTCGAGCGCGGTCTGCGTGGTCGCCACATCCTGCTTCACCGTGGTGACGTCGCCCTTCACGCCGGTCACGTCATTGCTGACATCGCTGATTTTGGAGTTCGCGGTAGTGGTGGCCTCCTTGAGCTCGGTCAGCTCTCCGCTGACTTCCTTCTGCTGCGCCTCCAGGCGCTGGTTGATGTCACGAGTCTGCTTGAGCGATTCCATCCGCGCGCGCTTCAGCGCCGTGTCGGAGTTGCCCTGGGCAGTCTTGATCTCGCTATCGATGGTTTCCAGGCGTTGGTCGAGCAGCGCGGTGGTTGCGTCGCTCAACTTGGCGATCTGCGCGTGCGTGTCGTCCTGCACCTGCGCCAGGTTTTGGCGGAGCTGGTTCGACTGCGTTACCAGATAACCGTCCCAGCACAGCGCGGCAACCAGGCCGGCGCTCAGCAGGCCGATCGCAATCGCGTGTCCGTGTCCGCCGCTTTTCGGCGCAGAAGTATCGTGAGCATTGTCCAGTTCATTCGGCATAACTTGTTGACTCCTCATTAGCGGCCGCTTTTCTTGTCCTCCGCTTGGCGCGACCGTCGGCGACAGAAGCTGCACGCGCGATTCCACTCCGCGACAATCGCGCATCATCCTGTTTCGGAGGAACTTAGATCGATGGGGATGCGCCGCGCGGCCGCGCGTTTCCGTAATCTTTACTCCCGCCCGGACGAACTTACGGGAAGGGCCGGGAGTACTATTTCGGCGACCGGTTCAGACACGCCCGCGCGTCTGCCGCGAGCTGGTCGATTTTCGAATACTGCGAACGGGGAAGCACGCCGCGCTCGCGCAGCCCGGAGTAAATCGACCGCGCCTGCTCGTATTCCGCGGCCGAACGTGCGCAGGCGTGGCGCGCGCTGTAGATCTCGCCCAGGTCGCTGTGCGCGTCGGCGACCTCGGTCAGGACATTGAACCCCGTCCCGGGACGCTCGGCGCGCGCTTTCCACAATGCCAGCGCCTGTTCCGCGTAGGCGAGCGCGCGATCGAGATCGCCCATGCGGAAATACACGGCGGAGATGCGGCCGATGCTGCTGGCGATCGAATCCGCCGCGCGCTGGTTGCTGGGATCGGCCCGCGCCGCTTCCTGCCGCAGCGCCAGCGCCTTTTGATGCCAGGCGAGCGCGCCCGGTTCGTCCTTCAGCCGCGAGCTGACCCAGCCGAGGTCGCTGTAATCGAAAGACAGGTCCATTTTCGCGCGCAGATCCGATCCGTTCGCAGCCGAGCGCGCTTCATCGAGAACCTGCGCCTGGCGATATTCCCGGCTGGCGTCGGCGAACCGGCCGGTTACGCCGTACAGCGCGGCCAGGCGTTTATGCGCGACGGCGGCCGAGCGCGTGCGCTCCAGGTTTTGAGGCTGCGCGTCGCTGAGTTTCTGGAACAGATCGCGCGCCTGCTCGCGGATGGGGATGGCTTCGGCGTAGCGGCCCTGATTGGTGGAAAGATCGGCAAGGCCGGAGCGCGCCACAGCCAGATCGAAAGTGGCTTGATCGTCGGCGTGCGTGCGAAACCCGTCTTCGGCCAGCGCGACCGCTCTCTGCGCCGCGCGCGCCGCGCTGTCCGTGTCGCCGCTGGCCGCGTAAGCAGTGGAGAGCTGGCTGAGCACGCCGATGTCGTCGTGGCGCAGAGCGCGATTGGCCGGATCTCGCGCCACAAGGCGGTCCAGAATCGCGGCGGATTTGCGGAAGCTCTCAAGCGCCGCCTGCGTGTTGCCGAGATTCGCTTCGGGTCCGTAGCCCTGCACGGTTCCGATGCGCCGGTACCCCAACGCGACTTCCCACGAAAGCCGGGCGTCTCCAGCCGATTCGCGCGACAGCCGTTCCAGGTAATCCAGCGCGCTGCGCACCAGCAGCGCCCGCGCCTTGGTCGATCCGGGCAGAGGCTCGATGGCGTCGTGCAGATCGAACATCACGGTGTGCGCCAGGCTGCGCACCTCCTCGAACCGGCGCTCGGAACGCTGCGCTTCGTACAGCGCCACGCCGGCGACCCCCAGGATCAGCGCGGCCGCCAGCGCGGTCGCGGACACGGCCAGGCGGTGCCTGTTCACGAATTTCAACGCGCGATATAGCGCGCCCGCGTGACGCGCCTGAATCGGCAGCCCGGCAAGATAGCGCCGCAGGTCCGCGGTGAGATCGCCGACACTTGCGTAGCGCCGGCGCGGATCTTTCTCGAGCGCCTTCGCCACGATGCTCTCCAGATCGCCGCGCAGCTTGCGGTTCAGCGCAGGGTCGCTGGCCGCTTCGCTCAGCGGCTGCGGCTCCCGCTCGCAGACCATGCGCGCCATCTCCAGAACCGAGGCTCCGGAAACGTCGTAGGGACGCCGGCCGGACAGCAGCTCGAACAGGATCACGCCCAGCGAGTACACGTCGCTTGAGACCGTGAACGGCTCGCCGCGCATCTGCTCGGGACTGGCGTAGGCCGGCGTGAGGACGGGAAAGCCCGCCTGCGTGAGATTCTCATCCGCGCCCTCCCCCGATTCGAGCATTCTCGCCAGACCGAAATCGAGCAGCTTGGGACGGCCATCGGCGCGGACCAGAATATTCGAAGGCTTCAGGTCGCGATGCACGATCAAGCGCTGGTGCGCGTGCGCCACCGCTCCGCACACTTCAAGGAATAAATCGATCCGCTCGGCGATCGGAAGGCGCCGCGATTCGCAGAACTCGATCAAAGGCTGGCCTTCGACGTACTCCATCACGAAATACGGCTGGCCTTGAGCCGTCGCGCCGCCGTCGATCAGGCGCGCGATGCCGGGATGCTCGAAGCGTGCCAGGATCTGCCGCTCCCGGCGGAATCGTTTCTGAAGACCGGGATCGAAGCGGCCCATGCTGATGAGCTTGATGGCCACCTGTTTGCGATACTCGCCGTCGTCGCGCTCGGCCAGATACACCGCGCCCATCCCTCCCCGTCCGATCTCTTTCACAATCCGGTAGGGGCCGACGTTTTCGGGCGGCGCTGCCGTCAACTCGGACCGGAAGCGCACGCCGGGTGCGGCCGCGCTTTCAAGCACGGCTCCGGCGCGATTCTCCATCGCCAGCAGGGACTCCACTTCACGGCGCAGATCCGCATCGGAATGGCACAGCTGGTCGAGCGCCCGTTCGCGCTCGCCCGGATCCGAGTCGAGCACCGCCGCGAGCACGGCCTTCACTTCACCCCATCGTGCCGCGGTCACTGAACGGGTCCTTCCATCTGCCGCAGCAGCCACAGCCGCGCGGTGCCCCACTCGCGCTTGACCGTCGCCGGCGAGATGCCCATCGCTTCCGCGGTCTCCTCGATGGTCAACCCGCCGAAATAGCGTAGCTCCACCACGCGCCCCTGCTGCGGATCGAGCTCGGTCAGCTCCTGCAGCGCCGTATTGAGCTCCACCAGATCGATCTGCGGATCGGTGAAGACGCCGAAAGCGTCCTCGAGCGCGATGGCGTGCGTATAACCTTCCCGCTTGGCCGCCTGCTGCGAGCGCGCGTGATTAATGAGGATGCGGCGCATCATCGACGCTGCCACTCCCAGGAAATGCGCGCGATTTTTCCAGTCGACCGAGTGCTGGTCCACCAGCCGCATGTAGGCCTCGTGCACCAGAGCGGTAGGCTGAAGGGTATGGTCGGGGCGTTCGCCGGCCAGGAAATGCCGCGCAATGCGCCGCAACTCCTCATACAGTATCGGAGTCATCTGGTCTAGGGCGGTCTTGTCGCCGTTGCGCCAGTTGTTCAAAAGCTGCGTAAATTCTTGCGGCAGCACTCCCAATCCCTAACGAAACCCTTCCTATTCTACAGGAATTCGTAACATCGGCTGATATGAGGGAATCGTTACGCGCATAGGTGGGTGAAAACGCGCAGCATGCGCGAAATTGAGCGATGCGATTCGCAATTTCAACAACTTACAAGTGGCGGACTTCGTGCAACAGGTCCGGGCGATGGCAAACATCTGGTTCATAGCGATAATCGGATGCGCCGCATCGGCCGCCGTGACGATGCTTGGCGCCTGGTGGTTGGCACTGAAGACAGGCGGTGTTCAACAAGCCCGCGCCAAGCGCGTCGCGCGGACGGCATGGTGGGTAGTTGCGGGGCTGACATCGGCGATCGTCGCGATCGGAATCCTGACGCGCCCGGAGTTGGCTGCCATTTACGTCAACGATCCGCGCCACGCGATGGCCGCGACCGTGGCGGTCGCCGGATTGATCGGCGTGAAGCTGTGGGATCGCAAAGAAACGGAACTGCTGACGTTCTTTGCCGCGGCGAGTTACGTCGTCGGAATGCTGATGAACGCTTAGGCGGTCAGCTCTTCGCGGCCCGGGCCTGCGCCGCGGAAACCTGCGCGCGCATCGCCTTCATTCGCTCGCGATTGCCCGCGGTCAGCTTGCGCCCGTCCGGCATGGCGTCGATCAACTTCTCGAGGTTGCGCGCAAACTGCGGCGAGAAGGCCGCGCGGATCTCTCCCAGGATCGGTTCGATTTTCGCGAATACGCCGATGTGCTCGCCGTTGGCGTCGGAGAACAGGCTCAGGTCGATCGCGCCGTGGTTCACCAGCGACGCGGCCATGTCCCAATAGGTGACGACCATGCGCAGGTGCGGGCTGTGCTCGCCGAACATCGCGTTCTGGAAATCGGCGATCGATTCGGGGTTGAATTCGCGAAAGTACCAGTTGCGCGCCGTGCGCATGGTTTCTTCGCGGCGAAGTTCATACAACTTTAAAATGAGACCTGCTTCGTCCTGTTTCGACATCGAAAAATCTCCTTGCGCGCTTAGATGCGCGAAGCGGTCCGGGGATTCGGCGATTTTCACTCAATCCACTTCCGCTGTGGACTGCATTATGCTGGGGCTTAAAACGCCTGAGGAGTCGAAATGCGAAATTTCAACAGTCTGAGCGAGCCCGAGGTGCTGGCGCTGGCGATCTCGCTCGAAGAAGAAGACGAGCGCGTCTACTCCGATATCGCCGAGGGATTGCGCCAGAATTTCCCGGGCTCTGCCGCGATGTTCGACGGCATGCGCGAGGAAGAATCCGGTCACCGGCGTCGCCTGATCGAGCTGTATCGCCAGAAGTTCGGCGATCATATCCCGCTCATCCGCCGGCAGGACGTGAAGGGCTTTATTTACCGCCGTCCGGTGTGGCTGATCCGGCCGCTCGGCCTGGAGACCGTTCGCAATCTCGCCGCGACCATGGAAATGGAAACGCGCCGGTTCTACGAAGCCGCCGCCGCGCGCACCCACGATCCTAATATCCGCCAACTGCTCGACGACTTGGCGCAGGAGGAGCGCGTTCACCAGGTCCGCGCCGAGGAACTGGAGGAAGACAAGCTGGAAGCCGGTATCAAATCGCAGGAAGACGAAGCCAATCGGAGACTTTTCGTTTTGCAGATCGTCCAGCCCGGACTCGCGGGCTTGATGGACGGATCGGTTTCGACGCTCGCCCCGGTGTTCGCGGCCGCGCTCGCGACGCACAGCAGTTGGGACGCGTTTCGCGTGGGACTGGCGGCGTCGTTGGGCGCGGGTATCAGCATGGGATTCGCGGAAGCGTTGTCGGACGACGGCAGCCTGACCGGCCGCGGCCATCCGTGGGTTCGCGGAGTGGTCTGCGGCGCGATGACCGCGCTCGGCGGGGTGGGGCACACGCTGCCGTTCCTGCTCGCCGATTTCCGCGCGGCGATGACCATCGCCGTGCTGGTGGTGATCGCGGAGCTGGCCGCCATCACCTGGATTCGCAATCGCTATATGGAGACGCCGCCGCTGTCCGCCGCGCTTCAGGTGGGCCTCGGCGGTGCGCTGGTGTTCGTCACCGGAGTGCTGATCGGAAGCTCGTAGCTGACCGCTCCGCGACCGCCGCAACCCGGCTCAGCAGAGCCCCGCGCGTCAGTGAGCGGTCTGTCGACCAGACGGGTTCGCTAGAATGGAATTATCCGCGCAACAAATTCGGGTAAATGATCCAACTCCAAGCGGCCGGGAAACGATTCGGCCACAAACTCCTGTTTGAAAATTGCGACTGGCTGATCACGCCGAAGGAGCGCACCGGCCTGGTGGGCGCCAACGGCACCGGCAAAACCACGCTGCTGAAAATTCTCGCCGGGATGGAGTCGCTCGATTACGGCACGCTCAGCATGCAGCGCGGCATCACGCAAGGCTATCTGCCGCAGGATGGACTCTCGCTTTCCGGACGCACGATCTTCGCCGAATGCATGAACGTGTTTTCCGATCTGCGCGAGATGGAGAAGGAACTCGAAACGCTGCATCACAAGCTCGCCGAGCTCGACCCCGACGGCGCCGAATATTCCGCCGCCGCGGACCGGCTGCATCACATCGATACGGAATTCCGCAATCGCGACGGCTACGCCATCGAGGCGCAGGTGGGAACCGTGCTCGACGGGCTCGGATTTCGCAAGGAGGATTGGGAGCGCCGCACCGAGGAATTCTCCGGCGGCTGGCAGATGCGCATCGCGCTCGCGAAGCTTCTGCTGCAGAAACCGAACATGCTGCTGCTCGACGAGCCGACCAATCACCTGGATCTCGAAGCGCGCAATTGGCTGGAAGAATATCTGTCGAATTATCCCTACGCCTACGTTCTGATTTCGCACGACCGCTACTTTTTGGATGTGACCGTCAACAAAACCGTGGAAATCTGGAACAAGCAGGTGCATTTTTATTCCGGCAATTACGATTCGTACCTGCGCCAGAAGGAAGAACGCCGTTCGCAGCTCGAGGCGGCGTATCGCAACCAGCGCGAACGCATCGAGCAGCTCGAGGCGTTCATCAACCGCTTCCGCTACCAGGCGACCAAGGCCAAGCAGGTGCAATCGCGCATCAAGGAGCTCGAAAAAATCGAGCGCATCGAGATTCCGCCGGACGAGCACACCATCCACTTTTCCTTTCCGCAGCCCAAGCCCAGCGGGCGCATCGTAGCCGAGTTCAAAGACGTCGCGAAAAGCTACGGGGCCAAGCACGTCTTTAGCGGCGCGAATTTCATCATCGAGCGCGGCGACCGCATTGCGCTCGTGGGCATCAACGGCGCGGGAAAATCGACCATGATCAAGCTGCTCGCCGGGACCGAGCCGCTCACGTCGGGCTCCTACACGCTGGGCCACAACGCGCTGCCGGATTATTTCGCGCAGGACCAATATAAGGAGCTCGATCCCGAGGCGCGTATGCTGGACGATTTGTCGAACGCGTCGCGGTCGGCCACGCTGACCGAGCTGCGCACGCTGCTCGGCTGTTTCCTGTTCAGCGAGGACGACGTTTTCAAGCGCATCGGCGTGCTTTCCGGAGGCGAGCGCAATCGCTACGCGCTGGCGCGGATGCTGCTGGCGCCGTCGAATTTCCTGCTGCTCGACGAGCCCACCAATCACCTGGACATGCGCGCGAAGGACGTGCTGCTCGAAGCGCTCAGCCGCTATTCGGGCACGGTGGTGTTCGTCTCTCACGACCGCTACTTCATCGATAAGCTCGCCACGCGCGTTTTCGAGATCGAAGACGGCCACGTGCACGTCTTTCCCGGCAATTACGAAGACTACCTGTGGCGCAAGCAGGGAGGCGAATCGCCGGTGCGCGAGCCCGAGCCTGCGCCCGCGCCCTTGCCCGCGCATTCGGAAGCGAAAAAGCGCGTCAATCCGATCAAGCTCAAAAAACTTCAGGACCGGTTGAAAGAAGTGGAGCGCGAGGTCGCCACGCTTGAATCCGAGATCGCGCGGCACGAAGCCGCGTTGGCGGATTTCAAGAGTGTCGAAGAGACCGTGCGCCTGAACGAGATCGTTTCCGCGCGCCGTAGTGAGCTCGAAACTCGCGTAGCCGAATGGGAACAGCTTTCCTCGGAAATGGAAACTTCCCTCTCCTAATCCGGTGCCGCTGTAACCACGGCACACTCGATAAACGGATCCAAGCGCAGCACGTTCCGGCCCAGCGTCCCGAACTGGCCCACCAGCGGCGCCGCGGGCCCGGAAGTGGGGACGCGGAATGCTCCTTTGAGGAAATGTGTTGATGCGGGCAGCTAAACCTGGCCGTTTGATCCGCCGCGCTCAATGCGACGCCGCATCGTGCTGCTCGGGCGCCTGACCTGGTAAATCGATTGCATCGTCCCAGGCATGATTCGCAAGCTCAAGACCGGCGAATATCGGTTGTATTCACGCAAGAAGGACCCCAAGTCCGGCCATCGCAGAAACTTGGGGACCTTCCCCACGCGCGCAGCGGCCGAGAAGCACGAACGCGCGGTGCAGTTTTTTAAGCGCGCACGGTAAAAAAATCCGGCCCTAATCGGCGAGATCGCCGGGATCACAAACGCGCGATCTGAAGATCGCGCCCCAATCGGATGCGCCTCGTGTCCGCAATGTCTCTTTTGAGGCGTGGCCTTTCAGGCCACGCGTTCTTTTGATCTAAAGCTTTCGCCCCGATCCGTCGATTTCTGAACACCGGTGAAATCTATCGGCGTACTGCTGCTCGCTCTCCCGCTCGCTGCGCAAACGCGCCTGGCGCCGGACGCCGCTAACTGCGCCGATTCCAAGTCGCTGCCCAAGCTGGTGATGTGCCGCATCGACAACTGCGAGTCGAAAACCGGCGACCATCTCGACGTTCCGGTGCGCGATGACGGCCAGGGCGGCGAACCCATCACCACCGGAATCGACGGCGACACGCGCGCGGTGATGTATGAATGCACTGAATCCACCACGCCGGCCGATATCGTCCGCCACGCCTCCATCGTGCTGCGCGCTTCCGGATTCGACCTTCCCTATACCTTCGCCGATAAAGAAGGCGCGATCACCGCGCGCAAGGGCGACCAGTGGCTGACGGTCGAGGCCGCATCGCACTACTACACCGTCACCGAGATCACCGCCGCGCCTCCTGATGAGGACGCGATCGTGGATGCGCCATCGATCGAAGACGCGCTCGAAAACGCGGGGACCATTCCGCTATACGGCATCACGTTTCTCGCCGGCCGCGCCGACATCGCGCCGGAGTCGGTGATCACGCTGCGCGAGGTGTTCGCCATGCTCCAGGACAATCCGGACTGGCGCATCCGCGTCGAGGGCCACACCGATTCAACCGGGACGAAAGCCGCCAACCAGGCGCTTTCGCTCAAGCGCGCCCAGGCGGTGGTCGATTACCTGGTGAATCGCGGCGTGAAGCGCGCGCGCCTGGAAGCGGTGGGCAAGGGCGACGCCGACGCGCTGGCCGCCAACAGCACCGATGCAGGCCGCAAGCGCAACCGCCGCATTCAGCTCGTCAAGCTGGAGCAGAAGTAGCGCGCTCCGCTCCGTGACCGTCGCGGCTCGGCTCGCGTTGCGGTCTGGCGGGGTGAACCCGAGCCGCGCGCGTCAGCAAGCGGTCAGGCGGCTAAGCGGAATCACCGGGAAAGATTACCCGCGCGCACCGGCGTCCGCCTGCGGCCGTGTGGAAAATTCCAGCGCCGTGCGATCCCAACCGCGCAGGTTCGCCGCCGCCCCGTAAGTCTTCTCGCAAAAATCCAGCACCGCGTCGTGCGGCGAATCCGCGGAGAGCACTTCGCCGTAGTTCAAAATGAACTCGCCCAACTGCGCGTTCCAATGCGGTTGCTTTTCGAGACCCTCCGGCTGCGGCACCGCGTAGGCGTAGAACGCCGCGCGGCGATAGCGGCGATCTCCCGGCCACCATCCGCAACTGATGGTCTCGTGCGAATACGCGATCGCGTTCATGTGATCGGCGCCCGGCCGCGGCGGCGCCGGCTTGCCGCAGAAGCGCGACACCGCCAGATCGAACGATCCCCAGAAAAACTGCACCGGGCTCGACTTGCCCTGAAATCGCGCGCGAAACTCTTTGAACGTCCGGTCTACGGAAATCAGCGCGCGCCGGAAGCGCTCCACGGATTCCTTGTCGTACGACGCGTGATGATGATCCTGATCGTGAGGAGTGGTGTCGTCGAACTCTTCGGGCTGCAGCGGAATCTTCACCTCGATCCCCAACGATCGCAGACAGCTCATGTATTCCCCGTAAAAATCGGCGACCGCGCGCGGATACAGCGGAATCGCGGACTCCTGGCCGTCGCTTACCGTGATCCGCACCAGGTGCGCCATCAGATCGAAGGCGACTTCAAAGGTGCGCGGCCCATAAGGGATGGCCGACGTGGTCAATCCGCGCGGCGTCACGTACAGAGTGACGTGCCACCACTGATTCATCGGCGGCGCCAGCACCATGCGCGTCTTGCCCACGATCTGCGTCCACATGTGCAGCGTGTCGCAGGTCGCTTCCCAGGCGTCGAAGTCGAGCGCGGGCCACTCAGTCGAGATCAAGCATCACCTCGTCGATATAACACCATCCCCACTCTTCACCCGGCTCGGCCGAGCGCATGATGGGGTGCTGGGTCGCGTGAAAATGCTTGGTCGCGTGCTTGTTCTTGGATGAATCGCAGCAGCCCACGTGGCCGCAGGTCAGGCACATGCGCAGATGGACCCAACGGTCGCCCGTTTTGAGGCATTCCTCACAGCCCTTGGTGCGCGGTTTGACATCCTGAATCTGGTCGAGGTGAGTACACACGGCGGTCGCCGGCATAAACGGTCTCCTTTCGCTTGGCCAATAGATACCACAGATGCGCCTCGGATAAACTGAAGCTTGGTCGATATCCACAGCCACGTGCTGTACTCTCTGGACGATGGCGCACAAACTATTGAGGATTCGCTGGCGATGCTGCGCATGGCCGCTGAAAACGGCACCACCGACCTGGTCGCCACGCCACACGCCAATCTGAGCTACAAATTCGATCCCGCGAAAATCCGCGAGCGCGTGGCCGAGCTTTCCGCAGCGGTCCCCGAAATCCGCCTGTATTCGGGCTGCGATTTTCACCTGAGCTACGACAATATCCAGGACGCGATCGAAAATCCGCGCAAATACACCATCAATCAGCAGCGCTATCTGCTGGTCGAGTTCTCCGACCTGTTGATCTTCCGCAACACTCCGGAGATCTTCGCGCGGCTTCAGGACGCCGGCATGGACCCGGTGATCACGCATCCGGAACGCAACGGCCTGCTGCGCCAGCGGCTGGAATCGATCGAATCGTGGGTGGCCGACGGAGCGTACGTGCAGGTCACCGCGCAGAGTCTGCTGGGCGATTTTGGCCGCCGCGCGCTGGATTTTTCGCGAGCGCTGCTCGACCGGGGCCTGGTTCATTTCGTGGCGAGCGACGCCCACGATTGCGAGCATCGTCCTCCCCGCCTGGACCTGGTGCACGCCTGGCTGGTCAAGAATTACAGCGAAGCATGGGCCGACGCCCTGTGCGTCGACAATCCGCGCGCGACGCTCACTGGCGATCCTCTGGAGCCGCTCCCCGAGCAGATCCCCGCCGAGCCACGCAAGTGGTATCAGATCTGGCGCTAGTGGCGCGCCCGTATCCGCTCCGTGACCGTCGCGGCTCCGCTAGCGATGCTGCCGTCGGGCGCCATGGAGCGGAGCCGCGCGCGTTAGCAAGCGGTCTTGACCCGCGATAGCTCCCTGAGTCACAAACCGCGATGACACCCCGCGATATACACTGAAAACTTGCTCAACCGCTCCATGGGCCTGGTCCGGACCACCGCGATGGTGGTGGGCATCATCGTCGGCGCATCCATCTTCGTTCAACCTTCCGAAGTCAGCCGCCACGTCTCGACCATCCCCGCGATGTTCGCCGCCTGGACCGCTGCCGGGCTCTTATCGATCGCCGGCGCGCTGGTCTGCGCCGCGCTCTCGCGAAAATTCCCGCAGACCGGCGGAGTTTACGTTTATTTGAGGCACACCGTCTCGCCCTCGGCGGGATTCCTGTGGGGCTGGGCGATGTTCTGGAGCGCGCAGTCCGGAATCATCGCCGCGATCGCGGTGGTGCTGGCACGGTATTTGGCCGTGCTTTTTCCGATGGGCGATCAAGGCATGCGCGCCGCGGCGGTGGGATCGATCGCGCTGCTTTCGGGCGTCAATTATTTCGGCGTGCGCGCGGGCAGCACGGTGCAGACCGTGTTCACCATCGCCAAGATCGCGGCGATCGCCGGAATCCTCATCGCGGTGGCGATGCTCGCGCCGCCCGTCGCGCATACCGACCCGCCCCTTGCCGCCGCTGGCGGAATCGGACAATTGCTGCTCGCGATCAGCGCGGGATTGTTCGCCTATGGCGGCTGGCACCAGGCCACTTACTCGGCAGGTGAAACCATCGCGCCCGAAAAAACCATTCCGCGCGCGCTCATCGCCGGAATGCTGATCGTCACCGCCTGTTACCTGGCGCTGAATGCGGCGTACCTGCGCGTTCTGCCGCTCCAGACCGTGCTGAATTCGCAGCACATCGCGGCCGATGCGGCACAGGTGCTGATCGGGCCGCGCGCGGCCGCGACCGTCGCCATCCTGGTGATCGTCTCCGCCTTTGGAGGATTGAGCGGAGTGGTGCTGCAAGGTCCGCGCGTTTACTACGCGATGGCCGAAGACGGCCTGGCGCCGCGCGGCATGGGCGTGGCGCACCAAAAATTTCACACGCCGCACCTCGCGATTCTGGCGCAAGCCGTGTGGGCCTGCGCGCTGGTGCTGACGGGAACCTACCGCACGCTGTTCACGCGCGTGGTGTACACCGAATTTCTATTTTTCGGATTGCTCGCCCTGGGGCTGATGCGATTCGAGCGGCGCATCCGCCTCGCGCCGCTGCTGCTGATCGCCGGAAGCGCGGTAGTGGTGGTCAACCAGTTCGCCGCGGATTGGAAAGAGTCCGCCATCGGCCTCCTGCTGGTCGCCGCGGGCCTTCCCGTCTTTTTCTGGATCACCTCGAAAAAACATGCCCATCATTGATTTCCACAACCATTACTATCCGCCCGGATATCTGAAAGCGCTCCAATCCGGCGAAAGCGCGGTGCGCGTCACCATCGACGATCACGGCAATCCGCTGCTGCATTATCCCGGCGACTACAACATCGCGGTTCCCGGCCAGCGCGACCTGAACGTGCGGCGAAAGATGCTCGACGATCTCGGCATCGACATGCAGGTGTACACCTTGACCACGCCCGGTACGCACGTCGAATCGCCGGCGACCGCGGCGCGCCTGGCGTCGCTGGTCAATGACGAATTCGCCGAAGGGATCGCGGCGCATCGCGGAAGATTCAGCGCGCTGGCGACACTGCCGCTAAACGATCCGGCGGCGTCGGTTAAAGAGCTCGAGCGCGCCATGCGCCAGTTGCATCTGCCCGGCGCGATGCTGTTTTCAAACGTGAACGGCCTCGCCCTGGCCGATGCGCGCTTCCTTCCTCTATATGAGCTCGCCAACGATCTGGGCGCCGTGCTGTATATTCACCCCACGCATCCCGTCGGCGTCGAAGCGATGACAGATTTCTGGCTGATGCCGCTGGTCGGATTTTTGATGGACACGACGCTCGCTGCATCGAAGCTGGTCTTCACGGGAATTCCTGAAAAATTTCCGCGCATCCGCTGGGCGCTCACCCACCTGGGCGGGACGATTCCCTACATGGCCGAGCGCCTGGACCGCGGCTGGCGCGCGTTCAAGGAGTGCCGCGTGAATATCGACCGTCCGCCCAGCGAATACCTGCGCAAATTTTATTTCGACACGGTCAATTTCAACCAGGACGCGCTGAAGCTGGCAATCGCCTTCGCGGGCGCCGATCATCTGCTGGCGGGCAGCGATTACGCGCACCAGATCGGCAGCCCCAAGCTGATGCTCGAAAGCCTGCGTGCACTGGACGTGTCCGAAACCGATCGCGCCGGCATGCTGGGTGGAAACACCGCGCGCCTTCTTGGTCTCTGAGCGGACGCTGCGACAATAATAGTTCGTGGTTCGTGGTGGGTAGTTCGTTGGCGGGTGCGTGATGGATGGCCGGCTGCGAAATCGCCGTCGACGAACTGCGATCCACAAACCACACTAAATGCAAACCACATCTCTCGATAAATCGAAAATCAAAATCCTCCTCGTCGAAGGGATTCACGAAAGCGCGGTCGATGCGCTGCGCAGCGACGGCTACACCGATGTCGAATACCACCCCAAGTCGCTCGCCGAGCCGGCGCTGGTGAAGGCGATCGCGGGCGCCTACTTCATCGGCATCCGCTCCGGGACCAGGCTCACCTCGAAAGTGATCGCGGGCGCGCCGTACCTGACCGGCATCGGCTGCTTCTGCATCGGGACCAACCAGGTGGATCTCGAAGCCGCGCAGGACCGCGGGATTCCCGTGTTCAACGCGCCGTTTTCCAACACGCGCAGCGTGGCCGAGCTGGTGCTCGCCGAAATCATCATGCTGATGCGCGGCATTCCCCACCGCAGCGCCGCGGCGCATCGCGGCGAGTGGATCAAGACCGCGGCCGGCTCGCGCGAAGTGCGCGGCAAAGCGCTGGGCATCATCGGCTATGGCCACATCGGCACGCAGATCGGAGTGCTGGCCGAAGCGGTGGGCATGCGCGTGTTCTTCTACGACATCGAGACCAAGCTGGCGCTGGGCAACGCGCGATCCGTGCCCACGCTCGATTCGCTGCTCGAAATTTCGGACGTGGTGACGCTGCACGTTCCCGAAACGCCCCAGACCAAGGGCATGATCGGCGCGGGCGAGATCGCGCGCATCCGCGCCGGCTCATTTCTGATCAACGCCTCGCGCGGCACCGTGGTGGATATCGACGCCCTCGCCGCCGCGCTCGCGTCGAAACACCTGGCCGGCGCGGCCATCGACGTGTTTCCCAAGGAACCCAAGGGCGCGGGCGACGAGTTCCATTCCCCGCTGCGCGAGTTCGATAACGTGATCCTGACGCCGCACATCGGCGGGAGCACGGAAGAAGCGCAGGCCAACATCGGCGTGGAGGTCGCCGAAAAATTGATCCGTTACAGCAACACCGGAACCACGCTGTCCGCTGTGAATTTTCCCGAGGTGCAACTCCCCGAGCAGGCCGGCCGTCACCGGCTGCTGCACATCCATCGCAACCAGCCCGGCGTTCTTTCGGCCATCAACGCGATTTTTTCCGAGGAGCGCATCAACGTTGCCGGGCAATATCTGCAAACCAATCCGCACATCGGCTACGTGGTGATCGATATCGAAACGGACGGGCGGGAGCACTCCATGCAGATCCGGAATCGTCTCGACCAGGTCCCCGGGACGATCCGCACCAGAATTTTGTATTAGAAGAGCCTACGGCCGCGGCCGCGGCGTGGCATCGCCCGGCTCCAGGCCGAGCGCCCACTTCACCGCTTCCCGATACATCGCCTGCACGTCCGCCCGCTTCCAGGCCTCCGCGGTGTGCCCGAAGGTCGAATAAAACATGCGACCCTTGCCGTAATTCTTCACCCACGCGACCGCGAAATCGTGATCGGCGCGATGCACCAGCGGGTTGTTGTAATCGAGCTTGGTCTCATCCAGACGCGCCAGCACCCGCACCTTGTCGCGCGAAAATTCCTTGCTCGGCTGATAAATTTCGTCGTGAATCGTGAATTCGCGCGGAAAAGACCGCATCGCCGGAAAATTGGGGTCCTCAACGATCACCGGCGCGTCGAACACTCCCCAGGGATGCTGATCGAACCACGCACCGATCATTTCACCGTATTCCGGCCACTTGTATAACGTGTCGAGCGCGCTGTGGATACCGACGAATCCCTTGCCGTCCTCGCGGATGAAGGACATCAGCGCCGCTTTCTGCTCGTCGTCGAGCGGCAGCTCGCCGGTGGTGTCAAAAATAATCGCGTCGAAATCATTCAGATTTTTCGCGTTATTGTCGAGCTTTTTCTTGGTGATCAGTTGCGTGTCGGTGCGAATATAGGTGTCCCACAACCCGGTGTCTTTGCCGAGCTTCCAGATGGTCGCCAGGCCATCCGTGGTTTCGTCGTGCTGATATCCGTAAACCGCACCGATCGCCAGCACTTTCTTGGGCTGTCCCGAAACGATCGCCGCCGCAAGCATAAGGGTGAGCCAGGACTTCATTTCCAATCCGCGGTGTAGATGTTGAATTCGTATTTGCCCGTGGTTTTGTAATCGGTGGCGAAGGCCAGCTTTTTGCCGTCGGGCGAAAATTCGGGGAATGAAGTGAAGCCGCCGAAATTCGTCACCTGTTCGAGGCCCGTACCGTCCAGATTAATCAAATACAGCTCGAAATCGCGGCTGTCGCATTTGTGCTTGTTGGAGGAAAACAGGATTTTTTTGCCGTCGGGAGTGAACGTCGGGGCGAAGCTGGCGCAGCCGAAATTGGTGATCTGCTTCTGATTTTTCCCGTCGCCGTCGGCGATGTACAGCTCCATTTTCATCGGCGTGGTGAGATTGTCCTTGAGCAGGCTGCGATAGTTCGCCAGTTTCTCCGGCGTATCCGGATGATTCGCGCGCCACACGATTTTGGTTCCATCGCGCGAAAAAACGGCGCCGCCATCATAGCCTTCCGCCGTGGTGATGCGCCTCTTGTGACTGCCGTCCTCGTTCATGGTCCACAGATCCAGATCGCCCGAGGCAAGCGATGTGTAAATGATCTTCTTCAGTTTCCAGTTAATAGTCCCTTCGGCGTCATAACCGGGAGTATTGGTCAGCTTTTTCACGATTTTCCCGTCATCGGTGGCGAGATAAATCTCGAATCCCGCATAGACGGCCCACACGTATCCGCGGCTGCGATCCGCCGGCGGCGGGCACGCGTCGCCCGATTCGTGCGTCGACGCATAAATAATGTGGCCGTTGTCCTCGCAGAAATATCCGCAGGTGGTGACGCCTTTCCCGGTCGAAACCATATGGACGTTGGAGCCGTCCGCGTTCATGATGTACTGCTGATCGCAGGAGCGGCCGTCGCGCGTGGACTGGAAGATCAGGCGCTTGCCGTCGGGTGACCAATACGCTTCGGCGTTCTGGCCGCCGAAGGTGAGCTGCTTCAGATTTTCCAGATGCTGCGCCGCGCATACCAGAGGCAGGAGAAGAAAGAGTCGCTTCATTTGAGATCATTGTAGTGCGGGCAAATTGCGATTGGGTAGGATAAAACAATGAGGCTGGGAATTGATTTTGGCACCACGCGCGTGGTGGTCGCGGCGGCGGACCGGGGGAATTACCCGCTGGTTCCGTTCGAAACGCCCGACGCCACGTTCGACTGGTTCCCTCCCCTGGTCGCTCTGCGCGGACGCGAGCGACGCTACGGCTGGGAGGCGTGGAGCGCGCAGGCCGAGCCGGGCTGGACCGTCATCCGTTCGCTCAAGCGCTGCCTGGAGCACGCCGGTCCGGAAACCATGCTGGCCGGTCCCGAAGGCGCCGTCGCGCTGGAAGAACTGATGACCGGATTGACCGGCGCGCTGCGCGCCGCTCTCCAGGCCCACTTCGGCGCGTCCGAGCCGCTCGAAATCATGCTCGGCGTGCCCGCCAACGCCAATAGCAATCAGCGCTTCTTGACCGTCGAAGCGTTCCGGCGCGCGGGATTTTCGGTGCTGGGTCTGCTGAATGAACCCTCCGCCGCCTCCATTGAATTCGGCCACCGGCAAAAATGTTCCGGACGAATTCTGGTTTACGATCTGGGCGGCGGAACGTTCGACGTTTCGCTCGTCGAGCTCGATGCGCGCACGCACACCGTCGCCGCGTGCGAAGGAATTTCCACGCTCGGCGGCGACGATTTCGACCTGATCCTAGCCGAAATGGCCGTCGGTCCGGAAAAACTCGGATCGCTCGAACTGGCGGAATTGTTTCGCCTGGATGAAGAATGCCGGCGTCAGAAAGAAACGCTGCATCCCAATTCGCGGCGCATCGTGATCGATCTCGACGTGGTGCGCGAAGGCATGGGACAGGTGACCGTTCCGGTGGCCGATTTTTACGCCCGCTGCCGTCCGCTGCTCGAGGAAACGCTGGCGCCGACGGCGCGCCTGGCGGCGCAGGGCGAGATCGAAGCGCTGTACGTCACCGGCGGCGGCAGCGAACTTCCCCTGGTTTCGCGCGTGCTGCGCGAGGAGTTCGGACGCAAGGTCAAGCGCAGCGAATACACCCGCTCAGCCACCGCGATCGGCCTTGCGATTCAGGCCGACGCGACGTCCGGTTACGCGCTGCGCGAAATGTTTACGCGCACTTTCGGCGTGTGGCGCGAAGGCGAAGCCGGCGCCAGGATGATCTTCGATCCGATTTTCCCGCGCGCCACGCGCCTGCCCGGTCCGGGCGAGCCTCCGCTGTGCGTCCGCCGGCGCTATCGCCCGGTGCACAACGTCGGCGATTTCCGCTACATGGAAGCGAGCCAGGTGGCCGACGGAGAGCCCTCCGGCGACATCACCGTGTGGGATGAAATTCTGTTCCCCTTCGATCCTGCGCTCGCCGACGTGCGCGCGCTCGATGCCCTGCCGGTGAATCATTCCGAAAACGCCGCGATCCAGCAGATCGAGGAGCAGTACGCCTGCGACGCGGCGGGCGTCGTCACCGTGACCATCCGCAACCTGACCTCGCACTACGGCCGCGAGTACAAGCTGGGCCGCTGGAGCGGGAAAACCGCGGTAGTGAAGCCGGCCGCGCGAAAACGCGCGCGCAAAGCATGAAATTTTCAAAAGTGTACGATCTCGGACAGCCGTTGTTCCCCGGAATGCCGCACTATCCCACGCATCCGCCCTTCGCGCGCACGCTCACGCGCAAGCACGGCGATTTCGTGCTTGAAAGCGGCGCCAGCTCGGCTTCGGAACTGCTGACCTTCGGCGGCCACGTGGGCACGCACATCGACGCGCTTTCGCACTTCACCTGCGACGGGAAATTGCACGGCGGCGCCGCGCCTCGCCAATCCTATGACGGCGGAGTGGAGCAGCACTCGGTGGAAACCGTCGAGCCGATCATCCGGCCCGGCGTATTGTTCGATGTCGCGCGATTGATGGACGTGGACGCTCTCGACGCCGATGTCGTCGTAACGCCGGAGCATCTCGAAGCGTGCGGAGTGAAGCCAACAGCCGGCGGAATCGCGCTGATCCGCACCGGCTGGGCGCAATTCTGGAACGATGCGGCGCGCTTCATCACCGGCGGCAGCGGATCGGCGGTGACAGGCCCCGGTCCGGGCGTGCCGGCCGCGCGCTGGCTGAGCTCGCACGGAATTTTCGCCGCGGGATCGGATACGGTGGCGTTTGAAAAAGCGCCGTCGCAGATGGAAGTGCACGTTCATCTGCTGGTCGAAAAAGGGATCCACATCATCGAATGCCTGGATCTCGAAGAGCTGGCGCGCGAGGGCGTAAAACAATTCACGTTTATTGCGTTGCCTCTGAAAATTGGCGGCGGAACGGGCTCGCCGATCCGGCCCGTCGCCGGGATCTAAACTACTGTGAGCCCGTGTACAACTGGAACGGCGCCCAGTAGAACGGTTTGCGATACGCGCCCGTCGAATGGATCATGCGCAGCTTGGCTTCGCGCAGGGCTTGCGCTGGAGTCTCGCCACTGACCATCCGCGAATAAAAATCGCTCATCAGCTTGGCCGTGGACGCGTCGGTCACATCCCACAACCCCGCGACCACGCTGCGCGCGCCGGCTCTCAGGAACGCCCACGACAATCCCACCAGCCCCTCGCCCGAATAGGTCTTTGCGCCCGCGCTGCGGCACGCCGAAAGCGTCACCAGCGCCGCGTGCAGCGGCACCTGCATCACCTCGCGCGCCGACAGCGCGTAGCCGCCGGCGCCGGGAGAAAGAATCAGCGCGGAATCGAGCGGACTGTCGCGATTCACGCTCGCGTGCGCGGCGAAATGAATCCAGGTGAACGTTTCCGGGTGCGCTTCGCGATAAATAGCCGGCGTGGCCTGGACGCCTTCGAAAATTTCCGCGCGGCGAACCTCGTGCGCGATGCCCGCCATCTCCTCGCCGGCGTAGGGCAGCCGCGGATATTCCTCGACCGCCGGCTGCGGATCCCCGATCAACAGAATCGACGGCTTCGATGCGGCCGCGCGCGGCGCGCCGGCAAGCAGGCCGAGCGACGGCGCGAGTGAAAGCGTGACGCGCTCGATCCAATATCGCGACGGATCGGCCGGATCGGGAAGCGTTTCGAAATTGAGCGAATCGAGCGAGCGGTCCGGGACCAGCACCACGCACGACGACCCTGCCAGCCGGTCTCGCACCGGACCCAGCAGAATCCGCGACAGCTCCTTTCCGGCCGGAAACTCGGTATCGAGCGGATCGCGCAGGGCTTCGAGAAATGACCGATATTCCTCCACCAGCGGCGCGATCTGTTTATCCGGCGGAAGCTTCTCCAAGTCGATGCGATCGGCGGTGACGGTCCAGACGAACGAGCGCCGCGGAGCGAGCCAGTAGGAAACCAGCGCACAGCCCGACGATCGCGCCAACTGCTTCAGCGCGGCCGGCGCGGCCTCACGCGACTCCTCGCGCGGCGAGCGCAGCTTTTCATCGAGCACGCGCGCGCGGCTCGATTCGGCGACCTCCAGCGCGCGGTCCACCTCTCCGCGATCCACCAGAAAATCGACGTATTGCTGATACATATCGATCAGGCTGGAAAGATACGACAGCCGGTATTCCTCGCGAATGAGCTGGGAGCGTTGACGCTCGATCAATGCGAGCGCCGTGCGGAATTCGGCATCGGCATCTGCGGCGCGGCCCGACTGGATCAGCGTTTGCGCCAGCCCGGCGTAGGCATCGAGCACCGGAGCCGGGTCCGCGGAGTTGAGCGTGAGCACCGCGCGAAAAAGTTTTTCGGCGCGCGGCCAGTCATGCCTCGCCGCGGCGATCTCGGCCTCATGCACGCGGCGATAGTAATCGCTCCAGCTCGAAATTCCCAGCTCCAGCGTCTGGCGATTGTAACGCTCCGCCGCGTCCAGATCGCCCAGGTGGATGGAGGCTAGCGTCAGATTGTTCAGCCACCACGCCGCGGATTCCTTGTCGCCGGTTTCAAGCGCGATGCCGAGCACGTCGCGAAAATCCCTGGCCGCTTCGGCGTACTCGCCCTGATCGAGGCGCGCGGTTGCGATGGTCCCGAGCCACGTCTGCTGATCGCGCTTGTTGCCGGCCTGCCCGCTCCGCCGCGCGGCTTCCTGCGAGTACGCGATGGCCTTCTCATAGTCCCCCAGACGGTAATAACACGCGCCGAGATTTCCGAGCGTGCGAGCGTAGAGCACCTCGGACTGTAGCCGGGCGAAAACCTCGCGGGCGCGTTCCAGCCAGTAGATGGCCTGATCGTAGCGCGAGGCGTTCAGATAAAGATAACCGAGGTTTCCGAGCGCATTCGCCGCGAGATAATCGTCACCGCTCCCGATGGCGATCTGGAGTACGCGACGGAACATCGGATCCGCCGCGGCGGTATCGCCGCGCCGAAGGGCGAGCGATGCGCGGCGCATCTCGATCTTCGCGTCGAGAAGCGAGGAATGCACCGCGGCCGCAACCTGCGCCGCTTCTTCGAGCGCGGGCGCGGCGCGCTGGTAATCCGACTGCATGTAGTCGGCCTGAGCCTGAAACATGCGCCACAGGGCGCGAGCTTGCGGCTCATCCGGCGCCGGGATCGATTCCAGATAGCGGCCGGCCTCCAGCGCCTGCCCCGCGGTGAGGAGAATCTCAGCTTTCAGCAGGCGAAAGCGCCAGGACGGCTCACGCTCCAATCCCTGCTCGGCGCGGGAAAGCGCTGCTTTGGGATCTCCCCGCTTCAAGAGCGCTTCGGAATCGCGATACAGCACGTCCGGCGACGGGAAAGACCGCCGCGTACACGACGCCACCAGCAGCAGCGGGAGCAGCGCCGCTAACCGCATTATGGGTAGCCTTGGCCGTTGGTCTGCCCACCCCCGATCCCGAGGCAGCCCTCAATTGCGCAGCCCAGATCCACGTGCAGCATCAGCAGGCGATGCGACTGCGCGCTGACGAAGTACTCGGCCAGATAGACCGTGCCGAAATGCGGAACGTAAATGCCGTGATCGGCGCGCGTCAGCCCGGCGGGAAGCTTAGCGGGGATGCGCGCCAGCGTCACGCCCAGCGTGCCCTTCGAATGTGGAAGCTGATGACCCTGCGCGGGCACCAGCGACAGCCGCGACACCTCCTCGCGAAAATGCTCGTCGTTCGCGTAGGCATTGGTCAGCTTGGACCACGTGCTGTGCTGCGCGAACAGCCCAGTCGCCATGTCGGTCTCGATCAGATGTCCCGCGATTCGCAGATTTTCGAAGCGTGAGCCCAGCGGGATGAACGACGCTTCCCCGCCGTCCTGCGGATGCTTGGAAGTGAGACGCAGGATCACGCGGTCGCAGGTGACCACGTTGAGAATGTTCACGTCCTCGACGCACACCGCGGCGACCGATCCGTGCGCGCCGTCGTGTTTGCTGTAGCTTCCCACCGCCTGGACCTGCGCGCGCCGGAACGAAAAGATGTCGCGGTGATTGAAATTTTCGGCCAGCGAGCGCGCGTGTCCGCCGTTGAGCGGCACTGACGCCGATGCCGGCACTTCCACCAGCTCATGATGCGGCAGAGTCAGTTGCCCGGTGGCCGCCGCTGCCTCGGCATGATACAGGAATCGGATTTTCATCGGTTCGACTGAGTTTACTTGAAAGCGAGGGTAAAAGGGTAGCGCGCGGCTTCGGTCTCTTTGCCGGAGGAATCGGTTCCCAGGATCACCAGAACGTCGTTTCCGGCGGTGAGAGCGTGCGTCGGCGCGAGGATGTAAATCGCGCGTCCGGAAGCCGGCGGCGGGACGGCAACCGAGAACCGCTGCGCGCCGGAACTGTCGCGGAACTCGGCGCGATACGATGCAAAATCGTCGGACCAGGTTTTATCGAGGTACAGCGAATAAAATTTCGCGCCGGCTGGAGGCGTGATGACGGTCGGCTCGCCGCGCGATGCCGAATACAGCGGAAACGCGGAGATCGGCTGCGGGCCGCCCGCGTTGCGAGTGCCGAATTCGTAGCCGGCGAACAGCGCCACCACCACCGCGGCCATCGCCGGCACCCACGCCAGTTGAAACCAGCGCTGCCGGCTCGGCCGCGCCGGTGTCTGCACTCGCACCGGCTCGGCCGCAACGGGGAGGGCCGGAGTCTGCTCGAGCAGCATCGCGCGAGCATTCTCCTGAAGAATGGACAACGTTCTCAGTTCCTCCGAGCACTGGGAACAATCGAAGAAATGGCGCTCATATTCTTCGACTTCGGAAACGGAAAGGTCGCCGAGCACGTAGCGCTCGGCGGCTTTCATTTGAATCGCTTCCTCATGATCCATTCTTCGCCCTCATTTTCTTCAGTGAATTTCAGATGCCGCGCGTTTCATCAAAAGTTACGGCTTCGCCTGGCCGCTCTTCTCGAACGCTTCCCGAAAGCGGATCTTGGCGCGATGCACCAGTACCCGCAGGTACGCCCGGTCCACCTGAAAGCGGTCGCAGATCTCGGCTTTCTCCCTCTCTTCGAGGAACACCGCGCGCAGGATGGCGCGATCTTTTTCGGAAAGATCGTTCAGAATCGACCGCACCAGTTCCTTGCGCTCGCGCGTGACCACGCTGCCTTCCGGATTCGCGCTCCGATCGGCCAACTGCTGCGCTTCTTCAGGAATCGGCGGATGGCGCGTCGATGCGCGCAGCAACTCCATCATCACGTTGATGCACACCGAATGAACATACGCGCCCAGACGCTCCGGCCGGTCCAGGCTGCGATCGCTGCGCAGGAAATTGAGCACGCGCAGGAAGGTTTCCTGGCGGATGTCCTCGATCAACTCCCAGGATCGGAGCCGGTAGCGCAGCGTCAGGCGGATCGCGTTGGTGAAATAGGACACGAAATGGCGCTCGGTCTCCGCGTCGCCGGACCGGAGACGCGCCAGGTAGGCCTCGTCAAATGACACCAAACTCAAACACTTAGGATACTGGATCGCGTTGCTCGCGCGATGCGGGATGATAAGAAGAGGAATGCTTCAACTTTCCGATCCGCTGGTTCAAAGCTGGTTCAACTCGCGCTTCGCTAACGTTACCGAGCCGCAGCGGCTGGGCTGGCCGGAGATTCGCGCGGGCAAGGACGTGCTGATTTCCGCGCCCACCGGCTCGGGCAAAACGCTCGCCGCGTTTTTGATGGCGCTCGATTCGCTGATTGGGCAGGCGCGCGCGGGCGAGATCGCCGGAGGCACGCAGGTCCTCTATGTGTCGCCGCTCAAAGCGCTCAGCAACGATATTCACAAGAACCTCGAGGTCCCGCTGCGAGGCATGGCGGAACTCGCGCGCGAGCAGGGCGTGCATCTCGCGCCGATTCGCGTCGCGCTTCGCACCGGCGACACTTCGCAAACCGAGCGCCAGCAGATGGGCCGCGAAGCTCCGCACATCCTGGTGACCACGCCCGAATCGTTGTACATCCTGCTGACCACCGAAAAAGCGCGGGAGATGCTGCGCTCGGTGAAGACGCTGATCGTGGACGAGATTCACGCCGTCGCTGACGACAAGCGCGGATCGCACCTGGCGCTGTCCATCGCGCGCCTCGAACATTTGTGCGGCCGCCCGCTGCAAAAGATCGGATTGTCGGCGACGGTGAGCCCCATCGACGAGGTCGCGCGTTTCCTCAGCGATCGCGCGACCATCATCCAGATCGGGCACCGGCGGCAGATGGAGCTGGCGGTCGAAGTTCCGCGCGACGAATTGGGGCCCGTGGCGAGCAACGAGATGTGGGATGAAATTTACGATCGCGTGGCCGAGCTCGCCCGCGAAAATCGCACCACGCTGGTGTTCGTCAACACGCGACGGCTCTCCGAACGCGTGGCCCACAATCTGGCCGAGCGATTGGGCGAAAACGCGGTGCTTCCGCATCACGGCAGCCTTTCGCGCGAGCTGCGCCTCACCGCCGAGCAGCGGCTCAAATCGGGCGAGCTGAAAGCCGTGGTCGCGACGGCGTCGCTCGAATTGGGAATCGATATCGGCACGGTGGACCTGGTTTGCCAGATCGGCTCGCCGCGCTCCATTGCGGTCGCGTTGCAGCGCGTCGGCCGCGCTGGCCACTGGATCGGGGCGCTGCCCAAGGGCCGTTTATTCGCTACCACGCGCGACGAATTGGTGGAATGCGCGGCCGTGGTGCGCGCGATTCGCGCGGGGGAGCTGGATAAGATCGAAATTCCGCAAGCGCCGCTGGATATTCTGGCGCAGCAGCTGGTCGCCTCCTGCGCGGCCGACGATTGGAATGAAGACGAGCTGTTCGAGATGGTGCGGCGCGCGTATCCCTACCGCTCGCTCGAGCGGCGAGCGTTCGAATCGGTTGTGGAGATGCTCGCCGAAGGGATCGCGACCTCGCGCGGGCGGCGCGGAGCCTTCCTGCATCGCGACCAGGTGAACCATCGCGTGCGCGGGCGCCGCGGCGCGCGTCTCACCGCCATTACCTGCGGCGGCGCGATTCCGGAAACCGCGCAATACCAGGTGATCGCCGAGCCGGAAGCGACCGTGGTTGGTTCGCTCGATGAGGATTTCGCGGTCGAAAGCATGGCCGGGGACGTTTTTCTGCTGGGCACGACTTCCTGGCGCATTCGCCGCGTGGAGCCGGGCCGCGTGCGCGTGGAAGATGCGCAGGGCGCGGCGCCGTCGGTCCCGTTCTGGCGCGGCGAAGCTCCTGGCCGCACGCGCGAGCTGTCGTTGGCCGTTTCGCAGCTGCGCGAGGACGTCGCCGCATCGTCCGATCCGGTCGTGTTTCTCGAACGCGAATGCTCGCTCGATCGCCTCGGCGCTGAACAGGCGTCGGATTACATTCGCGCCGGCGCCCGCGCATTGGGCGCGATGCCTTCGGAAAATACGGTGGTCGCCGAACGGTTTTTCGACGAAGCCGGAGGGATGCAGTTGATCATCCACGCTCCGTTCGGCTCGCGCATCAATCGAGCGTGGGGACTGGCGCTGCGCAAACGCTTCTGCCGCACCTTCAATTTCGAATTGCAAGCCGCGGCCACCGACAATGGTCTGCTGCTGTCGCTGAGCGATCAACATTCCTTCCCGCTCGAAACAGTTTTCAGCTTCCTGCATCCGCGGACCGTGGAAACGGTGCTGACTCAGGCGATGCTTCCGGCTCCCATGTTCGGTGCGCGCTGGAAATGGAACGCGTCGCGCGCGCTCGCGGTGCCGCGCTTCATGGGCGGGAAAAAAGTTCCGCCGCCGATCCAGCGCATGCGCTCCGACGATCTTCTCGCGGCCGTTTTTCCCGATCAGATCGCGTGTCCCGAAAATCTCACCGGCGACATCCGCATCCCCGATCATCCGCTGGTGAGCGAAACCATCGACAACTGCCTGCACGAAGCGATGGATCTGGACGGCCTGACCGAAATTCTGGCGCGCATCGAAAAAGGGGCGATCAAAACGGTCGCGATCGACACGCCGGAGCCCTCGCCCTTTTCGCACGAGATCCTGAATTCGAATCCCTACGCGTATCTGGACGATGCGCCGCTCGAGGAGCGCCGCGCGCGCGCCGTCCAGCTTCGCCGCACGCTGCCGATGGAGGACGCAGGATCGATCGGCGCGCTCGATCCGGCGGCGATCGGGCAAGTGGCCGCGGAATCGTGGCCGGTGGTGCGCGATCGAGACGAACTGCACGACGCGCTGCTTACGCTGATTCTTTTACCGCCTGTCGAGGAGTGGAAGATTTTCTTCGACGAGCTCGCCAGCACGGGCCGCGCGTCGGTGCTCGATGGCCGCTGGGTCGCGACCGAGCGCATCGCGCAGGCGCAAGCAGCGATCGCCGAAGACGAAGCAACGGTCGCGGCGGTGCTGCGCGGCTGGATGGACTCGATCGGCCCGGTGACGCCGGCCGCGCTCGCCGAACGGCTGCGCTTGCCGCGTACCGCGATCGAGATCGCGCTGGGGAAGCTCGAATCGGAAGGCTCGGTTCTGCGCGGCCAGTTTTCTGCTGGCGAAACGCAGTTTTGCCATCGGCGAATTCTCGCGCGCATCCATCGGCTGACGCTGGGACGCCTCCGCAAGGAAATCGAGCCGGTCACTTCGGCCGAGTTCATGCGCTTCCTGTGCCGCTGGCAGCATCTGGCGCCAGGAACGCAACTGCACGGGGTCGATGGACTGTTCCAGATTCTGCGGCAGCTTCAGGGCTATGAAATTTCAGCGGCCGCGTGGGAATCGGTGGTGCTGCCGCGGCGCATCGCGCAGTACGATCCCGAATGGCTGGATCGTTTGTGCCTGGCGGGCGAAGTGATGTGGGGGCGATTGTCGCCGCATCCGGCGCTCGAATCGGAAGGCGCGCGTCGTGTGCGGCCCACGCGAGTCGCGCCGCTGGCGATTTTCCTGCGCGAAGACGCGGCGCGTCTGCTTCCTCCCGCGGCCGGCGTTGTGCCGTTGTCGCATGCGGCGAAGGATGTGCTCGCGGCGCTCGAAAAACGCGGCGCATCGTTTTTCAACGAGCTGGTGCGCGCCACCGGGCGCCTGGCGAGCGAAGTCGAGGATGGGTTATGGGAGCTGGTGGCCGCGGGCCTGGTGACCGCCGATGGATTCGAAAATCTCCGCGCGCTGATCGATCCCAAGCGGCGGCGCGGGGAAGGCCGCGGGCGCATGGCGCGTCCCCGTCACGCCGCGGGGCGCTGGGCTTTACTCGATCGCGGCGCGGAAGAAGTGGGCGCGGAATTTTTCGCGCGCCAGTTGCTCGACCGCTGGGGAGTCGTGTTCCGCGATCTGCTCGCGCGCGAGACGCTCGCACCGGCATGGCGCGACCTTCTCGTCACGCTGCGCCGGATGGAGGCGCGCGGCGAAATTCGCGGCGGCCGCTTCGTTTCGGGTTTCGTGGGCGAGCAGTTCGCGCGGCCTGAGGCGCTCGACCTGCTGCGGCATCTGCGCCGCTCCGCGCAATCCGGGGAGATGATGGAGATCGCGCTGGCCGATCCGCTGAACCTGACGGGAATCGTTCTGCCGGGTCCGCGCACCAGCGCGCTCGCGCAAGGAGCGCTCCGCCTGCGCGACGGCGTCGCGGAAATGGCGGCGACGGGAACTTAGACCACAACCAGCCGCAGCTCTGGCGCAATCTTGTGCAGATCCCCTGCATCGCTCGTCACCACCGCCTGGCCGGCCCTTCGCGCGCACACGACGACGTGCGCGTCGGCGATATCCGCTGTTCTGGTTTGCGCCAGCAGTAATCCGGCGGCCGTTGCGTCGGGTCCGTCCAGCGGAACCAGATCCGTGCCGGGCTGTCGAATGAGCCGGCACAGACGAGCCTGCCCCGCCGGCCGGCGAATCGCCTGCGCCAGAGCCGTTGCCGGAATCGTGATGCGCATCCCACGCTCGGTCGCGCGAACCACCAGCGCGATCACGCGGCGGTCGTTCCGGTCGAGCGCGATCAGTCCGCCGGCGTCGAAAGTAATCCCGCTCACGCGGCGCGCCGCTTCCCCGTGCGCCGTTTCGGGCTCTCCCGTTTCAAAACGCGATCGGCCCACGCGCGCTCCTGCCCGGTCAACGTTCCCCCGGTTTGTTGGAGCGCCTGGTCAAGCATGTCTCTCCATCCCGCGGCGTCGAACAGCGCGACGCGCACGGCGTGCTGAACGAATTGAGAAACGTTGGACGCATTCCCCGCCTCAACCAGCGCCCGGATTTCTTCCACCTGATTCTCGGGAAGCGTAATTGTGACCTTCACGGCCGCCATACCATTCACCATATCATGAGAAAACCTCGCCTACGCTATCCTGAAAATCTAGCGATGAACCAGGAAATCGTCGAAGCGCAGGGCCATCTTATCGATTCGCACCTGATGGAGCGGATTTTCGACACCGTTGTCGAATACAGCGGCAAATTCGAAGTCGAGCAGTTCCGCATCGGGCGCACCAATGCCGAGCCTTCCTATCTGCGGATGAAGGTCCAGACGGAAGCGCCCGGCGACATGCACAAGCTGCTTTCGCACCTGGTCGGCCTGGGATGCACGCCGGTGGATTCGGGCGACGCGCAACTCGAGCGCGTCGAAAAGGACTGCTGCGCGCCCGACGATTTTTATTCCACCACCAATCACCGCACCGAGGTGCGCCGCGGCGGCAACTGGATCGAGGTCGAAAATCAGCGCATGGACGCGCTGATCGTCATCGAGGACGGGCGCGCGTCGTGCCGCCGGCTGCGCGATCTGCGCGCGGGCGACATGGTGGTCACCGGAACGCGCGGCATCCGCGTGATTCCTGAATCGAAGGAGCGCGACCGGCTCGCCTTCGCCTTCATGAGCCACGAAATTTCCTCGGAGCGCCAGGTGGAGACCGCGGTGCGCCAAACCGCCGCGCTGATGCGCCAGGCGCGGACCGCGCATCAGAAAATCATCGTCGTCGCCGGACCCGTGACGGTCCACACCGGCGGGCAGAAGGCGCTGTCGAAGCTGATTCGCCAGGGATGGGTGCAGGCGCTGCTCGCCGGAAACGCGCTCGGGGTTCACGATATTGAAGCGTCACTGCTGGGGACCTCGCTTGGCGTGCGCCAGAGCGACGGGCGCCAGGAGGAGCACGGGCATCGCAATCACATGCGCGCGATCAACGCGATGTATCACGCCGGATCGATCGCCAAGGCCGTGGAGAATGGGCGGCTGACGAGCGGCGTCATGTATGAATGCGTGAAGGCTGGCGTTCCGTTCGTGCTCGCGGGAAGCTTGCGTGACGATGGACCGCTGCCGGATACGATTACGGATATGAATCGGGCGCAGGATGCCTACGCGGCACAAATCCAAGGTGCAGGACTGGTGCTGTGCCTGGGCTCCATGCTGCATTCGATCGCGGTCGGCAACATGCTGCCGGACTGGGTGAAAATCGTGTGCGTGGATATCAATCCGGCGGTTGCGACGAAGGTGAGCGACCGCGGAACGGGGCAGGCGATCGGGGTGGTCACCGACGTGGGGCTGTTCCTGAATCTGCTGGTGGAAGAACTGGAAAGATGAAGCGCCAATACACCGACCAGCACGCCGCCGCCGGCGTGCGCGCCGAACTTCCGGAAATCGAGACGTGGCCCAATCAATATCGCACCGGATATGTGATTGAAATCGTCATGCCGGAATTTACTTCGGTGTGCCCCAAAACCGGGCTGCCGGATCACGGCACGCTGACCTTGCGCTACGTTCCCGACAAGCTGTGCCTGGAATTGAAATCGCTCAAAATGTATACGCTGGCGTATCGAAATCTGGGGATTTTTCAGGAGAACGCGGTCAACCGGATGCTCGCAGACGTGGTGAAAACCGTTGGGCCGGTTTCGGCGGAATTAATTGGAGAATTTTCCCCCAGAGGCGGGATTTCCACGAAAATCATCGCGAATTGGAGCCGAAAACGTGCAAGATGACGAATTGACCGCGGCGATCCGGGAGGTGCGCAACCGGGTGCGCGCGCGCCATCCGGAAGGTTCGCTCGGAATCGAGGGACTGGCGGTTCCGGACCTGCTGCCGCTGGTGCACGCGCGCGATGCGGCGGAAGCGAAGGTCGCCTCCATCGGCAGCGTGAATCCGCGGCGCGGAGGAATCGCCAACCGCGTGGTTCAGGGCGTAAAAAAAATGATCGCCAGGGCGCTCGACTGGCACATTCGCGAGCAGGTGGAATTCAACCGCGGGGTGATGCAATGCGTGCAGGCGGCCATCGATGCGCTCGCGGAAACCAACCGCGCGCTGGTGGTGATCGCGCAGCGGCACACAGCATACATGGAAGAAACCACGCGGCTGCATCGCGAGGAGATGCTGTTGCTTGGCAACGAGGCGCGGGAACTGAAGGACGTTCGCCAGCACTGGCTCGAATGGCGCGTCGGCTGGGAGCAGGATCACGACCATCACCAGATCAGGATGCTGCGCACGATTTCCGAGTTGCAGGCCGCGTTCACGCATCGCGTGACGCTGATGGAGCAGAGCCTGCGCGAGCTCGCCAAGCAGCAGCACTCTGATTTCGAAGGCGCGCTCGACCGCTATTCCGAAGATATCCAGAAACGTTTGTGGCGCGATCTCGAATACATTCGCGCCGAATATCAAAACGTGATCCACGACGAGCTGAAGCTGGTGCGGCAGAAAGCCGTCGCGCAGCGCGCGCTCGATCAAGTTCTGCCGGCAAAGGAGAGCCGCATTAAGCCCATTGCGGTCGACTGGCTGCGATTCGCGGAGAATTTCCGCGGACCGGAGCCGCAGATCAAGCGGCAGCAAAAACGCTACGCGGCGAAGTTCGTGGGCGCGAGCGATGTTCTCGACCTGGGCTGCGGACGCGGCGAATTTCTGGAAGTCGCGCGCGAGGCGGGAATCGAGGCGCGCGGCATCGATCACAGCGACGAGTGCGTGGGCGTGTGCCTGGCCAAGGGCCTTCGAGCCGAACGCGCGGAGCTGTTTTCGTATCTCGAAAGCCTGGCGGACTTATCGCTCGGCGGCGTGTACTGCTCGCAGGTGGTGGAGCACATTCCACCCGAGCGTCTGCCCGACCTGATCCAGCTTCTGGCGAAAAAAATGAAGGACGGCGCGCTGCTGGCGATCGAAACGCCGAATCCGGAATGCCTGGCGATTTACGCGAGTCATTTTTATCTCGATCCCACGCACACGCGGCCGATTCCGGCGCGCCTCGTCGGATTTTATCTGGAAGAAGCGGGGTTCGTGAATCTCGAAGTGGAATGGCTGTCGCCGGCGATCGAGAGTATGCCGGCGCTGGGAGAACTGCCCGAGGATTTTCGGAAGCAATTTTTCGGCGCGCTGGATTATTCGATTTGCGGGAGGCGCGGGAATCCCAGATTTCCCAGGCGGTGAGAAGCATCCGGTAAGGACCGTCGTTGCGCGGTTGCTTATAATGGCGGGATCATGGCCGCCAAACGCAAGATCATTGTGCATATCGCCACCAGCGCGGACGGATTCATCGCGCGCTCCGACGGCTCCTATGACTGGCTCGATCGCCCCAGCCCGAAGGGCAACTACGGGATGGATGCGTTCTTCCGGTCCATCGACACGATTCTGTGGGGACGCAAGACGTACGATCAGGCGATGGAAAAATTTGGCAATCTGAGCGGCCCATTTGGAATGGAGGCGAAGCATTTCGTCCTCACGCACCGCATTCCGGAACCGCGCCCGGAAGGCGTCGGGTTCATCGAGGAGCCCATCCAGAAATTCGCGAAACGGTTACGGGCGCGCCGCGGAAAGGATATCTGGATCATGGGCGGAGGCGGGATCATCGCGGCGTTTCTCGACGCGGGCGAAATCGACGAATTTCACATTTCGGTGATTCCCGTGTTCATCGGCGAGGGGATCCCGCTGATTGGGCCCGCGCGGCGCACGGCGGAACTGAAGCTGCTCGGGACGAAACGCTTTTCCGACGGCGTGGTACAACTGCGCTACGCGGTTCGATAAACTGAAAGCGATGCGCGGCATCGGACGGTTCATCTTCTGGGATTACGGGCGCGGAAGCTGGCAGTACGACGTCATGGTGGGTTTGATCCTGGCGTTCATCTTCCTCATGCCGCGCGAGATTTTCAACGACCAGCCCAAAGCCGCCAACGTAGTGATCCTGCGCGGCGGATTCTGGATCGACCCGCAACTGCTCGCCGGCGTGCCGGACCAGCAACTGGTGACGAAAGCCGCCGCGCTGGTGAATCAGCGCTACAAAACGCGCCCGGTGATCACCGCGGTGGAGCCCATCCCGGACGACTCCGGCGAGATCAAAGGCTACATGGCCTTCACCAACCCGTGAAATCCGCGCCAATGTTTGTCATGCTGGCCTGGGCCGCGGCCGCAAGCGCTGCGCGCGCCGATTCGCTGGACGCCATCTTCGCGCGGATGGATGAAGCGTCGAGGAAATTCAAATCGGTCTCCGCCGCGATTCACGAGTCGGATTACACCGCCGTGCTGGGCGACACGACGCACGAAGATGGAAAACTCGTGGCCAAACGCACCAGTCACGGAATCCGCGCGCGGCTGGATTTCTACGGTCCGGACGAGCGCACGGTGGTCCTGCACGGCGACATCGCCCAAATGTACTGGCCCAAGGCGAAGCAGGTGGAAGAGTACGACATCTCCAAGTACGCTTCCTCCAAGGTGGTGGATCAGCTTCTGCTGCTGAGCTTCGGAGCCGCTTCCGGCGACGAGATCCAGAAGGACTACGACGTCTCGCTGGGCGGGAGTGAGAAGATCGACGGGAAGACGTGCACGCGGGTTGAGCTGGTTCCCAAATCGCCGGAGGGCCGCAAGCAGATCACGCGCATCACGCTGTGGATTCCGGAGGGCGAGGCGCGCGCGGTCCAGGAAAAGCTGGACCAGCCTTCCAAAAACTATCTGCTGTGGACTTATTCGGAGGTGAAGATGAACGCCCCGATGCCGGATTCCGAGGTGGAGCTGAAGCTGCCCTCGGGCGTGAAGCGTATCGGGTCGAATTAGCGCCTGCGGCGGAATTCGAGTTAAGGGTCAGCGCGGCTTTTCCGCTCCCGAGCGCCGCAAATACGGGCCGCGCGATCCGTTGGGCAGAATGGTGCGGTCATCGGTGAGGGATTGGGAGAGCTGGTCCGCGGTGAGCTCGCGCGCGCCGGTCAGATCGGCGCCGCGAAAATCCGCCATCATGAGCTGAGCCTGGCCGAAGCGCGAGCCGGCAAGCACAGCGCGTCCAAAATCGCCACCGCGCAGGCGGGCTTCGCGGAAATCGCAATCGTGCAGATCGCCGTAGCGGAACTGGCACTGGATCAACTCCGCGCGTGAAAAGTTGACTCGCCGCAGAGTGGCGCGCGCGAAATCGCAATGATCGATTTTGGAGCCGGCGAAGCTGGCGCCTGAGGCGGCAACGCCGGTGAATTTCGCGTGCTGAAGACGGGCGTGGTAGAAGACCGTCTCTTCCAGACTCGCCGAATCGAAATCGGCGTCGTAAAAACGGCTCTGGTGGAAACTCGCGCCGGCCGCGCTGACCTGCACGAAGCAGGCGTCGTTCACCGTCGCCTCGAACATGCGGGCCTTGGTCAGGCGCGCGCTGCGGAAATCGGTGTGCGTCGCCACGACTTCGGTCAGATTGGTTTCGTGCATCCAGGCGCCCGTGAATCGCGCGTTGGTGAGCGCCGCGCCGGACAGATCGGCGCCGGCCAGGTTGGCGCGCTCCGCGTCGATGCGCTCCATGGCCGCTTCGGAAAGATCGGCGCCGGCGAGATTCGAGTCGAGCAGCGTCGCGCCGATCAGGATGGCGCGGCGCAGCGCGGCGTCGGTGAGATTCATATCGTTCAGGGTCATGCCGCTGAAATCGGCCTGACGGCCGTCGGCGGGATTCTCCAGCCACGCGGCGTGTGCGCGCACCATCGCGGCGATCTGTTCGGGAACCGGCATTTTCGCGCCCGCAGTGCTTATCGGCGGCGCGGCCGGGAGTGTGATGCGGCGGAGCGCGCCTTTGGGCGGCGTTATCCGAATTTCAGGTTTTTTCGTAGACAACGGAACGCGCGGCCTGAAGTGTGTGTGTGAAAAAGGGGCGATCGCGCATTGGCGATCGCGCATTGGCGATCGCGCATTAAAGATCGTCTAAGCTGTGGAGAAGTGTCGAGAAACGCCGCTTCCCGCTGGGTCGCCATTCCCATTGCCCTGTATTTCCTGCATTTCGCGATCGGGGCTCTGGGCGCGCGTTTCGCCATCGACGACGCGATGAACCTGGGGTTTTACTGGCGGCGCGGGTGGTGGCGCAGCCTCGCCGACCTGGGCGCGTTCTGGAGCGAATCTTACCGGCCCATGGCCGCGTTGTTCTATCTTCCCATTTATCATTTTTTCGGCATGAATCCCCTGCCCTACCGCATCGCGATTCTGTCGCTTGTCGCGCTCAACATTTTTCTGAGCTATCGCATCGCGATGCGGCTGACCCGATCGGTCGCGGCGGCGACGCTCACGGCGGTCCTGGTCACAGCGCACGTCAGCATGACGCCGATCTACTACAACACTTCCCAGATTTACGACGTGCTTGCGTTTCTGTTCACCGCGCTGACGCTCGACCTGTACATGCGTTCGCGCGAACGGGGCGGCCCGGGCTTCGCGCAGGGCGCTCTCATCGTGGCTGTGTACGTCGCGGCGCTCAACTCCAAGGAAATCGCGGTCGCCGGCGCGATCTGGATCGCGGCTTATGAGCTGGTCTTGCAGAAAAGGCCATGGAAGCTGACTGTGCCCGCGCTATTACTCGCTCTTACCTTGGCCTGGACGATGACGCGAACGCTCGGCCCGCATTCGTTGTCGACCGGGTCCGGGTATCGGCTGGAGGTGAGCGCGCACAGCCTCCTGCGGAATGCGGAAGCCTACGTGAACGATCTGTTTTTCACGGAGCGGTTCGACACTGCGACGAAATTGATCGTCGCCTGGATGCTCGGGACCGCTCTGTGCGTAGTCGCTAGGAAGCGGGCGCTGTGGTGGGCCTGGATCGCTGCGTGGGCTTCGCCGCTTGCCGTGTACTTCACCGCCGGTCCGCGCGTGGGCGCGAGTTTGTATCTGCCGCTGCTGGCCGTCGCCCTGTGGATGTCCACGGCCGCGACCGTTTTCCTGCGGCGTTGGCCGGTGCGCGAGTGGAGCGCGGTCACGCTGCTCGCAGTGCTGATGGTTCCACCGACTCTTGAAGGGTGGAACAGCCGGGCCGGGTGGCTGATGCGCGAGCACCGGCCGGTCTGGTCGGCGCTGGAACAACTCCGCGATCTGCCCGCGCGGCCCGCGCCGCACAGCACGGTGCTGTTCCTGAACAATCCTTTCGACGACTGGGACATCTGGTTCATGGCCACGCTGACCTGGAACGATCACACGCTGGACGTGCAGCTCGCCAACAAGGTCAAACCTCCGCCTGATCCTGCGGCATTCAATTGGGTGTTGGCGTTCGATGGCGACCGGCTGCGTGTGGTTCGCTCGCCTTCGGGTGGTCCTTGAAGCAGCGAAACCCCGCCCTCACGGGCAGGGTTGGATCCGGCCGAGGAGAACTCCGCCGGTCACGGCGGGGGTCGATAGTCCGACGACTTAAGCCGGCTTCCGGATCCACGGCGTCAGAACTGTGTAGATCGGCACGGCGGTCGGCCGGGTCATGCGGCGGCGGATCAGGCGGCGGGATGCGAGATGCGCGACGGCGGTCTGCACGGAGCGCTTGGAGATTCCGGTCAGGCCGGCGAGGACCGCGTGGCTCATCGCCGCCGATTCGCGGCCGGCCCCCAGCGTGTGCCGGTAAAGTTGCAGGTACACGAGGAACGCCGCGGCGGAGCGGCTGTGCGCCACCAGGTCCCGCATCAGGCTGTCCACAATATAAAGGTCCGTTTT
>DATJVN010000055.1:0-14663 GCA_035501755.1 Bryobacteraceae bacterium | reverse complement strand
ACACCCGCGCCGCCGCCGGTAGTCGAGCAGCCCGCGCCCGCTCCCGAGCCCACGCCGGCTCCGGCTCCCGCTCCGGCTCCGGAAATACCGAAAACAGCGAGCCCGATGCCTCTGGTTGCCTTTCTGGGGGTAACCTCGCTGACTCTGGCGCTGTTGCTGAAGCGCCTTGCGTGAGCTTCATATGAAGCTCAGATTGCGGTGGCAGGGTAGCCATCGCGAGCGAGGGCACAGAATCCTAGGGGGAGTCCGGGTTGCCTTATTGGTGTTCGGCAGCCTGGCGTTAGGATTCTGTGCTCTCGCGTATTTTGAAGCGGCCTTTTCCGAATTCCGGGAACAACACGACTTCGAGCAGAGGCTGACGCTTCCGGATCTGCCGTATCCAGCGGCCCAGGCTGCCGTCAGCCGGCTCGAAATCCCCAGGCTCGGCATTGGAGTGATGGTGCACGAAGGCGTCGGATCGGGGACGCTGCGCATCGGCGCGGGACACGTTCCGGGCACGGCGCCGGCGGGCGATCGCGGGAACGTGGTGATCGCGGCTCACCGGGATACATTCTTTCGCGGTCTGCGCAAGATTCAGCCGGACGATACTATTTTGCTGGAGACGCTGGCAGGCACGTATCGCTATTCGGTCGAATGGACGCGCGTGGTAGATCCCTCGGACCGCGAAGTCATGGAAGCGTCGCATGATCCGCTGCTGACGCTGATCACCTGCTATCCGTTCTATTACGTGGGTCCCGCTCCAGAGAGATTCATCGTGCGGGCGCGGCAAGTTGAAGCGCGCTAGCGAAAAGCTACTTTTTCAGGAAGCGTGCTTCCGGGCGATGCCGGTGTGCTGGAGGGCGGTACAAAACACCCACGTCGACCAGCTTGCGATATAACGGATGCGCGAAATCGTGCAGTGCATACATTTGTTCGCACCAGGCGCTCGGCAGCGGACGAGTCCAATTCAGATTCGATAGCTTGCCGATTTTTTGCGAGTCGTTCGCCCGATTGAATGTTTCAATGGCCGCAAGCTCTCCGACGTGTTCCGTAATCATCGCGCCCACGGGATGAATAACATCGTCGAAATAACAATACACTCGCGGCAGACGAGTTTCGAAGGAGCGCGAAAACAGATGCAGAGCGCCCAGCGTCGACGAGTAATAATCTAAATCGAAGGCGACAAATCCCACCGGAAAATTGAACTCCGCGGTTTCGACCGTTTGATCCACGGGGCCGAGAATCAGACGTGTCGAGCCGAGCGCGGCGCGCAACGCCTGTTCATCCATCGCGAAGGAGCCAGATCGCCATGCGTAGGGCAAATCGCGCGGATCCGTGGAGGCGGGCATTCCCGCGCCCGAATCAAATCCCATCACGTCGATTTTGATGTGCAGGTGATCGGCGATTTCAGCGGCATGTTCGGCCATCGTAAGAAGGCCGTTTCCGCCGGCCACGCCGAACTCGATCGCGGTGACTCCCGGCGAGTCGTACTGCGCGGCAAGCAGCGCGGCGCGATAAAGTCCGTAGGCGTAATGAGGCCGGCGCCAGATTCCATAGTCCACGCGCGTGGGGATGCTGCCAACCGGGAAACGGTTCCAAACAGAGCGCACTCCGGGAATCCGGCACGCCAGAGTAAGCAGTTGCCTCATCGCAGACTAGATTAACGTAGCACGCGATCGGGCTTCCTTGCGGCGAGAAAGACGCTCGCCGCCAGCAGGTCCTGCTCGCTCAGGCCGCGAAATTCGGGGCCGAGGCGCGGCCGGATTCGATCGATCAGTTTTCGATGCACCTCGAAATACTCCGAGCCGAATCGGATTTCGCTTCTGAACGGATCGAACTCCTCCTGGACTCCGCGATATCCGCTGGGATCCAGAACGCAGGTGATAAACAGCTCGGCATCATAGCCCAGCTCCTGCATTTTGCGGCGGTAGTAGTCGATCAGCTTGCGATTCGGTTTGCCGCAATCCTCGACCATCTGGCGATAGATCCAGCGCGGGATGGTCAGATATTCGCGCGGATGAAATCCCCAGGCGGAAAGCATCCCGTAATCCCGCAGATCGATTTTGTGCAGCAGCATTCCGCCGGGCGCGAGCAACGCATCCATCGCGGCGAACGCGCGATCGATTGCATACACCTCGTGAATGACCGCCCGCGAGATGATGAAATCGAACTTTTCGCCCGCGAACACGCGATCCGCTTCTTCGGCGCCGTGCCCGTAGACGAGCCGAATCCTGGCCTCGTCCGCATGGATGCCGTCGTGAAGATTCAGCGCCTGGTCGAAGCGAGCGATTTCATCAGCGGCGAGCCGCTCGCGCAGCGCGAGATAAATCCTGCGCTCGGCTTCCGCGTCCCTCACCGAATAAAAGCGGTCGAGAGCTGTGTATTGCCGCGCGCCACACGCGAGAAACCGGAGTCCCACTCCGATGTTGTCCCCCACGCCGAGCTCCAGAACCGTGCGCCCTTCGATATCGCTTTTGTGAAGTCGCCCGAACTTGACGTATTCGTCAAACACGTGCTCGATATAAGCGACGCTCGCTTCGAGGGTCAGGTGCGAATGCGAGGACCCGCCGCTCGACGCGATATTTCCGCCCGAAAACCGCCGCCGCGTCCTGACACCCGAAAGCGCGGCATACGCGATCACCACCCACTTGTTCCGGGTCGCGATCCGCTTCAAATATCCGATCATGCTCGCATCGCTGGAGACATCGCTCAATTGTAATCTCTCGAGCTGCGAGCGTCGCACCGGCGGAGTTCTATGCTACGGTGAGTGGGAGGTTTTTCGTTGGGACTGATCGGAGGCGCGCTCGCGGACGTCATCCTGCGGCGCTACGAATGGAATGACGTAGCCGCACGTCAAGGCTACGCCGCGGCAAACAAGCTGGAAATTCTGTTCGGACCCTCGATCTGGGAGCAATTCCGGGAGAGAACGATTCTCGATTTCGGCTGCGGGCATGGGCAGGAAGCCATCGAAATCGCCCAGCGCGGCGCCAAAGAGGTGATCGGTCTCGATCTGCGCGAGGACGTACTCGAAACGGCGCGAGAGCATCTGGCGGCGACGGACCTACGCAATTGCAGATTTGCAACAACGTGGGATTCGCGCGCGGACGTCATTCTCTCGGTAGATTCTTTCGAGCATTTCGACGATCCGGGCGCCGTGCTGGAACAGATGTCGCGCTGGTTGCAACCTGACGGGCGTGTGGTTTTTTCGTTCGGGCCGCCGTGGCTTCATCCGCTGGGCGGGCATCTGCCGCTTTTTCCCTGGGCCCACCTGCTGCTCACCGAACGGGCGCTCATGAAGTGGCGATCGAAATATAAGAACGATGGCGCGCGACGGTTCCGGGAAGTCGCGGGCGGCCTGAACCAGATGACGATCGGGAATTTCGAGCGCGTGGTGGAGAACAGTCCGCTGCGGATCGAAAGCATGCAGACGGTACCGATTCGCGCCGCGCGGCCTCTCCACAATCGCCTCACGCGTGAGTTTCTCACGTCGGTGGTGCGCGGGTCGCTCGTACAGCGCGGAAAAAGGTCCTAAGCGTCAGGCCTTCGAGACCGGGATAGCGAGGTTGGCGATCAGAGGCCGCGCGCCCGCAGCGGGCGCGGTCGCGATGGACCTGGCCTTCAGCACGGCCAATTCGCGCTCCACCGCGCGCACCAAGGCGACGCTCAATCCCGCAATCGCCGGATACACGGCGGAATAGGCCATGTGAATGAAGAGAAATTGAAACGCGAACAGCGCGACGGTGAGCTGAAGTCCCGCGCACGCCATATCCATTTGCCGTTTTCGCGGATGGTTTGCGGCGCGATTCAGACGGCGCGCGCGCGCCAGCCCTCGCCAGGCGATCACCAGCGCGGCGACGAAGAACACGAGAGCCGGAACCCCTGCCTCACTGGAAATTTGCGTGTACGTGTTGTGCGTGCCCGCCCAACCTGGATGCTCGTGCCGCTCCTCGCTCTGGCTGGCATCCACCACCGCGAAATTTCCGGGTCCGACGCCGAAAATCGGGTTCTCGACGGTCATCATGAGGCTGGTGCGCAACAGGTACATGCGCTGCTCGGACGAGCCGATCGTCCGCTCATCCTGTGCCGCTTCCGCCGCGGTCGCGCCTTTCTCTTGCGCGGAGAAGAACGTCCCGAAGCGCTCCAGCAGAAGGCCAGGCAGAGCCATGGCGGCGATCACGGCGAGCAAGGCGCCCCCGATCAGAATTTTTATTCTCCCCGCCGGAGAATACTCCCGCAGCAGGAACGGAGCGCAAAACGCGACGCTGAGAAGTCCGGAGCGCGATCCGGTCCGCAGCAGAATCCATACCATCACGGGGATCAGCACGGCGGCGAACGCCCGAAGAGCCATGGACCGCGACGCATCCCGGGACATCGCCCACCACAAAAAAACGCCGGCCAGCATCGCCATCCCCAGCTCGTTCGGATTGCTGAAATATCCGACCGGCATCAGCAAACGGCCATCCGTCTGTTTGCCGAAAGCCATCGCCAGAAACGCGAGCACGCCCAGCGCATAAGTCACCACGCGGATGGCGCGAGTCACTTCGTCGAGCGTCTGCACCAGCACCACAACCAGAAAGTACGCGAGCACCGCACGATACCAATCGCTGGTGACCACCTGGAAGCTGCCGCCCCGCCACACGGAAAACGGAATGGTGATGGTTAGCCAGACTGTGTACAGGAGCAGGAACTTGGAAACGCGAAGGTTCAATGCTGCCAGCAATCCTCCGCTCAGAATCGCCATGATCGCGGAGATGGTCGAACTCGCCAGCGGAATGTGCAGCCAGGGTAAAAACAGATCGCAAACGCGGGAATACAGCAGAAAAAGAAAGAACAGCAGCGAATAGAATCCGAACAAGCCCTGCGATGAGATCGGCGGCAACTGCGGGCGGAAGGCCATCGCCGCCGGTTGGGGACCAGCTTGCGCGGCCGGCTTGGGGACCTCGGCCGTCAACGTTCCCGGGCGGCGGATCGCTTTCGACGGTCCCTGTTTGAAAACGCTCAAGTTAGAATCATTTTACCTCGTCTTGATTGCAACGTTCCATAGGTATACTCTCTTGCGGCAAGACCGGGCGCCTCGCGAATGATTAACCTGAAAGGGAGTGTCGCAATCCGGATCCATCCTACGCGAGATGAAGCGCGCCGCTCTGCGGGGCACAAGGGCGTTGGGATTCGAACACGCCGTTCTGGACAGTTCCTGGCGCCGGTCCCGTGTCGCGATCCTGTGTTATCACGGAATCTCCCTCGATGACGAGCACCTTTGGGATCCGCGATATTACATGCCCGCGGACCTGCTCGAATCGCGTCTTCGCTTGTTGCGGGATTTAGACTGCCGCGTGCTGCCCTTGGGCGAAGCGGTCCGCCGGCTCAAGGAAAAATCGTTGCCGCCCAGAAGCGTCGTGATCACGTTCGATGATGGATGCTACGATTTTTACGCGCGCGCGTTCCCACTCCTGCGTGAGTATCGCGTCCCGGCAACCGTCTACCTGACCTCCTTCTACTGCCGCTGCGCGCGGCCGATCTTCACTTTCCTGTGCCGCTATGTCCTGTGGAAAGCGGGTCTGCGCGAGCCGTCCCGAAAATTGTTGCCGGGATTCGATTTCGCCGCCGACCTCGGCACTGACCAGGGCCGCGCCGACGCCATGGAGCGCATCGAATCGGAAACGAAGAAGCGCGGTCTGCGCCTGGCCGCGAAATTCGAGCTCGCCGAACAACTCGCTCGCGATCTCGAAGTGGATATCCGCCCGTTTAGCGAAAGCCGCTGTTCGCAAATCATGCGTCCCCCGGAAGTTCAGGAAGTCGCGGCCGCGGGGTATGACATCGAACTCCACACACATCGTCACCGAACGCCCGAGGATCCTGCGCTGTTCCGGCGAGAGATCGACGACAATCGCCGCGCCATTCTGGAAATGACCGGCGTCAGTCCGGTTCACTTCTGCTATCCGGGCGGAGCATACCGGCGTGCGTTCCTGGCGTGGCTCGAAGAGGTGAACGTGGTTTCGGCGACGACGTGTGACTCCGGTCTCGCCTCGCCCGGCGATCATCCGCTGCTGCTCCCGCGCGTCACCGATCACTCGCAGCTTTCCACGGAGGAATTCGTGAGCTGGATCAGTGGAGTTCGCTATCTGATGACCGGCGCGCGCCCGCGCCGCGGCGCGGGAGCCGAGCGATAACACCATTTTTGCGTTTCTATTGCCGTCGCTCGGTCGGCGACGCGCGATCTGAAGTGTCTGTCTGAAACCACGACTTTGCTTGGTGATGCAGTGCAGAATCAACCGAATGAACAAGACCGCCGCTGGCAGTGGCGGGGTTGTTTTCGACCTCCATTCCTGCCCGACTGTGAAGGCTAAGTGTGATTGGTCATCAAGGTCACGAGTGCAGCCCCAGCCGCGCCGCAGCGTGCTCTCATGGGCCTGCAACCCACCGACGCCGATAAAGTTCGGGCAACGCGCGGCATGAATGCCGCGCCTCATCAACGCCCGACGCGTTGAGGCGCTGCAAGGGTGCCACTGGACCGAGCGCGTTTGCTCGGGTATTTTCGACAGAACGTTTCTAGACGCCCGCGGAGGCGCGCTTGGCGGCGGGGCTCATCGCCACCAGGTTGGGAATGCGTTGCTCGCTCTGCGGTTTTTTGGGCGACGCCGTCGCGGTGGCTTCGTAAACGTCCTTGATGATCTCGGCCATGTTGTCGAGCACCGCGGAGCGGCGCGCCCCAGGGCAGGCCAGTCGTGGCGCGCTCAGGTCGGCGGTCATCAGGCGGTGCGCCGCGATGTAGGCGGCTCTTTCGATTTGTCGCGAGTTCATGCTACTCCCTCCAGGCAGCGAAGATTGGATGATTCGTGTTGCTTTTTGGTCTTGCGGCAGATTTGCGTATTTTCCAGGAACAAATATTCGATCCCCGTTCCGAGGAAGGTCTCGATGGCCTCGCGCGGGGTGTTGACGATGGGTTGTCCTTTCACGTTGAAGCTGGTGTTGAGGACCATCTCGCGTCCGGTGACGCACCCGACGGCACGCAGCAGAGCGTGAAAATCGGGATTCTCGTTGGCCGAAACGGTCTGGACGCGGGCCGAGCCGTTGACGTGGGTAATGGCTGGGAGCTGGCCGCGGTACCGCTCGCGCACATCGACCGTCGCGATCATGTAAGGGAACGAAGCGAGCGGCGCGGCATCGAACCAGCGGCTGACTTCCTCGATGGTAACCGCCGGTGCGAAGGGGCGGAAGGCTTCGCGCATTTTCACCATGGCGTTGATGCGGTCGCGCATTTCGGGACGCGACGGATCGGCGAGAATGCTGCGATTGCCCAGGGCGCGCGGGCCGAACTCCATGCGGCCGCGATACCAGGCGATCACGCGGCCCTCGGCGATGAGCCGCGCGGCGGCGGCGCACGTCTCGCCAAGCGTCGAATGGTGGACGATATCGAGATCGGGGGCGGCATACGTGATGGAATGCGCCGGACCGAGGAACGGGACGGGCATGCGCACATTGCGAACCTCGCCCGCGAGCGATGCGCGATAGAGAGCGGCGCCGAGCGCGGACCCGTCGTCGCCCGCGGCGGGCTGGATGTAAATTTCGTCGAACAGGCCGGAGCGCATCAGGCGTCCGTTGGCGGTGCAGTTGAGCGCGACGCCGCCGGCGAGCGCGAGCCTGCGAAGTCCGGTGGTCTTGGCGAAATGACCGCACAGGTGCAGCATGGCGCGGTCCAGGCATTCCTGCAACGCCGCGGCGATGTCGCGGTGGGCCCCCTCAATTTCATCGGCGGGGAGGCGCTCGGGAGCTAGATTTTCGGCGAGGTAACGGCGCGTGGCGGTGTGGCGCTCGCGATCTTCATGAGTGCGGTTCAGATGCAGCGCGGGGATGCGAATCGATCCGCCGGAGCCGAGCTCGACAGCTCGATCGAAGAAGGCGCGGAAGCGCGACGACGGATCGCCGTAGGGTGCCAGTCCCATGATTTTGTACTCGTCGGAGTTGAAATCGAAGCCCAGGTGCAGCGTGATCAACGAATACAAAATTCCGACCGAATCCCGGGCGGAGATTTCGTGGATTTTTTCGAGGCGCCCGCCGCGCGCGCGATACACCGTGGCGCTCTGTGTTTCCCCCATACCGTCGACGACGATCGTCAAGCATTCGTCCCAGCCGGAGGTGAGGTACGCACTCGCGGCGTGAGCCAGGTGGTGGTTCACATGATGGACGCTCGCGTGGGGGAAGCAGGGAAGGTCGCGATCGATCAGCGATAGCAGCGCTTCGCGCGAGTAGACCTGGTTGTAGGCATCAGCGCTGACCGGATCGATCGAGAAAATTTTGGCGTAGGGAGCGTAATCGAAAGAGTGGGCGATCTCGTGGATATCCTCGATCGCCAGGCCGGCCTCGGCAAGGCAATACCGTATGGCGCGAATGGGGAAATGCGCGCTGTGTTTCTTGCGGTCGAAGCGCTCCTCGGCCGCGGCGGCGACGATTTCGCCGTCCACAATCAGCGCGGCTGCGGCGTCGTGGCCCTGAGAAATGCGGTATTCGCGCTCGTCGAGTCCAGGCCAGTGCGCTTTCTTGAAGGGGACGGATTTTTCGAAACCGCTGATACCGATAAAGTTCATATGCGATTATTTCGCTGCCGCAAGCTCGGGCTGCTGTTTCAGAACCAGCGCGGCGATGGAGGCAACCGAGCGGAGATCCTCGATTTCAATCGCGTCGAGCGCGATGCGCACGCCGAAGCGTTCCTCCAGGTGCACCAGCAACTGGACCAGCGCAAGCGAATCGAGCAGCCCAGTGTTGAGCAGGTCAGTCTCGGGGGAATCGACGTCGATGAAAAGTTTTCCGGAAAGCAGATGGCGAATTTCCAGGATGGTGTCGTTCATCAGCACGGATGGATGGCTCCCTTGGGTTGTCATGGAACTTGTCATGATTCGGCGGCGGCCTTTTCGAGAAAACGCTGTTTGAGAGCGGTGCGCGCGACCTTGCCGTTGCCGTTGAGCGGCAGGTGATCGAGCTCCAGCCAGCGGCTGGGCAGCATATAGGCCGGCAGCGTGCGGGCGAGGGCGCGACGCAGGCCGGGCGCCGAAACTTCGCGGCCGAGCTGGGCGACGAAGGCGCAGCAGATGGTGACGCCTTCGAATCCCCCCGTATCGACGGCGACGACGGCGGCGTCGCGAATTCCGGAGACGGCGTGGACCGCGCTTTCGATCTCGCCCAGCTCGATGCGATAGCCGCGGCTCTTGATCTGAGTGTCGGCGCGGCCGAGAAGATACACCAGGCCGTCGGACGCGACGCGGGCGAGGTCGCCGGTTTTGTAGATGCGCTCGCCGTTGTGCTCAATGAAAACGTCGGCGGTTTTTTCCGGATCGCGCCAGTACCCAGGGCTCAAGCCGACGCCGGAAATGTAGAGATGTCCGGGCTCGTCGGGAGGCGTGGGCTCCAGACGATCGTCAAGCACCAGCAGTTTTTCGCCCGCGCACGCGTGGCCGATGGGAATTTCGTCGGTTTCATGATGCGGGCGATACTCGACGTGATAATAGCTGCTGGCGATGGTCGCTTCGGTCGGGCCGTAGAGATTGTAGAAGCGGACGTGGGGGAGGTGGCGCATCCAATACACGAGAGCCGGCGTGGGAAATTTTTCGCCGCACCACAACAGGCGCTCCAGCGCGGGAAAATCGTTGGGACGAAGCGCGTCGGCCTTGGCGACGTGATGCAGGATCGAGGGCACCGAAAACCACTGCGTGAGCCGCGAAGAACGGATGAAGTCCGCCAGCCGGTGCGGCAGGACGCTCATTTCGGGCGAGAGCAGATGCAGTTCGGCGCCCGCGGCGATGGTTCCGTAGATATCGAAAGTGGATAAATCGAAGTGCAGCGGCGGATGCGCGGAGATGCGGTCGCCGGGCTGCGTGCCGAAATAGCCGAGCGCCCAATCGATGAAGTGGATCACGTTCGAATGCGTGATGACGACGCCCTTGGGAGTTCCGGTCGAGCCGGAGGTGAACAGAATGTGCGCGGCGTCGGAATCGGAATTGCGCGAATCCAAAGGCGCGGAGGATTCGGACTGGATTTCGCTCCAGGTGAATTGCGCGGGGACGCCGTCATCGAGCGAGCCGGTGCGCGTTTGGGCGGGAATCTCTCCGGAAGCCGCGATTTGTGCGAACAGCGGCGCGGTCCCCTCGCTCACCAGAACCGCGCGCGGGTCGCACACATGAATGAGGCGGGCCAGGCGCGCGGGAGGGCTCGCCGGGTCGAGCGGAACGTAGGCGCAATCGGCTTTGAGCGCGGCGAAAATCGCGATGATGGCTTTTTCGGACTTGGGCAGGAGCAGCGCGACACGGTCGCCGTGGCCGCAGCCCGCATTCTTCAGGGCGCGCGCGAGTCGATTGCTCAGTTGATCCAGCGCGGCATAAGTGATCGCGCGGTTTTGAAAAACGACCGCGGGGCATTCGGGGCGGCGGTCGGCTTGCTGCGTGAGAAAATGCTGAAGGCGGCGCGTCATTGAAGGGCAGCTCCGGCGAGGGGGGCGTTTTCGGCGCGGGTGAACACGGCTCCGATGTGCTCGAATTCCTCCTGAGCGGCAGGGATATCGAGAATGAAAGTGCGGTATCCGGCGGAGATGTAGCGCGCGACCTCGGCCGCGACGATGCCGTAATCTCCCACTAGGTACGGGCAATTGGTCTGGTAGTTTTCGAACGGATGCAGCCAGTAGGCACTGGGGCCGGCCTCGGAATTTCCCAACTCGGCAAGGCGCTTGTGCCAGGTAGAATCGGAAATTTTGGTAGCGAGCTGGCGGGTGAGCTGGCCCTTGCGATCTTCGGGGAAACGATCCTCGGCCACGCGCCAGGCTTCTTCGCCGCTCTCGCGCGCGACGATTCCGATGCGGATACCGCAGGGCTGCGCGGAATCGGTCATCACAGCGCACTGGCCGGGAGGCTCGGGATACTTCACCGCGACCGCGCCCATCTCGCGCGCGGCGGCCATTCCGGCTTCGGAAGATCCGGAGACCAGGATTCCCGGAACCAGCGCCGGATCGAGGCGCGGATTCATGTGCAGATTGCGGATGTGATAAAACTCTCCGTCGAATGTAACCGCCGCGTGACTCTCCAGGAGCCGGCGCATGATGAGCGTGTATTCGATCAGGCGGTGATAGCGGCGGTCGTGGGGTGTATTGTCGTTGAGCGCGAGCAGATCGTTCTTGAATCCGCCCGCGACCATGTTGAAGAAGATACGCCGACCATAAAAGAATCCGATGGTCGCGGCCATTTTCGCGGCCGAATAGGGATGCATGTAGGCGGGCTGAACGGCGACCAAAGGACACAGTGCCGTGGTGTTTTCGACTACCATCTGCGCAACCATCCACGGATCCACCAGAGTGTTGTCGGTGTAGATCAGCATGCCAGTACAGCCGGCGCCCTCGCTCCAGCGGGAAACCTGTTTGATCCGGTCAAGGTAATTTTCCTGATGGGTGAGAGATGACGGGCACGTGGAAAAGATCTGCAACCGGTCGCGCGCCGCCTGAGGCACGTCGATCTCCGTTGCGCGAACCGGATTGGATGACATTTCCTCCCTCCGACCTCTCGAGCGATCCTCGGCTAATGCGGGGAGCACGGCGGGTTCCAACCCCGGTGCCGAGACGTAACCTCAGGGAGCGTTTGCGCCGTAAGCTGCGGGCGTGTCACACAAATGAGCAGCTAAATTCCATCTAACAGAACTCGGCTTCCAATCCGTAAGCGAGAAAAGGTCCAGTGTTTGGCTCGAATTAAGGCCAGCAGCCGAGTGTAACGGACGCCCTCAGGCTTCCACCAGGCGCTTGCGAATCGCGTAACGTATCAACTCGCTGCGGTCGTGCAAGTCCAGCTTGCGCATCAGATTGTACTTGTGGGCTTCGACCGTCTTCACGCTGAGGTTCAGGCGGCGGGCGATGTCCTTCAGGGCGATACCCTCGGCGAGCAGCACCAGGATTTCACGCTCCCGGTCGCTCAGCAAGTCGTAGCTCGATTTGGTCTCGGTGGGATTGGCGATGAACTGGCGGACCACGCTGGTGAGCACGCGCGGGCTCATGTACTGCTGACCGTGGCTGACGGCCTGGATCGCATAAGTGAGCTGGGCGGGCGGAGAATCTTTCAGAATGTAGCCGGAGGCGCCCGCGTCGAGGCAACGCGCGACCAAGTCTTCATCGTCGTAAACGCTGAGGATCAGGACCTTGAGCTCCGGCCTCTCTTTCTTGATCCGGCGGGTGGCGTCGAACCCCTTGAGCACGGGCATGGAGATGTCCATCAACACAACGTCAGGGTTGAGTTTGGTGGCGCGCTCGACGGCTTCCTTGCCGTCTTCGGCCTCACCGATGATTTCGAACTCGGGATTGGCGGCGAGGATGGTCTTCACGCCCTCGCGAAACAGGGCGTGGTCATCGCAAATGAGAACCCGGATTTTTTTCGACATACCTACTTCTGTTCGGCGGGCGCGGTGAGGGGCAGATCGACCTCGATCCGCGTGCCATGTTTTTTTCCCGAGGCGCCGGCGCGTTTGGATTCCACGTGAATGCGGCCGCCCAGAACCTGAACACGCTCGCGCATCGCGGTCAACCCGAAAGACCTGCGGCCCGGACGTTGAGACGTATCAAAACCGACCCCGTCGTCCTCCACCACCATGATAAGCACAGAGTCCTTCATGCTTCCAAGAGAAACGCGAACATTTTTCGCATGCGCATGTTTGAGAACATTTGAGAGCGCGCCTTGAAGCAGCCGGTATAACGCTACTTGATGCGTTTGTGGGACGTTCTCGGGCAAGTAACCTTCCTGAACGGTGACGTTGATCTTGGTGCGCGCGGAAAATTGGCCCGTGTAGGATTTCACCGCGGGCAGAAATCCGAGCTCGTCGAAGACGGCGGGGCCGAGATCGAGCACCAGGCGGCGCACGGAATCGATGGCGTGGGAAACCAGCGTGATGGCTTCGCTTAGGCGCGGCTTGATCTCGGGCAGTTCGCGGCCGCGCAGACTCATGACGATCATTTCCAGGTACAGCTTGAGCAGGATGAGATCGTGGCCGATTTCGTCGTGCAGGTCGTGGGAGAGCGCGCGGCGCTCGCGCTCGTAGATGCGCGTGACGTAAGCAGCCTCGCCGCGCAGGCGATGCTCGGCTTCCGAGAGGCTGGCTTCCACCAGGGTCGGCTTGCCGTGGAGCGGCTCGCCTGTTGACCCGGCGGCCAGCAGGAGGCTGACCAGCGCGTGCATGCGTGCAAATCCCAGCACGGCGGTAGGACGGTCGAGATAGGGGACGCAGATCTCGAACAGCCGGTTGAGAGCCGCCGAGGATTTTTCGAAGCGGACGCCGCGGCGGGCCAGGCGCTCGCCGACGGAGCGGACGGCGCCGCGGAAGGACGAGAAGGTGCTGGCGCGCAGCGCGCCGCCGAGCGAGGCGAAATCGAGCGAGCGCGCCGCGATAACGTCGTCCAAGCCGATACCAATGTCGCGCAGAGCGGCGCTCCAGGCGTGCAGGATCGCGCCAGCGTGGGGACTGAGCAGCTCCAACGCTTCGGCGGCCGGACCCTTAATGGTCGTGTGAAATCTTTTTTGCGAGATCCCCGGCATGAGCCGATGGCCCCCCACACACAGCACGAACACTGCCAGCAATTTTGATGGAATGCAGCACAGCGCTCACGCGGCAAAGGAAGCCGTCTACCACAACTAAGACGTGCCTTACCACCGTTCAGGTTGCGCGCAAGCCCAGCACGCATCCAAGCATGCGATTCAGCGTGACTTAGAGCATGGCAGCGCTCGTGCATTTTAAGCCGTGAGCGCCGAGTCTCGCGGCACGCGAGATAGCGGCAGCTATGGTTGCGGCGCATTTCGTCGCGTAACGGCCGTGGAAAGAGCAGTCGACAGTGCGGCTACGGCCGCGAGCGCGGAGGCGACGGAAGCTCCATGGTTCGCTTTGGGAGTGGCGCCGCGACATGAAAAAGCAGTGGCTCGCATTCTAAATCAGAAAGGATATGAAACGTTGCTGCCGCTGTACGCCAACCGGCATGAATACGGAAACCGGACGCGCGAATTCGAACTGCCACTGTTCCCAGGTTATGTTTTTTGCCGTTTCGAGCCGGCCTTTCGGATGCCGGTGCTGACCACGCCCGGCGTCGTGCAGGTGGTGGGCGCGGGCCGCACGCCGGTGGCCCTGGATCGCGAGGAGATCGCCGCGATCCAGACCGCGATGCGGGCCAAGGCGCGCATGCTGCCCTGGCCGTTCTGGAAAACGGGCCAGCGGGGCCGCGTCGTTCGCGGACCGCTCAAGGGAATAGAAGGGATGGTGACGACGGTGAAGGAATCGGTGCGGATGGTGCTGTCGGTATCGCTGCTCCAGCGCTCTTTGCTGGTCGAAGTGGACGCCGACTGCGTGCATCCGATTTGAATCGTACCTCCGGCGGTTCAGGTGAGGAGGAAAAAATGAAAGCAGAAATTTTCGCGATCGCCGTGTGTTTCACGGCGACATCGGCGGCGGCGCAGGCGCTCGTGAACACGCAGCCGGCCGAGATTTCCGCAAAGCCGGCGACTCCGGCTCCAGCGCCGATCCACGACTACGTGCTCGGTCCGGACGATCAAATCAAAGTTTGGGCCCTGGGGTTCGAGGAGTTCTCCGACAAACCGCTGCGTATCGATCCGGGCGGATATCTGTCGCTACCCTACCTGGGCGAAATCAAAGCGGCGGGACTGACCACGCTCCAGCTT
>DATJVN010000054.1:0-5429 GCA_035501755.1 Bryobacteraceae bacterium | reverse complement strand
GCGGACCAGGAGACCGTTCATCGCATTTATCGCATCCACGCGCGGCGCTTTCATCCCGATAATCTTCAAACCGGCAATGCCGAAAAATTCCGCTTGATCGCCGAAGCCTACGAAATCCTGAGCAGCCCTGAAAAACGTGCTGCCTACGACGCCAATTACCGCCCACAGCCGCGCCCGGCCGCGCCGGAGCCGGAGCGAACCCCACCCGATCCGGCGGAGGAAGCCTCACGTCGCGACCAGATCATGTTGCAGTTATACCAGCGCCGGCTGACGCATCCGGAACAGCCCAGCCTCGGCCTGAGGGATCTCGAAGCGCTGCTCGGAACTCCCAAAAATCAGCTCGAGTTCAGCCTCTGGTATCTCAAGGAATGCGGCTACCTGACCCGCAGCGACAGCGCGCGCCACACCATCACGATTCAAGGCGTTCAGATCGCCGAATCCATCGCGCGCCGTCTGGCTTCATCTCCACTCGACCGGTAATTCGACGTAGGTCGGATAATTCGCCGAGCGGAAAATCTTCTGCGTCGCGGCGCGATAGGCCTGCGCCGGCGCCTGATAAATATTGTCCACCCACGTCTGCGGATTGCGATCGATCAGCGGGAACCACGTGCTCTGCACCTGCAACATGATGCGGTGCCCCTGTTTGAACGCGTGGTCGGTCGAATGAATGTCGATCGGATATTCGTAAATCCGGTCCGGCTCGACGCGCTCCGGTTTCTCGAAGCTGTTGCGGAATCGCGCGCGGAAAACCTCGTTCGCGATCATCAGCTCATAGCCGGGAAGCTTCTCGTCGTTCTCCGGATAAACGTCGATGAGTTTCACGATCCAATCGGAATCCTCGCCCGAAGTTGACGCGAACAAATGCGCGACCACGTCGCCGGCCACCACCAGGTCGCTTTTGAGCGGCTCGGTCGACCACGTCGCCACATCCGGCCGCTGATCGACGAAGCGCTGATCCTCCACCAGCCACTGCGTCCATCCCGAATTGCGCGAGTACGTCGGCGGAATCGGCCGGTTCCGGTATGGAACCGGATGCGCCGGATCCGAAAGATAGCTGTCGAACGCGTTTTCCGACGCATCGCGCGCCGTATCGAAGCTCAGCGCGCCGTTCGCGGCCGTGTACAGCTTACGCATCTGAATCCCGTCTTTCGGCGGCCACGCAGTGTAACGCTCCCACGTATTCCGCCCCGTCTCGAAGGCGATCGCCTCGGGTTGATCGAGCTTGCCTTTGTCCTTCAGCCAGTAGGCGAACCACGGCGCCTCGATCTTCTCCCGAAAATACAGGGACTGGTCGCCTCCGAAATCGATCGGCCCCAGATTCTTTCCGTCGCCGCCCCATCCTCCGTGCCGCCACGGCCCCACCACCAGGTAATTTTTGTGATCCGCATCGTTTTTTTCGAGCGTCTCGTAAATCTTCATCGGGCCGTAGTAATCTTCCTGATCCCACCATCCCGCCACATTCAGGTTCGGCACCGTGGTTTTCTTCAAAATCACGTTCATCGCCTGACTCTGCCAGAACGAATCGTAATTGGGATGATTGACGAAATTGGTCCAGGTCGGCTTCTCGCCGTGAAAATATTTTTGATCGATCGCCGACAGCGGTCCGAGCGACAAGTACCAGTCGAAAGTGTCGAACTTGTCGAAATTGAAAATGTACTGCACTTTCCCGGTCTCCATGCGCGACACGTATTCGAATCCGTAGCTCAACCGGAACGCTCCGTTGTGATGAAAATCGTCGCCCAGAAACATATCCGCGGGCGACGCCTGCTCGCTCGCCGCCTTGAGCGCCGGATGCGGCTCGATCAGCGCCATCGCCGTTAGCCATCCTCCGTAGGAGATCCCCAGGAGCCCGGCGCGTCCGTTATTGCCCGGAACATTCTTGAGCAGCCAGTCGATTGTGTCGTAGGTATCCGAGCCCTCATCGATCGATTTGGGGTCGGACCGGTCGCGTGCCGGGCGCTGCATGATGAACTGCCCCTCGCTCCCGTATCTTCCGCGGATATCCTGCAAAACAAAAATGTATCCGTCATCGGCGAGCTGCTTGTAGCGCGTTCCCAGCGTCTGCTCCGCGCGCCCGTTATCGAAACCATACGGCGAGCGCTCGATCAGGAACGGCAGCTTCTCCGGCGCGTTCTTGGGAATAAAGATCAGCGTGTGCAGCTTGACGCCGTCGCGAGCCGGAATCATCACGTCGAGCTTGTCCCAGGCCTGCGGCCTGGCAGCGCATCCGGCCAGCGCCAGGAAACACACGATCGCAATCGATTTCATTCGAAGCATCCTATCAGAGATAAAACAGGCTTAGCCGGCCGAGCCCCGCCGATTCGAGCAGCCGCCGGTCCAAGAACTGTTTTTCAAGCATGGCAAGCTGCTCCGCTGTCATCTTTCCGCGATACGGCTTCAATTCGCGATCGAGCGCGCGGCGGGCCTCGAACAAAGCATCCTCGCTCGCCGACGCGCGCAGCCGCGCGATTAATTTCTCTTCGATCGCGGTCAAGCGCTGCTCGAGTTGCTCGAGGTCGGAGTACAGCGTGTCCAGGTCGAGCGCCGCGAGCGAAACGGACAGGTCCGCCTGCCCGCATTTCCGCAGCATGTCCGCGTTTCGCGCGATGAATGAGCGCACGTCATCGATCGCGAACGGAGGTTTAGCTTCCCTTCGCGAAACCGGCGCGGCGTTCGCCATCGCCTGCGCCTCCACTGAAATCGCCTGCGCGCAATAAGCCAGCGAATTCACCTTCTGCGTCCGCGCCCGTGCGGGCTTCGCGCGCCAATTCTCGAATGCCGCGTCGATTCCCCGTAGCACTGCTTCGAGCGGAATCCCGCCGTTCTTCCACGCCTCGATCAGCGCCCAGTCGAGCGGTGAAAGCAGAAAAAATCCCGTCCCGCGCGCCTTCTGAAAGTGCTCCTCGATTTCAGTGAAATAGTTGAAATAATTTTCCGCCACGAATCAACACGAATAAATACAAATCGAATCTAAGCCGGCCGCACTCCACCGGCGAGAATTTTCATCTCCTTTCCATCGTCCCGCCGAACGCGCAGGAAGCCCGTCGCATCCAGCCCGCAGGTCACTCCTTCGATTGCCGCCCCGTCCTGCTCAACCCGCACGCGCCGGCCCTCGGCGTAAGTCGAAACATTCGAAAACAGCCTCAGGATGACATCCGCGCCTTCCTGCGCGAGCACGTTCATGCAGTCCTCCACCGTCTCGAGCAGCGTCACCAGCAGGTCCTCGCGCGAAACCCTCCCCGCGCCGGCCATCCGCAGCGAGGTCGCCGTCACGGCAATTTCCGCGGGAAGAGTCGTGTGATTTACGTTGATTCCGATCCCCGCCACAATGGCATCGTCCTCGAATTGTGCTAGTATGCCGGCGCATTTCTTTCCGCCAAGCAAGACGTCGTTGGGCCAGCGCAGGTCGGCGGCAAGCCCGCTGGTTTCAACAATGGCTTCCCGCGCCGCCAGCCCCAGCGCGAGCATCACGATCGGCAGTCCTGTCGCGTCCAACGGCAATCGCAGCACGATCGAAACATATAATCCCGCTTCCGCCTCCGAATGCCATGAATGCCTGTGCCGCCCAACTCCGGCGGTCTGTTCGTCAGCTCCCACCGCCGTGCCCGATGCGCATCCCTCGCGCGCCATCCGCGCTGCGACCGTCATGGTTGAATCCACGCTTTGAAACCACTCGATGCGCCGCCCCGGCAGACGCGCGCGCACCGCGTCCAAATTGAATCCCATGAATGCCACAGTGTAACTCGATTGCATTTCGCGCGCGCGGTGCGGATACTCTTAGAGGAGATCGAAATGAAGCAGGATTCGCCGAAGGAGAAAAAATAATCTCGCGCGCCATCCTTGTGTTCGCGGCCTGCGCGGTGATTCTCGCGCAGCAGCGCTCGCGCTCCGTGTGGGACGGCGTGTACACGCGCGAGCAGGCGCGCCGCGGCCACGACCGGTACGAGCGCCTCTGCGCGGACTGCCACGGCGACGAACTCGAAGGCGACGTCGTGGAGCATCCCGATTTGGCGGGCGGCAATTTTCGCGACCGCTGGAACGGCCAGACACTCGGTGACCTGTTCGAGCGCATTCACCGCGATATGCCCCAAAAAAATCCCGGCACCCTGAGCCGGGAGGCAGCCACCGACCTGGTCGCCTTCATCCTCAGCGCCAACGGTTTTCCCGATGGCAAGCAGGACCTGCCGCGCGACACGCCGTCGCTTGACGAGATCCGTTTCGAGTCGCAGCGCCCACATTAGAGCGGATAAATTCCGCAGTTGATATCCACCGCGACAGCGGAATGCGTGATCGCGCCGGAGCTGATGAAATCCGGCCGTGCCTGCGCGTAAGCGCGAACGTTCGCCAAGGTGACGCCGCCTGAAATTTCGGTCTCCGCGCGCCGGCCGATGAACTCGATTTCGACCGCTGCCTGCTCCGGCGACATGTTATCCAGCAGCAGCCGCGACGCGCCACAATCGAGCGCTTCTTCGATCTCGGCTCGCGTGCGTACCTCGACTTCAATGGGCAGATTCGCCGCGCGGGTGAGCTGGACGGCGGCGCGAATCCCTCCCGCCAGCCGAATGTGATTGTTCTTGATGAGCACCGCATCGTAAAGCCCCATACGATGGTTCACCACGCCGCCCGCCGCGGCCGCCATCTTTTCGAGCACGCGCAATCCCGGCGTGGTTTTGCGCGTATCGAGAATGCGCACGCCCGTCCCCTCCACCGCCGAAACAAATTGCGCCGCTAGCGTCGCGATCCCGGAAAGCCGCTGCAGGAAATTGAGCGAGACGCGCTCGCGCGTGAGCAGCAGCCGCGCAGGCCCGCGCACGGTCGCCAGCAGATCGCCGGCGCGCGCGCGATCGCCGCTGAGCTTGTTCAGCACCGGATTTTCGAACAACACAGCGAGCAGCTCGACACCCGCGACGCTCATATCCTGGCGCGCAACAAAACGAGCCTCCGCGTGAAGCTCCGCGGGAATGCACGCGTTCGTCGTCACGTCGCCTGCTCCGACGTCCTCAGCGAGCGCGATCTCCACCGCACGCTTCACGTCGGGGTGCGCGACGTCGAAGTTCATGCGGCGTCCAGCGCCGCACGGTTTTTCGAAAGCTGGGCTTCGTAGTCCGCGACCTTCGCGCGGATCGAATCGATCACGTGCGGAGGCGCCTTGCGGATGAAATCCTCGTTCTCAAGCTGGCGGCGCGAGTTCGCGATAACTTTTTCGAGCTGCTCGTTTTCCTTTTTGAGGCGCTCGCGATCGATCCCGAGGCTGGCGAGGTCGACCATCCAGGTCGGCTCCGAAGATTCGGTCATTTTCAGTGACACATTTGCCAGCTTTTCGATTCCCGCTTGGCTGTCGCGAATCAATTGGAGATACCGAGGCCTTGCGCGAACTTCGGCATCGAGTTTCTGGCTCTTGCTGATTTTATTTGTGGCGCGAAGTTGGC
>DATJVN010000053.1:0-32050 GCA_035501755.1 Bryobacteraceae bacterium | reverse complement strand
TCCGCCATCGCCTGTCTGCGCACCCGCGCCGCTCTGGCGCTTCTTCCGAGTCTAAACGGCGTTATCCGGCTGTGACGTGTCTGTGTGAAAAAGGGGATAGTCCGCTCTGTCCATTCCGTCCTCTTATCGCCGGTTCAGCTTGCATCTGGGGACAGAGTACCCCTTTTTCGGCGGGGCTTGGCGTTGCACTGCGGAATCAACAGGATGAACAAGGCGACCGGTGACGGCGAAGTGCAGAGCCGGGTTTTCACAGGGACCCTCTCCACCGTAATCGCCGTCGGAGCTCTAGCCGACAATCGATTCGCGCTTGACACGCGATCACCTCAGTCGCGAAGCAAGGGCTAAGATTTGTGACCTCAAACCGGAACCTATGCGCCGCCTTCAAACGCGCAGGTCATTGGCGGATCTCTCTACTGGTGCTTCTTTTGGGGAACCTTAAGCTCTTTCAATTCCGCTACAAGAGCTTCCCCCGAAGATGCGGGCTTCACTGCCTTGTCGATGGCAAGGATCTTTCCATCCGGACCAATATAGAAAGTCCATCTGTTCGCCAGTTTGCCAAGCCCGCCGTAATCTTTCAGTACGCCGTATGCGTTCGCGGTCTTCTGAGTCGGATCGGCAAGAATCGGAAAATCGGCATTTTCCTGTTTGGCGAACGCCGTGTTGGCTTCGAGCTTATCCACACTGATCATGAAGTAATCTACGTCAAATCCCTTGATGACTTTTCCGCTCTCACGGAGCGATCGGCATTCGGCGGTTCAACCGCCGGTAAACGCTTTGGGGAACCAGGCGAGTACCACGGCCTTCCCCTTCAGCTTTGACAGTGTATAAGTGTGGCCGTCGCTCGCTTCGAGCGTAAAATCAGGCGCGACGTCTCCGACTTTCAACTCCTGAGCGCGTGCGCCAGTCGCGAAGCCGACGATTCCCGTCAGAACCAGTGCCGTGGTCTGGATTTTTCGTTTCATACTTACCTCGCGAGCATTGTAACACCAAACCCCGGCGCTTCTGCCCGGCCAAGTGCCTCGACAGGACCCGCGCCGAACAAAAAGCCGAGCCTCGCGAACATGCCGCCGCGACGGCGGTGGCGTCGAAAATCGTAACGTCGATCAGGTACCCGCCGTACGCCGCGGACTGTGGATGCGCATTCGGCAAGCGAACGCCCTGGTGCGAACCGCTCTTGGCGATCTATCGGCAACGCCTGGATTCCCGTAGAAGTCCGAGCGAATTTATCGTATAAAGCGAGGCGTTTCTTAAAAAACGGTACTATATGGCTATTTAGCAACAAAAATGAGCGGATTAAAATTGCAAGCATGGGAATGGCCTGTGCCGACCGCCAACAGCTTTTCGAACGCTACTACGATCAGGTGAGCGTTTGTTTTGCGCTGCTGAAGAAGCCCAACAGGTGGGGATGGCTTCTCGGCGACGACGAAGCCTATAAGGCCGTCGAAGCAGCAGTGCATGCGCGAACCGCGCTTGAACAGCACGAGCGCGAACATGGCTGCGGGAAGCTGTGCCTGGACGGTTTCGGGGAAGCCGCGGATGGCAGCGCGACCCGGCCCACGCGCGACGAGACGGCCGAAGGTCTTGGGAGCGTACCTCTATGGGTCTAAGCTGCGCTGTATGTAGTGGCGCGCTCTTTTTGCTTCTTGGATTCCTTGCGTGCGATCGACCGTCATTTTTCAGGGTAAGAATCCGGCGCGCCGTCCGACCACTTTCCTACAAGGATCATGAATCCAGATAGCTCCGCTTTGCGCCCCGCATGAAATGCGTCTTGAGAATCAGCCGGCCGCGCCGGTAGCGAATCGCGCAGTGAAATGAAACGTGCTGCCCTCGCCCGGCACGCTTTCCACCCATATCCTGCCACCCATCATCTCGACCAGCCGCGAACAGATGGTCAGCCCCAGCCCGGTACCGCCGAACTTTCGCGTCATGGTTCCATCCGCCTGCGTGAACGCTTCAAAGATGAGCCGCTGCTTCTCGAGCGGAATTCCGATCCCGGTGTCGGCGACGGCGAAATGCAGCAGGAATTCACGCTCCTGATTTGATTCGATCGCGACTTTGAGCCGAACGCGCCCGCGGTCTGTGAATTTGACGGCGTTCCCGATCAGGTTCAGCAGCACCTGGCGCAACCGCCCGGGATCGCCATAAAGAATTCGGGGCATCTCCCCGGCAATTTCGAATCCGAGCGCCAGCCCTTTCTTCCGCGCAGGCCCCTCCATCAGACGGATGGTCTGTTCCAGCGTTTCGTTGATATCGAACGCGATCGATTCGAGCTCGAGCTTGCCGGCGTCGATCTTGGAAAGATCCAGGATGTCGTTAATGATCGCCAGCAGCGTCTCAGACGACTCCTTGACGGTCTCCAGGTACTCGCGCTGCTCGCGGGTGAGATTCGTGTCCAGCGCGAGATCGGTCATGCCCATGATGCCGTTCATGGGCGTGCGAATTTCATGGCTCATGTTGGCGAGGAACTCGCTCTTGGCGCGGTTGGCCGCTTCGGCCGCTTCCTTGGCTTGGCGCATCGCTTCTTCGGCGCTCTTGCGCACGCGAATATCATGGATCACGCCGGCTTTGATCATCTCGCCCTTTTCATTGCGCAGCAGAAATGCGCTCAGGAGCACGTCAATGGGTTCCCCGGTGTCCGTGTGCCGCAGTTGCACCTCGCCGTGCCACTGACCCGTGCGCATGCACGCCGGAGCGAGTTCGGCTACCACGCGCGCCCAACCCGCTGGGGTATGCAGTTCGGAAATATTGCAGCCGACTGCCGCGCTCGGGTTTTCGAATCCGAGCAGCCGGCATCCCGCATCGTTCAGGTACGTGATGGTGCCGTCCTCGGCCGCCACAATGATTCCGTCGTTGCTGTTTTCAACCAGCGCGGCGAGACTTTTGAGGCGTGTCTCCGTCCTTTTGCGCTCGATGAACTGCGCGATACCACGGGAAACGGAGCGGAACGCCTGCACCGCTGCGTCGGTCAGCGGCCGCGATCCGAATGCTGCCGCGACCCCTACCACTCGGTCGTCGATGATCAGCGGATAACCGGCAACTGAGGCGCTGCCGCCCCGCCGCGCGCGCTCGGGGTCCTCCTTCAGCGTCGAAGCGAACGCGTCCGCAACGACGGTGGGCTTAGCGCTTTCGGCAATCATGCCGATGATCGGTTTGCCGACCGGAATGCGCGAGCATTCTTCATCGGCCGCGTTGAAACGGCCGGCGCTGGCCTGCAGTTCGAGCGTCTGCCGGTCGTCGCTCATCATCCATATGCGGACGAACAGGGAATCGATATAGCGGTTCAGAAGCTCGGCGCAATGCTGCAACCCGCCGCCCAGCGTCTCCGCGCTTGCAAGCGAGTCCGCGGTCTCGGCCACCAGAACGGCCAGCCGTGTGCGCTCGGCAATGGCCGATTCCGCATTCAAACGATCGCTCGCATCGATCGCGAAGACGATCTCCGCCGGGCGATTGCCGTAAACCGTCGGGTACGCGATGATGTCCACGAAAAACAGGGTCCCGTCTTTCCGGCGATGCCGCCAGACGCCCGAGGAACGCGGGTGCGTGACGGTGCGTTGCGCGATGAAGGCCTCAAAGCGCGCGACGTCTTCGGGCGGGCGAATGTCCCGGCTGGTCATGGAAAGAAATTCGCGCCGGGAATATCCGTAATGGCGGACGGTGGCCCGGTTGACCTCCAGAAAGCGCAGGGTTTCGCAATCGAAGATGAACATCGGGATGGGACTCGTTTCGAACATCCACCGCAGCGCGGGGTCGAGTGCAGCGGGACAGATTTCAGGCGGAGCAGCCACACGCATGTAGTGCTTATCGTCCGGGTGTCGAAAAAATTGAAGCCGGAAGGAACCGCACCGGATATCCTCGGCACGGGACTCACGGGCGACGGACGCGGCCGGTTTTGGGGCAGGTCTACACTGGACCTATGCGAATTTTGGTATTGCTTGCGATTTCCGCGCTCAGCGGGTGGGCCGAGACGCGAACGATGACGCTCAAGCAGGTGGTGGATCTGGCGCTCCAGCAGAATGCCGATGTGATGCTGTCGCGGCTGGATGCGCAGAAGGCGCGCAGCGCGGTCAACATCGCGCGCGATCCGTTCAGCCCCAAGGTTTACGCGGGCAGCGGCGCGGCATACACTACCGGATATCCGGCGAACATTGAAGGTGAGGCGCCTTCAATTTTCCAGGTGCGCACGCAAATGGCGATCTTCGACCGGCCGCAGAGCTATCAGATCGCCGAGGCCAACGAAAACCTGCGTGGCTCTGAAATCGACACGGCCAAACAGCAGGACGAAGTGGCCTATCGCGTCGCCTCGACGTATCTGGACGCCGAGCAGGTCGCGCGCAACCTGGAGGTCGCGCGGCGGCAAGCGGAAAATTTCGCGCGCGTGGTGGACATCATGAAAGCGCGCCAGCAGGAAGGCCGCGAGCTGCCCATCGAGGTCTCCCGCGCGTCGGTCGCGCTGAGCAAGGCGAAGCTCACCGTCGCGACGCTCGAAGACAGCCTGGCCGACGCCGAAGAGTCGCTGGCGATGCTGCTGGGCATGGCGCCGGGCGATCGCGTCAGCGCGGCTCAAGAGGAGCGGCCCGCCTTCGAGATTCCCGCGTCCGAACCGCAGGCGATCGCCGCGGCCATCGAATCGAGTAAGGAGATCCGGCGCATGGAGTCGAGCATGCAGGCCAAGATGCTCGACACGAAAAGCTATCGCGCGCAGCGCCTGCCCAAGGTGGACCTGATCGCGCAGGACGAGGTTTTCGCGAAATATTATTACCAGGATTACTACACGAAATTCCAGCGCAACAGCGCGCAGTTCGGCGCCTCCATCGAGGTGCCGCTGTGGGTGGGCAGATCGGCGCGCGCTTATATTTCGCAGGACGAAGCGGACATCGAAAAGCTGCGCATCGAGATCAGGCGGACGCGGTCGCAGATCACCGACAACGTGCGGCGCGCGTTTGAGGCGGCCCGGCACGCCGACCTGGCTCGCGACGTGGCGCGCGACGACCTCGCGCTGGCGCGCGAGCAGGTGAGCGTCGACCTGGCGCAGAACGAGGAGGGCCGCCTGCCGATGGCCACGCTCGAACAGGCGCGCGCGGCCGAGGATCAGAAATGGATCGCGTATTATGACGCGCAAAACCAGGCCGAGCGCGCGCGCCTGGATGTTCTGCGGCATACCGGAACGCTGGTAACGGCGTTGAAGTAGTGCGCCTGGCCCCTGCCCCGTCAGGCCGGGGGGCGATCCGACGCGCCACTGGCCGCGCTGGCTGACGCCGTTTGTGCAGCGCGCACGTCTACGACGACCGCCTGCCACGGCGCGTAACCGCGCGAGGCCGAGTAGGGGTCGTCTTCGAACCGCAGCGCGATGTCGAAGGGCGCGGAAAATTCAGCGGCGCGTTCCGCGAAGTTCCATGCCTTGGCGCGAATGGTGCGTCCCTGCGATTTGAGCCGCAGAAACATGTGCTTTTCGTTGCGTACCTCCGGCGCGGCGGCCAGTTCTACGTTGTGCACTGCGAAAACCGGCACAGGGTTGCCGAAGCCGAACGGCGCGAGATCCAGAATATCGGCGATCGCCGCGTCGTGAATCTCCGTGAACCCGATCTCCGCGTCAAGTTCCAGCGCAGGCTCGAAATCCTCCGGCGCGAGCAGCGACGCGGCGTGGTCGCGGAAGCGGCGGCGGAATTCCTCCACACGCGCTGAGTCGAGCGTAACGCCCGCTGCTTGCCGGTGTCCGCCGAACTTGGTGAACAGGTCCGCCATGCTTTCAAGTGAGTTCAGGAGATGGAACGGCGGAATACTGCGTCCCGATCCCTGCGCGACTCCGTTTTCGACGCCCAGCACGAACGCGGGACGGTGGAAGCGCTCCACCACGCGGCTGGCGACGATCCCGACGACGCCGCGATGCCAGCCCTCGCCGGCGAACACCAGCGCCGCGTCGTCGCCGGTCACCGGCTGTTCGATGCACTGCTCAAAGATGGCGCGCACGATCTCGGCTTCGGTCTGCTGGCGGTCGGCGTTCAGCTCATGAAGCTGTGCGGCGAGGGCTCGGGCGCGCGCCTCGTCGCCGGTGAGAAACATCTCCACCACATCGGCGGCGCTGGCCATTCGTCCCGCGGCGTTGATACGCGGCGCTACGCGGAAAGCGACCTCGCGCGCGTTGGGCGCCTCACCCGCGGGGAATCCGGAAACGTCCAGCAGCGCACGCAACCCGACATTATTCACCGCGCGCAGTCCCGCGAGCCCCAGCTTCACGATGACGCGATTTTCGCCCGTGAGCGGCACCACGTCGGCGACCGTGGCGATCGCGGCGATCTTCAAAAACGATTCGAGCAGCCGCGCGCGCCGTCCCGCGTCCATTCCCGATTGCGCAAGCAGCGCCTGCAACAATTTCAGCGCCACCCCGGCGCCGCACAGGTTCTTGGCGGGATACGCGCAATCCGGCCGGTGCGGATTCAGCACGGCGACCGCGGGCGGAAGCTCGGCCTCGGGCAAATGGTGGTCCGTCACGATCACGTCGATTCCGCAGTTCGCCGCATGGCGCACCACCTCATTGGCGCGAATTCCGGTATCCACGCTGACGATCAGCTTCACGCCCGCTGCGGCCGCCGCCTCCACCACCTCGCTTTTCATTCCGTAGCCGTCGCGCAGCCGATGCGGAACGTGAAACGACGCATTCCCGCCCAGCAGATCCAGGCCTTTTTTCAGAATCACGATGGCACTCGTTCCGTCGACGTCGTAATCGCCGTAAAGCAGAATCGGCTCTTTTTGTTCGATCGCCGCGCCAAGGCGCGCGACGGCTTCACGCATCCCCGCGAGCAGGAACGGATCGTGAAGATCGTCGAGCGCGGGATGAAGAAAACGGCGCGCCTCGACCGGATCGCGGAAGCCGCGTGAAATGAGCACGCGAGCCGCGGCCGGAGACACGTCCAACGCCCGCGCCAGCGCCGCCGCGTCGAATTCCCCCGATTTTTCAAGAATCCACTTCAATTTTTTGAAAAATACCCGGCTCCGGGCGACTCCGGCGGACCTTCCTCGCCCTCCGATTCCTCGATTTCGTCGAGCAGATCGCCCAGCTCCTCGAACCATTCGGTGCGCAGGTCGAAGACATACACGCGCGGCGGATGGTCGAAGGACAGCTCGATGCGGCAGGTGAAACCGTCGTAGCGCCGCAGCTCGCGAAACCGCCGCTCGATCTCGGCGCGGCGCGACGCGGCGAGCCGTGCGTCCTCCAGCCGTTCGAGCGCGTCATCAATTAATTCCTCATCGAACTGCTCCGCGTGCAGTGCGATCAGCCGCACGCCCGCCGCTTCGGCCGCCGCCAGGAATGCGCGGTAATCGGGATCGCGCGCCATGTCCCATAACACGGTTGGGGCGTCGTCGTAATCGAAGGGAGCGCCGTGAAACGCCGCCAGACCGCGCTCCAGAAGGCAGCTCTCGATCTCCTCGCGAAGGCTCTCTAGGTTCGGCTTCATCTCGGCGACCAGGTGGCGACGGTCACTTACCTTAACATAGCGTAACGTTACTCCCTCTTCGCCTGCCCCTCGATGATCTCGATGCGCATCTTGTCCGGACCTTCGATAAATGCGTACTTGATTTTTCCGCCCATCACGCTGCGCGGTTCGTCGGTGACCTTCACGCCCGCGGCCTTCAGCTTCGCGATCGCGGCGTCCACATTGTCGACGCTGATTCCGATGTGATCCACCACGTGGCCCCTGGTCGAATCGAACGTGGCGCGATTCTCCCAGCCGGCCATTTTCGAGGTGCGCGCATATTCGACTGGATAGATGATGAAATTGACGTCGTCCATGGTGAAGCTCGCGCTGGGACCGATCTGCACGCCGCGATACATGCGCACCGCCGCGCTGGAGCGAACCTTCTGCCCAAAATGTTTCGCGTACCACTCACCCGCGGCCACCGGATCTTCGCTCAACAGATGAAGGTGGCCAAAATGATGATGATTGGCCGTGTTCAGCTCGATCAGCGCGTGGTCGGGACCATCCACGTAGGCGTAAAAAAATCGGCCCATCACCGGATTGGGCTGCCCGCCGATGTCGCTGATGTCAGTGAGCGGCGTCTCGAACTTGGTGCCGGAATCGAGCTGTTTCTGATAAGTCGTCTTCATGTCCTCGGCGCCCCAGCCGAAGTGCCAGATGGTGCTGGTGATTTCGCTCACGGGCGGCGAGCTCACCTTATTAAACAGAATCCACGCCTTGTCCGCCCAAACCGCGTCGATCGCGCCGGCGAACTTGGCGCGCTCGGCTTCGAATTTCGTGGTGTAGAACTGGATGTCGGCCGCCGGATCGGTCGTGTTCAGATGCAGATGATGAAAATGCGCGCCGGTGACGGTCTGCGCGTAAGCGCCCGCGCACACCAGCGCGAGAAGCGATGGTCGAAACATGCGAGCATTATAGACTACCGCGATTTCTCAAACACCACGGCTTCGACGTCGCCGAAATCTCCCAGCCGGCGGCTTTCGAAAGCGGCCAGCTCGGGACGCGTGGCGAACCACTCGCGCCAGAACTTCACCGCGCGTTCGCTGCCGTACAGCGCGAACCGCTTGGATTTCGCCAGCTCGTTTTCCGACAGCCACGCCGCGAACGTCCCCGCCTCGCGCGATCCTTCGAAAGGAAACGGAACGATCTTTCCGCGGAACGGATACATCAGGTGCGAATACAGGAAACTTTGAATGGGATAATCCGGTCGCCACACCGGCGGACGCGCTTCGATGAACGGGCTGGGACAAATGACGTCGGTATCGGCGGAAAACGCCTGCGCATCGATCGCGCGCGAAGCGCCGCGCCAGTCCGAGCCGTGATGCACGATTCGTAAATGATTCCACCGGCCCGCGAAAATCAGCACGCCGATGCCGATCAGGAGCGCGGTCTGTTTCCAATATCGCGCCGGAAGAAATAACGATGCCGCCGCCATGCCTGCCAGCGCCGCGCCCGGCAGCGCAACGTACATGTACCGCTCCAGGAAAACGCTGTTCCTGGTCGCGACCGAGTACAGGAACAGGCACAGCGGATCGCAGATCCACCACCCCAAGATCAACCACAGCGATTCCCAGGGAATCGGCCGCGACGCCGCGGGCCATTTCAAGAACCGGGCCGCCAGCGCCGCGACCGCGCATGCTCCGCCCACCACGCCGAACTTCAGTTGATTGGTCAGATCGCCCAACCCCGGAATCGCGGCCACCACGTGCGCCGCGGCCTGCCGGTTGAGCGCGATCGCTTCGCTTAACACAGGAATCAGCGCCGCGCCGATCGCCGCGAAAACCACGCATGCCGCGATCCATCCCACGCGCGTGTCGCGCCGCGCGATCCGCACCGCCGCGTAGACCGCCAGCAGTACGTACACCGGCCACAGCAGCAGGTGCACGCGCCACACGACCGACGCCGCGATCGCGAACAGCGCCGCATCGCGCCACCGCGCTTGATCGAGCCAGCGGACCAGCAGCCAGATGCTCGCCGCCGTAGCGAGCGTCGCCAGCGCGTAGGGTCGCGCGTCGTCGGCCTGGTAGTTGAAATCGCGCAGCGTCATTGACAGAAACGCCGCGAACCACCCCGCGTCGGGATGAATCAGCCGCGCCGCGATCCGCGCGATCAGCCACAACGCCAACAGCATCGCGATCAGCGACGGCAGGCGATACGCGACTTCCGAAAATCCGAACCAGCGCTCCATCGCGCGCGGCAGGCCGTAGTAAATCGACTCGGTCACCTGCGGCGCGACGCTGAGGGTCGGATCCTGCGGATGAAGCACCACGAAGCGCGTGACCATCTCGTCCACCCAGAAGCTCGACCCGAGCGGCATCACCCACAGCCGCGCCACGCACAGCGCCAGCGCCGCCGCCAGCGCGATGTTCAGGCGGGTCCGCACGCCCAACGTTTGACCATTTTCGATTTTTTGAAGCGCCATTGCCGAAGCCAACCGGTCAGAATCTAGTTTGACGGCAAGAACATGCGGCGTAAACCTCTGTTTACGTTATATTTCTTGCAAACTGTCTCGCAATAGACACAGCGGAAACTCCTAGTGTCTCTTTTTGACCACGATGACGCAGTTAGAAGTCTTTTTTTTTCAGTAAACTAGACTCTTCGACTCCGCGTCTTTATGATGTTACATGGGTAAGTTTGGGGAGGTTTCCTCTGAGATTTGAAACGACCGTTCAACGGCCAGTGGAAGCCGCTGGAGTGGGTTTGCACAGCGGCGTCCCGGTGAAGATTCGCATCCTGCCCGCACCGCCCTCCACGGGCATCGTTTTCATTCGCAGCGACCTCGACGGCTTCGCCATTCCGGCAAGCTGGCGCCATGTTCAAAAGGTCAGCTACGCGACCAGCCTGATGCGCTCCAGCGTGTTGATCTCGACCACCGAGCACCTGCTGAGCGTGTTTTACAGCATGAGCGTGGACAACGCCTACGTCGAAATCGACAATCTGGAAGTGCCGATTCTCGACGGCAGCGGGCGGCCGTTTGTCGAGCTGATTCGCGCAGCGGGCATCAAATATTTTCGCCGGCGCCGGCGCTTCTTGCGCATTCGAAGGCCAGTGTCGGTGGAGGCCGGGACCCGGCGTATCAGCATCGTTCCCGCGGATCGCTTTCTGCTCACCTGCGACGTTTATTACGACCATCCGCTGGTGCGCCATCAGGTGATCGAGATGGAAGTGACCCCAGAGCGCTATGCGGCAGAGCTCGCGCCGGCGCGCACCTTCGGCTTCGAATACGAGCTCGACCAGATGCGCAACATGGGCCTGATTCGCGGCGCGTCGCTGGAAAACGCGGTGTGCTTCAACCGCATGTCGATCCTCAATCCGGGCGGGCTGCGCTTTGAAGACGAATGTTGCCGCCACAAGGCGCTGGATCTGATCGGCGACCTGGCGCTGATCGGCAAGCCGGTGCTGGGCCACGTGATCGCGGAACGCGCCGGCCACGCGATGCACTACGCGCTGGTCAATAAGATCATGAACGATCCCACGCTGTACGAGATCCTGAGCTTCGACCAGTTGGCGGACCGCGTCGCGCACGCATTGGTGTCGTAATGTGCGTCGTGAAGAGCTTGAACCCCTGCCATGACCGGCGGGGCTGTCTCGGTCCGGGCAGCCTTGGCCTGAGGCCGCGGGGCTGACTCTTCAACCATCTCCAATCTCTAAACTTCCAGGATCACCGGCATGATCAGCGGCCTTCGCGAGGTCTGCTTAGTTAAATAGCGCTTCAGATCCACGCGAATTTTTTCCTGGATCACACCCCAGTCGCCGCGCTCCTCCGGGGTGGAGCTGTCGATGGTCTTCATGACGATCGTCCGTGCTTCCTGCAATACTTCGCTCGATTCTTCAAGCGACATGAAGCCTCGGCTCACAATCTCCGGCAATCCTTCGGGCTTTCCGCTGTGCTTGTTGATGGCAATGATGGGTAGCACGAAACCGTCTTCAGCCAGGTGCCGCCGGTCGCGGATGACCATGTCCTCCACCACTTCGTCGAGCGTGCCGGAATCGATGCACACGCGGCCCACAGGGATGGGATCGCCTTTGCGTGCGCCGTCCTGGTCGATTTCGAGCGTCTCTCCGGATTCCAGCACGTAAGTGCGTTCCAGTCCCGCGTAGGTGAGGTGCTGGGCGAGCTGCGCGTGCTTGGCGAGCTGCCGGTATTCGCCGTGAATCGGCAAAAAGAAGCGCGGACGCACCAGGTTCAGCACCAGGCGCAGCTCCTCCGCGCTGCCGTGGCCGGAAACGTGAACCGGCGGATTCATGGCGCCGTAGATCACGTCGGCGCCGCGCCGCGCCAGGTGATTCATCATGCGGTAAATGGCCTTCTCGTTTCCAGGAATGATGCGCGCGCTGAGCGCCACCGTGTCACCCGGCTCGATCGACAGCGACTTGTGATTGTCCACGGCTACGCGCGACATGGCCGACATCGGCTCTCCCTGCGTTCCGCTGACCACGGCCACCACTTTGTTGGGAGGCGTCTGCATCAGATCCTGGGGGCGCAGGAGGATTCCGTTGGGAATCGACAGCAGGCCCAGATCGTGCGCGATCTCAGTGGTGGTCAGCATGCTGCGCCCGACAAACGCCACCTTGCGCCCGTATTCGTCGGCCAGATCGAGGATCTGCTGCAAACGATGGATGGAGCTGCTGAAGCAGGTGATGACCAGTTTGCGCGGCGAGCGCACGAACAGATCCTCCAGGCGCGGGGCGACGGCGCGCTCGCTCTCGGTGTAGCCCGGGCGGTCGACGTTGGTCGAATCGGAGAGCAGCAGCAGCACGCCGCGCTTGCCATAAGCCGCAAAGGTGTGCAGATCGAACAGCGCGTTGTCGGTGGGCGTGGGATCGACCTTGAAATCGCCGGTGTGGATGACCACCCCGAGCGGAGTAGTGATCGCCAGCGCTACGCACTGCACGATGGAGTGCGTCACGTGGATAAATTCGATCGAAAACGGGCCCAGATCCAGACGCTCGCCCGGCTTGACGACATTGAGACGCGCCTGGTCGAGAAGCTGATGTTCCTCGAGCCTGCGCTCCACCAGCGCGAGCGTGAACGCAGTGCCGTAAACCGGGACGTTCAACTGCGCCAGCAGGAACGGAACGGCGCCGATATGGTCCTCATGGCCGTGCGTGAGAATCACGCCGCGGACGTGTGGGGCGTTTTGCTCGAGATAGGAAAAATCAGGCGTGACGATATCGACGCCCATCAGCTCGGCGTCAGGGAACATCATGCCCGCATCGATGACGATGATTTCGTCGCCGAAGCGCAAGGCCATGGAGTTCATCCCGAACTCGCCCAGTCCTCCGAGCGGGATGACCTGCAATTTCTGATCGGACATGTATGAAGTTCAAGGGTAACAGAGTTGGATCTATCGAGCCGTATCTCAGCGCAGCCACAGGACCATCTGGTCCTCATCGACGAACGATCCGTCGATCGACAGCGCATGCTTTTCGCGCCCGTAAATCTCAAAACCCAGCGAAAGGTACAGTCGCCGCGCCGCGATCTGGTCCACCGAGACGGTCAGCATGATCTTCTCGATACCGGGATTGGCCCTGGCGCGCTCGATCAGCTGGGTCAGGAGCCCTCGCGCGATGCCTTGATTGCGCCACGTCGGCTGAACGTAAACGCCCCAGATGACGGCTTTGTGGCGGCTCTTGAGGCGCATGTTTCGCGCCAATCCGGCCATGCCTACCAGTTGTCCGCCGGGAGCGAATGCGCCCATGACGAACTGGTCGTCCGAAGAAGCGCTCAGGCGTCTGGCGACGGCCTCGACAGGCGTGGCGTCGTGTTCGGCGAGAGACTCGGAGAAGGCGCGCGGTTCGAGCTCCAGGCGCTCGCGGCGAAGGCGCTGAAAGGCATCCAGGTCGGCGCGGGTCAGCGCCCGGATCTCCATTCGTTCAGTTTACTTGAACGCCCGATACGGCTCCGTCGGTGACGCGCACCAGGCCGACGTCGCCATGATCGGAAACGAAGCGGTAGATTTCGAGCAGGTGACCGTTGTCGTACATGGTGATGTGAATGGCCGGGAATCCGAGCTTCAGGAACGCTTCGCGCGGGGTGCCCACGGCGATCTTCTTGAGGTCCTGCGCGGTGGCTTGCGGCGAAGGTGGAGGAGGCACGGCGATCGCGGGCATCGGCTCGGGCGCGGTCGCCACCGTCCTGACCGGACGATGATAAGCGTGGTGAATGGGCGGCGGAGGAGGCACGGAAGGCGCGCCCACCCTCGCCGGCGTGCGTTCCCGGGTGCTCTCGGAGTGCGGCACTCCGGGCCCCACGTCAAACAAAGGAGCGCTGTCGTCCTTGGATTTGTCCTTGGATTTGTCCTTAGACTTCCCCGCGTTAGCAGACGCTGCTTTGGCCGTGGTCTTGTCGACTTTATCGAAGATGTTGCTCAGTGCGTCGCTCACTTTCTTGCCCGCGACGCCGCCGGCCGTCCCGCCCGCCGCGGCTGCGGCATGCTCCACCAGCGATTGCGCGGAGAGCGCTGTACCTAGAAGTACGACCAGCCAGATGAATTTCATATGCAGTACCTCTCTGATGATCGTAACAGATTGTTTTTAATAGAGATACAGAACATTCCCCTTAGTCCTGTTCTCAAAAACGCCTCAGCACCACTAACTGGTGGGTACAGTATGCATCGTGTTCGCAGTTTGCGCGATCCCCTGCGTGCGAGTTCGCCCTTACTTGAACATTACCGGAACGTTTATGTGGAAAAGCGAATTCGCCACCGCCGCATCGAATCCCGCGATGTTGCCGAGAATATTCGGAAGCGAGACCGTGCTCAACGAGATTATCGAGAAGGTGGGAGGCATCGCCAACAGAATCGATATTGGGATCGTGAACTTTCCCGCCAAAACCGGTGCGGCGCATTGGAACCCGACATAGTACGGCCCGCTCGCCCCGACGGTTTGGGCGAAAACCGTGATATCGACATAGCCGTTCGAATCTCCGCCCGTCCATGTAAGCGTCAGCGGACTGGATCGAGCGATCTGGCTGCCCTGAATCGTGGACTGATTGCTCCACGTAACGGGCTGCGGAACCGGAAAATTGAAGCTCAATGGTCCGACGTCGGGTCCGCCTGAGCCATTTGAAAACATCCAGGTGCCGCCGGGAAGCGCTGCGGTTCCAAGGCCGCCGCCGTAGATGCCGGGGGCGGCGCCTTGCTGCACACCGAGATTGTACGGCGGTCCGGAAGGTGGCGTGAGAGTGATGGTCGGGCCGGCGTTCAGGAGAGTAAAATCCAGGGGGCCGTTGGCTTGTGGGTTGGCGTTAATTCCGACGTAGCAGCTTCCAAAACTCGGTTCGACGTTGTTCTGGGCGGCGATATTCGCAATCTGGGCCTGCGTCCCCTGCAAGAAGATGACCTGCGCGCTGTCGTCCGTGCTGGTAGTGGCGTTGCCGTTAGCGCTGAGGTTCACCGAGGTGTTTTGCTCGGTTTGCACATAAAACACCTTCGCGCTGCTGAGATTGAGGTCGGATGAGCTGACAACAGTCGTCGGGTCGGAGCACGTTCCACCGTCGGTAGCGGACAAGGCAATCACGGGCCCATTGCTCTCGATCACCGTTGCCCCGTTGGCCGTCTGCACGACAACCGATACATTGCATCCCAAAGGAGCATTTGGAGGCACGACAAAATTAATCTGATCGAGCCCCGGGAATGTCCCCGGCGACCGTCCCCAATAGCTGAGAGATTGCGATGGGACTCCACCGACGTAAACCGTAGGCGCGGGCCCAATATTTCCCGAGGGAGGCGATCCGGTATCGTCCCCATTGGGTGTCGCGCCGAGGCCGGTCCCCCAAATGGTCAGAGTGTCGCCCGGTTTCGCGGTATTGGTGCCCGTTACGGGCACGTAATTCTCAAAGGTCACCGAGGCGGTGTTGAGAACGCCGATACCATTGTTGGCAAACTCAATCTGATTGTTGGAAATGCCGAATCCCGACTGAACAACACTCACCGGCCACTGTCCCGTCTGATTGTTGTAGTTCAAGCTGACACTGCCGTTTCCGACGGGAGTATTCGACGGCATTACGGCCACCACAATGTCCCCGCGAGTGAAGAAAATCGGCGCATTGACCGTGGTTCCGTTCACGTTCACCGAGACCGACGTCCCCGCCTGGGTATTCTGCAAGGGAAGCGATGCCACGCTCAATGTGGCAGGACCCATGCCGCCGTTGCCATACACCGCGAATAAAGATCCTTGCGCGATTCCATAATTCGGCATCCCGGGCGGAATGTTGCTCGAGACGTTGACCACCCCGGTGATGTCCGGCGCCGTGGTCGTGTAAGTGACCTGAACGATCGGCCCGGCATAGCTGAACGAGCCGGTTGCCGATCCGGACGCGCCCGCAACAGTCGCGACCCCTCCGCCCGGCGGGTTGAACGATGCTGCATCGAGAGTGCCGCTCCCGCTGATATTGGTTTCCACAAGATCGATCAGCAGCGGGCCCGAGCTGTATGAATAAACGAACGGAGTCTGGAAGACAATGTTGAGATCGAACGCGCACGGCGCACCATTGTTCGCCGCGCAGCCGTCGCTCTTCAAAGAGAGGTTGCTGCCCGAAAACACCATTGTCTTATTTGCTCCGACGTTGTTTGCGAACGTCGAGCTCATCAGCGGCACGGTACCGTTGGAATTGGGGAAATTCGGGCTGTTCGAGAGAGTCACGGTTAAGCTGCCGATACTCTCCGTGACCGGGCCGGTACCGGGAGCGGCGCGGAACGAAATTCCGGTGATAGTGATCGGGCTGGAGTGAAACTGTCCGGACCCGAGCAGTTCCTGGAACTCGATCGACACCGGTGTCGCGGGAACCTGGAACTCAGAGCTATTTCCTGCCGACGTTGCCAAGTTGTTTGGGACGACCAAAGTAGTTCCGGCCGATGACAGGGCTGTGATCGCAAAAACGACTACGATAGTGTGAACCTTTTTCACAGAATCCTCCCGAGTTGAAAAATTCGAGTCCTTTTGTCCGCTATCCTCCCAAACGGAAAAACTGCGGCAGCCGGACCATTCTCGTTGCGGCTCCCCTGCGGTTCGGGTAAAATCTGAAGTTCGATGCAGGAACCCACTGGACCAGGGGAAGTTACGGTTCTGCTGGAGCGAATTCAGGGCGGGGATCGCCGCGCGGTTTCCGATCTGGCTACGCTCGCGTTTCCCGAATTGCGCCGCCTGGCGGCTGCCTGTCTGCGAAACAGCGCTCCCGGCCACACGTGGTTTCCGACAGACCTGGTGAACGAACTTTGGGTTCGGCTGCTACGTCGCGAGCGGATCGACTACCAAAACCGCGCTCATTTCCTCGGCGCAGCCGCCCATCTGATGCGCGCTCTGGTGGTCGACCACGCACGCATGCGCGCCGCGGGCAAGCGATCGCCCTCGGTAGGCGGTTGGCTGGCGGATGCTTTTGACCCGCATCTCGAGTTTTCCGAAGCCGAAGCGGCGGAACTCGTGGCGCTGGCCGAAGCGCTGGACCGGCTCGCCGCGATGAGTGAACGGCAGGCGAAGATCGTCGAAATGCGTTATTTCGCCGGCTTCACGGTGGAAGAAACCGCGGATGCAATGGGGCTGTCGCCGACGACGGTCAAGCGCGAGTGGGCGGCGGCTCGCGCATGGCTGCATGGGGAACTACGGGCACCCGGGTGAGCCAGGCGCAACGGCCACATCGCGAACGGTTCGCGCTCCGTCAGAGGTTCGGCATGGCTTTCGCAAATGTCCGTCACGAAGATCCACCCACGTTCGTGAATGGATACCGGCCGATCTCGTCCTAAACGGAAAAATCGCGACCACCGGACCATATTCGACGACGTTATTTTTTTATTGCGAGGACTCCCGGACCCTTATAGAATCTGTTCAAGACATGGACGCCTCGCAATGGAGCCGGGTCAGCGACGTATTCTCCCGGGCGATCGAACTGGATTCCCCCGCGCGCCTGCGCCTGCTCCAGGCAGAAGCCGAAAACGTCCGGAATGAAGTAGAGCGGCTCCTGGGCGAGCATCAGCGCGGCGGCATTCTGGACCGGGCGATTCTCGCGAATTCGGAAATCGAACATCGCAGCGGGGAGCTTCTCAACGGGCGCTACCGTATTGAGCGATTTCTGGCGCGCGGGGGCGCCGGCGCGGTTTATCTGGCGCGCGATGAACAGATCGCAGGGCGGGCGGTGGTGGTCAAGTTCCTGGAGCACCACGATCCCTGGTTCAAGAACAAATTTCGCGAGGAGATGGAGGCGCTTGCCCGCATCGATCATCACGGTGTGGTCGGCGTCCTCGATGCGGGCCAAACACCTGACCGCCTGCCGTTCCTGGTGATCGAACATATCGACGGCGTCACTCTGCGCCCCGAAATTCAGAAAGGGCCCATGAATCGCCTGCGCGTTGCGCGGCTGATTCGCCAAATCGGCGACGCAGTTTTCGCGGCGCATGAAAAGGGAGTCCTGCACCGCGATCTCAAGCCTGAAAACATCATGCTGGAGCGCGCCGGGAGTCGCGAGGAAACCGTCCGCCTGATCGATTTCGGCATCGCCCGCGTGGAGCGGCCGGAGCAGGGGACGCGCACGCTTACCACGCGATTTGCCGGAACCACGATGTATATGGCGCCGGAGCAGTTGACGGGTCATCCGCAGGCGTCAAGCGATGTCTACGCGATGGGCGTGCTCGCCTATGAGATGCTGAGCGGACGCCGCCCCTTTCCCGCCGAAAGCCCGGTGGAGCTGTACCAGGATCAGCGCGCCGGTGCCAGCAGCGACCTTCATCGCTTGCGCCCTGAAGTTCCCGCCGCGGCCGTTCGAATGATCCTGAAACAACTTTCTTTCCGCCCCGATGACCGCAGTCGAACCGCGCGGGAAGCCGGCGAGCAGATCGCCGCAGGGCTGGAAGGACAGCTCACAGAATTATGGCCGCGCCGCAGCTTCGTGGGAGCGCTCGCCGGCGGCGCAAGCTTGCTCGCAGCCGGAACCTACATCTGGTCGCGATCGCGCCCGCTCCATCCCTCCGAGCGCGTGATTGAGGTCGCCATGGGGAGCGAAATTCTGGAGCACGGCTTTCACAAGGACCGGGACATTAGCTACCAGTCGCTGGTGAACGCGGAGGCCACACGGCTGGAATCGATTCGTGTCTGGACTGCCGACCAAGGCGAATACTTTCATCCGCTGACCGCCGTCCAGGCCCGTGAAGCGCAGCTCAAGGGCTGGACTCTGACCATTGAGGCCGCGCTGGAGCAGGGCCGGATGTATTGGGCCATCGATAGTCCCCGCGCGCCATGCCGCTATTCGGCCTACCTGCAACGTAACCCGGATAATACCGACACCGTAGGCTGCGTGCTGATCGTCGCTCCAGCGCATCAGGGAATCGATCGGGTTCTCCCCGGACCAACCGGTGCGCGCCACCGGATGGTAATGAAATGGACGCCTTCGACCGAGGCGGAATTCTGGGTAGACGGTCGAAAGCTGGTTTCGGGTTATCGCGGAACCGCGGAATTTCGCTATGCGCGGGGGCTGACGTTCGGCGCGACTCGCTATCGCAGCGGAAAAGCCGCCGCCCGGTTCTGGACAATCCGGCTGGAAATCGCTTAGTTGCCCGCCGCGCCGTTCTTTCCAGGCCAAACCGTCCCCTCCTGCGCCAGCAAAGAACACGGGAGCGCCTAGCTGAACGATGATGTAAGGGAGGTTCGTACCGCCAAAGAGAATGCCGGCCGAGCTGAACTCAATCTTGGAGGTCCACGCACTCAAAGTCACCTTTGATGAACGAACGGTCCTCTCGGGCCTTGATTTTACGGTCTCCCGCGGAGAAGCCCTGGCGATCATCGGTCCCAACGGCAGCGGTAAGACGGTTCTTTTCCGAGCGCTGATCGGCGCCATTCCGTATCAGGGGACGATTCGCTGGGCATCTGGCGTCCGCCTCGGGTATGTGCCGCAAAAAATTGACATCGAGCGGGATCTTCCGATCACTGGCAAAGATCTCCTTCGGGCTAAACTGAATATCTCAGGCGCAAAAAAGCAAGACATCCTGCGCGCACTGGAGCGCCTTGATCTGAATCAGGATGCCCTGCGGCAACCGATCGGAAGCATGTCTGGCGGGCAGTTTCAGCGGCTGCTGGTCGCCTTCGCGCTGATCGGCCATCCGGACGTTCTGCTTCTGGACGAGCCAGCGGCGGGAATCGATCTTCCGGGGCAGGATGCTCTCAACACAGCGCTGTACCGGCTTCAAAAAGAAGACCAGGTCACGATCCTCTTAATCTCGCATGATCTGAGCGTTGTGTATCGGTATGCGTCCAAGGTTCTGTGCCTGGCGCGAGAACACATCTGCCTGGGCGAGCCGCGAGTGGTCCTGACGCCCGAACGATTGTCCGAGCTGTACGGAAAGCCGATCAGTTTTCACTCCCACGATGACGGACTTTAATTCCTTGATCGTTTCCGCGACCATGGCGGCCGCGGCCGGACTGGTTGGCTGCTTCGCCGTCATGCGCAAAATGACGCTCGCCGCGGATGCGTTTTCCCACGTCGCTCTGCCGGGAATCGGCTTGGCCGTCATTTTAAAATTAAATCCGCTGGTCGGTGCTCTCATGGCACTGCTCGCGGGCAGCGTCCTGATTTGGACAGTGGAGCGGAAAACGAAATTGTCCGCCGAGGCCATCACCGGCGTCGTGTTCTCCGTTGCGCTGGCGGTCGGAGCCTTGACAGCGACTGGTGAGGAACTGATCGATGCCCTGTTTGGCATGCCATCGCGCATGACCATCACAGAAATGACGTTCGGCCTCGCGGCGGCGTGCGCGGTGATTGTATTCATTCTTCGAATGCGGGATCGTCTGCTGATTTCTCTCGTATCCGGTGAGGTTGCAATCGCGTCGGGGATCGCGGTCTCGAAGCTGGAGTTGTCGTTCCTGGTCGCGTTTGCGCTGACGATCGCCTTGGGGATGCGTTATCTCGGCGTGTTACTGATGGGATCGCTGATCATCATTCCAGCGACAGTGGCGAAGCGCTTTGCGCGAAGCATCGGTGAAATGTTCGCAATTTCTGTCGGCGCCGCATTATTCTCGACGATGAGCGGCACCGAGCTGGCGCTGTGGGCGCACCGGCCCTCCGGGCCCGTCATTGTCGCCATCGCGGGCAGCCTGTTCTTCTTGAGCCTTCTTAAATCTCGCCGGACCGGCGCACGACTCGATGGGTGAACTGACCCAATCGAGCGCATAGAGGATCCGCTTTCCCCCGCATATCTCCGTTCGGCCTGCAACCTCGTGACGGTGCATCTTTCGGGAGACGCTGGAATTTCCCTGTTTCGAAACGACGGAAGCGCGCTTGCAACTCAATTTGTACGGTGTACATTACTGAATAATATTGGAGGTTCCAATGGCTCGAAATACCGGCGAACGTTTTGTTTGCGAGAAGTGCGGGGCGGCGCTCGTGTACGAAAAAGCCTGTCCCTGCTCCGAAGGCAATCCGCATGCCCACTCCGAGATTTGCTGCGGCCAGCAAATGAAGGCTGTAGACAAGAGCACGTCGAAGAAGAAGCACTAAATCATCTCTTAGCTCGGCCCACGCACGATCTTGCGGTGCGCCTCGGCTGGATTTACGAAGGTCTCCAGGCCGCACTTTCTTTGGTGTACGAAAAGCTTGAACTTGGGGTAGGCCGCAATCGAGTGCTGACGCACACCGCATCGCAGGGGAAACGTATGCCCTCTGGCGCGGCAACAACTCGAGAGGATCGCCGCGCCTGTGGGGAGCTGACGATGAGCACCGTGGGCTCGAGCCGTCGACTCGCTCGGCGACGCGCGATCAGGAGACTTCGGAACCACGGAAAATCTGAACCTTCAGAAAGTCCAGAGCGAAGAGATAAACAATGACCGCTCCCAGCAACCCGATGACAACCATTGCCGGGAGCGGTGTCATCCAGACTCCCGTGATCGCGAGCAAGCCGACGATCGCAATGTCCGCAATGGAAGCCACGAGCATCCAGCGGCTCGGAGGGGAGCGCCAGAAGTGACTTCGCTCGCGCACCAGATACACGGTTCCCTGCCCCCCGGAGACAAGTGTCAGAAACGCCAGCGTCTGGATTTCTTTCGTTGAGAAATTTAAAACATCGCGCCCAACCAGCAGCATCGAAAGTGAGAACGTCACGATCAGCGCGGCGAGAGGAATGGCCGTCATCATCAGCGATCGAATATCCCAGCGGTCCGGATGCTGAGAGAACGAAACATGATCCGTCGCGATGGACATCGTAACGAAGTCATTGGTGAACAGCAAGAGCACGATGAGCAGTGGCGTGATCACCAACGTGCGCGTGAGAATTACGCCCAGAGAAAGGAAGAGTGCGATCTCGATGGTCTTGATGATCTTGTTCAGCGTGTAGGTGAGCATCCGCTGATAAATCCGGCGGCTGGTCTCGATTGCGGCAACCACGTCGACGAGTCCGGGTTTCGTGAGCACGATGCTGGCCGCTGCTTTGGCTACGTCGGTTGCGTTTGCCACCGCGACGCCGACTTCCGCCTGCTTGAGTGCGGGGGCGTCATTCACGCCGTCGCCGGTCATGCCCACCGTGTGACCGGCGCCCTGCAAAGCTTCGACCAGCCGAAACTTGTCTTCCGGGAAAACGCCCGCGAAGACATCGCATTCCGCGGCAGCCGCGCGCGGATCCGTGCGGATTCGATCCGGCGGGCACGCATTTCCGGTTATCCCGACCGTCGCCGCGACCGTTCGCGCCGTCGCCAGCCCGTCGCCTGTGACCATGAGGACGCGAATCCCGAGACTGTGCAGGCTCGCCACCAGTTGAGCGGAATCCTCGCGGGGAGGGTCCAGAAGCGCGACGAACCCGGCGACTGTCATTAACTGTTCCGAACCGGCGGCGACCGCCAGAACCCGATATCCCTCCGTGGCAAGTTGCTCCGCATCGAGTGGAGACGTTGTGCGGGTCAGTCCGGCTACTGCCGCGGGCGCGCCTTTCACGATACGCATCAAGCCGGCGCCGTGCTTTACCCAAGCCTCTGAGTATTTGGTGGACGGCTCGAATGGAATGAATTTTTGAATCGTGTATTCCGCATTGCTTCCCATTTGGCTACGAAAGGCGCGGAGAATCGCAAGATCGATCGGATCTTGAGTCGCTTCGTCGGAAGCCAGGGCGGCGAAGCGAAGAACGTCCTCCGTGGAATACGGCGGCGCCGGCTTCACGACCGCGACGGACAATTCATTCTTCGTGAGCGTGCCGGTCTTATCCGTCGCGAGCGTATCCATCGCCGCGGCCTCCTCGATCGCCGACAGGCGGCTCACAAGCACGCCTCGTCCGGCGAGCTCTCGGGTGCCTACCGCCGAGGCCAAGGTAAACGTGGCGGGCAGCGCCACCGGAATCGACGCCACGAGAAGCATCACGCAGAAAGGAAGAATGTCGGAAAAGCCGATTCCCGCATTCAGGCTGTAAACAAAAACCGCGATGGCGAGGGCCGCGTCAAAAGCGACCAGGTACTTGACGACGGTGAAGATCATCTGCTGAAGGTGGCCGGCGGTCTTCGCTTCGCGTACCAGCTCCGCCGTTTTCCCGAAGTACGTGCGGCTTCCCGTGGCCGTGACGACGGCGGTTGCTTCACCCCGCTTGACGACACCGCCCGTGAACACCGTGGCGCCGGTTTCCGCATCGCTCGGTGTCGATTCGCCGGTGACCGCCGAATGATCCACCAGGATGTCGCCGCTAGCGACCTGCGCGTCTGCGGGAACCAGATCGCCCACGCGCAAATGGACCAGATCTCCGGGAACGAGGTTCTCCGCGGGAAGGCGCTGCCATGCGCCATCGCGCTTCACCCGGACCTGAATCGTCAGCCGTTGCCGCAGCAAAGCAAGCGCCTGTTGCGCCTGTTTCTCCTGAAGAAAACTGAGTCCGGCGTTGAACACCAGCAGACCGGCGATCACTCCCGCCTCGATGTTCTTACGCAGCAGGATTTCGAGGACGATCGCGGCTTCGAGCATCCACGGCACAGGAGCCCAGAACTTCCCGGCGAAGTCCCGCAGCGGAGACGGACGTGGCTCGGCGACAGCGTTCCGCCCATATTGCGCGGTAAGCCGGTCCGCTTCCTGTGTCGTCAGGCCGCCCGGAACTGCGAAATTTGCGCCGGACGCCGTAGGCAGCCTCCACATTCATTATGCGCAGCGGGCACATCATTGTGATTCGGGTTCAAGAACCCTACCGGTCAGCGGATCGTCCACGCCTTCGACCATAATCCGCCGGCAATGGTGATGACGAAAGATAAGCAAATGGATGCTCAAAGTTCCACCCTTGAGTTCCGCCTTTGCCTCCTCAACCTCCGTGCCCGTTGGCAGAGGAATTACCCTGCGGCCAGCCCTGTGGACCGAGTCATCATGACGCTGTTCCACGTCGATGATGACGGCAAACTCCGTGACCTCGACCCAAACCTCGTCCTTTCGGACTCCGGGAAGGTGCGCGGTGATCAAAAGCCCATCTTCTGTCCGCCGCACCCAAACGGGAAAGCCGCGCAGTTCAGCGCTGAGAGCCCGAAGCCGGCGCCACAAACCTGGCTTGCGAGGATGCGCGGCTTTCGAAACTGGTGGACTTGCCTCCGATTCTGACGGCTTCGTCGACGCACCTGGCACAGGAGTATCCTTGCCCGAAGTAAATGCAATTGTCGTACCGCCCTACACGCGTCATGTGCATCACGCAATCTTTACGTCAATCTTCAAGGCTTTGCGGCTTGCGCGCTGTGATATCTCGATGGTGGCGGTTCGCCCCGCCTCACCTGCGCCTCACCACCCAGCTCCATACAATTCACCCGCGCCGTATCGCGATGAATCTGCCGCGTCCCGCATCATTTCAACCATTGCTTCCTCCACTTCCCGGGCGATCGAGCGGATCCCTTTTCAGCATCTCCGTCGGCCGGGTGTAGGTTCCGTTGGAGCCATACACAGAAATCCGGCACGGCAGCGCCGCCGAAACGGCGGCATCGGCTTCCAGTACACGCTTTGCCTGCAACGGACTACAGACCTCATAAATTCGGCAATCCATTTCGAGGTCCACGCCCTTTTTCTTTAACGTGTCGCGCAAGTCGTGAACAGCGAGAATCCCAAAACGATGGCACGCTCAACAGTGCGCAGGGGCATGCCCCACCTGTTGGATACTGGTCGATCCAATGACGGACTTCTCCGGCAAAAAATTGGCCTTCTGGCCGGAGCGATCATCGAGTCCTCCGCAACTGAATCTGTTGGGCGGTAAGCCGGGCGCTTGTGACCCGATCCGCGGTCAACCGGACAGCATCCCGCGTCTGACGAAGCGAGATTGCAACGCCATTCCTGGAAATACGGCTGACTACCGGAGCGACCATCCAGCGCAGAGAAGCCGGGATGTCGCGGCTTAACGCGACCGCTTCCACTTCCACGTACACCCCGCCGTCCCTTTCTTCGAAGCGGGCGATGCTGTAGACGCGCCATAGGCATCCGCACCCGTTATCGGCGGCCAGTTTTTTCTCGTCCGGCTGGCGGTAGTTCTCGATCTGCTGAATGCGTGTGCTGGAAGCAAGGCTGTACCAGCGGCTTGCATCCACCGGATAATAAGTGGCGCGGTATCGTGCATCGATTGCCGCATTGACGAATAGAACTTTCTGGACCCAGATTATTTCGAAGTTGTTTTCCTGCTCGAACTGATCCAACGATTTCGAATCGACCACGGCAGGCTTGTAAAAATCCTTGTATCGGTCAAAGTCGCGAACCACGGCCAGGACATCGCCGACTTTCACCCCAGGGATGAAAACGGCTCCGATCCAATCGTGGATCAAGCCGTGCGGCACGGCTCGCCATTCGTGAGCACCGAGCGATGAAACCACGACTTCACCTTGGTGAACCCGATTGACTCGCGCCGGTTCTTCATCCATCCAGAGAAATGGTTTTTCGCCGGCCAGCCGTACCTTCAAGCGCGCATCAACGGACCCCAGGTAGTGTTCCCAAGCACTCGTGGTCTCGCTTGACAGATCGCCGCCGATGGCGGGGATCGAGCCGATCAGAATGATTGCCGTAATGAGTCGGTTCATGGACTACCCTCACGCGACTGAAGATGCAGTTTGTGAACACCGGTGACGGCAATCTGAAATTAAAGGTCCCGCTTTCGGATGGGCGTTTCGGCGCTCACATGTCCGTCATCCCGAGCCTCGGCCCTTACGGAAATAGCGCGGATCCTGGCGCAGAAGAGAGGGGAACACCGCGTCGGTAAATAGACTGGAGGCGCCGATGCTTCCCATATAGGAGCCGAAACGCTCGGCGTACGGCACGCCCCACGATTTCCCGTAATACGGCGAATAATTCACGGCCTGCGACCCGGAGGCGAACATCAGCGCCTCCACCGGCAGCGAAGGATCGAACGTGCGCTGCCAGAAAATGGAATAGCCAGGGTCGCGTCAACGCGGCCCTGCCGCAGCGCGCCCGCCGCGCGCGTCCCGCATCCTTTATCTCGCGGTTCGCCGTTACGCCTTCGCCGCGGCCTCGAGCGTAGCGACGTCGAACTTCACCATCGCCATCATCGCAGCCATCGCTTTGGGATGCTTCAGGATCTCGCCAATCTTCTCCGGCACGATCTGCCAGCACAGGCCAAACTTGTCGGTAAGCCAGCCGCAGGCCATCGGCTTGCCGCCCTCGAGCAGCTTGTCCCAGTAACGATCGATCTCGGCCTGGTCCTTGCACGCGACGGAGTACGAGAAAGCCGGCGTGAGCGCGTGCGCGGGGCCCCCGTTGAGGAAGGTCATCGGCTGGCCCATAAGTTCAATGGTGATGGTCGCGATCTTTCCGGCGGGCCAGGGCCCTACGCCGTTCGAACGCAGCTCGTTTACCTTCTTCGCATTAGGAAATACCGAGAGATAAAACTCCGCGGCCTCTTCGGCGTTGTCGTTGAACCACAGAAACGGCGTGATCTTGTTCATGCCTTGGCCTCCCTTTCGATAGTATCCATCCTCGAAGCCGATAGCGCTCGAATTCGCCACGGCCCGTCATGTTGCCTGGGCGCGGGACACTTGCCATCATGAACTCATGCGCACTGTCTTCGAAGCAGCCGGCGGAATCGACGGCCTGTGGCGCCTTGCCGCTGCCTGGCATCGCCGCGTGATGGCCGACGAAGTAGTCGGCCATGCGTTCAGCCACGGTTTCCATCCGCAGCATGTCGACCGTCTCGCCGCCTATTGGGCCGAGGCGCTCGGTGGACCCGCCATGTATTCCGAGTCCTACGGCGACGAGACTTCCGTCGTCAGGATCCACAGCGGCAACGGAGTTCACGAGGAGATGGATCGCCGCGCCATCGCCTGCTTCGACCAGGCTCTCTCTGACGTTGGACTGGCCGGTGACTCTGCGCTCAGGCAGGCGCTGCACGATTACTTCGCTTGGGCGACCACCACCACCATGGCGCGCTATCACCGGTCCGCTGATGATGTGCCGGCCGGTCTCACCATTCCGCGCTGGTCCTGGGACGGACTCCAGACTGATCGATAAACGCGCCAGCTTACAGCATCCACAACTCGGGACGCAAGGCCTGCTTCAGCTTGTGCCCGATCAGCCACGCGATGGGGTGACGGGAAAAATCGATCCGCGCAAATACCGTCATTCCCGGCTTCAGCAATCCATCTGCGTTCTCGATCGTCAGCTCCACCCGGTAGGATCGTTCGCCGTTCGGATCAAGCTCGCTTTCGCCGCCGATTCTCGAAACGCGGCCTTGAAAAGTCCGGTTCGGAAACGCGCGAGCCTTCACGCGGACGCGCTCACCCTGCGCGATATCGCCAAACGCCTGTTCGGGAACCTGGATTTGCACTATCAACTGGTGCGTATCCGCTATGCGGCAGATTTCGGCGCCGCGCTGGAAATATTGGCCCGACATGCGGGGAAGGTCGTCGCGAAAAACCGTGCCGGCCACCGGAGAGATCAGCGCGAACCGAGCCCGCTTGCTTTCAAGTAGCGCCAGTCGGTCCTCGAGTGCATTGCGCAGCCGGCCCGCCGCTTCCAGTTGAAGATCGAGGCTGGCGGTTTGCGCGCGCCCTTCGGCGAGCTGCGAGTTCGCGACATTCACATCGCTCTGAATTCCGGTGCGCCGGCGCCGGTGCTCGATCAAGGCGGCCTTCAGGCGGTCCATCGCCGCATCCACATCGAACGCGAGTGATGCCCGATTGGTTTCGGCCTCGTCGACTTTCGCCGCTGCGGTGAGGCCCGATTTGAACATCAGCTGCTGGCGTTCGAGCTTCCTGTCCGCTTCGGCCAGTTTCGCGCGCAACTCCTGCACATTCGATTCGAGCGGAGCGATCGAGGCGGGAAGCTGAGGCGAAACGGCCGGCGGGTTGGACGCGGCAATGAAATCGGTCCCGGAGGATTGCATTCGCGTGCGGATCTGCTGCTCTTCGCCGTCCACCTCGTTCAATTCGCGGCGGCGCTGCGCCAACTGCCATTCGGCCTTCATCGCGTCCTGCTGCTGCACCTGTTTTTCTCCGGTGATGCGATCGGCATCCGCCGTGACCCGGGCGAGATCCGTTTTCACTTCGGCGATCTGTTCCTCCAGATCCGGGTTCCCCATGCGTCCAAGAGCCGCGCCGCGCGACAACGATTCGCCGGGCTGGACATAGATCGCCGTCAGCGATCCGTTTTCAGGCGCGCGGACGATAACCTCCCGGCCCGGAATCGCCACCAGCGCGCCGTAGCTTCCCACCGACGCGGTCCAGGGCATGCACAATCCACCCGCGAAACAGATCGCAGCCGCCGCGGGAATGAAACGCCGTTTATGCTGAACCATAAATCCTCCTTTTCGCACGAATACTCGCAGCACCAGCCGTCCGGCAAAAATCGCCACCAGCAGCCCCGTCAACAAAATCCCGGCAAAGCCGAACCAGTCCATCAAATATTGCGATGCATACCATCCGATCACCACCCACAGACCTACGCTGTACAGGAACGAAAAAAATCCGAACGCCAGCAGAATCCGGCGCTCGCGCGAGGTCCCTTGCGGCCCATCCGTCGTCGCGCCGAACAGCGCGCGCCAGCAGGCCCGCGAGCGATCCATTAAATTCGGGATCTTCAACCACTGACTGAGGAAGTAATACCCGTCGAGCTTGATCAGCGGGTTCGCGTTGAAGCCCAGCTCCAGCACGCTGCCCAGAACCACGATCATCAGAATCAGCGCGGGAGCGGTCTCCGGCTGGAACGCGAACCAGGCCAGCATGGCAAACGCGCCGATCATCAGTTGCCAGTAAATTCCAGCCGCGATCACCCACATCCGCCGGCTGCGCTGCGGGATCATGTGCAGGCCGGAGACGTTGCAGTACAGGCCCGGCAGGCAATAATAAACCAGCAGCGCGCCGACTTCAGTCGCCCTTCCGCCAAAGGCTTTCGAAGTCATGCCATGCGCGAACTCGTGCGTAACGCCGATCAGCCATGCCGTAACGAAAATGCTCACGTAATGCGTGCGCAGCGCCTGGGCCGCGTAATGGAACACTTCGGCCGCGTTGAGCACCACGAAAAATTCGGCGACGGCCATCAGCAGGATGCTTGCCCAGAAAAATTCGGGCGTCCAGATCCAGCGGAGCAACGGAAGCAGACGGTCGAACAGACCCTCGGGATTGAACAGGCTCCAGCGAAGGTACAGGCGGTTCTGTTCGGTGGATCCAGCGCGCTCGCCCGCCAGAATGCCGGCCCGATCGAGCTGGCCAAGGTAGCGGCTCAAAACCTCAATCGGGGGCGCAACGCCGTTTACTCGAGCCAGTTCCTCGCAGATCGCCTCGATCGTCCGTTCGCCATCCACCAGATCGATCACCTCGCGTTCGGCCTCGCCCAGCATCAGGTATTTTCCGGCCGACGCCGAACCGATCACGAAAGTTGGCGCTGCCCCTTCGTCGCGGGTGGAAATCTCCACATCGGCGGAAATCCGCGGAGGATATGTGCATTGGTCGTACCGGCTCATGCCTTCTTACACGAAAACCGACGCCCCGATCCGTCATTCAAGGAGGGATTTGAAGTATGCAGCCTTGCACGCGGCCACGTGGGGATGCTTCGGTCCCAGCGCCGGTTCGAGGATCGACAGGGCGCGCTCGAAACCGGCAATGGCTTCGGCGCGGTTCCCTTGAGCCTGATCGAGGAGGGCGAGATTATTCACGGTGATCCCGACGCTCGGATGCGACGGTCCAAGACAGCGCTCTTTTATCCCAAGTGCGCGCAAATGCAGCGGCTTCGCCTCCTCCAGCTTGCCTTGAGCCTGTTTGAGCGCGCCCAGATTGCTCAAAATCATTCCGGCCTCGAAATGATCCGGACCGTAAGTGCCCTCGAAAATGGCGATCGCTCGAAGATGGAGCGCCTCGGATTCTCCGAATTTTCGCTGGCCGTCGAGGATGGCGGCGAGCGCTTCCAGATCGGCAGCGACATCGGGGTGGTCCGGGCCAAGCGCTTTTTCACGAATCTCAACCGAGCGGCGGGCGAAAGGCTCGCCTTCCGCGTACCTGCCCCGCGCGTGTTCGAGTCCGCCGAGATTGTGATAAAGCGTTGCAAGCTCGCAATGATCCGGCCCGAGCGCCTGCTCGAGCATCGCCAGCGCGCGCCGGTACGTCCGCTCGCCTTCCTCGAACCAACCCAAGTATTTACAGACCACCCCCAACCCGTTTAAAAGCGAAGAAAATTCGGATAGCGGGAAATCGGGCGTTCGTTCGGCGATCGCGATCGCCTCGCGGTATTCGGAAGCCGCACGCTGATAATCTCCGCTTCGATAACGGGCTCTCGCGGAAGAGGCCAGCCACGCGATTTGATTGCGGTCCATCGTCGCCTTCTCAAACGTCATTTGCTTGCAAAAAGCGTCGCGCCGCGATAAATTTCTTGTCATCATGACCGATTCCGGAGATTCGCTTTCCGCCGGCAACGTGGTCACTCAATTACTGGCGCAGTGGGGGAAAGGCGACCAGGCTGCGCTCGATCAGCTTCTTCCGCTGGTCTACCGCGAGCTACATAAAATCGCCAAACATTACATGAATCAGCAGGGCGCCGGACACACGCTCCAGACAACAGCGGTCATCCATGAGGCTTATCTCAAACTCGCCGCCGGCGCCGATCAGGATTGGCACAGCCGCGCGCATTTTTTCGGCGTCGCGGCCAAAGCGATGCGTCACGTTCTGGTGGACCATGCCCGCAGCCGGAAAGCGGCCAAGCGCGGCGGCGAAATCCAGGTGGTCGAAATCGATGAAGGACTCGCGGTGGTCGGCGGACCGGCGCAGGAAATCGTCGCGCTCGATGATGCGCTCCAAACGCTGGCGGCGTCGTATCCGCGCCAGGCCGAAGTGGTCGAGTTGCGCTATTTCGGCGGCCTGAGCGTGGAAGACACGGCGAAAACGCTGAATGTGTCTCCAGAAACGGTCGCGCGGGATTGGAAATTCGCCAAAAGTTTCCTGCGCCGCGAAATCCGGCGCGAGGCCAAGGCCGGGCAGAGTTAAAAAAATGCCGGGAACCGCTTCTCGATGCGGCGGTTCCGCGGCAAAGTTTCTTTCGTATCCGCTCAGAATCCGACTCGCGGAGCGATCACGCATTCGAGGTCCTCGGCTTTCAGGTCGCCCGCGGAAAGGAACGTTTCGTTGTGATTGCCTGCGAGTCTGGGAGCGATCACCGCCTCCAGTTCCTCCGCTTTCAGATCGCCGGAGGTGAGGAACGTCTCGTTGTGGTTGGTCGCCAGCCTCGGAGCGATCACCGCCTCCAGTTCCTCCGCTTTCAGATCGCCCGAGGTGAGGAAGGTTTCATTGTGGTTCGACGACAGCCTCGGCGCGATCACCACCTCCAGTTCCCTGGCATCGAGCAGCGGGACGCGAACGTAGGGATCCTTCGAAATATTGTGTAGTTGCATTTTCATTTTCCTTTCTGAACGTTCTTACGGTCACCTTCTTACACGAAAAAACGCGAAGGAATCTGTCATCCGCAAAAAACCGGTCCCGCGTCACGCCCGAACAGAATTTCCGCTCCTTTCAACCACATGCATCTTCGGCCGGGCGTCAAAAGACGCAACGCGTCCTATTCTTCAGGCAGGAGTCCAGGTGCTCTTCCGACGGAGAACAGGATCGACCAGGAGGTGGCGAATCGCGATAGCCGCCAGCGGGTCTGCGTACGTTGGATGTCCGCCGGTACATGACCGGTGCCGTTCCGTCAAGGCGCAAACAAAACGGAAGGTCGGCTGAACGACCGTTATAAAAAATCAGCTAAAGGGAGCGCCCGGGCGCTTCCGATAAATTCTGCTCTTTGAAAACTACGTTTTGAAAACGGCCGGCACGGTCTATTGGAAGGGTAGGCAAGGTGGGCAATGATTGTGGATCTTGCCGGGGAGCGCTTCGTTTGCCGCAGCGAGCTCCCCGGCTTTCGGATTTCATCTCACGACCACGGGCAAATGCATCATCGGGGCGACGATCCCCTCGAGCTCGGTGGCGTTCAGAGTGTTGTTCATTTTAATTTTCCTTTCTGACCGCTTCCGCGGCCACCTTCTTACACGCAAACCGATCGAAGAACCTGTCGTCGCTTGAAATTGTTTTTTGAGGGTCTCGAACCGAGGCGGGCCAAAAAGACAAAAACCCGTGTCACGTCGACGCGTGCACGGGCCTATTCATAAAGAAGAGATTTTGTGAATGGAAAG
>DATJVN010000052.1:0-44325 GCA_035501755.1 Bryobacteraceae bacterium | reverse complement strand
GCGCTCATAACTCGAGTAAAGATACGGTGTAAAGCTTTCAAACTCCGCCGCGCAGGTGTCCACGCGATTGAACACCGCTGCAACGCCCAATTGCTTGCGCCGCGCGCGGACCGCGAGCTGGTCCGCGCCCCACATCCGCGCCAGACGCGAATCGGAGACTCCGTCGCGCTTGGCTTCCGCGAAATCCTCGCGCGTGGCGCGATCGAGCACATTCACGGCGAGCTTCTTTTCCAGATCCACCATCTCGCGTACCTGCCGCAGGAACCACGGATCGATCGCCGTCAGCGCGTGCACCTGTTCTTCGGTGTATCCGGATTCGAATGCGAAGCGAACATAGCCGAGCCGGTCGGGATTGGGTGTGATCAGCCGCGGCTCGATCAGCTCCCGCTGGTAGCTCATCGCGCCCTCGGATCGGCCGGTTTCCAGGCTGCGCATTCCTTTACCGAGCGCCTGTTTGAAAGTCCGCCCGATCGCCATTACCTCGCCGACGCTCTTCATCTGCGTGCCCAGCACAGGCTCCGCGCCGGGAAATTTTTCGAACTGCCAGCGCGGAATCTTGACCACCACGTAATCGATGGTCGGCTCGAAACACGCGGGTGTCTTGCGGGTGATGTCGTTCTTGATTTCGTCCAGGCGATAGCCGACCGCGAGCCTGGCCGCGATCTTGGCGATCGGGAATCCGGTCGCTTTCGAAGCGAGCGCCGAGCTGCGCGACACGCGCGGGTTCATCTCCACAATCACCATGCGGCCCGTTGCAGGATCGATGGCAAACTGAACGTTCGACCCGCCGGTATCGACGCCGATTTCACGCAGGCAGGCGAGCGCTGCGTCGCGCATCATCTGGTATTCGCGATCGGTCAGCGTCTGCGCCGGCGCCACCGTGATCGAATCTCCCGTGTGTACGCCCATAGGATCGAAATTCTCGATGGAGCAGACGATGATGGCGTTGTCGGCCAAGTCGCGCATTACTTCGAGCTCGAATTCCTTCCAGCCGAGCACGCTCTCTTCGATCAGGACTTCGTGCACCGGCGAAAGATCGATGCCGCGCTGCAGGACTTCTTCGAGATCCTCACGATTGTAGGCAATCCCTCCGCCCGTTCCGCCGAGGGTGAAGCTGGGCCGCAGGATCACCGGGTATCCGATGCGATTCGCGAATTCCAGGCCTTTTTCCACCGAATTCACGAGTTGCGACTGCGGCAGATCGAGCCCGATCTTGCGCATGGCGTCCTTGAACAACAGCCGGTCCTCGGCCTTTTTGATCGAATCGATCTTCGCGCCGATCAGTTCCACGCCGTATTTGTCCAGCACGCCGGCTTCGGCCAGCGCCACCGAAAGATTCAACCCGGTCTGGCCGCCGACGGTCGAAAGCAGCGCGTCGGGGTGCTCCTTGCGGATGATTTCTTCGGCGAACTCCACGCTCAGCGGCTCGATGTAGGTGCGGTCGGCCAGGTTCGGATCGGTCATGATGGTGGCCGGATTCGAATTGATCAGCACCACCTCATAGCCGTCCGCGCGCAGCGCCTTGCATGCCTGCGCGCCGGAATAATCGAACTCGCACGCCTGCCCGATCACGATGGGACCGCTGCCCACGATCAAAATGCGCTTCAGATCATTTCGGCGCGGCATGGGTTTCCATTAACTTGATGAAATCGTCAAAGAGATAGCGCGAATCGTGCGGGCCGGGCGCGGCCTCGGGGTGGTATTGCACGCAGAACGCGGGATGATTGCGGTGCCGGAAGCCTTCAAGCGTTTCGTCGTTCAGGTTCATGTGCGTGATCTCGATTTCGTTCAGATTGAGCGAATCGGGATCGACGGCGAAGCCGTGATTGTGCGAAGTGATCTCCACCCGGCCGGTGATTTTGTTGATCACCGGGTGATTGGCGCCGCGGTGGCCGAACTTGAGCTTGTAGGTCTTCGCTCCCAACGCGAGGCCCATAATCTGGTGGCCGAGGCAGATGCCGAACACCGGCACGCGCCCAATCAGCTTGCGCACCTGAGCGGCCTGGTATTCGAGCGGCTCGGGATCGCCGGGACCGTTCGATAGAAACACGCCGTCGGGCTTGAGCGCGAGCACCTCCTCGCCCGCGGTTCCCGCGGGGACAACTGTCAATTTGCAGCCGACCTGAACCAGCCGGCGAAGAATGTTGCGCTTGATTCCGAAATCGTAGGCGACCACGTGGAACCGCGCGGCCGAGGCGTCCGGTTCGCGGTCAGAGGGCGAGCACGGGATCGTGCCTCGCGCCCACTCGTAACGTTGCGGGGTCGAAACGCGTGTGGCGAGATCGAGCCCGGCCATGGATGGCGAGGATCGCGCACGTTCGATCAACGTCGCGGGGTCGAGGCACTCCGCTGAAAGAACTCCGCGCATCACGCCGCGCGAGCGCAGATGCCGCACCAGGGCGCGGGTATCCACGCCTGCGATTACCGGCACATGATTCGAGGTCAGGAAGTGCTGGGCGGTTTCCTGCGCGCGCCAGTTGCTCGCCAGGGGCGAAAATTCGCGCACCACCAGACCCTCGATGTACGGTTTCACGGCTTCGCTGTCGTCGGCGTTCGCGCCGTAATTGCCGATCTCGGGATTGGTCAGCACCACGATCTGGCCGGAGTAGGAAGGATCGGTGAAGATCTCCTGGTAGCCGGTGATGGCGGTGTTGAAGACGACCTCCCCTGCGCGTTCGACAGGCGCACCAAAACTGGTAGCCTCGAAGACGGTTCCGTCTTCCAGGGCGAGAACTGCTCGGGTCAAGCGGGCGACGCCTCCAGGTAAGGGGTAACTTCTATTTCAGCATACTCTGAGTGCGGCTTGCGGGGATCTCTACTTCGGATACGGATGCCCGCGCAACGTCGTCAGCGCGCGATAAATCTGCTCGGCCAGGACCACGCGGGCGAGCTCGTGCGGCATGGTTAGCGGAGATAGCGCCAGCAGCCGGTCCGCGCGCGATTTCCACTCCGCCGGCAGGCCGTTCGCGCCGCCAATGACGAACACCAGGTCGCGACCGGCTTGGAGCAGGCGCGCGAAATCAGCTGAATCGCACGGTTTGCCCGCGGGATCGAACAGGAGTTTCATCGCCGGCGGATGCCGCGCGAAGGGGTCGGCCCGGCGCGGATCGATTTCCCGCATTTCGCAGGTGACAAAACGCGTCGAGCGCTTGATGTACTCCTCCGCCATCGCGTTGGCGTGCGGGTCGCGCGGTTTGCCGACGAAGTACAGGTAAATTTTCATGCCCGAGCACCGCCCGCGGTTAATCTTCGAACGCGGGCTCCAGATTTTCCTCGCCGCGCGGGCGCAGCTCTCGATTGCGCATCAGGATTCGCGCGCAAGTGTTCCAGCGCAGGAGGGCGTCGTCATTTCCGGGCGGACGCAGGCTTTCGGCGCGCTCATAATGCTCCATGGCTTCGCGCAGGGATTGGTAGGCGCTGAACCCCGCGCCGGGAGCGCCCTGCCGCAGCAGCGATTCGGCCCAGCGCTCGGCGACGATGCCGGCGTAGTAGGCGCGCTCGTAATCGCCGTTGAGCTGCGGAAGGACTTCGCGCGCGCGGGCCTGCGAAACGCCTTTCCCAAACTGATCGGTGAGGCTCAACAGCAGCATCACCAGCGCCTGCGCGTTTTTGGGCTCGATGCGGAGCACGTCCAGGCAGATGCTTTCGGCCTGCCAGGGCTCGTTCAAGAGGCGATAGCGCTCGACTTTTGCAAGCGCTTCCGGAATCGCGTCGCGCGAGATGGGTTTCAGCTCGAACATGCGACTACTATATCAACGGCCGCGCGGCTCGACACGCAGGATCATGTGCTCCTCGTCGATGTAGGCCGAGCCGATTTTGAGCGAGTGCGGCTCGACGCCGTAGGGCTCGAATCCGCAGGACCGGTACAGGCGGCGTGCGGCGTCCTGGGTGGCCGCGACAGAAATGAGGATCTGTTCGAGCGACGGGTCGCTTGCGGCGGAATCGATCAGGCCCGCGATGAGCGCGCGGCCGGCGCCTTTGCCTCTCTGCGATTCGGAGACATAGACGGCATAGATGCGGCCCTTGTGGCACTCTTTCGGACCCGACTCGCGCACAAAGGTCGCCATGCCGACGAGCTTGCCGTGGTCGAATGCGCCGAGATTCAGCGCAAGCGGATTGCGAAAGCGCTGAACGATGGTTTCGATGGAAAGCGCGCGATGCTGCTCAACATCCTGGCTGAAGGCGAACGGCACCGCTTCGAGCGCTTCGAGCCGCAGATCCCACCACGCCTGCGCATCCTGCTCGCGGAGCCTGCGGATTTCCATGTTCGATTCCAGCGAACACCCACCCACCTAGCGGAAAATCTTAAACAGCCGCCGCAGCGGATCGTAAAACTCATCCACCACCCGCTCTTTCAGCGGAATAATCGCGTTGTCGGTAATCTTGATTTCTTCCGGACAAACTTTCGTGCAGCACTTGGTGATGTTGCAGTAGCCGATGCCGCAGTTCTCGCGCAGATCCCCCAGTCGATCCGCGGTGTCGAGCGGGTTCATTTCGAGCGCGGCCGTATAAACCAAAAAACGCGGGCCGATGAATTTGCCGTGCATGTGGTGCTCACGCAGGACGTGGCAGACGTCCTGGCACAGATAACATTCGATGCACTTGCGGAACTCCTGCACGCGATCGACGTCGGCCTGCTGCATGCGCCAGGTACCGTCGGCGGCGTCGGGCTTGCGCGGGACGAATTTCGGGATGCGCTCCTTCACGCGATAGTTCCAGCTCACGTCGGTCACCAGGTCCTTGATGCGCGGGAAGGTGTGCATCGGCTCGACCGTCACCGGCTGGTCGAGCGGAATGTCGCTCAGCCGCGTCATGCACATCAGCCGCGGCTTGCCGTTGATTTCGGCCGAGCACGACCCGCACTTTCCGGCCTTGCAATTCCAGCGCACGGCAAGATCGTTGGCCTGGGTGGCCTGTATGCGATGGACCACGTCGAGCACCACCATGCCGGATTCGACTTCGGTCTTATAATCGACAAAACTTCCCTGCGAGTTGTCGCCGCGCCAGATCCGAAAAATTGCGCTGGCCATTACTTGTTCTCCTCGATCACTTGTTTGAGCTCCGCGGGCAGCGGCGTCACGGGGACTTCCTTCACGGCCGGCGAGCCGTCCGCGGATTCCAACACCCGCAGATTCAGTTGACCCCATCTTTCGTTCTTTTCCGGGTAATCGTCGCGGAAATGTGCGCCGCGGCTTTCCTGCCGGGTGACTGCGGCCGTGGCGATGACCTCGGAAACGGTCAGCAGGTTGCGCAGGTCGAGCGCGGTGTGCCAGCCGTTGTTGTATTCGCGGTTGCCGCAGATTCCGGCCCGCGCCGCGCGAGCTTTCAGTTGCGCGATGCCTTCGAGTGCGCGCTCCATTTCCTCCTCGCGGCGGACGATGCCCACCAGATCCTGCATCAGGGTTTGCAGATCGTGCTGGATGGCGTAAGGATTCTCGCCGGAGGGTCCTCGGTCGAAAGGCTCCAGCGCGCGGCGGGCGGTTTCTTCCACCTGGTCGTCGTGGATTTGCGCCGCGCCGTGATCTTTGGCGAATTTGGCGGCGAATTCGCCGGCCCGCTGGCCGAAAACCAGAAGATCGGAAAGCGAATTTCCGCCCAGGCGGTTGGCGCCGTGCAGTCCTGCGCCGCTTTCTCCCGCCGCGAACAGTCCCGGCACCGTGGACATCTGCGATTCCGCATCGACCGCCACGCCGCCCATCATGTAATGCATGGTGGGGCCGATTTCCATGGCTTCCTTGGTGATGTCGACATCGGCGAGCTGTTTGAACTGGTGATACATGCTGGGCAGTTTCTTCTTGATGTGCTCGGCCGAGTTCGGGAGTTTTTCGCGGATCCAGGCGATATCCAGATAAACGCCGCCGTGCGGGCTGCCGCGCCCTTCCTTAACCTCGCGGCGGATGCAGCGCGCGACGTGATCGCGCGTGAGCAATTCCGGCGGACGCCGAGAGTTCTTGTCGCCCTGCGTGTAGCGCCAGCCTTCTTCTTCGTTGTCGGCGGTCTGATTTTTGTACGGCCCGGGAATATCGTCGAACATGAAACGCTTCCCGTCCTTGTTTCGCAGCACGCCGCCTTCTCCGCGCACACCCTCGGTCACCAGAATTCCGCGGACGCTGGGCGGCCACACCATGCCGGTGGGATGGAACTGCACGAATTCCATGTCGAGCAGCTCGGCGCCGGCGTGGTAGGCGAGCGAATGGCCGTCGCCGGTGTATTCCCACGAGTTGCTGGTGATCTGGAACGCGCGTCCCACGCCCCCGGTTGCGAGAACGACGGCTTTCGCGTGAAAAAGCTCGAAACGTCCGCGCTCGCGATCGTAGGCGAAGGCGCCGGCGACGCGGCCGCCGTCCTTCAACAAGGTCAGCACCGTGGTTTCCATGTGGAAGTCGATGCCCTGATGAATGCCGTGATCCTGCAACGTGCGGATCATCTCGAGGCCGGTGCGGTCGCCGACGTGCGCCAGTCGCGGATAGCGATGCCCGCCGAAATTGCGCTGCAAGATGCGCCCATCTTTGGTGCGGTCGAACATGGCGCCCCAGGCTTCCAGTTCTCGCACCCGCGCGGGCGCCTCTTTAGCATGAAGCTCCGCCATGCGCCAGTTGTTCAGATACTGCCCGCCGCGCATGGTATCGGCGAAGTGCACGCGCCAGTTGTCGCGATCATCGACGTTGCCCATGGCCGCGGCCATCCCGCCTTCGGCCATCACGGTGTGCGCCTTTCCTAGCAGCGATTTCGAAAGGACGCCGACCTTCACTCCCGCCGCCGAGGCTTCGATCGCCGCGCGCAATCCTGCGCCGCCGGCTCCGACCACCAGAACATCGAATTCGAACTTCTGATAGTCGGTCATCAGATGATCCTCACGTCGTGGATGATTCCCATAGCGCACAGGCGCACGTAGAGATCGGTGAACCCGACCCAGAACAGGCTCATCCAGGCCCACAGCATGTGTTTGCGGTTGAGGCATGAAACGCAATCGTAGGCCTGCTTGCGCAGCGGTTTTTTCGACATCTCATCCAGGCGTCCGCCGGTGAGATGCCGCAGCGAATGGCAGCCCAACGTGTACCCTCCGAGCAGGATCGGATTAACGATCAGCACCAGTGTCCCGATCCCGATGCCGAACGCTTTTGCCCCATTGGGCCCGGTGAACCACAGAGCGTTCCAGGCGTCGTGCGCCAGGATCACGATGAAGATCAATGCGAGATACAGAAAATATCGATGGACGTTTTGCAGGATCAGCGGGAAGGTCCGCTCACCCCAATAAGATTTCCGCGGCTCGCCGACAGTGCAGGAGGGTGGGTCGGCCCAGAAAGCCTTGTAGTAAGCGCCGCGATAGTAGTAGCAGGTGAGGCGGAATCCGCCCGGCGCCCACAGGATCAACATGGCGGCCGAAAACGGGACAATCGCCGGCCACCACGCCGGTTTGGCCGTCATCAGCAGCGGGGAATAAAACGGTGACAAATAGGGTCCGAAGGTGTAGTGGTCCCCTTGAAGCGCGGCCCAGGTCGAGTAAACGATGAAGGCCGAAAATCCCAGGAAGACCAGTAGAGGTTCGATCCACCAGTTGTCTTTACGCACGGTGCGGCCGAAGCCGCCGTTGTGAAGCGGAACGTCAATCGAGGACATGTGGGCGAGAAGGCTCCAAAGCGAGTTTCGAGCATTTCAGAATATCGCTCCGGCTCGCCCCATTTCAAGCGGCGCGTCACGTCACAAGTCGATTCAGGCCGCGCGGCGCAGGTCGCGCATGCGCTGCTCAAACTCGTCACGCGTGATCTCACCGCGTGCGTAGCGCTCGCGCAAGATCTGTTCCTCGGGTCTGATGACGCGTCTTCGCCCGCCCCAGGGGATGGCGAAAACGATGATGAAAAGAATGAACAGCCAGCCCCATCCTCCACCCCACATAATCGACCTCCTCTCTTCCTTGCTTAAATTTCAAGCTCCAGCAATTCCGGAATCGGCTCCTCCGCTTCGCTGCCGGCGAGGTTCAACACTTCGACGCGCTGCCCCGGCGTCAGATGTTGCAGCAATACGGCCGGACCTTGCTTGAAACGAATCGCGTCCCGATAGGTGTTCTCACGCGCGGTCAGTTGCGTGAACGTCACATCCTCGGATTCGCCGATTCCGAAATCCCGCTGGATTAGCCTTGGAATGTCGTGCACCCGCAATTGCGCTCCCGGCGGAACGCAAACGGCACACTCGGGAGTGCTTGGTTTCAAGCCGATATTGAAAAATTTTCTCCAAAAGCCCGTATGCTCTTGTTTGGCGTCGCCGGTTATTACCGGGGGCGGAGAAGAAAGTCCAATCGATCCGGTCTGGAACCTTCGCACCACCAGTTGCTCGCCTTCGACGGCAAGCCTGTTTTGAACGGCGTGCAATGAATAGTCGCACATAATCGTTTTCTCCTGACATGGCAACTTGCAAGATCTGGACCAGATCTACATTCCTCATCTCACGAAAATTCGAAATTGGCCGAAATTGGCAATCTCCATGGACGTCTCAATGAGTAGAGGACGAAATAATATGAGTGATATTGCACTGAGTATTCACGATCTAAACCGTTCGGAGGTGGAGCTTTTTCGCAGGGTCTCCTGGGGCGCGATCTTTGGCGGCGTGCTGGTGGCGTTGAGCGTCGAACTGGTGTTCCTCACGTTTGGGCTGTTCATAGGCTTCCAGATGAAAGGCGGCGAAGCCGTCGCATGGACCGAAGCGTGGTATTTGACGGGGGTATTCTGTTCTTTGCTGGTTGGTTCCTGGGTTGCCGCCCGCTTTGCCGGTAATCCGAATCGCGGCAACGGACTGCTGCACGGGTTCGTCGTATGGGGCTTGACAATGTTCACGACCGCTGCCATCGCCGTGGCCTTATCGTGGGACGTTATCCGGGTGGCCAGTTCTTGGCTGCAATCGGCGATCTCGACAGGCGCCGCCGGGGCTGCTGGCGCCGCACCCGGGAATCTGACCCAAGCGGCGACAAACGCAGCGGGAGACATCTCCAGCACCGCGCTAGTGGTTTTCGGGGGATTAATATTGGCGGCTGTAGGATCTTTCATCGGCGGGGCATGGGCCGCGCCGAGGAGCGCCGACTTTGCGCCGGCCCATACCCCGCACCTTCCCGAGCAGCCGCATCACGCCTGAGCGGCGCAACATTCTTCCAGTGATTTGACGCGGTCGCGCCGGCCCTCCGGCGCGACCTTTATTTTTGCCCGCCAGCTAGGATCAAGCGCGCCAGCTAGAATCAAGTAAGACGATTTCGCTCCTTAAATTGAGGCGCCATCTTGAATCGCATCTCGTTTGCATTTCGAAGTTTTTTTTCGATCCTTTTTCGCGGTAAGCTCGCCGCGGATATCGCGCAGGCGTTCGGCTACGCTCGCGCCGAACCAGCGCGCCCGGCTGCTCCGCCGCGGCCGCAGGCGGGACCCTCCGACGGCGCGGTGCAGATCCTCTCGATCCTTCAGCGCGATGCCCGATTGATCGATTTCCTGATGGAAGACATCTCTTCCTACTCCGATGAACAGGTGGGAGCGGCGGTTCGCGACGTTCAGCAGCAGGCGCGTAAGGCGATGTTGCGTTACCTCCAGTTGTCGCCGGTGATCGATGGAGTCGAAGGAACTTACGTCAAGAGCGACTCGGCCGAATCCGGTGGGATCAAACTGATCGGCAACGTTCCAGCCAACGGGAAAGCTCCGGGAGGCACGCTGCGGCATAAAGGATGGAAGGCGGACAAAATCGACCTTCCCGGAAGCGCTCCCACGAAAATCGTCGCGGCGGCGGAGATCGAGATAGAGTGAACGTCGGCATCGATCTCGGCACCACCAATTCAGCGCTCGCTTATATCGATCCGGTCGATGCGGCCGAGGCGGATTTTCCGGCGATTCGAGTGCTTGAGGTCCCGCAGTACGTCGCGCAAGGCCGGATCGAAGCGCGCCGCACGTTGCCCTCTTTCCTGTTTCTGGGCGACCAGGAATACGTCGGCGCCTACGCGCGCGACCAGGGCGCGCTGGTCCCCACCAAGTCCGTGCATTCCGCCAAAAGCTGGCTTTCGAATCCCGAGGTCGATCGCACCGCGAAAATTTTGCCGTGGGACGCGCAGGAGCAGGGACGCGTGCTTTCGCCGGTCGAGGTTTCGACGCGCATCGTCCGCCACCTGGTGGACGTGTTTTCAAAAGATCGCGGCCTGCCCATCGCCGAACAGAACGTGGTTCTCACCGTTCCCGCTAGCTTCGATGAAGAAGCTCGCGAGCTGACCGTTCGCGCCGCGCGCGAGGCGGGAATTGAGCGGCTGACGCTGCTCGAGGAGCCGGCCGCGGCGTTCTATTCCTGGATCGCGAACGACCTCGCGCGATCGCAGAAAAATCTTTTCGACGGACAAACCGTGCTGGTCTGCGACGTCGGCGGCGGCACCAGCGATTTCACGCTGATTCGCGTGGCGCGCGAAGGCGATCGCGTCGATTTCACGCGCACCGCGGTCGGAAGACACCTGCTGCTCGGCGGCGACAATTTGGATTTGACGCTGACGTGGCTAGTGGAAGCCAAGCTGGGAAAATCGCTTTCCATTCGCCAGCGCAGCGGTTTACGCCGCCAGTGCGCGGCCGCCAAGGAGCGCCTGCTTTCCGATCCCGCGCTCGCAAGCGTAGAGGTAACCGTACTCGGCGCCGGATCGGCGCTGGTCGGCGGGACCTTGCGCACCGAAATCCTGCGCAACGAAGTGCTCGAGCTGGCGATCGACGGCTTTCTGCCCGTGTGCGAGCTTTCCGATCGTCCCAAAGAGGAAGAAAAAAGCCTGTTTCGCGAGCTCGGGCTTCCCTATGTCGCCGATCCCGCGATCACGCGTCATCTCGCGTCGTTTTTAGGATCGGCCGGCGATGCCAAACCGGACGCGATTCTGTTCAACGGAGGATTTTTCATCCCCGAAATTCTGCGCCAGCGCGTCGCCGACGTGATGGAGCACTGGTACGGCCGCCGTCCCGTTATTTTTGAGAATCGCGACTTGGATCTCGCCGTGGCCGTCGGCGCGGCGTATTATTCCTACGTTCGCGAAACCGGGGCCGGCCTGCTGGTGCGCGGAGGATTGCCCCGATCCTACTTCATCGGCCTGGGCGGCGCGGGCGACGGCCTGCGAACCATGTGCCTGGTGCCGCGCGGCGCTGAAGAGGGATCCACGGTCGAGCTCGACCCTGGGAATTTGCAGCTGGTCACCAACAAGCCCGTGGCGTTTCGTCTGTACAGCTCGCGCACCCGCGCCAACGACCGGCCCGGCGATGTGGTCGAGTTCGCCGAAAGCGACAGCGAACTGCACCTGCACGCCCCTCTGAACGCCGTCCTCCGTTTCGGCAAGGCCGGCGAGCGGCTGATTCCCGTGAAGCTCGGCGCCAAGCTGACCGAAGTCGGAACACTCGAAATCTGGGCCGATTCAAAAGCGAGTGAGCATCGCTGGCGGCTTCAGTTCGAATTACGAAAAGCCGCGCAGCAGCTCGCGCGGCACGCGGCCGCCGTGGTGAGCGAAGAAGCGCTGGCTTCGGCCGAGCGCTTGATCGGCGACACCTTCGTCGAAACCACTCTCGATCCTCCGCAGTTGCCCGCGCGACTGGAGCAGGCGCTGGGGCTGGGCCGAAATTCGTGGCCGGTCTCGGCGATCCGCAAGCTCGCCGACCGCATGCTCGAGCTCGCCGACGGCCGCAAGCGCAGCGCCGCGCACGAACTGCGCTGGCTGAACCTGTGCGGCTTCTGTTTGCGTCCGGGCTTCGGATTTCCGGGCGACGATTACCGCGTGGAACAGGCGCGCCGCGTTTACGCCTCCGGCCTGACGTTTTCAAATCAGGTGCAGAACGAAATCGACTGGTGGATTTTCTGGGGCCGCGTCGCCGGCGGTTTGAACCGCAATCAGCAGACCGACATTTTCCAGCGGCTGTCGCCCACGTTGCTGCCGCGCGCCGGGAAGAAAATCCAGCGCGTCAATTCAAGCCTGCTGCGCGAAATGTGGCGCACCGCCGCGAGCCTGGAGCTGCTTCCCATCCAGACCAAGACACAGTTGGGCGACGAACTCGTCGCGCGCATCCGCAAGGGCGACTTCGTCGAGACCGGCCTCTGGTGCCTCGCCCGCATCGGCGCGCGAAAACTTTTCTACGGCCCCATCAACCAGGTGGTGCCAGCCTCGACCGCCACGCGCTGGATCGAAGGCACCATTAAAATCGGCAAAGCGGAGGACGCGGTCGCCGCCATGGCACGGCGCACCGGCGATGCGACGCGCGACGTTTCGGGCGCGACGCTCGACCTGGTGCGCCGCGCCTTCCCTGGTCTCGATATCGAATCGGAGCCGGCCGATCAGCTCGCCGCGATGGGCAAAGTGTTCGGCGAAGAGCTGCCCGCCGGACTGGTTTTCGCTGGCGAATGACCGAGCTTGAAATTATCGAGCGCATCCGTCGCATGGCACGCGCCGGCGCGGCGATCGAGCTCGGCATCGGCGACGATTGCGCCATCTATCGCCCTCGCCGCGGCGAGGATCTCCTGGTGACCTCGGACCAGATGATCGAAGGCGCGCACTTCCTGCGTTCGCATCCACCCCGTTCCGTCGGCGAACGAGCCCTCGCGCGCAGCCTGAGCGATATCGCGGCGATGGGTGGCGAGCCGCGATTCTGCCTGGTGTCGCTCGCGGTTCCCGCGCAGATGGAGCCATGGATCTTCGAGTTCTTCCGCGGCCTGCTGCGCCTGGCGAGGAAAACGTCGACCGCGCTCGCCGGCGGCGACCTGGCGCGCGCGAAAAAAATCTACTGCGACGTGACGGTCTGTGGCGCGGTAGCTCGCGGCAAGGCGTTGCGCCGCGATGGCGCACGGGTGGGCGACGCGATTTATGTATCGGGGCGCCTCGGAAAACCGTGGGACCGCCGCATCGAGCCTCGCCTCGCGCTCGGTCGAGCGCTGTTGGGCCGCGCCACGTCCTGCATGGATCTGAGCGACGGCTTGTCGCTCGATCTGTACCGCTTGTGCGTGGCCTCGCGGGTCGCGGCGGAAACCGAGCGAGTGCCGGTCGCCCGCGGATCGACGCTCCAACGCGCGCTGCACGGCGGCGAAGATTATGAGCTGTTATTCACCCTGCCGTACGGTCTCGCGCCGCCGCGCGGAACAACGCGAATCGGGTCGATCGTCGCCGGCACGGCGGGCGCGGTCACATTTCAGGGCCGCCGCCTGGAGCCGCGCGGCTGGGATCACTTTCGCTAGTATAACCGCACACCCCGCCGCCCCGGCTCGCGATACATATGGACCGTATCGGTGAAGCGCACTTTTCGCGTGGTGTAGGTCATGGTGAGGACGTGCGTCCGGCAGCCGTCGCCGAAAAAGCGCACTCCGTGCAGCAGCGCGCCTTCGGTGACCCCGCAGGCCGCGAACACGATCTGCTTGCCGGGAGCGAGATCGTGAGCCGTGTAGACGCGCTTGGGGTCGCGGATACCCATGGCCTCCACGCGAGCCTGCAATTCCGGCGTATTCACTACCAGGCGCGCCACCATTTCTCCGGAAAGGCAGCGCAGCGCGGCGGCGGTAATCACGCCCTCGGGAGCGCCGCCGATGCCCATCACCGCGTCGACGCCCGCTCCACGCACAGCCGCGGCGATTCCGGCGGAAAGATCGCCGTCGGGAATCAGGCGAATGCGCGCTCCCGCCGCGCGGATCTGTGCGATCAGATCCTCGTGCCGCGGCCGGTCGAGAACCATGATCACCAGGTCTCGCACCTGGCGGTCGAGGCAGTGCGCGATCGCCTTCAGGTTGTACTTCACCGGCGCGTCGATATCCAGCGCGTCGCGGCACGCCGGTCCGGCGATGATTTTCTCCATGTAGCAATCCGGCGCGTGCAGCAATCCACCCGGCTCCGACGCCGCCAGCACCGCGATCGAATTCGCCGTCCCCTGCGCGCACAGATTGGTGCCCTCAAGCGGATCGACCGCGATGTCCACCTGCGGATACTCGATTCCCGGGGGCGCCGGCGCGCCCACTTTTTCGCCGATGTACAGCATGGGTGCTTCGTCGCGTTCGCCTTCGCCGATCACGATGTTGCCGGCGATCTGCACCTCCTCGAACGCGCTGCGCATGGCCTGCACGGCGGCCTGGTCGGAGCCTTTGCGGTCGCCCTGGCCCATGGTGCGCGCCGCGGCGATCGCCGCTTCCTCGACCACGTGGACGAAATCGCCCGCCAGATCGCGCTCCAGGCGATGGGCGAACGGGGCTTGTACGGGAGCAGTCACGCGGCTATCTTACCACTCCCCGGCGCACCCTTCATTTCCCCGGCGGGGTGACGTCGGTGACCGGAAGGTCCCAGTGCGCCAGCAGAATCTCGAAGCGCCGCTGCTCCTCGCGCCGGTAGGTTTCCTGGTCCGGCCACAACTCCTCGATGAAGCGCTCCTCGTCCGGATTGGCCGTGGTCGCCATGGTCGAGTTCTTGAACCGGATCGTCACGCGATAATCCCAACGCCCCTCCTCGGTCATATGATTGGAGGGTTGTTCGATTTTCACAGAGAGCATCCGCCCGCTCTCCACGATCTTTTGAAGCAGCGGGTAATGATTCTTCAGAAACAGTTGCAGAAATTCCTGCTGGTGTCCCCACTGCACCTTGTAGTAATACTCCATCGTGTACGGCTGATCCGCGGCGCCCTGCGCAGGAGAGCCTTGCGCGAGCGCGCACTGCGTAACCACCGAAACCAACAGCGTAAGAAGGACGGTTTTCATAATCCTCCATCGATCGCGACTTGGATTGTACCAAGCGCGTGCCGGGTTACGATGGTCTTGTGAGGACACTTCTGTTCAGCGGCAAGGGAGGAGTAGGCAAAACCAGCCTGGCGGCCGCCACCGGCGTTCGCCTCGCGCAGCTCGGGAAACGCACGCTGGTGATGAGCGTCGATCCCGCGCACAGCCTGGCCGACGCCTTCGATCTCGGCGGCGATCTGTTTCACCACCGCACCAGCGAGCCGCTCGCCATTCTGCCCTTTCTGGACATCCAGGAAGTGAACATCCAGCACGAAATCCGGCGGCATTGGAGGGAGATCAACGGCTACGTCTCGGCCGTGCTGCGCACCACGGGAATCAGCGACGTCGAAGCCGAGGAACTCGCGATCCTGCCGGGGATGGAAGAGCTGAGCGCCATGATGTACGTGAATCAGTACCATCGCGAGGGCCGCTATGACGTGCTCGTGCTCGACTGCGCGCCGACCGCGGAATCACTGCGCTTCGTCAGCATGCCCACCACGCTCGAATGGTACATGAAGCACATCTTTCCGTTTCAGCGCACCATGCTCAAGGCCGTCCGGCCCATCGCCAACCGCGTTTCCCCGGTGGAGCTGCCGCCGGACAATTATTTCAGCAACATCGCGCAACTGTTCAGCAAGCTGGAAGGAGTCGACGCGCTGTTGTCCGATCCCGCGATCACCAGCGTGCGGCTGGTGACCAATCCGGAGCGCATGGTGCTGCGCGAAACGCAGCGCACGTTCGTGTACTTCTCACTGCACGGCCTGACCGTCGACGCGATCCTGGTGAATCGCGTTCTGCCGGCCGAGGTGAGCGATACTTTCTTCCAGGAGTGGCGCAGCTCGCAGCAGACCATCCTCGGGGAAATGGAGGAGTACTTCGCGCCCGTATCGGTGCGCCGCGTTCCGCTGTTTACGCACGAAGTATTGGGCCGCGCGCGCCTGGAAGAACTCGCCCGCGCGTTGTATACCGTCAACGAAGACCCTTCCGCCGTGGTGCGCGCCGGCCGTCCCTACACTTTCGAAAAGCTGGAAAATCGCTGGGAGGTGCATCTCGATCTGCCGTTTGCTTCCAAAGGCGAGGTGGGGTTGTTCAAGAAAGCGGATGAGCTGGTGGTGGAGATCGGAACGTTGCGGCGCCACATCGGGCTTCCCACATCGATGGCATCGCTCGAGCCGTCGCGCGCCCGCCTGGAAAGTGGGAAGCTGGTAGTGGAGCTCAGGGAGAAATAGATATGGAAAATACCGAGCAAGCCGCGACCGGGAACGAGCCGCCGAAGCAATACCCGGCGATTGACAAGGTGTGTGAGGAGCTGAAAGAGTTTCTGAGGGCGCTCGAGCCGCCCGAGGACGCCGTCCGACACTTCCGCAACGCGCGGATCGAAGTGTTGAAAGGCTTCCGGGAACTGATCGACCGGCGCATCGAGCATTTGAGCCGCCCCGTGCAGCGCGGACAGAAGATTACGGTCGAGTGAGCACCGTCCCGCGACGGTTCCCGGCATAATCGGTTCGCTCGTCTCGCGCGCTATCCTATGCCTATGAAATCCTGTTTTCTCCTGCTCGCGACGGTTTTTGCGTGGGCTCAGCAACCGCCGCCTCCGGCTCCGGTTCCGCTTCCCAATCCCGTTCCGCACTTGTCTTTGCCGTCCGCAACCGCCGCGCCGGAACCGACTGTTCCTCCCGACACCGTGGTGATCACCGTCGGCGACACGAAAATCACCCGCGCTCAATTCGACCAGATTCTGGCCACGATCCCGCCGCCGCAGCGCGCCCAGTTCAGCACGCCGGCGGGGAGAAGGCGGCTGGCCGAGCAGATCGCCGAACTCGACGCGATGGCCCAGGTAGCGCGCGAGCGCAAGTTCGACCAGGACCCCGACGTCCAACTCCGCGTCAATCAGGCGCTGGCGCAGAAGCTGTACCAGGAGCTGATGAGCGAGGCCAAGCCGGACGATGCCGCGCTTCACGCCTACTACGACGCACACAAGGCGGAGTTCGAAGAGGTGAAGGCGAAACACATCTTGATTCGCGTGGGCGCGCCTCCGGGTCCGCCCAAGCCCGACCAGAAAAACCGCACCGACGCCGAGGCGCTGGCCATGGCCAACGATATTCGCGCCAAGATCCTTGCCGGCGGGAACTGGGACGAGCTCGCCAAGGCGTATTCCGACGACACCGCCAACGCCCAGAACGGCGGTGAGCTGGGCACCTTCGGACATGGCCGCATGGTGCCGCAGTTCGAGAAAGCCGCTTTTGACGCCGAAACTGGAAAAGTCACCCAGCCGGTGAAAACGCAGTTTGGCTACCACCTGATCCTGGTGGAAGAGCACAAGAGCAAGCCCTTCGAGGAAGCCAAGACGCAGATCGAGCAGAAGATCAAGCCGGAGATGGCGCAGAAAAGCATCGACGAGATCAAGTCGAAGGCGAACATCAAGTACGACGATACGTATTTCGCCGCGCCGCCGGCGCTTCCCCCTGTTCCCACGCCTCCGAAACCGCCGGCAAAATAAGACCTGTTGAAAGAGGGGCGCGGTACGTGTGTCCCCTTTTCAATAAACCACTACAATCAAGAAATGTCTCTCGTCGTTGTCGGTTCGGTCGCCTATGACGGCGTCGAAACGCCGCATGGGAAGGTGGACCGGATGCTGGGTGGCGCGGCCACCTATATTTCGCTTGCGGCGAGCTTTTTCACGCGCCCCAAGCTGGTGGGCATCGTCGGCGAGGATTTCGCGGATGAAGATACGCAGCTGCTGCTCGATCGCGGAATCGACCTGGAGGGCCTGGAGCGCGTCTCCGGCAAGACGTTCTTCTGGGCCGGCCGATATTCCGAAGACATGAACGACCGTGAAACGCTACAGACCGACCTGAACGTCTTCGCCGGCTTCGATCCTAAAATTCCGCCGGGCTACCAGTCGGCGCGCTATCTGCTGCTCGGCAATATCCAGCCTGCGCTCCAGCGCAGCGTTCGCGCGCAGATGAACGGACTGCGTCTGGCCGGCGGCGACACCATGAATTTCTGGATTCGCGATTTTCGGAGCGAACTGCTGGAGACCATCGCGCAATGGGATTTTCTGCTGATCAACGACAGCGAGGCGCGCATGCTCTCCGGCGAATTCAATCTGCGCAAGGCCGCCGGCGCCATTCTCGACATGGGCCCGCACACGCTGGTGATCAAGCGCGGCGAGTACGGCGCCATGCTGTTCCGGCGCGATTCGTTTTTCATCGTGCCCGGGTACCTGCTCGAAGACGTCTTCGATCCGACCGGCGCGGGCGATTGCTTTGCGGGCGGATTCATCGGCTACCTCGCCGAACAGGGGTTCGATCTCGAAGCCGGGCACATCAGCCGCGGCGACCTGAGCCGCGCGGTCATTTACGGTTCGGTGATGGGAAGCTTTTGCTGCGAAAGGTTCGGAGTGGAGCGCTTCCGCACGCTCGCTCGCGCCGAGATCGATGCCCGCTTTGAAGAGTTCCGCAAGTTCACGTATTTTTAGCCTGGCGGGCGCGATCGCGCTGCTCGCGGCGATTTCGTACGCCGCCGCGCGCTGGTGCTTCGAACGCGGCTACACGCTGTATTACGGCGACGCGGAAGCGCATCTGAACATCGCGCGCCGCATTCTCGATTCGCGGACTCCCGGTTTCGAACAGATCGGCACGGTGTGGCTTCCGCTGCCGCATCTGATCATGATTCCGTTCGTGATGCACGGCGAGTGGTGGCGCAGCGGGATTGCCGGAATCATTCCATCGGCGATTTGTTTTGTGCTCGCGGGAGCATTTCTGTTCGCCGCCGCGCGCCGCGCCTATCGATCGGCCGCCGCCGGATTCGCCGCGATGCTGATCTTCGCGCTGAATCTGAACATTTTGTATTTGCAGTCGACGCCCATGACCGAATCGCTGTTCGCGGCGTCGCTCCTGGCGCTCCTGTGGGCCTCGCTGTGGTTTCGCGATTCACAATCGATTTTCGCCGTGCTGATCGCGGGTCTCGCCTCGAATGCGGCATCGCTCACGCGCTATGAAGGATGGTTCCTCATTCCTTTCGTCGCCATGTATTTTCTCTTCATTGCCAGGCGCAAATGGCATGCGCTCTTATTCGCCGCGCTGGCTGCGCTCGCGCCGCTCGCCTGGCTCGCGCACAACCGTTTTTACTACGGCAACGCGCTCGAATTTTACAACGGGCCGTGGTCCGCGATGGCGATCTACCATCGGTATCTCGACCAGGGCATGAAGCCGTATCCCGGCGATCATGACTGGAGAACGGCCGCGAAATATTTTTTCGAGGCCGCCCGGTTATTCGCCGGATGGCCGGCGATTTTCCTGAGCGCGGCGGGCGTGGTGGTCGCCATCGTGCGCCGCGCGTGGTGGCCGCTCTTCTTTCTCACGCTTCCGCCCGCGTTCTACATCTGGAGCATGCACTCCTCCGGGACCCCCATCTTCATCCCCGACCTTTTTCCCAACACCTACTACAACACGCGCTACGCGATGGCCATGGTTCCGCTGGCTGCGTTCGCCGTGGGTGCGCTCTTGACCATGGTGCCGAAAGGCGCGCGATTTCCCGCCGCGCTCGCCGGCGGCGCGCTGCCGCTCCTCGCCTGGATTCACCAGGCGCCGGTCACCTGGAAGGAATCCGAGATCAACTCGACCGCGCGGCGCGAATGGACGCGCCAGGCCGCCGAGTTTCTCGAAGCGAATTATCAGCCCGGCTCCGGGATTCTGTTTCCTTTCGGCGACATCACCGCGGTCCTGCGCGAAGCCGGCATTCCGCTGCGCGAAGGACTGCACGAAGGCAACGGCGCCGCGTGGCTCGCCGCAACCACGCGGCCCGATGAGTTCCTGAACGAAGAATGGGTGATCGGCTTCGCGGGCGACGCCGCCACCACCGCCGCACTCCGCGCCGATCGCAAGCGGAAACGTTACTTACTTCGAAAAAGGATTATTGTTAAAGGAAGCCCGGTTGTAGAAATCTACCAGAATGAAGGTTCCGTTTACCAAGGCGCATGGCGCGCGCAATGATTTTCTGCTCGCCTGGCGCGGCGATCTCCCTCCCATTTCAGACACGCCGTCGCTCGCGCGCGCGATTTGCGACCGACATACAGGCGTGGGAGCGGACGGATGGATCGTGATTTCGCCAGCCGATGACGCCGACGCCGCGATCGAGCTGTGGAACTCGGACGGCAGCACCAGCGCGATCTCGGGAAACGGAACGCGCTGTGCCGCCGCGCTGATCATGCAAGGCTCCGATGTCCGGATTCGCACGGGCGCCGGTATCAAGCGGCTGCAGTTGCTGAATCGGACCGGGCCGGTGCATTCTATCGAGATGAACATGGGGCGCCCCGTCATTGAAACGCTCAACGCGCGCGTGCAGGGTCTGGATGCGACGATTCTCGACGTAGGCAACCCGCAGTGCGCGATTTTCGTGGATGATTTCCGCGCCGATTGGCGGGCGATCGGCGCATCCATCGAGCGCGATCCCCGCTTTCCCGACCGGACCAACGTCTCGTTCGTCCGCGTGCTCGACCGGCACAGCATCGACGTTCGATTTTTTGAGCGCGGCGCCGGCGAGACCATGAGTTCCGGCACGGGATCGACCGGAGCGGCCGCGGCCGCTATGGCGCGAGGACTTGTGGAAAACCCCGTGGAAGTGCGCACGCCCGCCGGCCCACTAATGCTTCGCAGGGAAAATGACGAAATTCAGCTTGCGGGCCCAGCGGAGATCGTCGCTCGGGGAGAATATTATTTTTGTGAAGGAGCATAGCCTTGAATCACGTTCAACATTTGCGTGAACGCATCGAATCGCGCACCGCACGGGTGGGGGTGGTCGGACTGGGATACGTCGGATTGCCGCTGGCCGTGGAATTCGCCCACGCGGGCTTCTGCGTCACCGGAATCGACATCGACTCGCGCAAGGTCGCCGAGCTCAACCGCGGTGAATCCTACATTCAGGACGTTCCTACGGCCGTCCTCAAGCCGCTGGTCGAATCCGGAAAACTGCGCGCGACCGGCGATTTCGCCGCCGTCGCCGAGCTCGACACCATCAACATCGCGGTTCCCACCCCGCTGCGCAAAACCAAAGACCCGGACATGAGCTATATCGTCAACGCGTGCCAGGAGATCGCGAAACATTTTCACGCCGGCGTGTTGATCATCCTGGAATCCACGACGTATCCGGGCACCACGGACGAATTGATGCTGCCCATGCTCGAAAAGCCGGATTTGAAAGCCGGACGCGACTTTTTCCTGTGCTTTTCGCCGGAGCGCGTCGATCCCGGCAATCCCAAATTTCAGACGAAAAATATTCCCAAGGTGGTCGGCGGCATCACGCCCGCCTGCACCGAATTGGGTGCGCTGTTCTATTCGCAGGCGCTTGAAAAAGTAATTCCGGTGAGCTCCACCCGCGTAGCCGAAATGGTCAAGCTGCTCGAAAATACGTTCCGCATGATCAATATCGGCCTGGTGAACGAAATCGCCCTGATGTGCGACCGCATGGAGATCAACGTGTGGGAAGTGATCGAAGCCGCGGCGACCAAGCCGTTCGGTTTCATGCCGTTTTATCCCGGCCCCGGCCTGGGCGGCCACTGCATTCCCATCGACCCGTTTTATCTTTCCTGGAAAACCAAGCAGGCCGGAATCGAGGCGCGCTTCATCGAGCTCGCCGGCTACATCAACGGCCAGATGCCGCACTTCGTCGTCGACAAGATCCAGAACGCGCTCAACGACCATTCCAAGCCGCTCAAAGGATCGCGCGTGCTGGTGCTCGGCGTGGCGTACAAGCGCGACATCGACGATGTGCGCGAATCGCCCGCGCTGGACATCATTCACCTGCTCGGCAAGCGCGGCGCGCAGGTTTCCTACAGCGACCCGATGGTTCCCAAGCTGCGCGCGGACGGCTTTCTGCCGCGCGACATGCAGGCGGTCGACGCCACCCAGGCGGCCGCACAGTCGGATTGCGTGGTGATCGTGACCGACCACAAGGCTTTCGATTACACCGCCATCATCGAGCGCGCGCCGCTGATCGTGGACACGCGCAACGCCCTGAAGGGCCAGCGCTCGCCAAAGATCGTGCGTCTGTAAGGCATAGGTGGGCTGCTCACCGCTCCGGCGGAACATCCAGCGCCGAGGTGCTCTGCAATCCCGCGGCGACTTCGGGCAGAATTCCCAGGCTTCGGTAAATCGGGCTGATCAGCCGGCGCAGTTCGGGAAGCTTGCGCGCAAACCACGCCGCGCCGGCGACGCAACATGCGCCTCCCGTCATCAGCGCCACCGGCGCGCCGAAACGCGCGGCGAAACTTCCCGAAAGCAGGCTACCGATCGGCGTGATTCCCAACACCGCCATCGTGTAAAAGGACATCACCCGGCCGCGCATGTGATCGGCGACGATGGTTTGCAGAATCGTGTTGCTCGCCGCCATCTGCTGCATCAGGCCGAAGCCGGTGACGAGCATCAGCAGCATCGATACCCACGTGGTTCGCGAGACTCCCAGCAGGATCAGCCCGGCGCCGAACATCGCGGCCGAAATCGCGATCATGCGCCCCAGGCCCAGCACCGTCCGGCGCAGCGCCAGCGTGATCGCGCTGATTAGCGCGCCCACTCCGGAAGCGCCCATCAGGAATCCGAGCGTATGCGCGCTGCCGTGCAAAATCGTCCCGGCGACAATCGGCATCAACACGGTATATGGCCCGATCAAACTCACCAGCGCGAGGAAAAACAGAATCGAGCGGATGGCGTCAGATTCGAGAATATAGTTCCAGCCCTCGCGCAGCTCGTGCAGCACGTGCTTGGCGTGCCCGCGCGCGGCTTTCGTATCGAAGCGCATCATCAGCAGGGAGATGATCACCGCGATATAGCTGATGCCGTCGATCAGGAAGCAGTAACCCTCGCCCACCGCCGCGATCACGAGTCCGCCGATCGCCGGTCCGAACAATCGCGCGCCGTTCACCATCGATGAATTGAGCGCGATCGCGTTGCCCAGCAGCCCCCGATCCACCACCATCTCGATCACGAACGCCTGGCGCGTGGGCATGTCGATCGCGTTGATCATCCCCTGCGCCAGCACCAGCAGCACCAGCGACCAGATCTGAATCGTGCCCGTGAGCGCCAGCGCCGCCAGCGCGAAGGATTGCAGCATCGACAACGTCTGCGTCCACACCAACGTGCGATGACGATCCCAGCGGTCCACCCATACGCCGGCGATCGGCGCCAGGAAAAACGCCGGAATCTGCCCCGAGAAACTCACCACCCCGAGCAGGAACGCGGAATTAGTGACGCGATACACCAGCCACGCGGTGGCGATTCGCGTCATCCATGTGCCCATCAGCGAAATGCTTTGGCCCGTGAAAAATAACCGGTAATTGGGCGATCGGAGGGCGCGGAGAGCGTCTGGCCAGGTCACCACTTTCAGAATACAATGCGCTTCCGGAATACAATGGACGGTTTGAAGCTGTTTCACCTCCAGGCCGCGATTCTCGATTGGGCGGGTACCGCCGTGGACCACGGCAGCCTCGCGCCGGTGGCCGCGCTCGAGCGCGTGTTCGCCGAAAACGGCGTCGCCATCTCCACGGCCGAAGCCCGCCGCGACATGGGCTTGCTCAAGAAGGACCACATCCGCAACATTCTTGCTTATCATCGTGTCGCGGAGCAATGGATGAAGGTGCACGGCAGCGCGCCGCGAGAGTCCGACACGGAGCGAATCTTCGCGGAGTTTCTGCCGAGGCAGCGCGAAATCCTGGCCGAGTTCAGCACGCCCATCGAAGGCGTCTGCGCCGCGGTCGCGCGATGGAGGCAGGCCGGGCTGTGCGTCGGGTCGAGCACAGGCTATACGCGCGACCTGCTCGACGCGGTGATGGCCCGCGCGGCCCCGCTGGGATATTCGCCCGACGCGAGTGTGACTCCCGATGAAGTCGGCGCGGGCCGTCCGGCTCCCTTCATGTGTTACCGTAACGCGATCGCTCTAGGAGTTTTCCCACTCTGGAGGTACGTCAAAATCGGCGACACACCCAGCGACATCGCCGAGGGGATCAACGCCGGAATGTGGACTATCGGAATCACCCGCACTGGCAATGAAATCGGAATGCCGGCCGCCGATTTCGCGAAGCTTTCCTCAACCGAGCGTGAGGCTCTCGAGCGAAAAGCAGCAGAGCGCCTGCTCGCGGCGGGCGCGGATTACATCGCTCCAGCCGTCGCCGAATGCGACGCCGCGCTGATCGATATCGAGCGCCGGCTCGCTGCCGGCGACCGTCCGCGGCTCGACCGCTGAAAGTTTCATCTATTTATCACATTCCGATTCCAATTAGTTCGGCGGAGCTATTGCGCATTGCGCTTTTCGAGTTTATACTGCTGTTTTTGATGTCTACGCAACCGGCGTTTCGCGAAGAGATCGACCCTCTGGCGCCGCAACGGGAAGCGGCCCTGTTCTACGGGCTGTTCCTGCGCGGCCATTCCGCCGAAACGCTGCGCCGCGACATCGACGTTCCCAAGAAGCTGCTCGATAAGCTGATGCGCCGCCATCGCAATGAATTGGCCGTGCGCGAAAAACTTCAGCGCGTGTATCACTATCGCAAGCAGGTGCTGGCCGTGTTCGACGAGCTCGTCACGCGTGAGCGCGTCCGCGAACGCCTTCAGTAACCCGCAAATTCTTTTTCGAACACCTCTATCAGCCTTCGGTCGCCCCGCTCGCGCACGGCTTTCTCCGCCCCGGCCCGATAATCCTCGCGAAAGCGGCCCGCCGCCAGCCCGCGCACGGCGTAGCCGGCATCGTCGAACGGCGCCCGCGGAATCAACGACACGAGAAAATCCGCCGCTGTATTGCAACGCGACGCGCCCAGCGACAGAAGAATCGCGCGCGTGAGCTGGGAATCGTTCGAGCGGCGATAGAAATCGATCAGCGTCACCGCGGCTCGCGGGTCGAGCGAGGTCCCCAGCGCAGCCGCCGCTTCCGCCTGCACGTCGGGGTTGTTCGAATCGAGAAAACGCGCGGCGAACGGAATGTAATCCGCGGAAATATCCAGCAGGCTGGTAAGGCACTGCCCGGTCACTTCGGGCTCTTTATCGCCCGCGAGCGCCTTGAACCGCAGCAGCAACGCGCTCTCGAGTCCGGGAAGCTGCGCGATCGCCAGCGCCGCCTCGGCGCGCACGGTTTTCGCCGGATCGGCGGCGAGCAGATCGGCGAGCGGCTCCATAATTTCCAGTCGCGGCAGCGGACACGCCACCAGGGCCAGCGCCGCGGCCCCACGCAATGTCGCCGCGGTATCTTCCGTTCCGCCCCACACCGCTTCCGGCTGAAAATGCCGCATCGCGCGCAAAAAGAAGTTCGCGTCGCTGTAACCGAGATCCTTCAGCGCCTTCGCGATCGCGTTCTTCGCCCAGCATTGCGGATCTTTCTTCACTGGATCGATCGTGAAACGATCGAAAGCGGCGCCCAGGTCTGGAATCAGCTCAACCATCCCATGCCGCGCGACGAGCGAAGCCGCCTTTGCCACGTAATAATTGCTCCGGTCGCCGAGCGCTTTGCGAAGCTCGTCCGCGGACCGGGTCTGGTCGAGGGCCTGCAACTTGCGATCGAACGCCGCTTTGCTCACTTCTCCGGATTCTACAGTTAAGCGCGCGGCTCTGTCTCGCGCGGAAGGATCGCGCGCAGCCGCGTCATCGCTTCGGCGGGGATCTCGCACGCCGCGATCCGGTTTTGCTCTCCCGTAACGCGAATCTCGTTGCGCAGCACGGGGATTTTCTTGGGCGCGCGGATTCCCAGCTTCACTTGCGAATGCGAGCAATCCAAAATTTCGATCTCGATGTCGCTGCCGATCCACAGCGATTCGCCAGGCCGGCGCCGGATTACGAGCATGACGCGCCTCCCAGCGGATGGCAGTGCGAATAGCGCGAATCGGCGCGAACCGCCTGCACCCCGCGGCGCGACGCCAAATCGATGACGACGGGCGCCAATAAATTGGCGGTCCAGCGGCCGGTTTTGTCCGAAGAAAGAATCGCCAGGCACAGCGGCTGCTCCGTGGCGGCCAGCAGGCGCTGATCTTCTTCCGTCATTGCGAGCTGATAATTTGGATCGATCGCGGCGAGCGGCGTACAGCAGAAGCAAAGCTCCGGTGATTCAACGCTTTGCATGAAGACCAGCGGCGCGCTCGCGCTGCGCTCCACCAGCACAAACCGGGTGCGAGCTTCAAACCCGGGAAGCCCCGCGGGGAAGTGAACCACATCGGTTTCTTCGTATCGGATTGCGCCGAAGCGGCGCGTGAGGATCTCTGTCATCCTGAAAACTGATTGCACCTGGAGGGCCGATGGGAACGCTCCACGATGTTCGCTATGCCCTGCGTACAATGGCGCGCGCGCCGGTATTCACCGCTGTCGCGGTCGCGACGCTCGCGCTGGGAATCGGCGCCAACGCGGCGATCTTCAGTTTGTTCTACTCCGTCGTGCTGAAGCCGCTGCCCTTTCGCGAACCCGCGCGACTGATCGCCGCCTGGGATACATACCTTCCCGCATTCTCGAAAGTAGGCGTATCGCCCGCCGAGATCGAAGCATGGAGCGCGCAGACCGATCTGTTCGAACAAACCGCATGGTATCGATACGTGTCGAAAGACGTGACGTTGTTGGCGCCTGGCGCCGAAGCAGCGGAAGTACACGCGACGTTCGTTTCTCCCGATTTTTTTTCGACCATGGGCATTCCCGCGTCGTTCGGCCGCGCCGACGGCGCTTGGATCAGCGATCCTCTGTGGCGCGCGCGCTTCGATGCCGATCCCGCGGCGATTGGTCGCGTCGTGAGGCTGAACGATCAAGCCTTCACGATACTCGGAGTTTTGCCCGCGAAATTTCGGTTTCCCGATTGGGCCGACGTGTGGCTCCCGCCGGGTCCGCTGTTGGGCGATGAAGCCACCAATCCCGTGCGCCATGCGCTCGGATTCGTCGCGCGCCTGCGATCCTCCGTTGCTGAGCAACAGGCCGTCGCGCGGCTTCGCGATTTGTCGGCACGCCTGGCCGCGGAGCATCCCAAAACCAGCACCGGCTGGGGAGTGCGAATCTCCGCGCTTCAGGATGATCTGACCGCGAGCCAGCGGCCGGCATTGGTGATGCTGTTGGCCGCCGTCGGCCTGGTGCTGCTGATCGCCTGCGCCAACGTAACGAATCTGATGCTTGCCCGCGCGACTGCACGCACACGCGAGATCGCCATTCGCGCCGCGCTGGGAGCCGGCGCATGGCGCATCGTGCGGCAGATGCTGACCGAAAGCGTGGTGCTCTCGGGCATAGGCGGCGCGGTGGGCATCGGAATCGCGGCGCTCGCGCCGGTGCCCGCGCTCGACTCGATGGCCCTGTTGTTTATCGCCGCCATGTCGATTTCAACCGGCATCATGTTCGGTCTCGCCCCTGTTTTTCATGCGCTGCGCCGCGACACGCATCGCGCGATCAAGCGTGGCGTGGGATCGTCCGCGCTGGTCTCCGCCGAATTTGCTCTCACCCTGATTCTGCTGTCGAGCGCCGGAATTCTCGCCAAAAGTTTCCTGAAGCTGATGCGCGTGGATCCCGGTTTCGACCCGCACGGAGTGCTGACGCTGCGCATTACGGCGCCGCCCTCGCGCAACTCTCCTGAAATTTTTCGGCGCATCGAGCAGGGCGCACGTGAACTTCCGGGAATTGATGCCGTGGCCGGTACCAATGCGCTTCCGCTTGCCGCGAGTCGCTCCAACACCAGCCGCTTCAATGTTCCGGGAAACGCGCTGATCAATGCCGACGCGCTGCCCGCTGCCCAGATCCTTGCCGTGAGCCCGGATTATTTCAGCGCCATGCGCATTCCCCTGCGCGCCGGGCGAGCCTTCACTGAGCACGATCTCAACCAGCCCGTGGTGATCATCAACGAGACCATGGCGCGCCGCTTCTGGCCGGGAAAAAATCCAGTGGGCGAAAAATACCTTACCGGCGTGTGGGGATCTTCGCCGCAATCTTCGACCATCGTCGGCGTCGCGGGCGATGTGAAGCAGTTCGGGCTCGATTCCGAGCCCAGCTTCGACGAATATTTTCCCAACCTCGCGGCGAATTACCTGGTGATTCGCACCTCCAGCGATCCGGCCGAGCTGGCCGCGCCGCTGCACAGGCTGATTCACGACGTCGATCCCGAGCTCCCCGTTTCCGAGGTCCGTACCATGGACCAGATCGCCTCGGAATCCGCGCGCTCGCGCCGCTCGGCTCTGGAACTGCTTGCCGGATTCGCCACGCTGGCGGTCGCGCTGGCGCTGATCGGGGTGTACGGAGTGATGGCGTGGTCGGTGGCGCGCCGCACGCGCGAGATCGGAATTCGCGTGGCGCTGGGCGCGAACCCGACCCGCGTCATGCGCACCGTTCTTGCCGATGCGCTGCGGTTGAGCGCCATCGGATCGCTGATCGGCGTCGTTGGAGCTTTGGCGGCGCGAAAGCTTCTGGCGAGCCTGGTGTTCGGCGTGAGCACGGCTGATCCGTTGATCTACGCGGGCGCAGCCGTGTTGCTGGGAGCGGCCGCAATGTGCGCCTGTTACTTCCCCGCATTGCGCGCGAGCCGCGTGGACCCGGCGGTTGCGCTCCGGATCGAGTAATCCTCATGGACGGCGGGCTTCCAGCCCGCGCGAGGCTTCAGCCTCGCCAATCCGCTGTCCGCGCGGCTCCGATTTACGCAAGCGGCCGCTATGCCGCGAGCAGAGCCGCGACGGTCACGGAGCGGTCAGCCCTCGTAGTTAACCCCGGGCCCTGCCGCGCCGCCGAAACCCGCCAGCAGCGCGGATTGGATCTGCGCCAGCCGGTTCCTGTCGATCGAAAGCTTGAGCTGAAACAGGCGCAGGTCTCGCGCGATCGATTCGCCGGCAACGAGCGCTGCCTTAAGCCTCACCGGGTCGCGGACCTCGCGAATCGCGCGGGCGCGTGCCTTCAGAGCCTCGCGCAGACTTGCAAGATCGCCCGCCGCCGCGGCCACCTGCGCCCACTCGGTGGCTTGTTCGAGCGTCATGAGATCGATGTCGTGTTCCTTCCGTACAGCACCAGGTTGAGCCCCTCGAGGCTCGCGTTCAGATCGGACTGCTGCTGCTGGAGTTCCGCCTGCGCGGCGTCAGCCGCTTCGTACTGCTGCGTCATGCCATTGGTCATGTTGGTGATCTGCGTGGTGAGCGTGCTGATCTGGCTCTGCAAATTCGTGCTGGTCGTCTGCAGCCCGGTGATCTCGTCCTGAATCAGCCCGGAGATCGGATCGCTGTATTGCGTGAGCTGCTGCGAGAATCCGCCGAAGCCGCTGGTGGTGGACCCCAGATAGCTGAGCGCGTCGGAAATCTGCGTCTGGCTGAGCGAATCGAAGGTGGATTGATCGAACGACGCCTGTCCGGTCTCGCTGAACTCGACCCCCAGATTGGCCAGGCTTTGAACGCCGCCGGAGCTGGTCGTATAAGAGACCATCTGCTGAAGCGTCTGCCGGATCTGACTGACGACGGTGTCGCCCACCAGCGCTCCTCCTGATTGCCCCACCTGCTGCGCCAGCGCGGTCTGAAGCGTGTTGTAATCAGTGACAAACTGCTGCAACGCTGAGGAGAGCTGCGTGGGATCGCTCGCCAGCGTCAGCGTCACCGGCGACGAGCTTTTCCCCTGAATCGTAAACGTGACGCCGGGGATGATGTTGTTCACCACGTTTCCCGGCTGGTCGATGTTGATGCCGTCAAGCTGGAAGACCGCATCCGAGCCTTGGTTATTACTGGTCAGCAGATCGGTTCCCGAAGCGCTCGAGCCGGCGTACAGCGCGAGCGTGGTCGCGCCGCTCGAGTTGGCCTGAACCGAAAGGTAATTCCCGCTGGCGGTGGTCAGAATGGACGCGGTAACCGGCGCGCCGCTCGCATTGATCGCGTTCTCCAGGCCGGCCAGATTGTCGTTCCCGTCAGTCAACTGAAAGGTGTAAGTTTGCGAGCCGGATTTGAGAGTAAATGTCGGCGCCGAAACCGGCGTGCTGGAGGGATTGGCGTAACCCGCCGTCGATTGTTCGGTCCCCGAACCGGTGTTGCTGAGCAGGTCCGTTCCTGTGGCCGTGGGCGAGTCGTAAAGCTGTATGCTCTCGGGCCCGGAATTGGAGCTGATGGAGAGATAATTCGAGCCGTCGTTGGTGACCACCGACGCCGTGACTCCGGCGCCGAGAGAATTGATCTGCTGGACCAGCCCGTTGAGATTGTTCGAGGTAAGCGCGAAGCTCGTGCTGGTTCCTCCGACCACGAGCGTCATCTTTGACAGCGGCGTGTTGGAGGAGTCCGCGACGCCCGAAGTGCTGACCTCGGATGCGGCGCTTGCCGCCGAGGTGATCGAGTTGAGGGTGTAGGTGCCGGCCGTCGTGGCGCCGGTCGCGGTGGCGCTCACGGCGCTCGGATCGGAGCTGGTGACGCCGATCGCCTGATTGGCGGCCAGTTGCCCGATGTTCTGTACGTCGGTGGCGACGGCCGCGACATCCGAGCTCAGTGTGCCCAGCGCCGTTTCCTGCGACAGCACCGCGGTGTCCTGCGTTTGCAACTGCGTGACGGGAATCTGCGCGACTTGGACGGCTTTGTCCAGAATCGACTGAAAATCGTCGGCGTACTGGCTGATTCCGGTGAACGGAACATTGGTAGTCGAAGAAGTGCTCACGGTCAGCTTATCGGCCGAATCGCGAGGATTTTAGGAGAGGATTGCCCTGATAGCCGCGGATGCACACAGATACAAATTTATCTTTTTGCATCTGCGTGTATCTGCGGCTAATGGCCCAGCGCCGCAGTCGCCTCATCCAGCAGATCTGCTTCCTTGGTCAAAATCGAACCCGCGCGCTGGATCTGTTCGTCGGCTTCCTGCCAGCGCTTCTGCTCGATCGCTTCGCGCACTCCTGGGATGGTTTTCACGCCGTACCCGGTGTAGAAGCCCGGTGCGTAGATCATGTTGCGGAACCACGGACGGCCCGGAAGGCCCGCCGAGTCGGTGAGCCTGCGCTCGGATTCGATCAGCTTCGCGTTCACCGCCTTCACGTCCTGCGGGTGCGCCTTTTGCCGCGCGCCGTCGTATTTGCGCGCGCTTGCGGCCAGCGCCTCGATTCCGTTTTCAAGCGGCGCGAAGTTCAGGTGCGGAGGCACCGGATCGACCGGCGGTGGAACGTATTTCTTGTGCGGATCGGCCGCTGCGGTGAACACGCCCTCCTCGATTTCGCGATTGCGCTCCATCACCCGCGCGCGCTGATCGGATTCGAGCTTCTTGAGCTCGTCGACATACGTCCGGATGGTGTCCGACATGTCGGTGAACTGGAACGGCAGCAGGTCGGCGTCGGCGAGGCGAATCACCGCGGTCCCGACGGTCTGCGCCAGCGCGCGGCCGTAGATGAAATCGGTGTCGCCGAAGTGCGTGTACCAGTAGAAATCGTCGTAAACCGAATGATAAACGCCGGCGCTGTTCGATTCGCCACCGTACTCCAGGCTCAGCGAAGCGATGCCCAGATGGTCGAGAAAAACGGTGTAATCGGACCCCGAGCCGAGCGCGCTGATATGCAGGTCGGCTCGCGAGCGGATCTCGCGCTTGCGGTCGGCCGGCGCGCGCTGGATGTCGCGCAGTTCCATCCGCTTCCAAACCGGCAGCTTGGTCTCCGGGTCCTGGATGTCCCTGGCCACGCCGTTGACGAAATTTTCGAGCGAATGCGACCCTCCGGCATTCAGAAATCCGCGATTGTTGCTATCTGAGTTGATGTACACTGCGGCGTGCTTCTCGAGATCGTCCGCATGCGTTTCGGCCCACTCCGTCGAACCGAGCAGGCCCGGCTCCTCTCCGTCCCAGAATGCGTAGATGATGGTGCGCTTCGGCTTCCATCCCTGCTTTAACAGCTCGGAGTAGGCGCGCAACTCCTCCATCTCATCCACCGCGCCCGAAACCGGATCGTCCGCGCCGTTCACCCACGCGTCGTGATGATTGCCGCGAATGATCCACTCGTCGGGATATTCCGAGCCAGGAATGCGCACGATTACGTCATACAGGCGCTTCAGATCCCAGTTGAATTTGAGGCGCATATGGACGCGCGCGGGCCCGGGGCCGACGTGATAGGTGATGGGCAGCGCGCCGCGCCACTCCGCGGGCGCCGTAGGACCCTGCAATTGCGCGAGCAGCGGCTCCGCGTCCGCGTAGGACATCGGCAGCACGGGAATTTTGGTCAGCGTCTTGGCCTCGGAAACTTGCAGGCGCTTGGCGTCGGGCGTCGCTCCGATTCCGGGCGTCAGCGGATCGCCGGGGTAAACCGGCATGTCCATCACGCTCCCGCGCTGTGCGCCGTCGGGCGGACGCTGGGGACCTTTGGGAAAAACATCGTTGACGAAGTAGCCATCGTCGCGCGGATCCGAGTAAATGATGCAGCCGATGGCTCCGTGTTCCGCCGCGACTTTCGGCTTGATTCCGCGCCAGGAGTTTCCATACCGCGCGATCACGATCGCGCCGCTGACCGAAACGCCCATGCGCTCGAGCTGTTCATAATCGGCGGGAATGCCGTAGTTCACGTATACCAGCGGCGCGGTGACCTCGCCGTCGATCGAGTAGGCATTGTACACCGGAAGCTGCTCTTCGTGCTGGTTGGAAGTCGGATCGACCGCGACTGTCGGCTCCATGAGCTTCGCGGTGAACTTCACCGGCTCGACCATCTCCACCATCCGGTCCTTGGGCGTGGGGAAAAGCACGTCGAAGTTTTCGATGTGCGCATCGAAGCCCCAACTTTTGAGCTTGGCCAGCAGCCACTCGGCATTGTCCTTGTCGTAAGGCGAGCCGACGTGGTGCGGCCGCGCGCTCAGCCGCTGCATGTACTCGCGCAGATTGTGCGGATCGGGGATGGCGCGGAATTTTTCTTCCCAATTCTGCGAATCGGCGGCAAACAGGGTCGCCACGGTGAGAAAAACGGCGAAAGCTCGCATGTGAACAAGTGTATACCCCTACTTGTTATCCTTTGAAGAGACACTTCTATGCGGCGCGCGCGGTGGCTCATTCTGGCCGCCTTTCTGGGACTGATCGGTTGGGTGGGCGCGCTGTATGTAAAGGACAAGGCCAGCTTCGTCGCCAACGAAGCCGAGGCGCCCACACCGCTCGACCCGCGCTTTGACGCCGAGTCGCAGACCTGGCACGCCAGCACATTCAACGAAGCTACCGGAAAACCGAAATGGAAGATACGCGCCAAGGACGCCCGCGAGCTCAAAGATCCGCCCGTGACGGAACTGGAAGGCGTCGAAATGGAGCTCTATAACAAGGCCGGCGACGAATACGATCTGATCAAAAGCGCCAAGGCGCAGTTCGACGGCAACAAGAAAACGTTGTATTCCGATGGAGACGTTGATATCCAGATGGATCTTCCCGTGGACGGCCCGCCGCACGGGCGAAATCTGAGGGTCCACACTTCCGGCGTCACCTTCGACAGCGACACCGGAAAGGCGAAGACCGATCGCCATGTCGCCTTCGAGTTCGACCAGGGCGGAGGAACGGCGGAGGGCGCCGATTACGACCCGCAGACGCAGGAACTGCATCTGCGCAGCGCGGTGGCGCTCGATTGGCGCGGGAAAACCGAAGATTCCGAGCCCATGCACTTCGAAGCGGGCGAGGCATTTTATCGCGAAAAAGAATCCAAGGTGATTCTGATTCCCTGGTCGAAGATGACCCGCGGAACGCTGACCATGGCCGGCGACATGACCGTGGTGACGCTCGAGGATCAGGAAGTGCGCTCGGCGATGGTCAATGCCGGCCACGGCGTCCGCGATGAGGGCGACCGCAAGACGGAATTCGGCGCGGACCGACTGGACCTGCACTTCGCCGAGGGAATGAAAGTGGACACCATCGCCGGCGAGCAGCACGGCAAATTGATCTCCTACACCCCGACCATGCGCACCACGGTGACCGCGACTCATCTGGACATGGATTTCGACACGTCCGGCACGGACAGCGTGCTCAAGCAGGTGGTGGCGCGTGGAAACACGGTGGCCGAAGCGGTCCCGTCAGCCAAGCCCGACGGCGACATCTCCGAAACCAAGATCCTGCGGAGCGACACCATGACGCTGATCATGAAAAACGCGGGCCGCGACATCGACAAAGTGGAGACCGCGGGCGCCGGAACCATCGATTTCATCCCCAATCGCGAGGGAAGGCCCAAGCGATTCCTGAAAGGCGACCGGTTTTGGATCGCGTATGGCGATGGCAACCGCATTCAGTCGCTCAAATCGGTGAATGTTTCGACACGCACCGACAAGCCGGCGGAGCCCGGCAAACCCAAGCCCGATCCAGCCTTCACCCAGAGCAAGGATTTGTTTGCGACCTTCGATCCCAAAACCAGCGACCTCGCCCATCTGGAGCAGAAAACCAATTTCCAGTACTCCGAAGGCGACCGGCACGGTAAAGCGAACACCGCGATTCTCGAGCAGGATCAGAACATGATGACGCTCACCGGCGCGGCGCGGATTTGGGATTCAACCGGCTCGGCCGCCGCGGACAAGATCGTCATGAATCAGAAAACCGGCGATTTTACAGCCGACGGGCACGTGATGTCCACGCATGAGCCGGATAAGAACGGGAATTCGTCGGCGATCCTGTCAACCGATGAAGTGTTGCAGGCGCGCGCCCAGCGCATGACGTCCACCGACAACAATCAGACCATCCATTACGACGGCAACGCGGTCGCCTGGCAGGGCGCCAATCGCGTGGAGGCCGACCACCTGTTCATCGATCGCGACTCGGGCGTGATGGAAGCGCACGGGAAGGTGAAATGTCAGCTCGTCGACAAGGACAAGAAAAAAGACGACGATGACGCGCCCGCTCCCGCCGGACCGCCCGCGCCTCCGGTCTTCACCATCATCACCGCGCCCGACATGGTTTACACCGAGGATACGCGCGTGGTCGACTACACCGGCGGCGTAGTGTTGAATCGTCCGGGCATGGACATCACGGCGAAATCCATTCGCGCGTTCCTCAAAGACGCCGACGAGGATTCCTCGCTCGATAAGGCCTTCGCGGATGGAACCGTCAAGGTGGTCAGCACGTCGGACAAACTGAGGCGCACGCGCACGGCCACATCGAACCACGCCGAATATTACGCGGACGACGGCAAAGTGGTGCTCACCGGCGGCGCGCCGATGCTGGTGGACAGCCTGAAAGGACAGACGCGCGCGGCCAAGCAATTGACCTGGTTTTCCAACGATGATAGGCTCGACTCAGACGGCACCAATGCTTCTCCGGTCACCAGTATCATTCACAAGAAGCCGCCGCCGTCCAAAAATTGACCTGCATTGACGTGAATTGAAGTGCACACCCTCCAGACAATCGAGCTGACCAAGTCGTACCGCGGGCGCAAAGTCGTCGATAACGTCTCGGTCCGCGTGAAGCAGGGCGAGGTGGTGGGACTGCTGGGCCCGAACGGAGCCGGCAAGACCACTTCGTTCTACATGATCGTGGGGCTGATCACGCCGGATTCCGGACGCGTCCTGCTGGACGATCAGGACCTGACCTCGCTTGCCATGTACAAGCGCGCGCATCGCGGCATCAGCTATCTTCCGCAGGAAGCCTCGGTGTTCCGCAAGCTGTCGGTGGAGGACAACCTGATGGCGATCCTCCAGACGCTGCCGCTGAATCGCCGCGAGCGGCGCGAACGCCGCGACCGGCTGATCGAGCAGATGGGCCTGGAGCACGTCCGCCACAGCAAGGGTTACGTGCTCTCGGGCGGCGAGCGGCGGCGCGTGGAGATCGCGCGCAGTCTGGTGATCGAACCCAGCTTCCTGCTGCTCGACGAGCCGTTTTCCGGCATCGATCCGATCCAGGTGCTGGAATTGCAGAAAATCATTTTCGATTTAAAGCGCGCCGGAATCGGCATTCTGGTGACGGATCACAACGTGCGGGAAACGCTGGCGGTCACCGATCGCGCCTACATCATCAATAATGGAAGGATTTTCCGCGCCGGAACGCCCGAGGCTCTGGGAAACGATCCCGAAGTGCGCCGCGTGTACCTGGGCGAAAACTTCAACCTGATCAATTTGCAGACGGGACGTTGGGAGGTCCCGACCGGCAACGATTGATTCTTTCGAGGCAACGCCTACGTACGCGCGACCTTCAGTGTCTGTGTGAAAAGGAGACAGCCTGAGAGCCTGTCGGAAATAGATTAGCGAAAATCCTGGCGGTGAAAGGCGAAGGTACGAAATTCGTACGAAATTCGGACGAAATTCGGGGCGTCCATAGCGTTTCCAATTACGCCGAGTTGGCGCGAGCCGCGTGGTCCGAGGCGACCCGCTCGGAAGCGACTGGCTTTCTTGGTCTTCCTGGCTTGCGAGGAAGCAGATTGCGGCCGAGCTTATCTCCGAGTCGTGAGAGGAATAGCGCCTCGGCCGCGGGACGGCCTAAGCGCGTGCACTCGCGGATGCGTTCGAGCAGCGCGCTGTCCTCGAATCCGAGTGTAAGCGATTGACGCCATTGTTCCGGCGTGTATCGCGCGCGCCATTGGGTAAGGTCCAGGAGCGTGCCGGGACGATCCTCGAGCCGCGCTCGCGCACTCGACCAACGCCATTGCTCGGCGGTGTCGGCCAGGCGGGCTCGGACGGGATTCCGTTCGAGATAAATCATTGCCGCCCAGAAATGTTTTTCGTCCATGGGCGCGGAGCGGAAACGGCCTTGCCACAGATGACCGCGGCGATGCAGGCGAATGTGGAGCGAGCGCGCGTAGTCGCCTTCGACGCGCTCGAAGGTATAATGTAAACCGTTGAGATCGTGCGGCGTAGCGATGATGTGGACGTGATTGGGCATGAGGCACCAGGCCTGGATGCTGACGCCGTGGTGACGGGAATGCTCGGCGAGGAGATCGAGGTAGAGCTGACGGTCGGAATCGCGGAAGAAGATGGGTTGTCGGAAATTTCCGCGGTGGCAGATGTGGTGGGGTAGTCCGGGCAGCACGATCCGTCGGAGGTTTGGCATCAACGGAATAGTGGAAGTCGTGCGACGATGCTCTCATGGAAAATAGGAATCGCTATGGACGCCCCGAGTTTCCCCTTCGATCTACCAGGGTTTTCAAAACATGCTGAAAACATGCTGAAGTTCCAAGGGGAGCGTTCGGTGTGTTAGGTCTAGGGAAGAAGCACCGCGGAAACATCAGGGCATTGGCCGTTAATTCTGGAGGAACCCGGTGCGTCACTGGCGCACATTCCGATGCCTTTCCAGATCGAGACGCTCGCGTCTGGAGTTTGCCCGACCTGAGGCTCGTTCGGAAGCTCCGGGGGCACGACGAGGGTGTCCTCAGCGCCGCATGGTCGCCCTCTGGCCAATATATCGTCACCGGTCGGGCATCCACGTTCGGTCCACGGCAATGTAAGCAGCCACTTCGGGACTATGGCGGCGCTCGCGTTTGGGACGCGAACACAGGAGAACAGGTTGGAGAGTTCGGGCTGGGGTTGGTGGAGGTCAGGAGTCTAGCGTTCTCAGCTGATGGTCGCCTATTATTGAGTGCCGGCGTAGCAGGGAAGAATGGGGCAAAAAATCTCCTCCAACTTTGGGACATGCAGGAGCGGAACGAGATTTCAAGATTCGATATCCAGGGTATGGCTTTAGAGTCAGCTGAGCTGTCGCCCGATGGGACGATAATCGCTTGTGGAGGTTCTCGACCCTTCAGGGGGGAGCGTGTCCCGTCGATAGGATTCTCATCGCGTCCTGTCGTAGTGCATATCGCCGATGATTCTGCGACGGCCCCGACGCTTCGGTTGTTTGAAACGCAAAGCGGTCATGAAATTTGTCAGTTCGACTATTCCTTGCCTGTCAACTCCGTCAAGTTCTCTCCCGACCAGGCATATTTATTAGCATGTGGGAAGGAGTACCTTTTGTGGGATGTCGCCTCAGGCCGACAGGCGTTTAAGTTCCAGTCGGACGACTCTGCGTGGGCGAACTCAATCGATATTTCAAGTGATGGGAAACACGTCGCGATTGCCTGCGGAGATGAGATCGAACAGGGCCGCTATGTGGATTGTCGAGTGCGGGTCTGGCGGCTGCAGGCCCCCAAGGAAATAGCTACTTACTACCACAAGAGGCCAGTTCATCGAGTTGCGTTCATCCCTGGGCGGTCTCTCCTGGTGGCTGGTGGCGATCTCGGTGAGCTCCATGTCTGGTCCTTCAGACCCAATGACGGCCGTAGACTGATATCTTGGCACTACACATTGAGGGGGGGAAACGCGGGGGAAACGCGGGGGAAACGCGGGACAGCCTGACGTGACTCGCGTTATTTTCTGATTTGGGGACACTCTAAGACCGTCCCTTGAGAATTTTTCTCGAAAATTTCCACTAATCCGGTGAATGCCCAGAAACGCGCGCTGTGTCCTCCCAGGGATTCCCTACCACGTTACCCAACGAGGTACCGATCGCCAGCGCGTCTTCTTCCTGAATAGTGATCGCGAAATGTACCTCCGCCTGCTGAGCCGCAACCTGGCCAGCGCCCGGGCCCGCCTGCTCGCGTACACCCTGATGTCCAATCACGTCCACGCCATCGTGATCCCGGAGCGGGCGGACTCGCTGGCGGTTCTGTTTCGCCGCGTGCACGGCCGCTATGCGCAATATGTGAACACGCGCCGCGGACGAAGCGGGCATTTGTGGCAGGCGCGGTATTACTCCTGCCCGCTCGATGGCGCGCACCTGGCGACGGCGCTGCGGTATGTCGAGCAGAATCCGTGCCGTGCGGGGATGGCCGAGCGGGCGGAGGACTACCGCTGGTCGAGCGCGGCGGTGCACTGCGGCCTGCGGCGGGACGAGTTCCACGTATTGGACCTGAAATTCTGGGAGCGCGCCGGGGGGCCGGCGACGTGGGCGGACCTGTACGCGGCTCCACTGGCGGAGGAGGAGCTCGATCGCTTGCGCCAGTGCACCTACGGCGGACGACCGTTCGGCTGTGATGACTTCGTGATGAAAATCGAGGAGGAGTTCGGACGGGCTTGGAGACGCGAGACGAACCAAAAGACGTCGGCAAAATCAGCGTAGAGTCGAATGGGACAGATCTAGAGTGTCCCCAAAACGAAAAATGACGCGAGTCATGTCAGGCTGTCCACTCGAAACGTTCGACGCCGGTTGTAAATAATTCCGGTGCGCCGGATTTTCGTTGAACTTGATTCCGCCGGAGGCGGGCGGATTGCGACGTTGCACGGAACATTTTCTGGAGAATTGTGATTTAGCACGAGGCGCCGCTCGGCAGGTGGATTGCGAATCATGTGGTGAATCCTCCGAAGGAGGTGAAAACAAATGAGCAAATATGCAAATTTTCGAAACGCGGCTCTCTCGGCGGCAGTGGCGCTAAGCATGGCGGCCTTCCCCGCGGTCGCGCACGCGCAGGACGCCCTGGTTGTCAGAACTCAGCAACAACTCCGGGCCGACGGCTATTACAACGGGCCGATCGACGGGATTGACGGTCCGGAGACACAGGCGGCGATTCGCCATTATCAATACCAGAACGATCTCGCTGTCAACGGCCAGCTCGACCGGCAGACTTGCCGCAGGCTTGGCGTCTTCGAGAGAACTGAAGCCGTTCCCGCTCCGAACGGGTTTGCGACGGCGCCCAGCTCCGCGACGGTGTCCGCGGCGCAGCGCCGCCTGGTGCGGGAAGGGTTTTATAAAGGCAACCTCGACGGCATTCTCGGTCCCGAGACCGCAGCCGCTATCCGTGAGTATCAGAAGAACAGCAATCTGAACATCACGGGACAGCTCGATCCGGCCACTCTAAACAGCCTGGGCGTGGCGAAGTAAATCGCGCCGGATCGCCAGAATCGCGATGGCGCCGACGAGGAGCGCGGCGAGCGCCGCGGTGAGGTCGAGCTCGGGCAGCCATCGCGATTTGAAAAAAAACACGATCAGCAACGCCAGAAACGCAAGCCGCATCAGAACGCGCGCTGCGCTGGCGGAAAATCGCAGCGTGATCCACGCGGAACCCGCCGCCATCGCCAGCGAAGCGCAGAGTCCGAACGCGTTGATCCGCGCTAATCCTGGAACATCGGGACCGATGGGGAGCGGATGCAGGAAATAGAACGTCGCGAAGGCCGCGGCGAGCATCGCGATGGTCATCAATTCCCCGTACAGGACAGCGATTGCGATTCGCGCGTAAACGTGCGGCATCGACGCCGGACGCTCGGCGAAAGACTGCGCGGCGGCCGGCGCGGCGAACAGGACGCCGAGGCAGGCGTATGCGGCAAGGAGCACGGGGTCCATGAAGTTCAGCCCGCGCATCCACGGTAGGAAAATTCCGAACGCGATTACCAGGAGGATATGAGTGGGTAGCGCCCGCCAGCCGAGACCGCGAAGGAAGCGCGCGAGTTCGCCGCTAAAGGAAGATCGGGAATCCTGCATGCCAGCGCCATGATGGTACCAGGAGTGGCTCTGTAATATACTGGAGTCGCGCCTTAAAGCGCGATTAGGGCAAATTTCTCTAGGGCCGGAGCGCTAATCTTACCGAATCCTGGTACCGATGAACCAGTTAGATATGTTAGATCGGCGTATTGAACCGAGAATGCTGTGCGCGGACGTAGTCGACGTCCAGTGGAAGGATCAGAGCGGGCGAACCCGCCGCGGCGTTGCGAACCTCGAAGACATTTCGCTTTCCGGGGCCTGCCTTCAAGTGGACCGGCCGGTGCCGCTCGGCACCAACTTCCGCATCAGCTATCCCAATGGAGAACTGACGGGCACGGTGAAATATTGCGTGTTCCGCGAGATCGGATATTTTCTGGGTATCGAATTCGAGCCCGGCAGCCGCTGGTCCCAGCGGCACTTCCGCCCGCAGCACCTGCTCGATCCGCGCAGGCTGGTGGGGCGCGTGACGCATCGTCTGAAATCGGAGCTCCCTCCCGCGATGAACTAGCGGACAACTCGACGCGCATCAAGGTGTTTCCCGACAATTTTGTGGTTTACTGAAAAGGATGGCAACCACGACCGGGTCGTTGTCGGCGCCAATACCTGCTTCGACGGCCCGCACGATGCCATGGAACACGATCGCGTGGTTCACCGGGTTGCTCATCGTCGCCTATTTCCCGATTCTGCGGCACCTGGTCTATCAATGGGCCACCGATGAAGACGTGGGCCATGGATTTTTTGTTCCGGTAGTTGCCGGATTCGTGGCCTGGCAGCGGCGCGAGGAGCTTGCCAGGATTACGCCCAAGCCGTGCTGGTGGGGCGCGGCGCTGATCCTGTGGAGCATTTTGCAAAGCTACATTGGAACGCTCGGCGCGGAGCTGTTTTTGCAGCGCACCGCGTTTCTGATCGGCCTGGTGGGGGTCCTGCTGCTGACCGGCGGCGTCGAGTTGATCAAGGCGCTGGCGTTTCCGCTGCTTCTGCTGCCCTTCATGATCCCGATTCCGTCGGTGATCTACAACCAGATCACCTTTCCACTCCAGTTGTTCGCCTCGAGCGTCGCGGAAAACGTACTAAACCTGCTGAATATTCCGGTTCTGCGCGACGGTAACGTCCTGGAGCTGGCCAATGGCGACCGGCTCAACGTCGCCGAGGCGTGCAGCGGCATCCGCAGCCTGCTTTCGCTCACGTTCCTGTCGCTGGTGTACGCGTATTTCTTCGACAAGAAGGTGTGGATGCGCTGGGCGCTGCTCGCCGGCACCATTCCGATCGCGATTCTGGCGAACGCGGGCCGCGTGACCATCACGGGTATGCTGGCGGACATGGACCCGGCGCTCGCTGAGGGATTCTTTCACAGCCTGGAGGGCTGGATCATCTTCCTGATCGCGTTCGTGATGCTGCTGATGCTGCACGTCGCGATCAACCGGGTGTACTCGTGGACCGCAGGGAGGCGCAAGCATGCGTGACGTTTTCAAATCCACTCCGGTGCGTTGGGCGTCGATTCTGCTGATCGCGCAGGCGGCGCTGCTGTACAGCTCGATCCGGCCGGAAGCGGTCCCTCCCAGCCGCCCGCTCGCCGGTTTCCCGCACGAGATCGGCGCGTGGCGGCTGTACCAGGAAGGCGTGGTGGAACCCGAGGTCCAGGAGGTATTGCAAGCCGACGATCTGCTGAATCGCACGTATGTGAATCCCGCGGCCGGGGTGAGCGTCAATCTGTTCATCGCCGCGTTCCGTTCGCAACGCAACGGCAAGGCTCCGCATTCCCCCAAAAACTGTCTGCCCGGCGCGGGCTGGACGCAGGTGAACGCGGGCGAGATGCCCATCGATGTTGGACTGGCGCAGCCGATCGTGGTGAATCGCTACGAGGTGCAGCACGAGGAGTCGCGCGCGCTGGTGCTGTACTGGTATCAATCCCGAGACCGCGTGGTGGCGAACGAGTTCCGCGCAAAATTCTGGGTGATCGCCGACGCGATCCGCCTGAACCGCACCGATACGGCGCTGGTTCGCGTGACCGTCCCCATCTTCGACCGCGATACGGCGCGCGCCGAGCGAAGCGGCGTAGCGTTCGCCCAGTCCTTCTATCCGACCATCCGGGCATTCCTGCCGCAGTGATGCGATCCGCGGCCCTTCGGCGGGATGGTTAGAGATTCTCCTTCGATGGAGCGCTCGCAGGCGCGCTCCATGGTCATCACGCGGTCCGGACTGGTAGCGGCCAGCCAGACGCTCGCGTCTCAGGCGGGCGCGCAGGCGCTGGCGCGCGGAGGGTCCGCGGTGGATGCCGCCATCGTTGCCAACGCGGTGTTGAGTGTGGTCGAGCCGATGATGTGCGGCCTGGGCGGCGATCTTTTCGCCATTCATCGCGACGCCTCGGGCGCGCTTACCGGAATCAATGCGAGCGGTTATGCTCCGCGCGCGCTCACGCTGGAGCGGCTGAATTTTTCCGTTCCCCTCTCCGGAATTCACACCGTGACGGTGCCCGGGGCGGTGGATGGATGGTCGAAGCTGCACGCCCGTTTCGGAAAGCTGCCCTGGGCGGACCTGTTCGCGCCCGCGATTTACTGCGCCGATCACGGATTTCCGCTCACCGAGATCATTCAATACGACTGGGAGCATTGCGATCGCGTCCTTGAGGACGAAAACGGCGCGCGCCTGTTTCTCCCCGGCGGCCGCGCCCCGCGTGTCGGCGAAATTTTCCGCAATCCTGATCTCGCCCGCGCGTACCGGATTCTCGCCGAATGCGGTCCGCGCGCGCTCTACGAAGGCGAGCTCGCGCGCGCCATCCTGGCAACTTCCAGACGGCTCGGCGGCACGATATCGGCCGCCGATCTGCGCGATTTCGAGTCCGAGTGGGTCGCTCCGCTCTCCAGCAGTTATCGCGGCTGGGCTGTTTTCGAGCTTCCACCTAATGGGCAAGGCGTGGGGACGCTCCAAATGCTGAATATCATGGAGAATTTTCCGCTGCTCGCAATGGACCCGCTGGGCGCCGATGCGATCCACATCAAGATCGAGGCGCAGAAGCGCGCGTTCGCCGATCAGCGTCGCTATATCGCCGATCCGCGCTTCAGCGACGTTCCCCTCGATCGCCTGCTTTCGAAAGATTACGCTCGCGCGCAAGCGGCCTCCATCGGACACACGGTGTATCTGGCAGCCGCCGACCGCGAGGGCAATCTCGTCTCCTGGATCCAGAGCATCTCGGACTTGTGGGGATCGGGCGTGCTGGTGGACGGCTTCGGATTTCATCTGCACAGCCGCGGCGCAGCATTTTCCTCTGATCCTGCGCACCCCAACGCTCTTGAGCCCGGCAAGCGTCCCTATCACACCATCATTCCCGGATTCATGGAGAGCGATCAGCAGCACATCGCTTTCGGAATCATGCGCGGCCTGAACCAGGCCCAGGCGCAGGCGCAGTTCGTTTCGAGCATCGCCGATCATGGAATGAATATTCAGGCTGCGCTCGAAGCGCCGCGATTTTCGAAAATCACGCTGGGTGGCAACGACGTGCGCATTGAAGCTCGGGTGCCGGCGGAAACGCGCGCCGAGCTCGAGCACCGCGGCCACGCGCTCGACGTGCGCGCCGATTTTTCCGGCTACATGGGCGGCGGCCAGGCGATCCTGCGCGATTCGGGAGAGAAGGTGAATTACGGAGCGTCATCCCCACGAAAGGACGGCTCCGCGGTCCCGGAGCCCGACCCGTTCTGGGGAAGTTCCTAACCCGAGGAACACCACTTGCTGACGCGCGTGGCTCGGCAGCGCGGGAGCTGCGCGAGTTAGCGAGCGGAACCTCCTGCTTTGACGCCTCGTGCCATAATCGAAGACGTGATTCGCGTGTTCCGGTCGCGAAAACCGGCGCTCTTGGGCCACCTCGAAAATACGGTCATGGACGTTGTGTGGGCGCGTGGCGAATCGAGCGTACGCGAGGTGGTCGATCTTCTGGATCGCCCTCTCGCCTACACCACCGTGATGACCACCCTCGACCGCCTGTATAAAAAAGGATTGCTCGACCGCCGCAAATTCAATCGTGCTTTCGTGTATTCGCCGCGCATGTCGCGATCGCAATGGGAGCAGGAACTCGCCGGGAGCCTGGTCGCGGGACTGCTCGCAGGTCCGCACAATTCGAGTGAGGTGCTGATTTCCTGCCTCGTCGATGCCGTGGGCCAACGTGACCAGGCCGTGCTCGAAGAGCTGGAGCGAAGAATCCGGGAGAAGCGCCGCGAGTTGGAGCAGCGTAACAAATGAGCTACGCATTCAGACTCGTGTGCGTGTCGCTCGCGGCGTTCGCGATCGTGCATCT
>DATJVN010000051.1:0-9079 GCA_035501755.1 Bryobacteraceae bacterium | reverse complement strand
GTGGCGGAGGAAGAGGGATTCGAACCCCCGAGCGAGTCACCCCGCTAACGGTTTTCAAGACCGCCGGTTTCAACCACTCACCCATTCCTCCAAGCCCAAAGTAGCACACGCTGTACAATTGAATCTCATGCCGGTCGATACAGCCGCTGTGCGCAGAGGCGAGGAACTCGATCTCGATTCGCTCTCCGCGTATCTCGCCGGAAAGATCCCCCAGAGTGGGCCCATCGAGCTCGAACAGTTCCCCGGCGGGCACTCGAATCTCACCTATCTGCTGCGCATCGGCACGCGCGAGTATGTGCTGCGGCGCGCGCCGCTGGGTCCTGTGGCGCCCAAGGCGCACGACATGGTGCGTGAAGCGCGCGTGTTGCAGGCGGTTCATCCGCACTTTCCGCCCGCGCCCGAAGTTTACCTGATATGCGAAGACTCAGCCGTAATCGGCGCACCGTTTTTTCTGATGGAGCGCCGCCGCGGCATTGTTCTGCGCACCAGCGTTCCTCCCGAAGTGACGCGCCACCAGAACTACGCCGCGCGCATCAGCCGCGCCTTTATCGATTGCATCGTCCAACTGCACGCGGTGGATATCGAGAAGCACGGCCTGCGCTCGCTGGGGAAGCCCGAGGGGTTCGTGGAACGGCAGGTCAAGGGCTGGAGCGAGCGCTGGGAGCGCGCGCGCACCGAGCCCAGCCCCGAAATGGATCGCGTGCTCGCCTGGTTCGCCCGAACGATTCCGCCGGCGAGCGCGCCGACACTGGTTCACAACGATTTCAAACTCGACAACGTCATGCTCGATGCCGCGACACCGGACCGCATCGAAGCCGTCCTCGACTGGGAAATGACCACCGTCGGCGATCCGCTGAGCGATCTCGGCCTGACGCTGTGCTACTGGAGCTCGACTCTGGTCCCGGGCACGACTTTGCAATCGGTCAACACCGGCCCGGGCTGGTTTTCGCGCGACGAATTCGTCGAGCGCTACGCCGCGCAAACCGGGCGCGATGTCTCGGCGCTCCCATGGTATGAGGCGTTCGGTGTCGCCAAGCTGGCCGTCATCCTGCAACAGATCTACTTCCGGTACTGGCGCGGGCAGACCGCGGACGATCGCTTCGCGCACTTCGACCAGCGCGTGAAGGCGCTGGTGACGCGCGCCGCTGAAATGGTGGATCGCATCGCGTGAGCGTGGTTTATCTGGTCCGCCACGGGCAGGGCGGGACGCGCGAAAATTACGATTCGCTTTCAGATCTGGGCCGCGAGCAGGCGCGGCGGCTGGGCGAGTATTTCGAGTCGCAGAAGATCGGGTTTGACGCAATATATTCCGGCGCGCTCCAGCGCCAGCGGGCGACCGCGGACGCCGCGCTGCCGGGCGCAGACGTGATCGTCGATCCGGGCTGGAACGAGTTCGATCTGGCGCAGGTGTACGCGGAAATGGCGCCGCACCTTGCCGCCGAAGACGACGATTTTTGCCGCGAATACGAACAGATGCAGGCGGCGCTCGCGTTAAGCCGCGGCGCGCACGAGGCTCCCGTGCATCGCCGCTGGAACGATTGCGACCGCAAGATCGTCTGGGCGTGGGTCGAAAGCCGCTTTGATTATTCGGGCGAGTCGTGGCCGGTGTTTGTGGCGCGCGTCCACGCGGCTTTGGCGCGACTGAATGCCGCCGGGCATGAAGGCAACGTCATCGTGTTCACTTCGGCCACTCCGATCGGGGTGTGCGCGGCGGCTGCGCTCGATCTTCAGGACGGTCGCGCGATGTCTCTGGCGGCAGTTTTGCTGAACGGCTCGTTCACCACGCTGCGCATTCGCCAAACCGAGATTCGACTGTTCAGCTTGAACAACGCTCCGCACCTGGACGACGAATCGCTGCGGACGTTCCGCTAAAGTAGAGCCACTCGCTGACGCGCGGCGGCTGGTGACGCATCGAGGAGGGTTGGCTAGCCGCCAGCCGTGAGGCTGCGGCTCATCCGGTCTTCAAACACGACATCTAAACGGCGGACTTCACGTCGCGCGACGCTCGAAGAACTTGGCGCCCAGCGCGCCGCCGAAGGCCGGCAGCACGGAAAACAGCAGCAGGATCATGGACAGGATCGCCGCGATCTTTTCCGGGCTGTGAAACGCGTCGAGCATGGTGTTGAAATCGGCCTCCGACCGCCCCGTGTTGCTCCACTGCGCGCGTAGCGTCTCCACCGCGGTGGGCTGCGAAAGCGCGACCGCGATCAGCGTCAGGATTAGCGTCATCATCAGAAATGCGAAGATGCCGGAAAGCCAACCCAGGTGCGCTCCGCTCATGGGGGTCAGCCGCTGTCCCGTTTTGCGGCAATACAGGTACACGGCGAAAAATCCGCCGCCGCCCAGCCACAGCGGGAACAGAAGCTGAAGCACCGTGATCTGCCCGCTGATCATCAAAACGAGAATCGAAAGAATTCCGGCAAGCAGCGCGACCCGCACCGCGGTGCGGTTGTGAAATCCGATCGGCGCGGGAGCGGGAGCCGAAGGAATCGGCGGCGGGACGGCCACCGGCTCGAGTTCCGGCTCGAAGCCCGCAATCTCACGCTGAGGCTTGCCGCAGCGATGGCAGAACAACGCGTCTTCGGGGAGCGCAGCCCCGCATGTGCACCGGTCAGGCACACTTTTAGTTTGCCATGCCGGGGCGGCTCACGCGTCCGGACTCCACCGCCACCACAAAATATCCATTGCCCTCGGTCAAGGATTGCGCACGCGCGATCCTCGCATACCGCGCTGGTGTTCCGTCGTCACTCGTCGGCGAAATTTCGCAGCTCGCCGAATTCGCGCCCGCGTGCCCGCTTTGCGGCGTATCCTCGATTTGTATGAGTCCCTCGATCTCACGGAACGGTGCCGAATTCGAGCGCCGCCTGGCGGTTACCGGTCCGGTGACCCTGGACATCAGTGTCCGCACCGGGCGCGTTCGCGTGCGCCGCGGTGACGCGGATTCCGTTGTGATCCGCGGCGCGGTCCGGGTCCATTCTTTCCTGCTGAGCTTCGGCGACCCGCAACGCCAGGCGCAGGAGATGGCCACCGATCCGCCCATTTTTCAGGAGGGCAATCATATCCGGATGGGCGACCTCGAAGACCGCTGGCTGCTGAGCCACACGGAACTGCAACTGGAAATCCTGACGCCGGCCGACACGCGAGTTCGCGCCTTCGGCGACTCGGCCGATCTTCGCGTGGAGGCCGTGCACGGCCCGGTGTACTGCGAGACCGATTCGGGCCATATCCAGATCGCGCAAATCGAGTCCGAAGTCAGCGCCGCGTGCGATTCCGGAGCCATTTCTATCTCGAACGTCGCCGGCCCAGTGGACGCGGCTACCGATTCCGGAGCAATCGAGGCGCTCGAGATCGCCGGCCGGGTCGACGCGCGTTGCGATTCGGGCGAGATTTCGATCTCCCAGACCATGGCCGCTCCCATTCACGGGCGCACCGACTCCGGATCCATCCGCGTGAAGCTCGCCGAGGGCGGCTATCGCCTGAGGCTGCTCACCGATTCGGGCCGCGTGGAGATCCCGGAGGCCGCGCAAGCGCAAGCGTGGGGAAAGGAAATCGAGGTTTCCATTCGCGGCGGCGGACCCATCGTGGATCTGGCCACCGATTCGGGCAATATCGACGTTGCCTGGGATTAACCCTTCGGCACGGCCACCAGGGCTGTCGTGGAATCGATCGCTTCGGACAGCCCTGCCGGTCAGGTCGGGGTTTCTGATAAAGGCTGCCTACAGCCGGTCAGGCAGGCGGATCCTTTTCCGGACGCGGCCGTCCGCGCCGGATGCGCCGCAGGATCTGCGGAACCTTCGACCCCAGGGCCGGCGACAGGGCCGCTTCAAACTGGAGATCGGGAGTGCGGAAAAGCTGCAGGCGCTCGGCGATCTGATGGCGCAGGAATTGCCGCGCGTGACCGAGCGCTTCGAGCGTCACCGTCTGTTCCTCCTGCGTGCCGGACAGGATCAGGCTGACGTGCGCGTGGCGGAAATCGGGCGAAAGATGCACCTCTGCCACGGTCACCGAGCCGATGCGCGGGTCCGCCATCTCGTAGCCGATCAGCTCCTCGAGTTCCTCGCGAATGCTTTCCGAGACGCGCTCGGCGCGGTGGGGGTCCAAACTTCAGGATAACGCGGCGTCCTAAAACAGTCGCCTGCGCCATTGCCCGAGCTTCTGCCGCCAGCTCAAGACGCGCGCCGGAGGGGGCGCGAGCGGCTCGAAGTCGCGCGTCGCGTGAACCACCGGCAGCGGCGGCGGAGCAACGTAGGGAGTCTTTGAGACCATGCGAACGCGATAACCGCTGAACGCGTAGATGCGCTTGTAGAGCTTTCCGTCTTTATCCTGGAGCACCACGGAAAACGCCTTTTCATCATCTCCGGGGAGATCCTCCGTGGTCACCGGATAATACCCTTTCACGTTGCGCTCGATGTACGCCGTCTCGTAGCGGTGCCGGCGTACGCTCCAAACGAAGACGCGGAAGCTGTCGAATTCGTAGGGAAATGATCCGGAAGAAATGGTGGTCCACAGCCAGTTCGATTTAATCGCGCCGTTCTCCTTGTCCTTCACTTCGCCCAACGGAAGATACGCGGTGATGCGATGACCTTCGGCATACTGCGCGACCTCGTCGGGAACGGACATGCTGAGCATTCGCGAAAGGACCCAGCCGGTGTTGCCGTCCTTGGTGCGGACCAGGCTCCAGTCGTCTACGGGCACGGGTTTCTCTTCGGGCGGCCGATAGTCGGGAAGATCGGGCGCGCGCGGACGCGAAAGCGCCTGCCAGTCGAGCGGAAGCGGAGGAGGCAGAGGCGGCGGCAAGACCGGCTTCTTCGGTTCCTTCGTCCTGGTCTTGCGCGGCGCGGCGCGATGCACCGGAACTGCGGGAAGCGCGGAGATGCGCGGCGCGATCTGGTGACCGATCACTTCAAGCGGAGTCGATTCGGCGATCTGGAAAAAACTCGGCGACTGGCGGTTGGGATCGGTGTGAATATTCAGCGTGTCAAACGCCGTCGCGGCGCCTTGCGAGGGAAGTTTCGCGGCGCTCGCCGCCAGGCGCCGCAGATCGTCCATCTGTTGCGGAGTCAGCAGCAGGTTCGCATCGGTCCAGCCTTCGACCCCCTGTCCCGTCCGCACCCTGACAAAGCGCCGCCGCGTTTCGAGCACGTCGAGCCTCTCGCCGTGATGGACCGTTCCCACCACCGGCGACCTCGACGCCAGGTCCTTGTGAAGAGTGACCGACGGAGGTCCCGGATAGGCGACGCCAGTGGCAGCCGGTTGAACGCGTTGCGAAGCACATGCCGCAAGAAACAGGGCGCAGCAAAAGACGGCGGCGCCAAGCCCGCGCACGGCTACCCGATGCCCAGATCGTCCACCCGTTCGAGCGGCGTGCCGCACTTCCGGCAGATGATCGACGCGCAATCGCCGCACACCAGCGGATCGGAAACCGGCTGCCGGCACCGCGGACAATAAAATTCGCTCTGGGAATCCTGCGTGGTCACGAGGTTCGAGGGGCACCGCTACCGCTTGTTCACCATCTGGGGATTATCCGCCTGCGCGGCGACATCCGCCCGCGCCTTCAGGAAAATATCGTACTGGCTCATCAGGTCGCGAAACACGGCGTCGCCCAGGACTTTGTAGCCCGTGCCGGTGAAGTGCACGTGATCGTACTGCGCCATTCCCGCGGTCACCCACTGCTGCATCGACCCTTTGCCGCCCATCTTCGCGCGCAGGTCCCAGAACGCGCAGCCCGACGCGATGGCCGCCTGGCGCTGCGCCTCGATGATCAGGTCCACCTTGTCCATCTCGCGCCATCCCTTACGCGTGTGCAGGTACCGGTCCGGCGGCCCGATCACCAGGATGGTCGCCGCCGGCGCAGCTTCGCGAATCCGCCCGATCAGCCCCCTGAACATCTCTTCGTACGATTCGACCGTCAGGTCCCTGCGCCCGGCTTCATTGGTCCCATAGGCGAGCACGATCAGCGCCGGGTTGCGCCGCTCGATGTTCGACTTGAGCACCGGCTCATTCCAATCCAGCATGATAGACGCCTGCGCGCCGTTGATTCCCAGGGTTTCGTACGTGACGCCGGTGGAATTCTCGGCAGTCCACCCGAACAGGCGCACCGGCGCGCGATTGAGCGTCTCGGCTTCCAGCCGATGCTGGCCGGGCGTGGTCTCGTAGCGATAGTAGCCGGGCTGCTCTTCGCCGTCGGTTGAAACGATCTCGATCGGCGTGCCGTTGTCGTAAATCTGGAGCGACCCTCCGCCGGGCTGCTGCAGGTAGAACAGCTCGAACTGCTCGCCGTCCGCCAGCAGGTACACGGCTTCGTGGGGCGACCGCGTGGTCATGCTGACGCCGCCCAGCCCGTAAACTCCGTCCCCGGGACGGCCCACCAGACCATCGGTATGCCAGCCGCGGGTCGATCCGGTACGCACGTCCTCGCGCCTGTAACCGTTCCATGGACGCCCGGCAAACGAATATCCGCTGCCTCCATCGCCGAATTTCTCCTGGAACTTCTCGCGCAGGTCGCCGGTCCATTCGTCGGCCGCGGTGTGCGAATCGCCGTAATGCAGGATGCGAACCGGCCCCGGGATCTCCCCCTTCTGATGGCGATACAACAACTCGAAGAACGGCACCAGCGCCGCCGCGTTTTCCACCGGAATTTCGGCGCCGCTCGCGACCTTCATGTACACGCCTTCGTGCGCCTCGGCCCGCGCGCTCGCGCTGACCTTCGGGCCTCGCGGAATCACGCGCCGGTGCGCGCTGCGAACCGCTTTAGCCGGCGCGTGGGCCGCATTTTTAGCTGCCGTGTGCGTGCGCGAAGATTTGTGAGCCGCCGCGGCGGGATCGGGCTTGCCCGTGCCCGAGCGATATCTTTTCTTCTTCTTTGATTTTGAGGGAGATGCAGGCTTGGCCGGCACGTCGGCGAACGCGACCGATGCTACCGCGAGCACGGCGATCCCGAGCTTGAACATCTGCCTCATCGGTGCGCTTCGCTCTGAACTTCTTTCTGCACGTGACCCGGCGTTTTCGCCTGCTGATTGAGCCGGCGCAGCTTGTACTGACCGTAGCCGTCCCTCAAAGCATTGTACAAAAGCTCGCCCACGATTTTGGCTCCCGCCGGCATGGGATGGATAAAATCGGCGCTCACCAGGCGAGGTTCGGCGGTGTACCATCGCCCCATCGTCCCCGCCCCGCCCATCGCCTGGAACGTATTGAAAAACGCCGCGCCGCTCTCCGATGCAACCCCCGCTTCGATTTCAACCAGCTTCGGCAGCTGTGGCACCGTCTCGATCTCGCCGCCGATCTTGCGCTCTCCACGATCCATGGGGCTCATCAATAGCACGGAGGTATCAGGGAGGGCGGCGTGCAGCCGCCGCACCACTTCTTTCATCTCCGGCGCCCAGGTCTTGTTGACGAAATCGGGATAGCCGCTCTCATTGGTCCCGTAATTCACGATCACCAGGTCGGGCCTGTAATGGCGCAACTCGGCCGCCCAATGGCGCTCGTTGAAAGCGCGCGAAAGCAGCGTTACGTTGGCGCCGTTGATGCCCAGGGCGCTGTAGATCACTCCGCTCGATTTGCGGAATTCGGCGCCATACAGCCGCACCGTGCCGCTCGTGACGCGCAACGTGAAATTCGATGTGCCCGGCGGGATCTTGAACGGGGCGTAAGCCGCCGATCTCGCGTCTTCCGCGGTGCGGACGGTCCCCAGCGGTTTGTCCTCCGCGTCCAGCTCGAAATCGCCGCCGTCCGGCAGCGCGAGGTACGAGATCTCGACATGCGACTGTCCGCGCACGCGCCAGTGAGCGGTCGCGCCGGACGAGCCGATGAAACTGACCCCTCCCAGCCCGTGCATCCCATCTTTCAAATCCGCGATTCCGGCGATCTGGATGTTCCAGTCCGACGACGCATCCATTTCGACGCCGCGATGGTTGTACCACGCCCAAGGCTTCGCGATGAGAATGAATCCCGCGCCCGCGTCTCCGAACTCGCGTTGCAGCGCCGCCCGCGCGTCAGCCGTGATCAGATCGCCGGTGGTGGGCGAATCGCCATAGTGCAGAATGCGCACCGTCCCCCCGTTGACGAGTGCCTGGTAGAAATGATCCAGCGCGTGGGCGGGGTCTGAGAGATTGCTCGGTGCCCTGGCCTGGAGCCTGCTGATGTGGATTCCCGGCGTCTCCGCCTCGATGCCCGCAATGCTCGGAATGGGCAGATCGAAGATGGAGCTGATGTCGTGCGGATCGAGCGACTGATAATTCTTGAGCGCCGGCGCGACCTGCGGCAACAGGATCAGCGCGATGAAAGTGAGCACCGTAAGTGTGGTCTTCACCGGCATTTAAAACCTGTTATAGATAAACGGCGTCGCGCCCGTCTGCGCGACGTACTGTAATCCGATCACTAGCATCGCCAGCGCCGCCGCCTGCGCGTAGAACGGCGCCCGCACGAACGTCTCGACGCTGAAGTCGTACCATTTTTTCGGGACGTAATGCGCCAGAATTCCGATCGCCAGAATCAGCAAAAACGGAGCGGAAAGATTCGCCGCCGAAACCGTCAGCGAACCGATGCGCGCAAGAATCTGCATCGCGTTCTCCACGCTCGACGCGCGGAAGAAAATCCAGGTGAAGGTGACGAAGTGGAACGTCAGGACGATCGACGCATATTGCCACCACCCAGGCAGCGTCGCTTTCCTCATTTTCATTTGCCAGAATCGCACCACGGCCAAACCGAGCCCGTGCAGCGCGCCCCAGATGACGAAGGTCCACGCCGCGCCGTGCCACAACCCGCCGATCGCAAACGTGATGAACAGGTTGAAATACGGCATCACCTTCGACCGCTTGCCCGGCAGCGAAAAATACAAATAATCGCGCAGCCAGTTGGACAGCGTGATGTGCCACCGCCGCCAGAAATCGGCGACACTCTCCGCCGCATAGGGGCGGTTGAAATTCACCGGAAGCCGGATTCCCAGCAGCATCGCGGAGCCGATGGCAATATCCGTGTAGCCCGAAAAATCGTAATAAATTTGCAGCGCGTAGGCGTACACGGCAATCAGCGTCTCGGTTCCGCTGTACAGATTGGGAAAATCAAACACGCGATTCACCAG
>DATJVN010000050.1:0-21705 GCA_035501755.1 Bryobacteraceae bacterium | reverse complement strand
ATGAAAAACCGGAAGAAAAGCCGGTTGAACAAAAACAAAGTACTCGGGCCGGAAAGAGTTAGCTCCCCGATTTCCTGCGATAGGCGCGCGCAGCCTTGTTGTGCGCGGCGAGATCGGTGGAGAATTTGTGACCGCCACCCTCCGGCCTGGCCACGAAATAAAGATAGCCGGTATCGGCGGGGCGAAGCGCCGCTTCGAGGGAGGGCAAACCCGGATTGGCGATAGGCCCAGGCGGCAATCCTTCATGTTGATACGTGTTGTAAGGATTGCGGCTGGCCAGGTCCGATTTGTGGATCGCGTGTTGATAGCGGTTGTCAAGCAGCGCGGCGTAGATCGTCGTCGGGTCGCATTCGAGGCGCATTCCCTTGCGCAGCCGGTTGGTGAAGACGCTCGCGACCAGCGGCCGCTCCGTGGCGACTCCGGTTTCCTTTTCGATCATGGAGGCGAGCGTGACGGTTTGCTGAACGTTGGCGTTTCCATTCGCGAGCCTGCGCCAATGCTTGCGGAAGCTGTCCGTCATTTCCTTGCAAAGCTCGGCTGCGGTGGTCATATGGTTGACGCGATAGGTGGCGGGAAACAAAAAGCCTTCGAGCGTGGGAGCCGATGGCGCCAGGTCGCGGATCAGCGAGGGATCGGCCGCGGCCGCTTCAAAATCGGCCGCGCTCATCACGCCGTAGCGCTCGACGAGATTTGCGATGTCGAAGATGTTGCTGCCTTCCGGTACCGTAAGATCAAAATAATACACGTCGCCGAGGGCGAGGCGCGTAAAAACATCGCCGGGGGTCGCGGCGTGGTCGAAACGATACTCGCCCGCCTGAAGCTTGGCGCGCGGATGCAGCAGGCGCTCGACGGTCAGTTCCCAATCGAAGCGCAGGACACCGGATTGCTGGAGCTCGCGGCCCATTTCTCGCGTTCCGGCGCCGCGCTCGAAACGTACAAACGTTTCACCTTCGAATCCGCGATAGCTTTCCTCGAAGATCCACACCGCTGCGCCGGCGAATACGGCGAGGAATCCGATAGAGAACAGGAGCTTTTTCATGCGAGGCTGTCCAGAAAGCTCGCAAGCAGAATCACGGCCGAGAGCCGGTCCACCGCGCGCGCGCGTTTTTCGATGCTGATACCGCTTTCGCGGAGCACGCGCTGAGCCTGTACCGTAGTTAGACGCTCATCCCAAAGCTTCACTTCAATTCCGGTGCGTGCGGCGAGTTTTTCCGCAAACTCGCGCGTGTAGGCGGCCTGGCGCCCCTCGGCGCCGCTCATGTGCAGCGGGTGACCCATCAGAATTAGCGTTACTTCATTTTCTTCGACAATTCGCTTAAGCTCGGCTAGGTCCTCCCGCATATTTTTGCGTTCGAGGGTGGGAAGACCCTGGGCGGTAATACCCAGCGGGTCGCTGAGCGCCAGTCCAATGCGTTTTTTTCCCAAATCGAGCGCAAGAATGCGGCCGTTCGCCGATTTTTGGTGGTTTTCCACGTCTGGTCCCATTATATTGATAGCAATGGTGGTGCCGGCAAAATCCGCGAAACACAAGACGGCGCGCACCGGCATCGGGATTCTGGGGCTGGGGGTGGCGATTGCGCTGCTGTACTACGGGCGGGTCTTTTTCATTACCGTGATCATCGCCTCGATGATCGCGTTCCTGCTGGACCCGGCGGTGGTGCTGTTCATGAAGCTGCGGCTGCCGCGCGGAGTGGCGAGCTTCACGGTATGCAGCATCGGCCTGGTGTGCCTGTACTTCGCCGGACTTGGGCTTTACACCGAATCGGTAGCCATGGTCGGGGATCTGCCGGCTTACGGCGAGCGCATCAACGAGCTGGTGGACAGCGCGTCGCTGCGCATCGAGCGCTTCGAGCAGAACATTTATAAGACGCTGGTTCCCAAACGATTCCAGGACAGCACGCCGCCGGCGGAGCCTCCGCCATCGGTGGTGACGCACGGCCGGCGGGGAAAGCAGCAGGCCGCGCCGCAGCCGCAGGAGCCTCCGCCCATCCAGGAAGTCCGCGTGCGGCCCGAGCCGACCACGATGTTCAGCTACATCTCCAATTACCTGAGCGGATTTTACGACGTGATCCTGATGGCGTCCTTCGTTCCGTTCCTGGTGTATTTTCTGCTGAGCTGGCGCGATCATCTGCGGCTGCGCTTCCTGTACCTGTTCGAAGGCGAGGCGCAGCGCGCGGCCGAGCAGGCCTGGGGCGGAGTGGGCGACATGGTGCGCGCCTACGTGATCGGCAATTTCATGCTGGGCGTGCTGCTGACCGTCGCGAGCGCGATCCTGTTCGCGTCGGTGAAGCTGCCGTACTGGCTGGTGGTGGCGCCCTTGAGCGGCTTTTTGAGCCTGGTTCCCTATATCGGGCTGCCGCTGGCGATGATTCCTCCCATGGTCGCGGCGCTGCCCGCGTCGCGCGAAGCCACGGTGTACCTGTTTCTGGCGGCGAGCGTGAGCCTTTTGCACCTGTTCGCGTTGAACCTGCTGTATCCCAAGTTCGTGGGGGCGCGAGTGCATTTGAATCCGCTGGTGGTGACGGTGGCGTTGATGTTCTGGGGGATGCTGTGGGGCGGCATCGGTCTGCTGCTGGCGATCCCGATCACGGCGGCGATCAAAGCGGTCTGCGACAACGTCGGATCGTTGCAGGCGTATGGAAGGCTGCTGGGGGATTGATCGGGGCTGGCGGGACAACCACGCGCCGCTTCGTTGTGGAAACCGATATTTAAGCCGCTCGCTTACGCGAGGTGGCTGGCATCGGGTACCCAGCCCTGGCCGTGAGGCCGTCCAGCGTCGCCCGCTTGCACGGTGAATTTATAATACGAAGATGCCCGACGAGCCCCTTAGCTTCGAGGCCGGTTTGCAACAGCTCGAGACGATCGTGAAAGAGATGGAATCCGGCGATCTGCCGCTCGAGCGCGCGCTCGAGCTGTTCGAGCGGGGGATGAAGCTGAGCGAAACCTGCCGCAAGCAGCTTCAGGAGGCCGAGTCGCGCGTCGAAATTCTGGTGCGCCGGGCGGGCGAGATGCAGCCGCAGCCCTTCCGCAACGACAAATGACCATCGATGAATTCATCGCCGAAGGGCAGCGCTGTATCGACCAGACTCTCGGCCGCCTGGTCCCGCCCGAGTCCGAAAATCCGGTGACCATTCATAAGGCCATGCGCTACAGCCTGTTCGCGGGCGGAAAGCGGATTCGCCCGCTGCTGGCGATGGCGGCCGGGAGCGCCGTGGCCGATTCGTCGCCCGGCATCGAAGCGGCTGCGTGCTCGCTGGAGCTGATTCACACCTATTCGCTGATTCACGACGATCTTCCCGCGCTCGACAACGACGATCTGCGCCGCGGCCGGCCCACGTGTCATAAAGTTTTCGGCGACGCGATGGCGATTCTGGCGGGCGACGCGCTGCTGACGCTCGCCTTCGAGGTGCTGGCGAAGCTGGACACGACGGCCGAGCGTCGCGTGCTGCTGGTTGGCGAGCTGGCGACCGCATCCGGCACCATCGGCGGGATGATCGGCGGGCAGGTGAACGATCTTGAAGGGGAAGGGAAGTTTCCCACGGCGCAGTTGCTCGATTCGATTCACCGCGCCAAGACCGGAGCGCTGCTGCGCGCGAGCGTGCGCATGGGCGCGATCTACGCGGGCGCGGACGACGATCAACTGGCCGCGCTCACCAGTTTCGGAGAGCATGTGGGGCTCGCGTTTCAGATCGTGGACGATGTGCTGGATGTCGAGGAGCCGTCGGAAAAGCTGGGCAAGACCGCGGGGAAGGACGCCGCGCAGCACAAAATCACGTTCCCGGCGGTGTACGGCATCGAGCGGTCGCGCGAGATGGCCGAGCAGGAACGGCTGGCCGCGCATCTCGCCTTGCGGCCTTTCGACGAACGCGCGGAGCGGCTGCGGGAGCTGGCCGATCGCATCGTCCATCGCGATACATGACCGCGCTTGCTGGCGAAATTGCCATGAAAATCCGTCTCGACCAGCTTCTTGTCGACCGCGGCCTGGCCGAGTCGCGCGAGAAGGCGAAGGCCCTGGTTCTTGCCGGCCAGGTCATAGTGAACGGACAGCGCAGCGACAAACCGGGGCACACCGTCGCATCCGATGCGCAGGTCGAGCTTGCGGAAAAAATGCCGTACGTCAGCCGCGGCGGATTCAAACTCGCGGGCGCGCTGGATCATTTCGCGATCGATGTGAGCGGTCTTGTATGCCTCGACGTGGGCGCGTCCACCGGCGGATTCACCGATTGCCTGTTGCAGCGCGGGGCGGCGCGGGTTTACGCGATCGACGTCGGACATGGGCAGCTCGACTGGCGGCTGCGCAACGATCCGCGCGTGGTGGTGCGCGAAAACGTGAACGCGCGCTACCTCGACGCGGCCGATTTCCCCGAAAAGTTTGATTTTGCCGCGTGCGATGTGAGCTTCATCTCAGCGACAATGATTGTTCCGAGACTGGCGCCGTTGCTTGCGCCGCGAGGGCGCATGGTGATTCTGGTGAAACCGCAATTCGAAGTCGGACGCGATCAGGTCGGCAAAGGAGGTATCGTCCGGGACCCCGTGTTGCACCAGCTGGCGATTGAGAGGGTGCGCGCGGCGGTGGAATCGGAAGGATTCGCGACGGAGGTAGTCGAAAGCCCGATCCGCGGCGCGGAAGGAAATCGCGAGTTTCTTTTATATGCCCACCGATAACGCCATCATCGGGATCGTTTCCAAGCCGCGCAACGAAACCGCCGCGCGATTGACGTCCGACCTGATTGCGTGGCTCAACGAGCGCGAAGTGGACGTTCGCCTGGATGAAGCGAGCGCGGCGTACGCGGGCAGAAACGACGGGCTTCCTCGCGAACAGGTACCGCAGGGCGCGGCGCTGGTGATCGTGCTGGGCGGCGATGGGACGCTGCTTTCGGCGGCGCGCGCGATTGGAGGCAGCGGCACTCCGATTTTCGCCGTGAACCTGGGCGGGCTCGGATTCCTGACGGCGATCACGGTGGAGGAAATCTATCCTCAGCTCGAGCGCGTGCTCAATGGCGACTATCGCGTGGAGCGCCGGCGCATGCTGCACGCCGAGCTGTGGCGCGAAGACGCGTGCCGGGCGTCGTTTGACGCGCTGAATGACGTGGTGCTGACGAAATTCCAGATCGCGCGCATGATCGACCTGGAGGTGCACGTCGACGGTCATTTCGTGTGCGTCTATCGCGCCGACGGCCTGATCGTCGCCACGCCGACCGGATCTACCGCATACTCGCTTTCCGCGGGCGGTCCGATCGTGTTTCCCAGCGTCGCATCGGTGCTGATCACGCCTATCTGCCCGCACACGCTCACCAATCGTCCGGTGGTGGTGAACGAAGAAAGCGTCGTCAAAGTGACCAATCTGAGCGAGGACGAGGCGACCTATCTCACCATCGACGGGCAATTGGGCGAATTGCTGAAGCGCGGAGACCTGGTGACGTGCTGCCGGTCACCGTTCGTGACCAATCTGATCCACCCGCCGGCCATGCAGTTTTTCGACGTGCTGCGCGAAAAATTGAAATGGGGCGGAAGGTGAATCCGCCGCGGCGCGTCCGATGAAGCGCCTCTCGCTCACCGCCTGGATTCTGATCGGCCTGGTGGCGGGGATCGTGTTCGGCGCGATCTTTCCCGGGCCGGCGCAGAAAACCGCGCTGCTGGGGACCATTTTCCTGCGGCTGATCAAGGCGATCATCGCGCCGCTGCTGTTCGGCACGCTGGTCACCGGCATCGCCGGAACGGGCAGCATCAAGACCATGGGCCGGATCGGGGGAAAGGCGATTCTGTATTTCGAGATCGTCACTACGCTGGCGCTGTTCATCGGACTTGCGGCGGTGAACCTGGTGCGCCCAGGCGCGGGCGTGGATCTCGCCAGCCAGGGGGCCGAGGGAATTACCGGTGCGCACCAGGATTTCCAGCAGGTTATCGAGCACATTTTCCCCACCAGCATCATCGACGCGATGGCGCGCGGGGACGTGCTCCAGATCGTCGTGTTCGCGTTCATCTTTGGAGCGGCGTGCGCGGCGATCGGCGCCAAGGCGCGGGCTGTGGTCGAGTTCTGCGATTCGCTGGCGGAGGTGATGTTCCGCTTCACGAATTACATCATGTATTTTGCGCCGTTCGGCGTGTTCGGCGCGATCGCGGCGACCATTGGATCGAGAGGAGTCCACGTGTTGCTCAACCTGGGCACGCTGGTGGCGACGCTGTACGCGGCGGAAGCGATCGTGGTGATCACGGTTTTCGGCGCATCGGCGGCGATCGCGCGCGTGCCGGTGCGGCGCTTCGTCGATTATGCGCGGGGACCGTTCCTGATCGCGTTTTCGACCGCGTCGAGCGAAGCCGCGTTCCCGCTGGCGCTCGAAAACATGGCGGCTTTCGGCGTGCCCAAGCATATTGTCGCGTTCGTGCTGCCCACCGGGTACAGCTTCAACCTGGTGGGGACGACGCTGTATCTTTCGCTCGCCTCGATTTTCATCGCGCAGGCCGCCAATATCCACATGCCGCTCGGGACGCAGCTTGTCATGATGCTCACCCTCATGCTGACCAGCAAGGGCGTCGCGGGCATTCCGCGATCCGCGCTGGTCATTCTTGCCGGTACCGCGGCGAGCTTCAACCTTCCGGCGGAGGGGATCGCGATTCTGCTGGGGATCGATGCGCTGCTGGATATGGCGCGCACCTCGGTAAATGTACTAGGGAACTGCCTGGCCACCGCCGTGGTCGCGCGCTGGGAAGGGGTGAAGTTGTGACCCTGCCCGGCGGAAAAAACGTAACATCCAAGTCCTGTCAGAATCGCTTTCCACCTGTCACAATAGAAGCAGATGGAACAGGAACGTCCCGTTACACGAGTACTCGTCGTGGACGACGAAGAGTCCCAGCGCACAGCGCTCGCGGGGATGATCGCACTTTGGGGCTATGCGGTCGAAACGGCGGCCGACGGGCAGGAAGCTCTGGAAAAGCTCGCGTCTTTTGGAGCGCATGTTATTGTTACCGATCTGATGATGCCGCGCATGGACGGCCAGGAATTGCTGAGGCGCCTGAAAAGCTTGGGGTCGGCGCCGACGGCGATCGTGCAGACGGCGTTCGGGAACCTGGAAACCGCGGTCAACGTGGTTCACGATCTCGGCGCGTTCTGGTATCTGAATAAGCCGATCGCGTCGCAGGAGTTGCGTCTTTTGCTGGAACGCGCGGCGGTGCAGAGCCGGCTCGCCGAGCGCAATGAGCTGCTGGAGCGGCAGTTGAGCTACCAGGGAGTGCTCGGGGAAATGGTGGGGTCGTCGGCGAAAATGCAGGAGGTTTTCGCGCTGATCCAGCAGGTGGCGCCGAGCCGCGCGGCGGTGCTGATCACCGGCGAAAGCGGAACCGGCAAGGAACTCGCGGCGCGCGCGATTCACGCTCTGAGCCCGCGCCGCAACGGGCCGTTCGTCGCCATCAACTGCGCCGCCATGCCCGACACGCTCATGGAATCCGAGCTGTTCGGCCACGAAAAGGGCGCCTTCACGGGGGCCGTCGAGCGGCGCGCCGGATGTTTCGAGCTGGCGCAGAACGGAACGGTTCTGCTGGATGAAATCGGCGACATGCCGGTCGGGACGCAGGCGAAATTGTTGCGCGTCCTTGAGGATGGGCGGGTGCGGCGGCTGGGAGGGAAAAGTGAAATCCAGCTCGATGTGCGGGTGATCGCGGCCACCAACTCCCCGCTCGACAACGCGATCCGCGAAGGTAAGTTCCGCGAAGATCTTTTTTACCGGCTCAACGTTTTCCCCATCCCGCTGCCTCCGCTGCGCGACCGTAAGGACGATCTTGCCGTGCTCACTTCAGCGCTGCTTGAAGATCTGAATCACAAGCATGGAACCAGGGTCACCGATATCGCCGGGGAGGTGCACGACCGGCTTCGCGTGTACAACTGGCCGGGCAACGTGCGCGAGCTGCGCAACGTGCTGGAGCGCGCGGTGATTCTGGCAGGCGAAGGGACCATTCAGGCGATGCATCTGCCGCCCGGATTCGGCGGCGCGCCGGTTCCCGCGGTGTCGCTCACCACCGATTCAGGCGAGCTGCGCGTTCCCGTGGGCTACACCATCGAGCAGGCGGAGCGCGCGCTGATCGAGCTCACGCTGCAACACACGCGTCACAACAAGACGCGCGCGGCGGAAATCCTGGGGATCAGCCAGAAGACGCTGTTCAACAAGCTCAAGGAGTACGGCGCGCAGGGCGCCGGGAGCGCCGCGTAACCCGCATAATTTAAGAAGAAATGTCGCTGCGTCTGCGCCTGGTTCTGGTGATCGTCGCCCTGGTCACCGCGGTTTCGGTCGCTTTGTCGATCCTGCATCTGGACAGTCTCGCCAACGCGCTCTCGAACGACGCGCTCCAGCGCAGCGACCTCGCCAGCCAGCAGGTGCAAACCTTCGTCACCGACCACATCAAGGAGCACTCCAGCGAATACCAGCCACCGGCGAGCTTCGATGAGACCGTGGGCTTGTGGGACCAGATCGTCACCACCGATCCGGATATCAAGGACATGCTGGTGAAGACGGTCGCGTTCACGCCCGAAATTATTCAGATCAACGTAGCCGGACAGGACGGCCATATTCTCGCGTCTTCCGACCCGTCGCGCATCGGCCAGCAGATCGCGAACCTGAAGCAGTTCACGGCGTGGCGCGATCTGCCCATGTACCGCCGCATTCGCGACCTGTTTTTGCGGCGCACCGATTACCAGGTCGCCGCGCCGCTGGGCGTCGGCGACCAGGTGATCTTCACCATCCAGGTGATCACTTCCAGCGTTCTGCTGCGCGATGCCTTGCAGCCGCAGGTGCAATGGGTGATCGTGGTGTCGCTCACCGCGTTGCTGGCTTCTTTGTTGTTCACCGCGCTCGCGGGCAACTGGCTGTTAAGCCCGCTGCGCCGCATCGAGCGGATGATCGACCGCATCGTGCAGGGCAACTTCCGGCGCGGCGAGCAGACCGGCGAGCCGGCTAAGGAGTTCGCCGCGGTAGAGAGCAAGTTGAACCTGCTGGGCGAAAAATATTCGGGCGTGCGCCAGGAAGCCACCGAAAAGCAGCACGGCATGGAGCAGCTTCTGGAGCGCATGGAATCGCAGCTCGACGTGGCCTCCCGTCTGGCGGCGATCAGCCGCATTACCGGAGGCGTGGCGCACGAAATCAAGAATCCGCTGAATGCGATCTCGCTGCACCTCGACCTGCTGCGCGCGCGCCTGGACGGCGGAGAAGGCGAGCTGACCTCGGAAATCGACATCCTGTCCAAGGAAGTCCGCAGGCTGGATCGCGTGGTGAAGACCTTTCTCGATTTTTCGCGGCCGGTGGACGTGCGCCTGGTGGAAGTGGATCTGTCGGCGCTGGTGCACGAAGTCGCGGCGTTGATGACTCCGCAGGCTCGCCTGTTGCAGGTGGAGCTCGATTTCGACGCACCTTCCGGCGAGGTGATGCAGATTCGGGGCGACGCCGACATGCTCAAGCAGGCGGTGCTGAACCTGGTGACCAACGCGCTCGACGCGATGAAAGAAGGGGGCCATCTACGGATGAGCATGACACGTAACGGTGACTCGGTGATTCTGGAGGTCGCCGATAATGGCCCTGGAATTCCGCCGGAAATGCGGGAAAAGGTATTCCAGTTGTACTTCACCACCAAGCCGGCCGGCTCGGGAATTGGTTTAGCCATGACTTACCGGGCGGTCCAGTTGCATAATGGTACTATCGATTTTTTCAGTGAAGACGGACGGGGCACAACTTTTCGCCTGGCATTCCCCGCAGTGGTGGGGCATGCGTAAACTGCGCTTCAGCGCCGTGCTGGTGTTGTCGGCGCTGTCGAGTTCGTGCTGGCTCCAGAAAAAGACGGTGGTCTTTGTTCCGCCGCCCCCGCAGGTGCAACCCCAGGTTCCGACCCAAGTGGCTGCGCTGCCCCAGCCGCCGGCGATCGAAGGCGACCCCACCGCGACCCAGCCGCCGGTGGTGGCCGATTCTTTCCCCGAAATCGCCCCGCCCGCGCCTCGTCCGGTGACGCACCACAGCGCACCGCCGCCGGTTCGCTCCAGCGCTCCGACGGCGCCCGCGCCTGAACAGGTCCAGCCTCCCACGCTCGGCCCGATGTTTACCGCCGATCAGCGCCGCGAGTACAATCGCGCGCTCGATGAAAGCCTGGACCACGTGCGCCGCGCGCTCGAGGTTCTGGCGTCCCGAAATCTGAACCCGGAGCAGGCGCAGGTCCGCAGTACCATCAGCACGTTTCAAAAGCAGGCCGAGCAGTATCGCGACCAGGACCTGATTTCGGCCGTGAACCTGGCACACCGCGCCGATCTGCTGGCACAGGATTTACTGCAGCGGGTGACGCAGTAGGATGTCGCGAATGCGCTCGCTGGCGTGGCCGTCGCCATAGGGATTGTGAATGCGCGAGCGCCGCGCGTACTCCTCGGGATCGTCTAGGAGGCGGGCGGTTTCAGCGACGATTTTGTCGGTGCAGGTTCCGACCAGCCGGGAGGTCCCGGCTGCGACGGCTTCCAGCCGCTCGGTTTTCTCGCGCATCACCAGCACGGGTTTCCCGAGCGACGGCGCTTCTTCCTGAATTCCACCCGAATCGGTCAACACGATATGAGCGCGGGCCATCAACGCGACAAAATCGACATAACCGACCGGGTCGATCAAGTGAATATTCGGCGCGCCGTGGAGATGTTTCGAAACCACATCGCGAACATTCGGGTTGGGGTGAACCGGATAAAAAATCTCGACATCACCGCGCTGGGCCAGGCGACGCAGGGCCGTGCAGATGGATTCGAATCCCGCGCCGAAGCTTTCGCGGCGATGGGCGGTGACTAAGATAACCTTCCTGGACGTCAACGGAGGGCCGGGCTTAAAACGGGCGACGACGTCGAGCACCGCGTCGATGGCCGTGTTGCCGGTGACAAAAATTGTCGACGCGTCCACACCTTCGCGCTTCAGATTCTCGGCGGCGGCCTCGGTCGGCGCGAAATGCAGACTCGCCAGGCGCGACACCAGCACTCGATTCATCTCTTCGGGAAAGGGCTGGAGCATGTCGCCGGTTCGCAGGCCGGCTTCGACGTGCGCGGAAGGAATGCGACGGTAGAACGCGCCCAGCGCGGCGCATAAGGTGGTGGTGGTGTCGCCCTGGACGATTACGCAATCGGGTTTTTCGATTTCGAAGACGTTCTCCAGCGCTCCGATGATTCGCGAGGTCGATTGGAACAGGCTCTGGCCCGGCTGCATTACATTCAGATCGTGATCGGGGCGGATGGAAAAGGCGTCGAGCACCTGGTCGAGCATGTCGCGATGCTGCGCCGTGACCGCGATGCGTGTGTCAAATTTTTCCGGCTGGTCGCGCAGGCTGCGGACGACGGGCGCGAGCTTGATCGCTTCGGGCCGTGTGCCGAAGACGAAGAGGATCCTCTTTCTCAGCCCGTTCGTGAACACTCGCTACCTCGACAGACGCACGACAGGCATACCGGGTCGTGGCTAGGAAAGCGTAGCCATAGGCTACTTATGTCTGTAGGTGATGCGGCCTTTGGTCAGGTCGTAAGGAGAGAGCTCTAGGGTCACCCGGTCGCCCGCCAGAACGCGAATGCGGTTGCGGCGGAGTTTGCCGGCCAGGTGTGCGAGCACTGTGCGCTCCTGATCGAGCTGCACGCTGAACAGGCCGCTCGGAAATTTTTCAACTACGGTTCCAGTGACTTCAATGCAGTCTTCTTTACTCATTCTCCTCCTGAAAGGAATTATAACGCGCTCATTCGGCGGCGACGGTCTTGATCGCCAGCGCGCTCATGCCGCCTTTTTCCACCAGCGTTCCGGTTACCTTCACTTTCTTTTCGATGAACGGCATCAGTTTGGCGTTGGCGGCGTGGTGCTCCTCGCCGATGGGCAGGTACAGCTTGCCGGACTCGTCGACAATCGCCAGCGGGATGCCGGCTTTGGCGCACATGGTCGCGCAAGCGGCGTGCTTGGGTCCTTCACCGCCGTGTTCGGCGAAATAACAGCCGGTGTCGATCACGCGGCCGGTGATAGTGACGGTTTTTCCTTCGATGTCATGCGCGAAGATCGTGCCGGCGGCCAGCAGCAGCGCGGCGAACAGTTGAATTTTCATGCTCATTCCTATTTTAACCCAAGGGCTCCGGTTCACGGCCGGGGGAATTCGACAGCAGCGTCCCCTGGCCGAGCCTCCAGTGCGGATCGAAGCGGCGCTTCACCGCGCGCATCGCTTCGATCTCTTCGGGACTGTACTGAATTTGGAGCAGATGCGCCTTGCGCTTTCCCAGGCCGTGCTCGGCGCCGACCGTTCCGCCCAGGTCCACCGCGGCGCGCGCCAGCTCGGTCATGAGCGCCTGGTTGCGCTCGAAACGCTGCGGCGAATCCGAAAACGTGTTGATGTGCAGATGCGCGTCGCCCACGTGGCCAAAAATGACATAGGGAGGCTCCAGCATTTTGCGATAAATTTTGAGCATTTCCCGGGTTTTATCCAGCGGGACGGCATAATCCGTGCTCAATTTCATGAAGCCGCTGCGGCGGATGCGATCGTTGCAGCGCTCCGGCAGGGCATGGCGAAACTCGCGGAAGCGCTCCCGATCGGCCGCGGAGATCGCGAACCAGGATTCGGCTTCGAGCGCGCCCGGCACGCTGAGAACGGCGTCGAGCTCTGCGTCGCCCTCCTGCTCGATCATCAGCGCGGCTGCGTGCGGAACGTCCATCAGCTCCAGTGAGGCACGGTCGAGATACTCGATCATGTTGAGATTCGCGCCGCGCCAGCGGTCCACCGCATCGAGCGCAGCCTCTTCGGATTTGAAAAACACGACGCCGCTCAGCCGTTCTCCGCGCGGGGGAAGCAGCTGGAGCTCGGCCTGTGTAACGACACCCAGCGTTCCTTCGCTGCCGATGAAAAGATCGACAAAATCCATGCCCGGCGCGAGCCGGTAGCCCGCGGAGTGCTTGGTGGTGCGCGGAAGCCGGATCGCCGGAACATCGAAATCGAACGGCTGTCCGCGCCGGATTTGAAGAATTTCGCCGCCGACCTGCGCGACCCGCAGCGCTAAAACGTGGTTGCGCGTCGCGCCGAAGCGGTAACTGCGCGATCCGCTGGCATTGGCTGCGATATTGCCGCCGATCGAGGAGGTATTCTCGGTCGGATCCGGCGCGTAGAACTGTCCGGATTGCTCCGCGGCGGACTGCACGTCGCGCAGCAGCGCTCCGGGGCCCACGATCGCGCGGCCGGGCTGAATTTCAATGCGATTCAGCCGCGTGAGCGAGATCGCCCAGCCCCCGCGTGGAACCGCGGCCCCGGTGACGCCGGTGAGCGCGCCCATGATGGTGGCCGGAATCCGATTCTCATTTGCGCGATGCAGAATGTCGAGCAGCTCTGCTTCGTCGTGCGGCGTGAGAACCTGATCCGCGTGGCCCGGAAAATACGAGGCGTCGCTGATTTCGGTCACGGTCACACCAGCATGGTCGCGACTTCGGTCAAGGAACGGAAGCCTTCCATCACCACGATCCCGCTCTCGGTGACGTGATACATCTGCCGGTCGCGATCAAGATCGTAGCCGACCCGCGCATCCTCCGGAAGGTGAACGTTCTTGTCGAGAATGGCGCGGCGCACGCGCGCGCGGCGGCCGATATCGACGTTATCGAACAGGATCGAATCCTCCACCAGCGCTCCGGAATGCACGCGCACTCCGCGGCCGAGCACCGAATTGCGAACCATCCCGCCGGACAGAATGGTTCCGCCGGCGACCACCGAATCGACGGCGTGGCCGCGCCGTCCATCCTGGTCGAAAATGAACTTCGCGGGAGCATCGGAATAACCGGCGGTGCGCAGCGGCCATTGGCGATTGTACAGATTCAGCGCCGGCGTCACCGCGCGCAGGTCCATGTTGGCCTCGAAATAGGAATCGATGGTTCCCACGTCGCGCCAGTAGGGTTGTTGCGTGGGAGGATCGCCGGGAATCCGGTTGGTCTGAAAATCGTAGGCGTACATTTCCGCGCGCCCCACCAGCGACGGCAGGATGTCGCGGCCGAAATCGTGCGAGCTCGCTTCGTTCTGCGCGTCGGCGTGCAGCTCGCGCAGCAGCAGGCCGGTGGAAAAGATGTAATTTCCCATCGAAGCATAGACCTGCTGAGGATCGTGGGGCAGCGCCGGCGCGTCAGGACGCTTCTCATGAAATGCCAGCACCAGGCCGTCGGGCGACGTTTCCACCACGCCGAACTCGGCGGCGTGTTCGCGCGCGACGGGGATGGTCGCGATGGTCGCCTGCGCGCGCTTGTGCATGTGAAACTCGAGCATCTCGCGGATGTTCATCCTGTAGATGTGATCCGCGCCGAAGATCATGACGAAATGCGGATCGGACTGCTCGATCAGGTTGATGTTCTGGAAAATCGCGTCGGCCGTGCCGCGATACCAGTCCTCACCGGGAGAGCGCATCTGCGCGGGGACCGGGATGATGAAATGCTGCTTGAGCAGGCTGCTCACCTCCCAGCCGTCGCGAAGATGCTGGAGCAGGCTCTGACTCTTGAACTGGATGAGGACGTAAATCGAGTAAACGCCGGAATTGATCAGATTGCTGAGGACGAAATCGACAATACGATATCGGCCGCCAAACGGCACCGCCGGCTTGGCGCGCTCCTTAGTCAGGGGATACAGGCGGGTACCTTTTCCTCCAGCCAGCACAAAGGCGAGGACGCGGACTTGCACGGCCCTATTGTGCCAATTGCACCCGGTGGACGGCAATGCCTAGCAAGCGCGATCAAGCGGGCGCGTCCGGCCGCGGTTATTCTGAGGGCGTGCTGACCGACAAGGCGCTGTGGTTTATCGAGAATCACTTCGGAGGGAACATCACGCTCGACGATGTTGCCGGCGCGGCCGGCGTGACGCGCTTCCATGTGTCGCGCGCCTTCGCTTACGCCACCGGATGTTCAGCGTGACCGGAAGTTCCGAACCGAACTCCTCCGCGAAGGGCTTGAGGCGCTGCTCCGCGGAGAGCTCGTGACCGCGAAAACGATTCTGCGTGACTACATCAACGCGACCGTTGGGTTTACGGAGCTGGCCCGCGCAACAGGAATTCCTTCGAAGAGCCTGATGCGCATGCTCGGACCGGGCGGGAACCCGCGCGCCGGCAATTTATGTGAGGTTGTCAGCTTCCTGCAGGAGCGCGAAGGCGTCCACTTCCGCGTCCACGCCGGAAAATAGGTAGCTATCTCTCCCGCTGCGCCGGCGATGTCGACGCGGCTCCACTCATCGAGCCACTCGGAGAATAACTGGAGTTGATGAACCCGTCGATATCCCGGTGCAGCTTCTCGCGCGCCTTCTTGTCGATGTACATCATGTGGCCCGCCTCGTAGTAGCTGAAGCTCAAGTTCTTGCGGATTTCCGGCTCCAGATTCATGTGCGCGACGGTGTATTCGATTCCGTTGAACGGGGTCGCCAGATCGTAATATCCGCATACCACCAGCACGCGCAGATGACCCTGCTGCGTCATCGCCGAGCGCAGCGCTTCTGCGGGACCTCCCGGCTGGCCCTGGTCCCACGGGCGAACCTGCGCCGTCACGGTGTAGTACATGTCCGAATTCCATTTGAGTTCGCGGCGGACGTAATCCTGGAACATCGCCACGTACGCGCCTTCATACGACGCTTCGCTCGAATCGTATTCGTTGCGCTCGCCGGCGGCGTCCACATCCATCCCTTCGAAACGCGAATCCAGGCGGCCCATGGTGCGGCGCTTGTCGCGTTCCAGTTCCTTGAACCAGCGCTGCGGATTCACGCGCAGGTTCGCTTCTTCGATGTACTGCGGCTTGAGACCCGTGAACCGGGCCAGGTCCTTCACCACTTTCTGCTTCTCGGCCGGCGAAAGCTCGTCGCCTTTTTCGAGCGCCTGGGCGTACTCGCCGTGCGCGAATTCGCGAGCCTTTTGCGCCACTTCTTCAATCGAAAGTTTTTGCAAATCCGGCGGGAGCAGATGGTGATACCACGCCGAAGTCACGTAAGTGGGCAGGAAAAAGCGCGTGCGCTCATCGGCGCCGAAATTCCCGAACGCGACGGTGGAAATCAGCGCGATGCCGCTCAAATACATCTGGTGGCGCTGCTGCAAGACCTGTGAAAGCTGCGCCGAACGTGTGGTCCCGTAGCTTTCGCCCAGCAGGAATTTGGGCGACGCCCAGCGCTCATTGCGTGTCGTGTACTGATAAATAAAATCCGAAAAAATGGTCGCGTCCTCGACCACGCCGTAGAATTGCGACGGATTTTGATTCGGCGCGGGCCGGCTGTAGCCGGTGGAGACCGCGTCGATGAAGACCATATCGGTCGCATCCAGGAACGAATCGTTGTTGTCTTCGATCGAATACGGCGCGGGCATGCCGTGGCCGTCGTCGGTCAGCACGATGTGGCGCGGACCGAGTCCCATGTGCGTGAAGCTCGACGCCGATCCCGGACCGCCGTTGTAGACGAACGATAGCGGGCGCTTGGATTCATCGGGCACGCCGTCCTTTATATACGCGACGTAAAACATCACCGCTTTGGGCGTGCCGTCGTCGGCCTTGATCACGTAGGTGCCCGCGGTCGCCGTGTAATTGATCTCCTGTCCGCCGATCCGCGCCTGATGCTTAGTTATCGAACTGTGTTCTTCGGGCGGCGGACCGGTCCGCGTTTCCTGCGCCGGATTCTGCTGCGCCTGCCCGCCCTGAGCATTCCCGCGTCCGCCGCGGCCCTGGGCCAAAGCGACCGAAGCGATCAAGAGCATCGCACCAACCAGTTTCATATGTATCTCCTCAACGAAAACGAATTTTATCACTTGCCACGTCCGGCGAGAATGCCCGGCGAGATATGATAGCGCCATGAGTAACCGAATTTTCTATGCGATCACCCTCGCGCCCATCCTGCTGTTTGCGCAGGACGGGCGAGGTGGCCGCGAAATGGCAAAGGCGCCCACCGATGTCAAGCCCGGGAGCATCACCTACGAAGATGTGCAATACCCTTATCCGGTGCACTATATGCCGCTCACCGTTTACGGACAGGACGTGCGCATGGCGTATATGGACGTGCCGCCGGAAGGAACGCCCAACGGACGCAACGTGGTCCTGTTCCACGGAATGAACTTCGGCGGATTTTATTTCGCAGGGCCGATTGATGTGCTGCGCAAGGAAGGTTTCCGCGTGATTGTGCCGGATCAGATCGGCTTCGGGCGTTCCTCCAAGCCGATTATTCCTTACAATTTTCACGACATGGCCGCGAATACGAAGAAGCTGCTCGATATGCTCGGCGTCAGCAAGACGGTGATCATGGGGCATTCCATGGGAGGAATGCTCGCCGCGCGCTTCGCCGCGACTTACACGGACCTGACGGAGGAGGTGGTGATCTATGATCCGATCGGCCTCACCGATGTCCGCTGGCAGCGGCCCTGGACCAGCGCCGAAGACATGTACAAACGCACCATGTCGGAATCGCAGGATCAGCTTTACGCCGCGTTTTCGGCGAACATCCATTATTACTTTCCGGATGCCTGGAAGCCGGAGTACGAAAAATATGTGCGCATTCTTTACGCGCCCACGCTGAGCAGCGACTGGCCGCGCCTCGCGATGGTCCGCTCAATTTATCAGGGGATGCCGTATCTCGATCCGGTCGTGTACGATTGGGCGCACATCCAGTGCAAGGCGCTGGTGATCGGCGGCGAACTCGACGACAACCGGAATTTTCCGGAGCACGCCAGGCATATCGCCGAGTCGATTCCCAAGGGCAACGCCACGCTCGTGATTCTTCCGGGGCTGGGCCACGTGCCGCATTTGCAGGCTCCCGACATGTTCTATCCGCCTTTGCTGAAGTTCCTCAAATCGGAGTGAAAGACCAGGCGCGAGAGTGGCTCTGCCCGGCGCGATCGGTCGCGGTGCTGACGGGAGCGGGAATTTCGGCCGAGAGCGGAATCCCGACCTTTCGCGGCGCGGGAGGGCTGTGGCGTGAATACCGGGCCGAGGATCTCGCCACACCCCAGGCCTTTGCGCGCGACCCTAAGCTCGTATGGGAGTGGTACGACTGGCGCCGCGGCGTGATCGCGCAAGCGCAGCCCAATGCGGCGCATCGCGCGCTCGTCCAACTGGAGCGGCGCGCGCCGGAGTTTACCTTAATCACTCAGAATGTCGACGGACTCCATGATCGCGCCGGAAGCGCGCGCGTTTTGAAAATTCACGGCGATATCTGGATCCTGCGCTGCTCGCGCTGCGGGCGCGAACATCAGGACTGCCGCGCCTCGATTCCCGATCTGCCTCCCCGCTGCGCCTGCGGCGGAATCGAGCGGCCGGGCGTCGTCTGGTTCGGCGAAGCGCTCCCGCCGGATGTTTGGTCGTGCGCCGAACACGCGGCATCACGAGCGGACGTTTTTCTGGTGATCGGGACTTCCGCCGTGGTGTATCCCGCCGCCAGACTGGTGGACATCGCGAAAGTGAGAGGCGCGAAGGTGATCGAGATCAACATCGCCGAAACTGCCGCCAGCGCCATTGCCGACATCTCCCTGCGCGGCGCCGCGGCGGAGATCTTACCGGAGCTGCTCGCGTGAAAATCTGTTACCTGGACGCATTCTCGGGAATCAGCGGCGACATGACTGTCGGCGCGCTGATCGATGCCGGCGCGCCCGCGGACCGCGTGATCGCCGCGATCGCTGCCTTGGGCGTGCACGCTGCGGTCGAAAAAACCAGCCGCGCGGGAGTTGCCGCATCGAAATTTCGCGTGGAGGCGCCCAGCGGCGCGTCTCATCGCCATCTTCACCAGATTCTCGAAATGATCGAGAGGGCCGGGATCGGCGATCGCGCCCGGCGCGACGCCTCGGCCGTGTTTCGAATGTTGGGCGCAGCGGAAGCGCGGGTGCACGGCATCCATGTCGAAAAGGTTCACTTTCACGAAGTCGGAGCGGCCGATTCGATCGCCGATATCGTTGGCGCGTGCGTGGCTCTCGAAGCGCTCGAAATCGATGAGCTGCGCTGTTCCGCGATCAACGTCGGCACTGGCGTGGTGAAAACAGAGCATGGGCTGCTCCCCGTTCCTGCGCCCGCGACAGCCAAGCTGCTCGAAGGCAAGCCGGTATATTCGCGCGGCCCGGAAGTCGAGCTGACCACGCCCACCGGCGCGGCGATTGTCGCGGCTCTGGCGCAAGGTTTCGGGGCGATGCCCGCGATGCGCATCTCCTCGATCGGCTATGGCGCGGGCGACCGCGATTTGAAAGACCAGCCCAACGTGCTGCGCGCCATTGTCGGCGAATCCACGCGCGCCCCGGAAGCCACGCTGGTGAGCGTCATCGAGGCGAATATCGACGACGCCAATCCCCAGATCCTGGGCTACGCGATCGACCGGCTGATGAGCGCGGGCGCGCTGGATGTTTCGCTGTCGCCGCTGGTGATGAAAAAAAACCGGCCCGGATCGCTGCTCCGCGTGGTTGCGCGGCCCGAGGATCAGGAACGCCTGGCGCGACTCGTTTTCGCCGAGACTTCCACGCTGGGGCTGCGTATCCATTCCGCCGAGCGCCGCGTGGAAGAGCGCAGCGTGGTCGAGGTCGCGACCGAATTCGGAAAGATTCGCGTCAAGGTGTCGGAAAACGGCTTCGCGCCCGAATACGACGACTGCCGCGCCGTCGCCGAGCGCACCGGCACGCCGCTCGCCCGCGTGATCGAGGCCGCTAATCGAGCATACTTAAAGTTGACCCGATGAAATATTATCTGACCACGCCGATCTACTACACCAACGCGGCGCCGCATATCGGCCACGCCTACACGACCATCACGGCGGATGCGATCAAGCGCTTGAAAATCATGCAGGGCTACGACGCCGTCCTCACCACCGGGACGGACGAGCACGGCGTCAACGTCGAGCGCGCCGCCGAGGCGCAGGGAAAGTCGGCGCAGGAATACACCGACGTCATCGCCGAGGAATTCCGCAATCAGTGGAAGATTCTCGGTCTCTCCATCGATCGTTTCGAGCGCACCACCAGTGATCGCCACGCGCGCTGCGTCCAGGATCTTTTCATGCGCTGCCGCGATCGCGGCTACGTCTACAAAGGCGAGTACAAGGGCCAGTACTGCATCTTCGACAATCTCTACGTCAACGACGCCAAACCCGGCGATCCGTGCCCGGAATGCGGGCGTCCTACCGAGACCGTCACGGAAGAGAACTATTTCTTTCGTCTTTCGGCGTTCCAACAAAAATTGCTCGATCTGTATGAAGCGCAGCCGGACTGGATTCAGCCCGAAACGCGGCGCAACGAAGTGATCGCGTTTGTCAAGCAGGGACTGCAGGATCTATCCATCACCCGGACGCAGATCAAGTGGGGCATTCCCGTCCCCAATGAGCCCAGGCACGTTTTCTACGTCTGGTTCGACGCGCTGACGACGTATATGTCGGCCGTGCACGGGGAAGGATTGTGGCCCGCCGATCTGCATTTGATCGGTAAGGAGATCGTGCGCTTTCACGCGGTGTACTGGCCGTCGTTTCTGATGGCCGCGGAGCTTCCGCTGCCCAAGAAGATTTTCGCGCATGGCTGGCTGCTGTTCGAGAACGACAAGATGAGCAAATCGCGCGGCAACATCGTGCGCGCAACGCCCATTCACAAAGTGCTCGGCACGGATGCGCTGCGTTATTTCCTGCTGCGCGAAGTCGTGTTCGGCCAGGACGGCAGCTTCAGCTACGACGCGCTGGTGGGCCGCTACAATTCGGATCTCGCCAACGGTCTGGGCAATCTCGCCAGCCGCACGCTGACCATGATTCACCAGTACCGCGGCGGAGCGGTGCCCGATTCGCCGGGAGAAGCGCACATTGCCGAGGCGGCCGACGACGCCGTCGCGAGCGCGCTGGAGGCTTTCGACAAATTCGAATTCTCCCGCGCTCTCGAAATCATCTGGAGCCTGATCGGCCGGCTGGACAAATTTATCGTGGAGCGGGCGCCATGGAAACTGGCCAAGGAGAAAGACGACGAGTCCCGCCGTCTCCTGGATGAGACGCTGTACACAGCAGCGGAAGCGTTACGCGTCGTCACCGCGCTGCTTGGGCCCGTCATCCCCGACTCCGCCGCGAAAATCTGGTCACAGCTCGGATTCACGCATCCGGTTTCCGATGTGCGCACGCGCGACCTGCACTGGGGCAAGCTGCCGGCCGGTCAGTTGCTGGGGACGGTGGGCGCCGTGTTTCCCCGGGCCGACGCGAAATTGTCGATCGAAAAGATGCGCGAGCTCGAAGTCGTGGAGTACGCGCGGCAACAGGCCGTGCTCGGCAAGACCGTTCCCAAACCGGAAGCGGAAACGAAGATCGCCATCGAGGATTTCCTGAAAATCGACATGCGCGTAGGCGTGGTGAAAGAAGCGGCGGCCGTGAAAGGATCGGACAAGCTGCTGCACCTGCACGTCGATATCGGCGAGCCCAGGCCGCGCTCGATCGTGGCGGGCATCGCGGGCGCGTACAAGCCCCAAGAGCTGGTGGGAAGGAAGGTCGCGATCGTGGCGAATCTGCAGCCGCGAAAGCTGAAGGGGCTCGAATCGCAGGGCATGATCATCGCGGCGTCGCTCGAAGATACGCCTCCCGCGCTCGTCAGCTTCCTGGACGACGTCCCGGTGGGCGCACGATTGAAATAAATCCTGGCAGGATGATCGACTCCCATTGCCATCTCGATAGCGACCAATTCAAAGATGACCGCGACGAGGTAATTGAGCGCGCGCTGGCCGCGGGCGTGGAGACGATGGTGGCCATCGGAACCGGCGA
>DATJVN010000049.1:0-3736 GCA_035501755.1 Bryobacteraceae bacterium | reverse complement strand
TCTGAAGGCCCCCGATCTGCACTCCGATGTAGTCCAGAAGATGACCGACCAGCAGATCGCCGACCAGATTATGAACGGGAAGAACAACATGCCCCCGTTCAAGAACACGCTGAACAAGGATCAGGTCCAGAGCCTCGTTTCCTACGTCCGCAGCGCGTTCGGCAAAAAGAAGTAGCGGCGGTTCTTCCGACATCCGGTGCGGACGGGCCTCGCCAAGAAGGCCTCGCCCCTCTGCGCCATCCTAAGATCTCTCCGCCCGCCGCTTCCGTTGCCCCTGTTAATCCGCGCCAACGTGTGCCAGCAGCCGAGCCACGCCCTCGGCGAACTCCTCGGTCCGCGCAAGCAGGCTCACGATCAGGTATCCCTCGCCCGAAAAATCATAGAAGTGCCCCGGATGCACGAGTACCGACTGCTTTTCGAGCAGTTGAATGGCAAGCTCCTCATCCGACCGCACCGCCGGAACGCGCAGCACCGCATACCATCCGCCTTCGATTGCCAGGCGTGACACCGGCTTCTGCCCCGCCAGCTGCGCATCCAGCTCGCTGAGATTCGCCTCGATCCGCGCCATGAGTTGCGGCTGCATTTTCTTCCGCTGCTCCAGCAGCAGCGGCAACGCGTATTGCATGGGCGCGCTCATCGACAGGTACGTGTCTGCGATGATTTCAAGGCGCGCCATCGCGTCGCGGACCAGCGGCTCCGGCCCCGCGGCCGCGATCCATCCCAGCTTCATCTGGGGCAGCGCCGCGATCTTGCTCAAACCGCTAAGAACAAACGTGAGCGTCCGATCGTTGAACAGGAAGCTCCCATGCCTTCTCTTATTAACCGCGGTCTCGCGCCGTTCGTAGTCCAAAAACACTTCATCGACAATGAGGACGAGGCTGCTCTCCCCGCAAATGGCGTTCAGCTGCTCCGCTTCTTCGCTGCCGATGAAATGTCCCGTCGGGTTGTTCGGATGAACCAGAAGAATCGCGCGCGTTCGCTGGCCGATCGAATCTTGCAGGCTTCGAAAATCGATCTGCCAGCCATGGTCGTAAACGAGATGAAACGGGCGGAGCTTCACATCCTGAATGGTCCCCAGGAAATCGAACAGCGGATAGCTCGGATGCGCGATCAGAACTTCGTCGCCGGGTTCGCAAAGCAGCCGGAAAAGAAACGAGTACGCCTCGCTCGTACCCGTCGTGAGGATAAGCCGCTCCGGATCGACGCGCGCGCTCGCGTTTTTCTCCCGGTAATATGCGGTCACCGCCGCGCGGGCATGCAGCTGGCCCTTCGGTTCCGGTTCGTAGTGCAGCGCCTCGGGGGAGCGCAAAGCGGAGAGGATGGCGGCTTCGTCGTACTGAAATCCGCACGCGGTCGGATTCGATACGGTCAAATCCAGAATCCGCGTGCCCCGCTCGCGAACCCGGCGCAGGGCCTGCGTGAACGCGTTTTCCTCGAGCTTCCAGTCGGTTCGCTTTGAAAACATGGGAGGGTATCGGCGTGCGAACGCTGTCGCTACAGCACGCGCTCGTGCGTGTAGCCGGCAGCATCCAGCGCCGCGGAAAGCTCGGCGACATTCTCGGGCCCGCGCGTTTCCATCGTGATGTCGATCACCGTGTCGCCCAGCAGCACGCCATAGTACGCGCGATCGTAGTTTGTTTCCACGATGTTTGCTTGCTGATCGGCGATCACGCCCGCGAGGCGCTGGAGCGCGCCCGGATGATCGGGCAGATGGATGCGCAGGCGCACCAGGCGCCCGTCCTTCACCAGGCCGCGCTCGATGATGCGCGAGAGCAGCGACACGTCGATGTTGCCGCCGCCGATAAAAACTCCCACCCTCTTCCCGCTCAGCGGAATCTTGCGTTGCAACACGGCAGCCGTCGCGACGGCTCCTGCTCCCTCCGCGAGCGTCTTCTCCTTTTCAAGAAGCAGCAGAATCGCGTTGGCGATCTCTTCGTCGTCCACCGTGACGATGTCGTCCACGTACCTCTTCACCATCGGGAATGTGATGGCGCCCGCGCAGCGCACCGCGATGCCGTCCGCGATCGTCGTCTTTGCGGGCAGCGTCACCGGACCGTTGTGCTCGAGCGCCGCCTTCATCGACGGCAGCTTCGACGTCTGCACTCCGATCACTCGCACTTTCGGATTGGTTTCCTTCACCGCGCATGCGACGCCTGAAATCAATCCGCCTCCGCCCACCGGGATTACAAGAACCTCGATCTCGGGCTGCTGCGCGAGCATCTCGATTCCCAGCGTGCCCTGCCCCGCGATCACGTTTTCATCGTCGAAGGGATGAATGAATGTGAGATTCTCCGCCGCGCACCGCCGCAACGCCTCCTGGCAGGTCTCGTCGTAATTCGCGCCGTAGAGAATCACTTCGGCGCCGTATCCGCGCGTCGCCGACACCTTCACGAGCGGCGTCGTCAGCGGCATGCAGATCTGCGCCTTGATGCCGCGCTTCGTCGCGTGATACGCCACGGCCTGCGCGTGATTGCCCGCCGAGGCCGCGATCACGCCGCGCGCGCGCTCCTCGTCGGTCAGCAGGAGAATCTTGTTCAGCGCCCCACGCTCCTTGTAGGAGCCGGTCATCTGGAGGTTTTCCAGCTTGAAGAAGATCGAATTGCCGGTCAGCTTGGAAAACGTCTCCGAGCGCACGAACGGCGACATGTAGATCGAGTCGCGAATGCGCGCGGCGGCGGCTTGAATTGTCTGGAGCGTCACCATAAACGAAGCGCCCACCCATTCGGCGCGGTCTTCCATTGTATACGGACCTGCGGCGCATCCACGCCGGAAAACTTCCGCGACGGTCTCATCTTCATATTCGGATGCGCGGCTCGCCGCACGCCGTGGCCGCAATCCTAAGGCACATCTCAAAACGGTGGAATGAAACTGGTCGGGGCGTGGGGATTTGAACTCCAGACCTCCTGCGCCCAAGGCAGGCTCCGTAACTACCGCAAACAGCGCCTTTTCAATAATACGATAGAAAGCCAAAGATTTGGTTCGTCGGCCAGAGTGTGCGCGGGTGTGCGCAAATGTGGCTGTCTGCACCTAGAGTCACTACAAAAGTCACTACATTCCCCGGAAGTTGAACTTGGAGCGATCGCGTGAAGCCGACTCTCCGAGTTGTACCCATCGCCCAACTGATCCTCGATGAGAAGAACGCGAACAGAGGAACGAAGCGTGGGCGCGCCCTTTTGGAAGAGTCTCTCAGTAAATACGGTGCTGGTCGCTCGGTCGTTGTGGACCGACATAACCGCGTCATCGCTGGCAACAAAACCTTAGAGGCCGCACGCGCTACTGGGATCGAGTCGATCGCCGTGATCGAAACGGACGGCTCGTCGCTCGTAGCTGTCCAGCGGGGTGATCTTGACCTCAAGAAGGACAAAAGGCGAGAGAACTTGCGATTGCCGACAACCGCGTCAGCGAAATCGATCTCGAGTGGAATCCCGAGGTGCGCTCTTCGCTGGACGTGGACCTCACGCAGTTCTGGAATGAGAATGAGCTCAAAACGCTGCTCAAGGACTTTAGCGGGAACGAGATCTCTGCGCCCGAGCCAAAGATCGATCGGGCTGCCCAGCTGGAGAAAAAATGGAGGACTAAACGAGGAAAGATCTGGGAAATCGGGCAACACAGGTTAGTGTGCGGTGACAGTACGAGTGCTTCAGACGTCGCTGCCCTGATGGATGGCAAGACTGCGAGGCTCTGCGCGACCGACCCGCCCTATCTGGTCTCCTATGATGCGAAGAACCACCCCTCG